>NZ_JBITXX010000085.1:0-1033 GCF_044544925.1 Streptomyces sp. NPDC053431 | reverse complement strand
CGACCGACAGACGAATGCTGAACTTGTCTGCGAGGGTGGCGAGTTCACGGCTGGTGTATTGGCAGCCGCGGTCGGAGTGGAAGATCACCGGACCGGCCGGCCGACGGGTGCGGCACGCGGCTGTGAGTGCGTCGGCGACGAGTTCGGTTCGCAGGTGGTCCGCGGTGGCCCAGCCGACGACGCGGCGGGAGGCGATGTCGATGACGGTGGCCAGGTAGAGCCAGCCCTCGTCGGTGGCGATGTAGGTGATGTCGCCGCACCAGCGGGTGTCGAGGGCCGAAGCGTCGGGTTGGAAGTCGCGAAGTACCAGGTCAGGGCGGGTGACAGCAAGTGGGTCGGGGATGGTGGTGCGGTGGCGACGCCGTCGGTGTCGGCCCGCGAGTCCGGCCTGTCGCATCAGTCGTGCGACCCGGCGGCGTCCGCAGTCGGCGCCTTCGCGCTTCAGGGCGGCATGGACGCGCGGAGCACCATAGGTTCCGCGGGACTGCTGGTGGATGACGGTGATCTGTTCGGTGAGCGCGGCGTCCCGCACCGCCCGGGGGCCAGGGGTGCCGTTGCGGCGGGTGTAGTAGGCGGTTCTGGAGACCTCGAGGAGTTCACACGTCCGTTTGACGTTGTGACCTGCGGTTTTCTCCGCCTCGATGAACGGGTCCACGTTCACCGGGTCTCCGTCGCGAAGAAAGCCGTCGCACGCTTGAGGATGTCGACGTCCTCGCGCAGCCTGCGGTTCTCCCGCCGCAGTGCGGCCAGTTCCTCACGTTCGCTGCTGGTCAGGCCGTCGCGTTCACCCGCGTCGATTTCGGCCTGCTTAACCCAGTCCCGCACCGCGGTCTCCGTCAGATCGAAGTCCTTGGCGACCTGACCGACCGACCGGTCCCCCCGTCGGCACAAGTCGACGATCTCAGCCTTGAACTCCTGCGTGAACGAACGGCGAGGGCGCGGCTTCTTCTTCCCCATGCTCTCCATGATGAACATCATCCTTCCGGGGCGGGAGCCCCTGATCTCAGATGTCCGTCAAAGCGGATCAAGCCCA
>NZ_JBITXX010000084.1:0-1153 GCF_044544925.1 Streptomyces sp. NPDC053431 | reverse complement strand
TCAACCCTGGTGGGTTCGGTCCTCCACGAAGTCTTACCTCCGCTTCAACCTGCCCATGGCTAGATCACTCCGCTTCGGGTCTTGAGCGTGCTACTAAAACGCCCTATTCGGACTCGCTTTCGCTACGGCTTCCCCACACGGGTTAACCTCGCAACACACCGCAAACTCGCAGGCTCATTCTTCAAAAGGCACGCAGTCACGAGGATCCGAAGATCCCGACGCTCCCACGGCTTGTAGGCACACGGTTTCAGGTACTATTTCACTCCGCTCCCGCGGTACTTTTCACCATTCCCTCACGGTACTATCCGCTATCGGTCACCAGGGAATATTTAGGCTTAGCGGGTGGTCCCGCCAGATTCACACGGGATTTCTCGGGCCCCGTGCTACTTGGGTGTCTCTTAAACGAGCCGCATGAATTTCAGCTACGGGGGTCTTACCCTCTACGCCGGACCTTTCGCATGTCCTTCGCCTATCCATACGGTTTCTGACTCGTCTCACAGCCGGCAGACTGTGAAAAAGAGATCCCACAACCCCGCATGCGCAACCCCTGCCGGGTCTCACACGCATACGGTTTGGCCTCATCCGGTTTCGCTCGCCACTACTCCCGGAATCACGGTTGTTTTCTCTTCCTGAGGGTACTGAGATGTTTCACTTCCCCTCGTTCCCTCCACATGCCCTATGTGTTCAGGCATGGGTGACAGCCCATGACGACTGCCGGGTTTCCCCATTCGGAAACCCCCGGATCAAAGCCTGGTTGACGGCTCCCCGGGGACTATCGTGGCCTCCCACGTCCTTCATCGGTTCCTGGTGCCAAGGCATCCACCGTGCGCCCTTAAAAACTTGGCCACAGATGCTCGCGTCCACTGTGTAGTTCTCAAGCAACGACCAGCCACCCATCACCCCGATCCCTACGGACCGAGTGCACTGGGGCCGGCATCGCGAAGGCAAGACCTTTCGGCCGTACCCTCAGATACCCAACAACGTGCCAAGCGTGAGCCCCGTCCGTGCCGTTCCGTTCCACGCCGAAGCAGTACTAGGAAGACCATCAGGTCACTCACGCCAACTAATCAACGTTCCACCCATGAGCTGACCGTGCAGAACGTTTGCCTGCAATCGGTACTGTGCTCCTTAGAAAGGAGGTGATCCAGCCGCA
>NZ_JBITXX010000083.1:0-1201 GCF_044544925.1 Streptomyces sp. NPDC053431 | reverse complement strand
GCCCGCGGCAGCGACACCGTCGCCAGGGCTCGCCGAAGCCGGGCGACATCGACCCGGCCCGCGGCCAGAGCGTCGTAGAGCCCGCCGTGCCCGCGACGGTGTTCGCCCACCAGCGACAGTTCCACCAGCGACCGGACCGGACCGTCGGCGCACAACACCGCGTCCGCAAGCTCGAACAGGGCGTCCGCACGCCTGGTCAGACAGGAGTGGAACTCACCCCGGAAGCGTGACAGTCCCGCAAACGGATCCTGCCGGACAGCATGATGCGACAGACTCATCCCCACGGCCTTCGTGCTGAGCTTGTGTGTTCCTTGGTCGGATCACATGCTCAGCCGAAGGCCGCCTGTGCGTACGGCAGTTACCAGTCCGAGTGATCAAGTACGAGGCCCCGTTCGGACCCCGAGGTTAAAGATCAAGCTAGGCGCTGTTTCTCGGATCTCCTGACAGAGGCGGGGTGTTGAGGTCAGGCTCGTCGTATGGGCCGTGGGGATCTGACGAACGCGGAGTGGGAACGGCTGGAGTCGTTCCTGCCCCGTGGTGGTACGCGTGGAGGCCGCTGGAGTGATCACCGCAGGGTGATCAACGGGGTGCTGTACCGGGTGCGGACGGGTGTCCGGTGGAGGGACCTCCCGGAGCGGTTCGGTCCGTGGGAGACCATCTACAAGCGGCATCGCCGCTGGTCAGCGGATGGAACCTGGGCGATGTCGCTGTCCCGGATCCAGGCCGCCGAGGACGCTGCGGGCCGGATCGACTGGGAGGTGTCGGTGGACTCGACCGCGGTGCGGGCCCATCAGCACGCCGCCGGCGCGAGGAAGGCGCCAGCGGCCGTGAGGCCTCAAAAGGGGAGCGTCCAGGGAACGAATCGGGTCGATCCGGTGCCGCGGAAACTGGCCATCCGGCTGGCGGAGGTGGTCCGATCGGCGAGTGCCTGGGACGCTCCCGAGGAGGCTTCACCACCAAAATCCACCTCGCAGCCGAGGGGCGCTGCCGGCCCCTCGCTCTCGTCCTGACGCCCGGCCACTACGGCGACGGCCCACAACTCCGACATGTGCTGGAGCAGGTCCGCGTGCCCCGCACCGGGGCAGGCCGACCCCGCACCCGGCCCGATCACGTCCTGGCCGACAAGGCCTACACGTCCCGAAAGAACCGCGGCTACCTCCGGCGACGCGGCATCCAGCACACCATTCCCGAACGCCTCGAC
>NZ_JBITXX010000082.1:0-1283 GCF_044544925.1 Streptomyces sp. NPDC053431 | reverse complement strand
CTTGATCTTTAACCTGTGCGGCGAGGCCGTGGGGTCGTTGACTTCTTCGCCTTCGGTTTCGTGGTGTCTGTTTTGCGGACTGTGTGGACGTCGTGGCGTGGGGTCGGCCGAGTGTTCTTGCTTCCTGGCGGGCGTCCTGGGCCGGGGTGCGGAGTTTTCGGTGCTCGGGCCGGGCAGGCGGCCTTGGGGCGGATGTGCCGGAAGTCGCGGCGGACTCGTGCGGGGGTGAGTCTGTCGGGCGGGCTGGGTGTCTCCCACGGTCGCCGGAGGTCTGCCGCTAGCGGGCGGGCGAGCCGTAGTTGGGTGAACGCTGCGATGATCAGCCAGGTCCAGCGGTCGGCGGCTTCGGGGGTGCGGATCTTCGGGCAGGTCCAGCCCAGTGTCTGCTTGAACAGGCGGAAGGTGTGCTCGATGTCGAAGCGCCGCAGGAATGCCTGCCAGAGCAAGTCGATGTCGGCGGGGGTGGCGTCTGTTCTCGACCACCACAGCCATACCGGCTTCGGTGTCGCGCCGCTGGGCAGGTGCTCGACCTGCAGGCGGATCACGGTCCCCTCGATGACCGGCAGGGCGCCCAGCTGGGCGGTCCAGGCCGAGCGGTGTGTCAGTCTCGGGTGGAGCCGGTCCCAGGCCCGGGCGGTGGCGGTGCCGTAGAGACGGGTTGCGGTCACCGTCTGCGCGTCCGGGGTGTTCCAGGTGGCCGGGTCACCGAAGACGAACTCGCCGCCATGGCGAGGCGGACGGCCTCGGACACCGGGCTCACGGGGCGGCACTGCTCGGCGCAGGACGCGGTCCGAGCGCATCCGGCCCAGCACCTGCACCGGCAGATCCTTCAGGAGGAAGGCCAGGCGGGGCACGTCGTATCCCGCGTCCACCACGATCAGGATCTGCGGGTCACTGTCCTTCCACTGCCCGGCCTCGATCAGCCGCTCGACCAGCTCGCGCATCTGCCGGGCGGTGACCGTGGCGGCGTCGTCGCCCGGTGCCAGACGCAGGGCGTCCAGCGGCGCGGTCCAGGAACTGCGGCCGGTCTCCAGCGCGCAGATCATCGAGTAGGGCCAGCCGGGAACGGGAATGTGCTGGTCCTTGCCGCGTCCGTAGGTGTGGCACAGGATCCGCTGCGGTGAGGTGTGGGCACTGGGCCGCAGCCAGCAGGTGATGTCGGCGGCCAGGACCAGCCGGCCGTCCGCCGCCCGCGGCAGCGACACCGTCGCCAGGGCTCGCCGAAGCCGGGCGACATCGACCCGGCCCGCGGCCAGAGCGTCGTAGAGCCCGCCGTGCCCGCG
>NZ_JBITXX010000081.1:0-1374 GCF_044544925.1 Streptomyces sp. NPDC053431 | reverse complement strand
GAGCAATGCTCAGGACTTGTGGATCGGCCTGGGGCGAGGTGCCTTGTGAGACACGGAGGGCGTACCTTCCCGGGTGATCGACTCATGGTCACCGAGTAGGCCCGCGCTGCGAACGCGGGTCGGGAAGGCACGCCCGTGCTCAGCGTAGTCACCGAAGACGGCACCACCGAGACCGGTACCTCTCTGATCGACGAGATCGTCCGGGAGGGTGCGAGGCGGATGCTGGCCGCCGCCCTGGAAGCAGAGGTCGAGCAGTACATAGCCGAGCTCGCCGACCGGCGCGACGAGACCGGCCGCCGGCTGGTGGTCCGCAACGGTCGGCACCGCCCGCGGACGGTGACCACGGCCGCCGGGCCCGTGAAGGTCGCGGCCCCGCGAGTCAACGACAAGCGCGTGGATGAGGCGTCCGGCGAGCGGATGCGGTTCTCCTCCAAGATCCTCGCGCCGTGGTGCCGGAAGTCCCCGAAGATCAGCGAGGTCCTGCCCCTGCTCTACCTCCACGGTCTGTCATCCGGAGACTTCATACCCGCGATGGAGCAGTTCCTGGGCGGTGCGGCCGGCCTGTCGCCGGCGACCGTGACGCGCCTGACCCGGAGGTGGACCGAGGAACACGCCGCCTTCCAGCGCCGCGACCTGGCCGAATCCGACTACGTCTACGTGTGGGCCGACGGAGTCCGCCCCAAGATCCGCCTGTCCCAGACGCACTCCTGCCTTCTGGTCCTGATGGGCGTCCGCGTCGACGGAACCAAGGAACTGATCGCGATCGCCGAGGGCCTGCGGGAGTCCACCGAGTCCTGGGCCGATCTGTTGCGGGACTGCCGCCGACGCGGGATGCGGGACCCGGTGCTCGTCGTCGGCGATGGCGCGATGGGCCTGTGGCGGGCCCTGGCGGAGGTGTTTCCGCAGGCCGGACACCAGAGGTGCTGGGTTCACAAGACCCGGAACGTGATGAACGCGCTGCCGAAGTCCGCGCAGCCCGGCGCGAAGAAAGCGCTCCAGGAGATCTACAACGCGGAGGACCGCGCCCATGCCGAGAAGGCTGTCACGGCGTTCGAGAAGGCATACGGGGCGAAGTGGCCGAAGGCGGCGAAGAAGATCACCGGCGAGGTCGACGAGCTGCTGGCGTTCTACGAATTCCCCGCCGAGCACTGGATCCACCTGCGGACGACGAATCCGATCGAGTCGACCTTCTCCACGGTGAAGCTCCGGACCAAGGTCACCCGCGGCGCCGGCAGCCCGGCCGCCGCCCTCGCCATGGTCTTCAAGCTCGTCGAATCCGCCCAGGCCCGCTGGCGAGCGGTCACCGCACCCCACCTCGTCGCCCTCGTCCGAGCCGGCGCCCGCTTCCACAACGGCCACCCCGCCGAACAGGAC
>NZ_JBITXX010000080.1:0-1409 GCF_044544925.1 Streptomyces sp. NPDC053431 | reverse complement strand
AGACAACAGATACTTCCAAGGAGTGACTTTCAGTGCGTAAGAGACTTTCCCCGACAGGCTTACGGGCCGCTGTGGCAGCAGCCGGTCTTCTCGCCGTGACGGCGGCCGCGTCCCCTGCCGTAGCCGACACCCCTGTGTCGTATCCGGTGAACTCCTACTGCGGCAGCCCCGTCCTCAATGTCAAGAATTCCGGCCTGAACTTTCACGGCTGCCTCGAATCCCAGCTCGTTGGCGATAAGATCTACGTCCGCGGAGCCGGATTCCTCAGCAACGCTGCGGACTCGGCGAAGAGCGTGTCAGGGATCCGCTGGACCGAAACGAACCTGATCAAGCAGGATTTCGCTCTCCAGACCACCGAGACGGCGTCCAATGAATGCCGGTCCCCTATCGTTACGGGAGGCACCATCTCCGTCTCCGCCCACAGCAAGCGCTATCTGTGCCACACCGAATGGGTTCTCGCGACTGCAGACGCCTATGCATGGGGGGGCGGCGCCCGTCTCGTATACGCAGACCTGAGCACCTCCGCCACCCCCACCGGCCATCTCACGGTCCCCAACGACCCCCGCTGGAAGAACTGACCGTTTTCGACCCCAGCAGTCTGGGGTCGGTTCCGGGACAACTCCAGGCAGATCCCCGGTGGCGCAGAGCACACCAGCGCGCCGGCCGGGGCCCTGCCTGCAAAGACCGGGGCTTTCCGGCGGCCTCACCCCGAAGCAAATGCCGCGGCATAGCCCGTATCCGGGCTGGAGAACTCAAACGCCTCCCGTGCCGGCCCGGCCCGCCTGACGGCTTCACAGCGGCGCCGCCCTGAGCTCTTGCCCGCTTCTTAGCTGACGGGCCGAATTCAGCAGCAGGCTGGACAGCACCCACATACCAGAGCGGGTCTTTCCGGATTGCACCCAGCCACGGCAGACCGGGAAGATTTTGCCGGACTTTTCCGGCAGCCCAGCCTCCTTCAGGTGGAGCTGGAAATACTCGCGACCGGCCCCCTGGCAGAGCGTGCTAATCAGGTGCCTACCACAGTAAAACAGGAGATAATCTTAGATGCGAAATATGTTCCTTACTCTCGTCACCGGTGCGGCCGCCCTCGGTGCAGCTATTACAGCTTCCCCGGCTTCGGCCACCGAGATGCCGAATCCTGTTCCGGTCCTCATTTCCACCCAATCGGCCATCGATATCATATCGATCCGAATGGACCCCCCTCCGAAGAATTTCTGACAACATAAACCGCCGCTGCCGCCGAAAAGCCCGGCCCTCAAGGAACGCGCTTTCCCGCGCGGGGGAGACTCGACTCGCCCAGGATCGGGGTTCTCGCCGCCAGCGAGAACCCAGACCTTCACGCAGTAAATGCAAGCCAGTGCTGAGTGCACGCCCGCTCCTCCTGCCACATGACCGGCGATGTCCCCCCG
>NZ_JBITXX010000079.1:0-1428 GCF_044544925.1 Streptomyces sp. NPDC053431 | reverse complement strand
CTTCAGAACTAACACAGTGGACGCGAGCAACTGAGGACAAGCCCTCGGCCTATTAGTACCGGTCAGCTCCACCCATTACTGGGCTTCCACATCCGGCCTATCAACCCAGTCGTCTACTGGGAGCCTTACCCTCTCAAGGAGGTGGGAATACTCATCTCGAAGCAGGCTTCCCGCTTAGATGCTTTCAGCGGTTATCCCTCCCGAACGTAGCCAACCAGCCATGCCCTTGGCAGGACAACTGGCACACCAGAGGTTCGTCCGTCCCGGTCCTCTCGTACTAGGGACAGCCCTTCTCAATATTCCTACGCGCACAGCGGATAGGGACCGAACTGTCTCACGACGTTCTAAACCCAGCTCGCGTACCGCTTTAATGGGCGAACAGCCCAACCCTTGGGACCGACTCCAGCCCCAGGATGCGACGAGCCGACATCGAGGTGCCAAACCATCCCGTCGATATGGACTCTTGGGGAAGATCAGCCTGTTATCCCCGGGGTACCTTTTATCCGTTGAGCGACGGCGCTTCCACAAGCCACCGCCGGATCACTAGTCCCGACTTTCGTCCCTGCTCGACCCGTCGGTCTCACAGTCAAGCTCCCTTGTGCACTTACACTCAACACCTGATTGCCAACCAGGCTGAGGGAACCTTTGGGCGCCTCCGTTACCCTTTGGGAGGCAACCGCCCCAGTTAAACTACCCATCAGACACTGTCCCTGATCCGGATCACGGACCGAGGTTAGACATCCAGCACGACCAGAGTGGTATTTCAACGGCGACTCCACAACCACTGGCGTGGCTGCTTCAAAGTCTCCCACCTATCCTACACAAGCCGAACCGAACACCAATATCAAACTGTAGTAAAGGTCCCGGGGTCTTTCCGTCCTGCTGCGCGAAACGAGCATCTTTACTCGTAGTGCAATTTCACCGGGCCTATGGTTGAGACAGTCGAGAAGTCGTTACGCCATTCGTGCAGGTCGGAACTTACCCGACAAGGAATTTCGCTACCTTAGGATGGTTATAGTTACCACCGCCGTTTACTGGCGCTTAAGTTCTCAGCTTCGCCCTGTCGAAACAGAGCTAACCGGTCCCCTTAACGTTCCAGCACCGGGCAGGCGTCAGTCCGTATACATCGCCTTACGGCTTCGCACGGACCTGTGTTTTTAGTAAACAGTCGCTTCTCGCTGGTCTCTGCGGCCACCCCCAGCTCAGGAAGCAAGTTCCCTCACCAGGCGTGGCCCCCCTTCTCCCGAAGTTACGGGGGCATTTTGCCGAGTTCCTTAACCATAGTTCACCCGAACGCCTCGGTATTCTCTACCTGACCACCTGAGTCGGTTTAGGGTACGGGCCGCCATGAAACTCGCTAGAGGCTTTTCTCGACAGCATAGGATCATCCACTTCACCACAATCGGCTCGGCATCAGGTCTCAGGCTA
>NZ_JBITXX010000078.1:0-1440 GCF_044544925.1 Streptomyces sp. NPDC053431 | reverse complement strand
TGCTCAGCCGAAGGCCGCCTGTGCGTACGGCAGTTACCAGTCCGAGTGATCAAGTACGAGGCCCCGTTCGGACCCCGAGGTTAAAGATCAAGCTAATCCACGTCGACAGCAAGCAGCTCGGCAACACCACAACCGGAAGAACGCCGGCAACAGCTACATCCGTCGCCGACCGCTCCCGCCTCGCCTACAGCTCACTATTTTGTTTAAATTGATCTTTTCGTTAGTTCGGTGGGGTTGGTGGGTGGATGGTGAGTCCGGTGTGGGCGAGGAAGGACCAGGGCAGTTGCCGGTTCTGGTTGATCCGGTGGATGCCCTGTTCGGTGGCATCGGCGAGATGGTCGCCGGCGAGGTTGGCGAGCTCGCGTTTCTTCAGCGAGGACCACAGTAGTTCCACCGGGTTGAGCTCGGGTGCGTAAGCCGGTAATCGCTCGAGTGTGAGCCAGTCCTGCTCGGCCACCCAGGCCCGCATCGCCCGGCTCCAGTGAGCGGACAGCCCGTCCCAGACCAGCACCACCCGCTCGCCGCGATAGAACGTCTTCATCCGCTCCAGGACCTCGATGAGGCCGGCAGTGTCGTAGCTGCCGGGCTTGAGGTGGAAACACAACCGAGGACCGCGCTCCGGGTCGGCGGCGTGGTAGCCCAGCGCCGCGGCCATCGAGGCCCGCTTCCAGTTCAGCCGGGGGGTGCCGCGGAAGCGGGGTGCGGCCGCGGGGCGCGTAGGTGCGGCGGACCTGCGGCAGCAGCGAGACGCCTGATTCGTCGAGGAAGACGATCCAGGCCGTGTGTTCACCGCTCCTTTTTGATTTGCGGCCATTCGTGGGCGATCCAGCGGGCGATCTCGGACTCGTCGCGTTCGACCGCCCGCCGCTCGGGACGCTGCAGACTCCATCCGAGCCGGCTGGTCAGCAGCCGCCACACCGACGCCCGCGACAGGACCACTCCGGTCACCCGCTCGACGACCAGGCCGACCCGCTCCAGCGTCCACAGGTCGGCCTCGAAACCATGCGTCTGGGCGCCTTGTTCCAGCGCGGTCCGCACCTGCTCGACCTGGGCGTCGTCCAGCTTGGGTGGGCGGCCGGTGGCCGGGCGCCGGCGCAACCCGTCGGCGCCGTTCTCCTCCCAGACCCGCCTCCACCGCCGCACACTTTCCTCGCTGACGCCCAGCATCCGCGCGATCTCGGCACCCGAACGTCCCTGGTCGAACAACTCGGCCGCCCGCACACGCCGGGCCTCGGCCAACTGCGGCCGTGTCAAAGGAGGAACCACGGGCAAAGGCTTGAAAGACACGCCATCAGGATCCCCCCAACGGCCCCATTGCACCCAAGGAACTAACGAAAAGATCAGTAGTGAGCCCTTTTCATCCCGCCTCTGATGGGGTGAACGTGCTGGTCAGAGGGGTGTCTGGTGACGTGGCAGGGCCCCTGGTCGTTGGCGTGGTGA
>NZ_JBITXX010000077.1:0-1590 GCF_044544925.1 Streptomyces sp. NPDC053431 | reverse complement strand
GGCGTATCAGGTCCCACTCAGCATCGGACAGTTCATGGCGACGTATCACCCCACCATGATCCACAATCCAAGATCACTTTGACGACAGGCCCTAGTACTGCAACGGTCCTTATCGTGACGGTTGGGCAGGTGGGTCGTTGCTCTGGTCATGGGTGGGGAACTTGCTGATGCCCGGGTGTGGGCGGGTGAACTGAGGGCTCTGCACGAGCGGTTCGTGCACCGTTTTGCCAGGTCGGAGCCGCGTGAGTCGGCGCTTGCGTATATGCGGGGACTGATCGCTCCGCTGGAGCGGAAGAACGGCTGGACGCTTGCCGAGGAGGCCGGGCATGCGGGCCCAGACCGGCTCCACCGGCTCCTGACCGGATCGACTGGGACGCGGACGAGGTGCTGGACGACGTGCGCGAGTACGTCGTCCAGCACCTCGGAGACCCAGGTGCGGTGCTGATCGTGGACGACACCGGCTTCCTGAAGAAAGGGGTCCGGTCGGCCGGGGTCCAGCGGCAGTACTCCGGCACGGCCGGCCGGACGGAGAACTGCCAGGTCGGGGTCTTCCTCGCCTATGCCACCGGCCGCGGCCGCACCCTGATCGATCGGCGCCTTTACCTGCCGGCGTCCTGGACCGACGACCGTGAACGGTGCCGGCGGGCCGGTATCGACGACACGGTCGTCTTCGAGACCAAGGTCGCGATGGCGAGGGCGATGGTCCGCCGGGCAATCGAGGAGAAGATCCCGTTCGGGTGGGTGACCGCGGACGCCGGTTACGGCTACTCGAAAAGCTGGCGGTCCGAGCTGGAGCGGGCGGACGTCTTCCATGTGATGGCCACCACCCGTCACGACACCGTCGTGACCCGCTGGGCCATGGACCATCCGGTTCACGACCTGTTCCACGATCTGCCGAGGCAGAAGTGGAAACGCCGCTCCTGCGGCAATGGGGCCCACGGACCGCGGGTCTTCGACTGGGCCAGGGTCGAGGTCCGGCCCTGGCACCGGGAGGACCGGCGACACTGGGTGATCACCCGCCGCAGCGTCCGCAGACCCGACGAGATCTCCTACTACATCGCCTACTGCCCCGCCGACACCACCCTTGACCAGCTGATCTGTGTCGCCGGGGCTCGCTGGGCGGTCGAGGAGTGCTTCCAGACCGCGAAGCAGGAGTGCGGCCTGGACGACTATCAGGTCCGCCGCTATCCCGGCTGGCACCGCCACATGACCCTGGCCATGGCCGCCCATGTCTGCCTGACCGTCCTGCGGGCCCGCGAGCTCGACGCTGGGAAAGCAGAAACGGATCCTCCGGCCTCGTCCCCCTCAGCCTGGCCGAACTCAGACGGCTGATCCACCGCCTCACCCACCGCCGACCAGCCTCGGTCGACCATGTCCTGCACTGGTCGACCTGGCGACGCAGACGACAACACCAAGCCCGCATCAGCCACTACCAACGACGCGGTCACACACCGCCAGAAGCCAACAAACCATCACCACAAAGACCGTTGCAGTACTAGTGACCTGAGTCAGAGATTCGTCGTTAGTCGGGTATGAGTCGTCCGGGTCCGAAGATTCCGCCGTTGTCGGTCACCGACGCCCAGCGGGCGG
>NZ_JBITXX010000075.1:0-1694 GCF_044544925.1 Streptomyces sp. NPDC053431 | reverse complement strand
CTACCAAGGAGCCGGCGCCACCGTCCGCACCCCCTATGACCACCACCGGATCCAGCCGGCCCACTACCAGCAGTTCAACCGCGACCACGCCCGCCTGCGGGCCCTGGGGGAACGCGCCTTCGCACAGCTGAAGTCCTGGCGTATCCCGCGACGGGCACGATGCTCCACCCACCGCATCAGCCGGATCATCAAAGCCATCCACACCCTGCTGACCTGCATCTATACAGGATGAAAACGACTCAGTAATGTCCCCGGTCAGATATTCGGAGTTCTGCTAGTAGTTCGTCTCCCGACCAGCTCTCGCGTCGGATTGGCGAGGCGGCTTCTGCGAGCTTGACCAACTGCACTATGCGAGCTGAAACAGAGCTTGACATAGAGTACTTAGTGGCCATAGCTACTACTTCGCCTTGAAGTGAATCGATTTCTGTTGCGCGACCACGCTGGAGGTCTTCCCACATTGAGGAGCGGGCCTGTGCGTCGATGGCAAGAGATTTTGCGGCGATGGGTCTAAAGATGCTGTCGGGAAGTTTGAGAAGCCAGGGAGTGAGCGCTGGAGGAACGAGAGTGATCCGGGCAGGGGTGATGCCGCGAGCGCGGAATGCTGCCAAAGCCTCTTGCTGACTCATCGCAAGACATATGCGAAATGCGCGTTGTTCAAGCTGGTGTCGCAAGGGTAAACCAGATAATGCATTGATGGCGTTGTTCAGGTTCATTAAGAATTTTCCATGCTGTACGGCATGCATATCGCTGCGCAGTTGTACAGCCAGACCGGCCTGGCGCAGGGCGGCGGCGAGAGGCTGGGCGTCGGGAGTGTTGTCCAGCATTAAGGCGCCACCACTACCTTGATGGAAGTGTCCCGGCTCGGTTTGCAGCACGTTATAGGGAACCATTCCCGCCAGTACGGAGTGGCCGCGCAGCCGGGCACGTAGCAGGGCTGCGTTGTGCAGGCCGTTCTGGAAGCTGCACACCACGGCATTCGACTCAAGATGTGGGGCTAGGCTATCTGCTGCGGTCACGGTGTCAGCAGACTTAACAGTCATCAGTACAAAGTCCGCCTCAGATGCCGCTTGGGGTTCGGTTTCGATTCGTAGTGCAGTGGGTGGGACGCGGCGCGACGGCTGTTGGCCGCTGCTGAGGATCATCCCCTGGTCTCGGAGAAGGGCCATGCGCGCGTGACGCCCGATGAGCGTGACATTGGCAACCGTGGCGAGTCGGCCACCAAGATAGCAGCCGATGCTTCCTGCTCCGAAGACTGCGATGTGCAAGGGCTTGTGGCTCATAAAGGATCCCGTCTCTCGCTATCATAGGGATTGTAGGGACTTTGTGATTATTGTAGGATTCTCTCATCCATCGCAGAGTAAGGCTATACGTCACTGAAAACGTTTATGAAGTCGAGTAAAGCCTACTCAATCGCCGTGGTGTGCATGGAGTGCAGTCATTCGAGGTGAAGGCTTACGTAGCGGCGTATCGCTTGCGCCTAGCGGCTTGAGGTTAAACAGGGATTGCTTTTGTAAGATGGCCGATCGCTTTTGCCTGGAATGGGATGCTCATGCGGCCGAATACGGCGTGCGTAGAGTGGAATCCGCGTGACGCGAAGGTGGGCCTTGACCCCGAATCTTGGACACGGGCTATGCGGCTTGGGTCAGCGTAGTTGATGTTGTTCCGAGCGCTGTCTCGTAAGCGATCGGGCTGCG
>NZ_JBITXX010000074.1:0-1749 GCF_044544925.1 Streptomyces sp. NPDC053431 | reverse complement strand
CGTGTTCGGCGAGGGTGATCTCCTTGCGGCCGAACTCCGCCAGGCCGATGTCGGCGACCTTGAAATCGGTGAACTCAGACACGTGCAAAGCTCCTTGACGCTTGGATCGATCGGTGGATTTCGAGTGCCGCCGTGGACTTGTTCAGCGTGATGTAGTGCAGGCCGGGCGCGCCCTCGTCGAGCAGCCGCAGGCCCATCGCCGTCGCGTGCTCGACCCCGGTGCGGTACGCGGCCGCCGGGTCGTCCTTGGCCGCCTCCAGCCGGTGCGCCAGGTCCTCCGGGAAGGCCGCGTCCGACAGCTCGGCGAAACGGCGGATCTGGCGGACGTCGGTGGCCGGCATGATCTCCGGGATGATCGGGGTGTCGCAGCCCGCCGCGGCGACCCGGTCGCGCAGCCGCAGGTAGTCCTCCGGGTCGAAGAACATCTGCGTGATCGCGTAGTCGGCGCCCGCCGCGCACTTGGCGACGAAGTGGGCCAGATCGCTCGCCGCGTCGGGCGACCGCGGATGGCCCTCGGGGAAGGCCGCCACACCGATCCGGAAGTCGCCCAACGCACGGACCAGCTCGACGAGTTCGTACGCGTACGTGAAGCCCTCCGGATGCGGCGTCCAGGTGCCGCGCGGATCGCCCGGCGGGTCGCCCCGCAGCACGAGGACGTCCCGCACGCCGGCGTCCGCGTAGGCGCCGATGATCGCCCGCAGCTCGGCGACCGAATGCCCGACGGCCGTCAGGTGAGCCACCGGCCGCAGCGTCGTCTCCGTCACGATCCGCTTCGTCACGTCGATCGTCCGGTCGCGGGACGAGCCGCCCGCGCCGTACGTCACGGAGACGAAGTCCGGCGCGAGCGCCTCCACGCGCCGGATCGCGTCCCACAGGGTCTGCTCGCCCTTGTCGGACTTCGGCGGGAAGAACTCGAACGAGAAGGTCGGCCGGTCCGTCCGGCTCATCGGCGTCCTCCCGCGTTGAAGTAGGTCGCTTCGGGGTGGTGGACGACGAAGGCGTCCGTGGACTGCTCGGGGTGCAGCTGGTACTCCTCGGACAGCTCGACGCCGATCCGCTCGGGCCGCAGCAGGGCCGCGATCTTGGTGCGGTCCTCCAGGTCGGGGCAGGCCGGGTAGCCGAGGGAGTAGCGGCAGCCCTGGTACTCGGTGCGCAGCATCCCCTCGATGCCGACGGGCTCCGAGGCGCCGGCGATGCCCCACTCCGCGCGCACCCGTCCGTGCCAGTACTCGGCCAGCGCCTCCGCCAACTGCACCGACAACCCGTGCAGTTCGAGGTAGTCGCGGTAGGAGTCGGCGGCGAACAACTTCGCCGTCTCCTCCCCGATCCGCGAACCGACCGTGACGATCTGCAGACCGACGACGTCGACCTCCCCCGCGTCCTCCGGGCGGAAGTAGTCGGCGAGGCAGAGGCGGCGGCCCCGCTGCTGGCGGGGGAAGGTGAAGCGGGTCCGCTCGCCTCCGTCCTCGTCCAGCACGATCAGGTCGTCGCCCTTGGAGACGCAGGGGAAGTAGCCGTAGACCACGGCCGCTTCCAGGAGACGGTCGGTCTGGAGGCGGTCCAGCCAGCCGCGGAGGCGGGGGCGGGCTTCCGTCTCGATGGTGTCCTTGTCCTTCAGGCCCCACTGGCCCTTGAACAGCGCCGCCTCGTCCAGCCAGCTCGCGTACTCGGCCAGCTGGATGCCCTTGACCACCCGCGTCCCGAGGAAGGGCGGCTCGGGTACGGGGTTGTCCACGGCGACGTCCGAAC
>NZ_JBITXX010000073.1:0-1782 GCF_044544925.1 Streptomyces sp. NPDC053431 | reverse complement strand
GTCCACACAGTCCGCAAAACAGACACCACGAAACCGAAGGCGAAGAAGTCAACGACCCCACGGCCTCGCCGCACAGGTTAAAGATCAAGCTAGGCCCTGTATCGAAAGTGGATCTTGGGCTGTGAATGATCTTGGTTCATGGGGCGGGGAGATCTCACGGACGGGCAGTGGGCGGTGCTGGAGCCGTTGTTGCCGAAGGGTTCGAAAGCAGGCCGGCCGCCGGTCTGGCCTCGGCGGCGGGTCTCGCCGAAGGTCCGCTCGATGAAGTTGGAGTGCCGGATGCGCTTGTGGTGTTCGGCAGGGAACCGGAGGTAGGTGGTCAGTGAACTCCGGTCGGTCAGCAGGGACTTGACGGCAGCGGGGTAGGTCTTCTCCCACCTGGTGGCGAAGGCGTCGATGCGGCGCTGGACCGCGTCGACGAGCCGCTGGCCGGGCGGAAGACCGAGTTTGGAGGTGTCGAAGATCTCCCAGAACTCCTTCTTCACCGTCTCAAGGTCGTGGCGGCTACCTTCGAGGTGACATTGCGGCATTTGTGGATCAGACACCGCTGGCGCAGACTGCGGCCCAGGACGAGCTCGCAGGCGGAGATGAGGCCCCCTCCGCCATCGGATATCACCAACAGCGGCGGGACCAGGCCCCGGTCAAGGAGCCCCTTAAGGAAACCGGCCCAGGCATCGTGGGACTCCGAGCCGGCGGCCTCCAGGCCGATGAAGACGGGCCTGCCGTCAGTGTCGATGCCCCACGCCGCGAGCACCGGCTCGGCAGGAGCGTTCGGGTGCATGCGGAAGTGCGACGCGTCGATGAACAGGTAGTCCAGCGTGACGCCGGACAAGTCCCGCTCACGCCAGGCGTCGCACTCGGTGCGGATCGCCTGGCAGATGTTCGACACCGTCGACTTCGACAGCGCCGCGTCCGAGCCAAGCGCCTCGGCCATTGTTCGCGGTCACACAAAGCGGTGGGAAAGTAGACTGTTGATCAAACGCACTTACAGCTCACCACCAAACCACGCAGACAAATTTGTAATTATAGGTTGCCGAATAATTCCAATCATTGAGGTTAATATTAGAGGAAATTACTTTACTAGTACAGTTCGTTCCTAGGATCTCCTTACCTGTCACGCCATTCGCTTTATTGTAGAGATTCGCCACCGTTTCGGACGCCCATACAGCTACCATTGGCTGCCCCTCGGCGACCGAATCCGCAAACACGTTAATTGTATAGTAACTGGTGCATTCGGACCTTCCGTGATTGGGGTACCAGGTTGACTGAGAACATACAGGATCGCCTACTGGTACGATGGAACCCGAGTATTTTGCGTAAGCGCTGCCGGCGCTCATGCTGATCAGCGCCGCCGCTGCAGTAAGGGTTCCTGTGATTGCTGCGATTTTTCTCAAGGGAATCACTTTCCATAATCTATGTCGAATTTTCTTTGCGGGAAGACCAGAACACCCCGGCCATTCAGCAGACGGGCCGGCCTTGATTTTTTTGGCCCCCTCCCGTCTCCCACTCCAAATGTGCCATGCGCTGAACAGCGAAAATAGAGAACTGGGTGTCCGCCTCCTGCAAATCCCACTGCATCATCCTGACAGCCGAGCCCCTGGGAGGGCGAAAGGAGACTGCTAGTACTGCAATCACAGTTGTGTGTGGTTGAGTTGGGGTATGGCTGAGCTCGGGGTGAGGTTGGTTGGGGCCTTGACCCCGAATCTTGGACACGGGCTATGCGGCTTGGGTCAGCGTAGTTGATGTTGTTCCGAGCGCTGTCTCGTAAGCGATCGGGCTGCG
>NZ_JBITXX010000072.1:0-1797 GCF_044544925.1 Streptomyces sp. NPDC053431 | reverse complement strand
CCCCCCGTTACCTAATGGGACCTGAAGCCGACGGATCGCTACCCGTTACCCGGTCCTGTGAGACCTCGAAAAAGAGCGCGGCCGCCGGCTTCACCTCGACGGTGATCAGCTGACGTCCGGTGAGCCAACATTCCAGGGCCTTGAGTCCCAGGCAGGGCTGGCTCCGGGCATCAGCCAACCGCCCCGAGGAACGCGACCGTGGGGGTGCCAGGCGCCGGGGTCACTCCTGGATGACACCCGAGGCCTGACCTCCAGAAAGAGATCGGAGGGCTCCGGCGTCCGGCACCTTCACGGCCGCTGCCGCGCGGATGATCGAATGTCCGTGGTCCGAGCCCGTCGCAGGGTGCACCTCTCACTTCACCGGGACGCCTCCGAGCTCCTGCATAGACCGAGGCCCCTGCGGTCAGCTGGGGTCACGAACGACTAATCGGATGACGGGCCCAGAGCCCTTCCATTAGGGAGTCGCGTGCCTCCGCGCAGGTCTTTGACCAGCGGATATGCACATCGGACGGAAGAGCAAGGGGGATGCCCGTGAAGGTGTTTTGCGGGATTGACTGGGCCAGCGACCACCACGACGTCGCCGTGGTCGACGGCGACGGCAAGCTCCTCGCGCGGGCCCGGATCGGAGATGACGCGGCTGGCCTGCAGCAGATGCTCGACCTCATGGCCGAGCACGGCGATAGCCCCACCGAGCGGATACCGGTGGCGATCGAGACCTCCCGCGGCCTGCTGGTCGCCGCTCTGCGCGCGACCGGCCGTCCCGTCTACGCCGTCAACCCGATGGCCGCCGCCCGCTACCGCGAGCGCCACAGCGTCTCGCGCAAGAAGTCCGACCACCTCGACGCGATGGTGCTGGCCAACATCCTGCGCACCGACGCCGACGCCCACCGCCAGTTGCCGGCCGACAGCGAGCTCGCCCAGGCCGTCGCCGTCCTGGCACGTGCCCAGCAGGACGCCGTCTGGGACCGCACCCAGGCCGGCAACAAGCTCCGCTCCCACCTGCGCGAGTACTTCCCCGGCTACCTCGCCGCCGTCCAACCGATCACCGGCGGTTTCAACGCGCCGGTGGCCCGCGCCCTGCTCGCCGCCGCACCCACCCCCGGCCAGGCCGCCCGCCTCACCCGCACCCAGCTCAAGGCCGCCCTCAAGCGCGCCGGCCGAAAGCGGCGCATCGACGCCGAGGTCGAGCGCCTCCACGCCGCCCTGCGCGTCCCGCAGATGCGCCAGCTCCCGCTGGTCGAGACCGCGATGGGCCGCCAGGCCCTGGCCCTGCTGGGCAAATTCGAGGCCGCCTGCAACGCCGCAGACGACCTCGCCGAAGCCTCCATCGAGCTTTTCGAGCAGCACCCCGACGCCGCGGTCATCACGAGCTTCCCCGGCCTCGGCGCGCTCAGCGGCGCCCGGGTCCTTGCCGAGATCGGCGACGACCGCACCCGCTTCGCCGGCGCCAAGGCCCTCAAGGCCTACGCCGGATCAGCGCCCGTCACCCGCGCCTCCGGCAAGAGCCACACAGTCATGGTCCGCCGGGTCAAGAACCAGCGGCTCGCCGCGGTCGGCTACGTCTGGGCCTTCGCCTCCCTCACCGCCTCGCCCGGCGCCAGGGCCCACTACGACCGCCGACGCAAGGCCGGCGACCGCCACAGCTCCGCCCAGAGAAACCTCTACAACCGGCTCCTCGGCTGCCTCCACCACTGCCTGGCCACCGGCACGCCCTACAACGAGACCACCGCCTTCCCGGCCCCGCCCAAGATCGAACTGGCCATCGCCGCTTGACCCGTTAACCCCATCGGATGTCTT
>NZ_JBITXX010000071.1:0-1980 GCF_044544925.1 Streptomyces sp. NPDC053431 | reverse complement strand
TCGGCGGGGTAATGCTTCATGACCACGGGACATCCGTTCTCCTGGACCATCAAGATCCAAGTGTCTCGAGTGTCCAACATCCGGGATCAAGGCCCAACAACCAAACCAGTTACACCGTTTATTGGACAGACCCGTGCCTGGCGGCATGTGGCAGACCGTGATGACCAGCCCGGTTTCCGCGGCCAGGCGGGCGAGGGGGAGTTTCCAGGCCCGGGTGCGGTAGCCGTTGGAACCGCCCGCATCGGCGGTGATCAGCAGCCGGGAAGCGTGTAGGTCGGCCCGGCCCTGACCGCGCCACCAGCGTCGGATCGACTCCACCGCGAACGCGGCGGTGTCGTGGTCGGTGCCGACTGACCCAGCCGGTGCTGGCCGCCAGGTCGTAGATGCGATAAGGGATGGCCTTGCCCAGCAGCGGATCGGCGAAGTCGTGGACCCTGACGGGTCAGCTCGGCCGCCAGCGTGCGCGTCGACTTCGTCGTCCACCGCAACGGCGACATCGGATCACCACGTTCGTCCGGCTCGACCAGACTCAGCAGGGCACCCAGCAGTCCAGGGTCGAGGTCCGCGACGCGTTTACGTCCGCCGCCCGGCCGCCGCACTCGCCCGGTCAGGAACTGGCCTGTCTCCAGGTCGGACATGCCCTTGCGAACCGTTGTCCCGCACACCCCGGCCGCCCGGGCCGCGGCCCGAATACCGCCATGGCTCAGTCCCCTGGCCTCCGCGGCCATCAGCAGCCGCCGCTGCCGTTCGTCCAGGTGTGGGAACAACACCGCGAACTTCACGGCAAGTTGATCACGAGTCTCGTCCGGGATGCCATACGACACCAACGAGCCCCAGCTCTGAAAGCAACACCTTGATGATCGGCAGACCCTTAGCGGACCAGGCGGTTCACCTTCGCAAGGGAATTACAAAGACAGAGGTAATAACTCCTCAAGACCTAGGAAATCTACGAAGATAGTTTACCCAGCAGAACACTGTGGGTGTTCACTAAGAGGAGGCCTTCTAGGAATGAAGAAGAAAATATCACTGTTTCTTGCGGCGCTCGCCTCGTTGGCATGTGTCGCCACTACCTCTACTGTCGCGCATGCCGAGGAACCCCAGCATTGGATGACTAAAGTCACGCGAGGCTCGATGGAAAGTTGGGCCAAGGCTGACCAATGGGCAGGCATTGCGGCCACTGGGTACATAGCGGATCAAATGGCTAATAATTCTGGGACGTCCTGCCTCAAGACGGACATATCGCATGGCGTAACGCTCTGGCTGAACGGTGACCTCCGTTACGACACAACTATCACCGTTTGGTGCACTGATGTGACGCCGTAAACCTCATTTAGGCACTGTCACGTTGTCGGAGGCTTGGTCGCCTGAGAGCAGGAAGAGGCCATCGGCACCGGCATGACGACGCCGCTTCTGGTGGTCTACCTGCACACCGTGCGGCACCTTCCGCTGACGCTAGCCGCCTCCATCACTGCCGTGGGGGCGCTGGTCAGCCTCGCCGGCAACCCCGCCGGCGGCTATCTGGCCGACCGCATCGGCGCCCGCCCCACCTCGCTGACCGGTCTGGCCACGGCTGCCGCGGGTACCGGGTTGTTGGCTGCGGCCGACACCAGCGCCCAGGCCATTGCCTGCGTCGCTCTGCTCGGCCTGGGGGTATCCATGTCCCTGCCCGCGCAACAAGCCTTGCTCACCCACCTGGTCCCCGCTCCGGACCTCGCGCGCTGCTTCGCCCTGCGGTACATGATGCTTAACATCGGTTTCGGCGTCGGCGGCCTGACCGCCGCCCTCATCGCCGGCTCCGGCCACCTGGGCGCCTTCCAGACCCTCTACCTCACCGACGCCGCCTCCTTCCTCCTTGCCGCACTGCTGATCACACGTGTACCCATTACTGGCCGGACCCCGCACGATGCCCCGCCAAACCCCTGGCACACGCTGCGCGTTCTTTCTGGTGACCGGGCTCTGCGCCGTCTATGGCTCATCGCC
>NZ_JBITXX010000070.1:0-2155 GCF_044544925.1 Streptomyces sp. NPDC053431 | reverse complement strand
ACAACACCAAGCCCGCATCAGCCACTACCAACGACGCGGTCACACACCGCCAGAAGCCAACAAACCATCACCACAAAGACCGTTGCAGTACTAGTACTCCAGCCGGACTTTGGTGTTATGCCTGGTCAACGGCTTGGGAATGGGGAGTGTAGCGGGATGTGGCCGGGTGCCGGGCGGGTTCGCCTGGCCTGTCCCGCGAACGAGTGACCCCGCCGCGTGTAGTGGCAGCGGTCCGGACAGCCACTCCGTGTGATCGATGACGTACCCGCCACCGAGTGGGAACAGGGACTGGAAGAACTCTTCCTGCAGATCGGCCACCGCTTCGGCCGCGTCGAGCCGAGACGGCGGACGCGGGACTACATCCGCGGCCTCCTCGGCCCCGTGGGCAGGAAGAACTCCTGGCAACTGGCCGAGTTCGCGGGGCATTCCACCCCCGACGGGCTGCAGCACCTGCTGGCGAAGAGTCGCTGGGAGGCCGACGAGATCCGCGACGACCTGCAGGAATACGTCGCCGAGCACCTTGGTGCCGACGACGGTGTTCTGATCATCGACGACACCGGGTTCGTCAAGAAGGGCTGCACCTCGGCCGGGGTGCAACGGCAGTACTCCGGCACCGCCGGCCGCACCGAGAACTGCCAGATCGGCGTCTTCGCCGCCTACGCCACCACCCGCGGGCACGCCCTGATCGACCGCGAGCTCTACCTGCCCAAGTCCTGGACCGACGACGCCGAACGCTGCCGAGCAGCCCGCGTCCCCGAACAACGCGACTTCGCGACCAAGAACGACCTCGCCCGCACCATGGTCCTGCGAGCCCAGGCCTCCCCACTGCCCATCGCCTGGGTCACCGCGGATGCCGCCTACGGACAGGACTCCCGCTTCCGCCGCTTCCTCGAAGACTCGGGCCTGTCCTACGTCATGGCCGTCCCGAAGTCCCAGCAGGTCCACGGACCCCGCATCGACCACCTCATCGGCCAGGCCCCCGCCGAGGCATGGCAACGTCTGTCCTGCGGTGACGGAGCCAAAGGAACGCGGCTCTACGACTGGGCCGCCGCCCGCCTGCCTGCGGTTTGGGAATTCGACGGCGACGAGCCCACCCGGCAACGCTGGATGCTCGCCCGTCGTAGCATCACCAAGCCCGACGAGATTGCGTACTTCCTCGCCTCCGCACCCTTGCACGCCACGGTTGCCGACCTCGCGCGGATCGCAGGATTCCGTTGGAAGATCGAGGAGTGCTTCCAGAGCGCGAAGAACGAATGCGGTCTGGATCAGTACGAGGTCCGCCGTTACGTCGGCTGGTATCGGCACATCACGCTGGCCATGCTCGCCCACGCCTTCCTGGCCATCGTCGCCGCCCAGGAACGAGAAAAGGGGGAGCTGGCCACAACACGCCCGAGCTCGTGGACCTCACCCCGGCCGAGATCCGCCGTCTGCTGGCAGCTCGGCACCGACGTCCTTCTCAACAGAGCGACCACGCGGTGAACTGGTCACGGTGGCGTCGCCGACACCAGGCCCGGGCCCGACACTTTCACTACACGCGGCGGGGGCACTCGTTCGCGGGACAGGCCAGGCGAACCCGCCCAGCACCCGGCCACATCCCGCTACACTCCCCATTCCCAAGCCGTTGACCAGGCATAACACCAAAGTCCGGCTGGAGTACTAGGACGGGGATGGCGAGGTGCATGTAGGTGGTGATGATCGGGTGTTGTCGGGCCGCGGTCTGGGCGTGGGTCTGGCCCGGTAGCGCGGGTGAGAATTCATGCCAGGGTGTCGTTGGTGTGATGGCGAGGCCCTGGAGTTGTTGAGCGGGATGTCTGACGACCGCAGCTCTTCGACTCGGGGGCCTGGTGGTTGCCTTGTCGTGCCGTATTCGACGTCCGGGTGTCCTGGTGGAGGGGGTGACGATGCTGACTCGCGAGGGTGACCGGCGGTGCCGGCTGTCACTGTCGGAGCACCGCTGTGGTGGCACTGGTGTACCCGCGGAAGAACGACACCGCGACAACTCGCGGCCGGCTTCGGGATCAGCCCGGGCACCGCGCCTGCCTATGCGCATCCCGTGATCGGTGAGCTTGTTCCGCTTTGGCGGACACCATCGGTGTGGTGGTCAGGCCGCGAGGACGGCCTCGTATTCGGCGGGACTGCGGTAGCCGAGGCTGCT
>NZ_JBITXX010000069.1:0-2197 GCF_044544925.1 Streptomyces sp. NPDC053431 | reverse complement strand
AGCAGCCTCGGCTACCGCAGTCCCGCCGAATACGAGGCCGTCCTCGCGGCCTGACCACCACACCGATGGTGTCCGCCAAAGCGGAACAAGCTCAGGGTGGTTGCAAGCGGAATGCCTGTGGCGTCGGTGATCAGGTGATGCTTGCCGCCGTTTCCGCCCCGGTCAACAGGGCTTCGTCCGGTCTTGGAGCCCCTCTTAACGCGCGTATGTGAGAGCCGTCGACCACGGCACGGGAGAACTCCAGAGCGCCCGCTCCACGAAGACGAGCGAGGAGAGCCTCGCGCGGTCGCGGCCAGACGCCGGCTTCGGTCCACTCCGCCAGGCGACGCCAGCAGGTCATGCCCGAGCCGAAACCCAGCTCCTGCGGCAGGTGTTCCCACGCGATCCCGGTATGCGGCACAAACAGGATGCCCTGGAACACCAGCCGATCCGGATGCCGCTTCCGCCCCGGATGACGAACCCGACGCCCCACCCTCGGCAGCAGCGGCTCGATCACCGCCCAGATCTCATCGTCCACTTCCCACGGCTTCCGCCGAGCCACCCCACACCCCCCCCAGATCAACACTCGGGAGGCCATCCAACCAACCCGAAGATCATTTCGTTAGGGGTTGTTAGGGCAGGGAGGGCGGCATGCAAGGCCCGCTGGGCACGGGGTGCCCGTGGTACCCGGCCAGCGACCCGTCCTCCAGCGGGGAGGTCGTAGCCGACCTTGGCCATGGCGCGCTTGGCGAACTCGTCGGTGTTGACGATGATCTCGCCGCCGCGCGGCACGTCCCCGATGTTCGCCTTCAGCGCGGCCAGGTTCATCGCGACCAGCACGTTCGGGGCGTCGCCCGGGGTCAGGATGTCGTGGTCGGCGAAGTGCAGCTGGAACGAGGACACGCCCGGCAGGGTGCCGGCGGGCGCCCGGATCTCCGCCGGGAAGTTGGGCAGCGTCGACAGGTCGTTCCCGAAGGACGCCGTCTCCGACGTGAACCGGTCTCCCGTGAGCTGCATACCGTCACCGGAGTCGAGTTCGGCTATGTACTGCCCGGCCTCAACCTTCAGGGCTACAGCGAGCATCGGCCTCGCGCCCTCCCGGACGATCCCATCTAGCAGAGAGGTACCGGTATCGGTTGGTGCCGTCTTCGGTAACTACGCTGAGCACGGGCGTGCCTTCCCAGCCTGCGGTCTAATGCGGGCCTACTCGGTGACCTTGAGTCGATCGCTCGGGGAAGGTACGCCCGCCGCGTCTTACGAGGCACCCCGCCCCGGGGTCGATTCACAGGTTCTGAGCATGCTCCACTCATGACAGGTACCCGTCATTCCCGTCACTCTCTGCCCAGCTCTTCGTATATCAGTTTGCGCACCACAGCTCTTCTTGCACTGCTCAGACGGCCCACCCATCCGTCACCCTTCGCAAAAGGAGTTCGCGTGAGATCCACGCCAAGCCGTCGTGCCACCGCGACGGGCGCTCTGATCGCGACCGCCGCGATTCTGGCCACTGGTTTCCAGGGTTCCGCCACCGCCGACCCCGGCGGCTGGGCCGCCGCGCCCAAGGCGCAGGCGGCCGACAAGGCCAACGCCGGCAAGCTGCCGGCCGACCTCTCCCCCGCCGAGCGCGCCGCGCTCATCAAGGCCGCTGACGCCGACAAGGCGAACACGGCCAAGGCCCTCGGCCTCGGCGCTCAGGAGATGCTGGTCGTCCGCGACGTCGTCCAGGACCGCGACGGCACGACCCACACGCGCTACGAGCGCACGCTCACCGGGCTGCCCGTCCTCGGCGGTGACCTGATCGTCGCCGAGACCAAGGCTGGGGCGACCCTGTCGATCATCAAGGCCTCTCAGGCCCAGCTGAAGAACGTCGACCTCAGCGCCGACATCGCACCGGCGGCCGCCGAGAAGCAGGCGCTCAACGCGGCCAAGGCCGAGGGCTCGAAGGCGACGGCCGCCGAGCGCGCCCCGCGCAAGGTCGTCTGGATGGCGCATGGTTCGCCCGTCCTCGCGTACGAGACCGTCGTCGGCGGCCTCCAGCACGACGGCACGCCCAACGAGCTCCATGTCGTCACGGACGCTGCCTCCGGCGCGAAGCTGCACGAGTGGCAGGCCGTGCACACCGGCACCGGCAACACGATGTACAGCGGTCAGGTCACCCTCGGCACCGCCCCGTCGTACACGCTGACGGACACCGGCCGCGGCAACCACAAGACGTACAACC
>NZ_JBITXX010000068.1:0-2524 GCF_044544925.1 Streptomyces sp. NPDC053431 | reverse complement strand
CCATCGTGCTCGCCACCGTCCGAGGCGACGTCCACGACATCGGCAAGAACCTCGTCGACATCATCCTCTCCAACAACGGCTACAACGTCGTCAACATCGGGATCAAGCAGCCGGTGTCGGCGATCCTGGAGGCGGCCGAGCAGCACTCCGCCGACGTGATCGGCATGTCCGGTCTGCTGGTGAAGTCGACCGTGATCATGAAGGAGAACCTGGAGGAGCTGAACGGCCGGGGTCTGGCCGCCAAGTACCCGGTGATCCTCGGCGGTGCGGCCCTGACCAGGGCGTATGTCGAGCAGGACCTGCACGAGATCTACCAGGGTGAGGTCCGCTACGCGCGCGACGCCTTCGAGGGTCTGCGGCTGATGGACGCGCTGATGGCGGTGAAGCGGGGGGTGCCGGGCGCGACGTTGCCGGAGCTGAAGCAGCGCCGGGTGCCGAAGCGGGAAACGCCGTTGGTGGAGGCGGTGCGTGAGCCGGAGCCGGCGGGCCGTTCGGACGTCGCCGTGGACAACCCCGTACCCGAGCCGCCCTTCCTCGGGACGCGGGTGGTCAAGGGCATCCAGCTGGCCGAGTACGCGAGCTGGTTGGACGAGGCTGCGCTGTTCAAGGGTCAGTGGGGCCTGAAGGACAAGGACACCATCGAGACGGAAGCCCGCCCCCGCCTCCGCGGCTGGCTGGACCGCCTCCAGACCGACCGCCTCCTGGAAGCCGCGGTCGTCTACGGCTACTTCCCCTGCGTCTCCAAGGGCGACGACCTGATCGTCCTGGACGAGAACGGAGGCGAGCGGACCCGCTTCACCTTCCCCCGCCAGCAGCGGGGCCGCCGCCTCTGCCTCGCCGACTACTTCCGCCCGGAGGAGTCCGGAGAGACCGATGTCCTGGCTCTCCAGATGGTCACCGTCGGCTCGAAGATCGGCGAGGCCACGGGCAAGCTCTTCGAGTCGGACTCCTACCGCGATTACCTCGAACTGCACGGTCTGTCGGTGCAGTTGGCGGAGGCGCTGGCCGAGTACTGGCACGGACGGGTGCGCGCGGAGTGGGGTATCGGAGGCTCCGACCCCGCCGGCATCGAGGGGATGCTGCGCACCGAGTACCAGGGCTGCCGCTACTCCCTCGGCTACCCGGCCTGCCCCGACCTGGAGGACCGCACCAAGATCGCGGCCCTGCTGCGGCCCGAACGGATCGGCGTCGAGCTGTCCGAGGAGTACCAGCTGCACCCCGAGCAGTCCACGGACGCCTTCGTCGTCCACCACCCCGAAGCGACCTACTTCAACGCGGGAGGACGCCGATGAGCACCGTGCGCGAGGTCCTCGCGAGCGGAACCCGTTCCTTCTCCTTCGAGTTCTTCCCCCCGAAGACGGAGGCGGGCACCCACACGCTGTGGAACGCCATCCGCCGGATCGAGCAGTTGTCGCCGACGTTCGTCTCCGTCACGTACGGCGCGGGCGGCTCCTCCCGGGACCGTACGGTCGAGGTGACCAAGCGGATCGCGACGGAGACGACGCTGCGGCCCGTCGCCCACCTCACCGCCGTCGGCCACTCGGTCGCCGAACTGCGCCACATCGTCGGCCAGTACGCCGACGCGGGCGTGCGGGACGTCCTCGCCCTGCGGGGCGACCCGCCGGGCGACCCGAACGCGCCCTGGATCCCGCATCCCGAGGGCTTCACCCACGCCCATGAACTCGTGTCCCTGGTGAGAGAACTGGGCGACTTCGGCATCGGTGTCGCCGCGTTCCCCGAGCAGCATCCGCGGTCGCGCGACTGGGAGAGCGACATCCGGCACTTCGTCGCCAAGTGCAAGGCGGGGGCCGACTACGCGATCACGCAGATGTTCTTCGACCCGGAGGACTACCTGCGGCTGCGCGACCGGGTCGACGTGGCCGGCTGCGACACCCCGATCATCCCGGAGATCATGCCGGCCACCGACGTCCGCCAGATCAGCCGCTTCGCCGAACTCAGCGGCGCGAGCTTTCCGGAGGACCTGGCCCACCGCCTGGAAGCCGCGCGTGACGACCCGGCCGCCGGCCACCGCATCGGCGTCGACCACGCCACGCGCATGGCCGAGCGCCTCCTGGCCGAGGGCGCGCCCGGCCTGCACTACATCACGCTGAACAAGTCCCTCGCGACGCTTGAGATCCACCAGAACATCCAGTCCACCTACGCCACGCCCGGCACCGACAGCACTAGGAGCTTTGCACGTGTCTGAGTTCACCGATTTCAAGGTCGCCGACATCGGCCTGGCGGAGTTCGGCCGCAAGGAGATCACCCTCGCCGAACACGAGATGCCCGGCCTCATGGCCATCCGCCGCGAATACGCCCAGGCCCAGCCCCTGGCCGGCGCCCGGATCACCGGCTCCCTCCACATGACCGTGCAGACCGCCGTCCTCATCGAAACCCTCGTCGCCCTCGGCGCGAAAGTCCGCTGGGTTTCCTGCAACATCTACTCCACCCAGGACCACGCCGCCGCCGCCATCGCCGCCGCCGGCATCCCCGTCTTCGCCTGGAAGGGCGAAACCCTCGACGA
>NZ_JBITXX010000067.1:0-2722 GCF_044544925.1 Streptomyces sp. NPDC053431 | reverse complement strand
GGTGAAGCCGGCGGCCGCGCTCTTTTTCGAGGTCTCACAGGACCGGGTAACGGGTAGCGATCCGTCGGCTTCAGGTCCCATTAGGTAACGGGGGGCGGGACGGCGCGCGTATCGGTGAGGCCCTTGTCGGCCTGCCGTCGACGGGACCACGACACTGCAATGGGCGAGCCCGTCCCCGGCCCGCCGCAGTAGGGGCAACATCCTGCTGGAACAGTGCCTGGCGCATCTCGCCGACCGCGGAGTCCGTGAGGTGACCACAGTCCCGCCCGCTCCCGCAGACGACGAGCCGGACCTCGATGTCGCCCTTGCCCTGCACACCGCGGCAGGGTTCGCCGAGATCGACCAGCTCCACGCCTACACCCGCGGGGCTTGAGCGCTTGCAAATGGTCTTTCCGCAGCACGGAGGTGCGCCTGTGATCTCGGAGAGGAAAGCAGGGGCTGTATGAGCGTGCCGACCGGACCGGCAGCAGCGGCAGCCAGTCAAGCCGTCCGAGGCACTAGAAGCCGAACCGGTGGTGCTGGGGCTGATCGACGCGGACTGGCTGCCCGGCCAGCAGCCGGCGCACGAACTACTCACACAGACGAAAGTCTGCAGGGGGAGGAAACGCTCATGGTGTGCGATCAGTACGGCGAGGTGGCGGGGGTAGTGCGCTGCCAGGTGAGGGCTGCAGATGACGCGGGGTTGATCGTGTGGCTGCACGGCCGCGAGGACTTCGAGGTGATCGCCGTGCTGATCGCGTTGGCCCGGGCTCGGCTGGGCGACTGAACCTGCAGGCTGGCGCCTCGAACTCGCCGACACCGACGGCCAGCACCTGGCCACCGCAGCCCTGCTCGCGCCCGCACCGGCCACTGCGGGCATGGCCGTGCTGTCGCAGCTGACGGTCCAGCCCCGGCGTCGGCGCTGCGGCATCGGCGGCCATCTGCTGGCCCAGTGCCTCCATCACGCGGGTCTGGTGCTGGCGAGGTCACGCTGCCATCCCCTGAAGACTTGGCGCAGCACCCGCCATACCGCCCTGTCCCTTCGGTGGCGACTGCCGGGACTGTAAGAAATCTTTACAGACCCCGGCTGCCGGGCCACGGAGACGAGGTGTGAACCGCCCTGGATTTGTTGGAGGCGGGGTTGTGTGGTTTCTCAGGCCGCCGGTGCGGTCTGGGGTGGACGGTAGTGGATGGTCTCGTACTCGGTGGGTGGAAGGTCGCCGATCGAGCTGTGCAGGCGCTGGTTGTTGTACCAGTCGATCCAGGTCAGCGTGGCGAGTTCGACGTCGTCGAGGGTCTGTCACGGGCCGCCGGGCTTGATGGTCGTCTTGAACAGACCGATGGACTCCATGAGCGCGTCGTCCAGCGCGTCTTCGGCACTGCCGACGCTTGGTACGGTCCCGGTTTCGGACAGGCGCTGGGTGTAGCGGATGGCCACATTTGACTGCCAGCGTCGCTGTGATGCACCAGCCCGTCCAGGTTAGGTGTGCGTCGCGGGACCAGATCGCCGGAAGAGTCCGGTGCCGGCCCCTTGGCTGATGAGGCGATGAAGAAAACTGTAGTGGGCGCGAGTGCCCGCGGGACCGGACCGGCCCAAGTATTGACAGCAGGCTCCTTGCGCATGTTCCTTCCGGGCGGAGAGAGCCGTAGGGACGCCGTGTCTCTGGGGCTGGTGGGGCACTGTGCGGGGTGACGCGTACACCAGTCCGGGCGCTCCGCGGCCGGGCCCCCACGGATCCGCAGCCCTGGCCCCGCCCGGCAGGGGTCGCGTCGGTGCCCCCACGGTTCTTGTCGAATCACATGGCCCGACGGCCCAGGCCTCTCCCCTTCGAGACCGGGGCCGCGAGCCGTGCGGTGCTCCCGCGATCCGGACGGGGCGGAGCGCGCGGAGGGATGCCTGGTGTTGGGCGGTGGCGAGGGCCAGTAGCGTTGGGCGGGCGGGGTGCGGGGAAAAAGAGGGCGTGCGCTGGGGAGGGTGCGGTGCAGGCGGGGGTGGATGCCGGTGAGGTGCAGGTGTATGTGGGCGGTGTGGGCCTGGTGGGTGAGCTGGTGCAGGGCGCGCAGGCCGGTGTGGTCGCAGAAGGGGAGGCCGGTCAAGTCCAGGCGAAGGTGGCGGGGCGGGTGTTCAGGGCGGTGGCGGCGGCCTGCTGGAAGGGGGACGGCGGCGAGTCGAGTCCTCCGGTCAGACGCAGCTCGACGGTGTCGCGGTCCCACACGGTATGGGTCTGCAGCAGGTCTTCCGCCCGCATGGCCGGCTCCGCTTCCCCTTAAGAGGCCCTAACAGAAGCTGTTGATCATGTGACTGTCGGCTTGGTTGCTCGTTGGTCTGTTCGTGGCGAGGAGGAACTCCCGGCCGTGGATCGTCTCGGACGAACTGTGGTCGCTGGTCGAGCCGTTGTTGCCGGTCCCGGCGTCGAAACTGGTGGCGGGGCGGCCGCGGGTGCCGGACCGGCAGGCTCTGTGCGGGATCCTGTTCGTCCTGCACACCGGCATCCAGTGGGAGTACCTGCCCCAGGAGCTCGGATTCGGCTCCGGCATGACGTGCTGGCGACGGCTGGCCGCGTGGAATGAGGCCGGTGTCTGGGACCGGCTCCATGCCATCCTGCTGACGAAGCTGCGTTCGGCGAAGCAGCTGGACTGGTCGCGGACGGTGATCGACTCCAGCCATGTCCGGGCTGCCCGCAGGGGCCCAAAAGCGGGCCCAGCCCGGTCGACCGAGGACGGTCGGGCAGCAAGCACCACG
>NZ_JBITXX010000066.1:0-3295 GCF_044544925.1 Streptomyces sp. NPDC053431 | reverse complement strand
GTCCAGGCCTCCCCGGGCGCCGAGTTCATCCAGGACGACCCGGTGGAGACGGACCCAGACCCGGTCCTTGCTCCAGCGGGCGAACCTCCGGTAGACCGTTGGCCAGGCCGGCCCGAACAACGGCGGCACCTGCCGCCACGTGCACCCCGACGTCGCCACGAACACGAGTGCGGCCAGACACTCACGATCCCCCGCCCGCCGGCGCCCACCTCCCTGCGGCCGTACCACCACCGTCTCCGGCACCACCCTGCGGAACAACTCCCACAACTCATCCGGCGGCAGCCGTTCAGCGAGACTCGTCATGCCCAGCACAACGAGCCAACCGCCAAAGGAAACGACGTCTTACCGCCTCGGCAACATCACCCAAGCCACCCCTACCCTGATGACCTGCGGCTAACTTGGATGAAAGAGGCTGAACAAGCTCATTGCTTCCCCGCCGGCGCTCGCCCTGATCCGGCTGCTTGCTTCATGCACAGTCAGTCACTGAGTAATTCGCCACCCCCTGCCGAGATCGTTATCTGTGACACAGTGGCACCGGTTTGCAGGAAGTTCGGAAGGAGCGGATATGGCGCTGCGGTGCGACGAATGTGGTGATGCCTCCTCTACCGTGGGGGATTTCGGCTGGGGCATCTACTGTTCACGGTTGTGTCGACAGCGGGCCCTTGTCCGTATCAGAATCGCCGGCCGCAGCGGGCCAGTAGCATCCCGCCTCCACCGTACCGAAACAGACAGAAGCGGCGACCAGCGTGGACAGTAGCTGCGGTTCCTCATGGTGCGCTGGCGAAACATATCGGCTGCGGCTTGTGGCGCTCCGCGTCTGGGGGGGGTGCCTGCAAGGGTCGGTGGCAGTCGTAACAGGGCAGTCAGACGGTGAGCGCTTCAATGCCTCGTATCCTGAGGTGTAGGGCCGCTGGTGGGCCAATTCCCGAGCTGGGTGCAGTGGACGCTTTTTGACCTTGCTGTTCGGTCTGCGTGGCCGGGGCCTGGTCCACCGGGGGCTTGCCCAGGCTGATGGGGCCACCTCGGGCCCAGGCCGCAGTCTGAGAGTGGCGGAGTCGAGAGGGTCGCAGTCTCACGATCGAGTCAGCAGCAAGCCCGGCGGACGGTATCTCTACGCGCACAGAGCGGCTGTCTAGATGATCGCCTTCTGCGCACAAATAAAATTGAAGACGTCTCTCGGCGTCCGCGGCTCGTCAAAGTACCGGTACGCGATTGCGACACCGTATTCCTCTTTGATCCGGTCCGCAGCATCGATCAGCGTGAGGGAATCCCACCCCATCTCCCTGAACGTGCGATCTGCGTAACTGCCCACCGGCTCACTGCCGTTGTCATACTTTCCCGCGCAGGCGCTCAAGACGCGCCAAAGATCCTTCATGGTCACGCAGCCTCACCGCCTTTCTGTGTGACGCCACTCACTCGCAATAGGCGACACTGTCTCCTCGTCTGAGGCACCTTCCCCCTACGCGGCGCGGCATACGAACGTGCAGCATCAGAAGAAGTCGCCGATACGGCCTACCTCACCATGGACTCGGGCCGCCCTGCCCAGGGGGCTGCGGCCGGAGAGCGAACGACGCGGAAGACCAGTCTCTGTCGGTGTGATCCACTCTCCCCTAACCGTCTCATCCACTCCTGAGTAAATTAGGCTCAAAAATCTCTTAGCGCCTGTTTGTGTGATATCGACTTTGTCTCATCTTAAAGATATCAGCACACTGCTCGCGCAAGAAGTTCAGCAACTGCGCGCTGCCGGGGAAGGACTTCTGCGGCAGCGGTCATACCTGCCAAGGGCAGAGCCGAGTAACCGGATGCGGCACAAAACATTGCAACCTCTCGGCGAGGCTTGCTAGTTAGGCTGTGAGGCAGAGGGACGTCCCACGAGGACTTTGTCAGCAGGGGGTTGCGTGTGCTTGTCAGCCTGCCCGGGCCTCGGCATATCTGGCACGGCCTGCCTTCCTGTCCGCCAGACTCCAGCGGGCCCTATAGCAGCCAGATACACCCGCGCACTCAGGACTGAGTTCGGCGAACAGCAATGGCGCCGGGCGCTCGTTGTGGTAGATCTTCGTAATGTAGGTCTCCTACGAGCTCGTGCAGGGTTAGCGGTGAGACGTCGGGCCGCCCTGGATGGTTCATTATGGTGGGTGGCGGGGAAGCGTCTCATGCAGATCGTCAGCAATCGCCTGATCACGGGGCTGTCGGCGGATGCGGACGGTGAACTCATCGCAACGGGCCTGTTATGGCATTGGCGACACGAATCCATGCTGGCCTCTCGGCTGCGGGAGCGTGCCGTGGGAGCCGGCGCAAAGCACCGATTCGTGTTACTGATCGTTTCAGAATGAGTTCAGCGCGAGGGCTTGGCGGTCGGGTTTGATGGCGGCAGGGTGATCCGGGTGCCGGATGATCTTGTGCCTGATGACCTGTGGGAACGTATCGCTCCACTGCTGCCGCCCTGGCCGCTGCGGCGTCATCGGTATCCCGGACGTTGCCGGCGGACGACCGTGCGGCTCTTCGGGGCATCGTTTACGTGCTGCGCAAGAACGTGAGCTGGAGAGACGTGCCCGCCCAGCGGACCGGGTGCAGCGGGGTAACGGCCTGGCGGCGACTGCGGGACTGGACCGAGGCCGGCGTCTGGCCCCGCCTGCACGAAGTCCTCCTGGCCGAACTGCGCAAGGCAGGTCTGCTCGACATGGACGACGCCGCGATCGACGGCTCGCACGTCCGGGCCCTGAAAGGGGGGCTCACACCTGGCCTTCGCCGGTCGACCGCGCGCGGCCGGGCAGCAAGCACCACCTGATCGTCGACCGTATGGCACACCTCTCGCCGTCGCCTGACCGGCGGAAACAGGCACGATGTAACCCCGCTGACGCCCCTGCTCGATGCGATTCCCCTCATCCGTGGCCTGTTTGACCGGCCTCGTCACCGGCCGCGACGGCTGTTCGCCGACCGCGGCTACGACTACGACAAATACCGGCGCATCCTCCAGACCCGCGGCATCACCACCAAGATCGCCCGGCGAGGCGTCCCGCGCGGCTCCGGCCTGGGCAAGACCCGCTGGGCAGTGGAGCGGACCTTCGCCTGGCTGCACCAGTTCAAACGACTGCGGATCCGCTACGAGATACGCGCTGATCTCCACCTCGGTTTGCTCCAACTCGCTTGCAGCATCATCTGCTTGAGGCGCCTTCGAACCTCATTCTGAAACGATCAGTTAGGGACTGTTTCTTGGATCATGTTCGGAGCCAGATGATGAGGGCGGCGAGGGTGACGGTGCCGAGGTAGATGTAGGCACGTTTCTCGTAGCGGG
>NZ_JBITXX010000065.1:0-3414 GCF_044544925.1 Streptomyces sp. NPDC053431 | reverse complement strand
CGTTCCGCTGGCTCCACCGCTACAACACCCGACGCCGGCACTCCCGACTCGGACAACGCAGCCCGATCGCTTACGAGACAGCGCTCGGAACAACATCAACTACGCTGACCCAAGCCGCATAGCCCGTGTCCAAGATTCGGGGTCAAGGCCCTTCTACGTGTTCGACACGCACAAGGTCGGCGAGGACAAGCCGGTTATCACCGTGCAGAACTAGCAGAACGGGCGGCCGCCGCTTTCTGGGCGGTGGCCGCCTGCTGCTTGCTTGGGCTGCACGCCGATCTTGGGCAAGGACCAAATGACCAGCACCATCGACGATGAGTTCCAGGACTTCATGGCCGCTCGCTGGCCGGCCCTGGTCCGCACCGCCTACCTGCTTACTGGAAGCCACCACAGTGCCGAAGACCTCGCCCAGAGCGCGCTGGCCCGGGCCTTCGTGAAGTGGCACCGGGTGCGTGACAGCCACGACCCGGCCGCCTACCTGCGCCAGATCATGATCCGCTGCCACGCGGACCAGTTCCGCCGCAGCCGGATCCGTGAATGGCTCACCAGCCACCTGCCCGACACTGCCGCACCGTCCCATGAGACGTCCCGGGACCAGCGCGAGGCCCTGATACAGGCGCTGGGGAAGCTGCCGGCCCGGCAGCGCACGGCGGTGGTACTGCATTTCTTCGAGGACATGCCTCACACCCAGGTAGCGGCAGCGCTGGGAACCCAGGAAAGCACGGTGCGCAGCCAGCTGTCCCGCGCCCTGGCCAAGCTACGCCAGGACGGCTTACTGATCGAGCTGACCGGCCGCACTTCCCTTGCCTCCCTCTCGCCTTCTACACCCATCCACTTGACAGGAAAGGACGGCCGGTGAACTCCGACGACGCCCTGTCCCAAGCGCTGCGTCAGGCCGCTTCCCAAGTCCCCGTTGGTCCGCCCCCTGTAGGAGCGGTTATCCGTCAGGGACAGAGCCTGCGCCGCCGCCGCCGTCGCGCCGCCGGCCTGGCTGTTGCCGCGGCACTCCTCGCCCCCGCCGGCCTCCTGGCCGTCCGGTCAACCGCAACACCCCCCGTCATGCCCGCCAGCACCGCGACAGCGACCGCGACCGCTCAGGTGGTGGCATCCGGCGAAAAGGTCACGACTCTTTCGGGCACGTCCCTGTGGCTGACCCGGCAGGGCCTGTTTCTGGTGGCCGCCGGTCATCCCGCCTCCGCCCCGGACACCCTCCTGGTCGCGGACACACCCGCCGGCCACGTGGGGGGCATGGTGGCGCGGGGCAGCAGCTCGGGCACTGTCTGGGCCGGGATCTACCGTGATCCCGGAGCACCCTCCAAGATCACTATTGAGGTCGGTGACCAGACCCTTCGGGCCAGGATCTACACGCTGCCCGGCTCTCCGGGCTGGGTCGCCTACTCTGCGGATACGTCCACACCTCTCCGCTCCGACCTCTCCAAGCCCACCGTCCGTGCCTATGCCGCGGACGGCGCTCTGCTGCTGACCACCCGCCTGTGATACCGGGGACGGCCGCCCCCGCAGCACGCCGGTCATCGACGCCGGGTGGTGGCGTCCAGCGAGTAAGGCGGCCTGAACGGGAGCGCACGTGCCGCTGACCCAAGAGTCCCACCTGAGCTGTGACGCCGTAGCGGTCTGTCGGGTAAGCATGCGGTACCGGCAGCTGGCAGGGCGACCTGCGACAACACAGCTCCTGAAAATGATCAGATGCCCGCGCTCACTGCCATTGCTTGACGGCCAGTGGCCCGGCTGGAGCCACGGCTGCCGCAGGGTCAGCCCTCGACAGTGGCGGAGCCGCAGGCCGCCCCGCCTGGTCCACCCACTACAAGCCCCACCTCGCCCTGACCGTGGCTCTGTTCGCCGAACACCCCGCCACCGGTACCCACCCGACCACCCCCAGTCCCCGCAAGCAGCCGCCACCCGGATCACAGCCGACATCAACTACCACCGACCCCACACCGGCATCGCCGGCCAAACCCCCGCCAGCCGCAGCACCAACCTCTCCGGACAACACACCTAGGCCGGCACCGGCGGGTCATCGAGCGGACCATCTCCTGGCTCACCGGTTACCGTCGGCTCAACCACCGCTACGAACACGACCCCACCAACTACCTGGCCTTTCCCGGACTGGCCGCAGCCACCCGCCGCTACAAACGCCTCGTCCGCCTCACCACATAGGACACGGCCTTATAAGGGCCTCTAAGTGTGTTTGCTGGACAGGTTGGTGCTGCGGCTGACTGGGATTTGACCGGCGATGCCGTTGCGGGTCAGTGGTACATCAATGAAGCCAGTCGACGAAGGCGAGTGATGATTACTCATTCCCGCCGCCCCGCGCAAATATACGCTTACTCCTCCTGTTGGAATATCGCGATTGCGCTTTATTGCGACACATTCGCAGAGATTCCCCGAAAATTGTGATGACTGAGGATATTTCCCAAGGCGGGCCGACCCATCGACCCAGATTGTACGAAACTGCGTTCGGCTGGATGCTCCTGCCCCGGAGATGCTTCTCGGTGGCTGAGGTACTCTGAGGCTAGCTATACTGAACGGGAGTGTGGCGGAACGGGCAGACGCGCCGGATTCAAGTCCCGGTGTCCTTCGCGACGTGAGGGTTCGACTCCCTCCACTCCCACCTTAGGGGCGAGTCGGGCCTTCATAGACATGATTTGGGGGGTGCGTGTGTCGAAGTTCGGTTGGTGCATTACTGGCCATCACCAGTCGTGCCCAGTGAAGACACTGAGCGGGGCTGTCTGCGCTTGCATCTGTCACAGTCAAACGCACGACAACACGGAACCACCCAATGCGCTACGAAAAAGGAAAGAAGAGACGATTCTAGAACGGCAGGAAATCGTGCCGGTAGATTCAACTCACTCGGTGAAATCAGAGACAGTCTCCTTCGCTATCGACGGCGAGACCTATGAGGTCGATCTGAACAGCAGTCAGGCCTCCGTGCTCAGGGATGCTCTGGCTCCCTACGTCGCGGCAGCCCGCCCGATCAAGTGCGGCGCACCCTGTCCAGAAGCGCGTAGATGATCGCGACGGAAGGAGCAACGGCGCCGGTCTTACTCGCTTGAGCTGCGGAGTGGGAAGTCGGTGTTTGTGCTGGTGCGGGCCGCGTCACTTTGTAGGAGCGACACCCGACAGGACTGTGGTCGTCACGCGCAGGCAGCTCACCGATTGCCCAGTTGAAGTGCATCCAGCCGTATCTGCCCATCGGCAGGTAGGAGGGGGCAGCACTCGGAGCGGTTGCGCGAGCAGGTCGAGGGTGTGATCTGGGGTTCCGATCTAGTGACCTGAGTCAGAGATTCGTCGTTAGTCGGGCATGAGTCGTCCGGGTCCGAAGATTCCGCCGTTGTCGGTCACCGACGCCCAGCGGGCGGTGCTGGAGGGGTGGTTACGTCGCCGGACGACGGCCCA
>NZ_JBITXX010000064.1:0-3778 GCF_044544925.1 Streptomyces sp. NPDC053431 | reverse complement strand
CCGCCAGCGAGAACCCAGACCTTCACGCAGTAAATGCAAGCCAGTGCTGAGTGCACGCCCGCTCCTCCTGCCACATGACCGGCGATGTCCCCCCGATTCGCGACTGACAACCGACGTCAAGCGGAGAGGCGCTGACCGAAAATGCGGCGAGAGATTAATGTCCGGCCGGAAAGTCGGGCCAAAGGGAGCCCGGGCTGCTGACGGATGCCATTCAGGATGCATACGTACCGGAACCAGCAGGCCATGTTGCACTGATTCCTAATGTGGTCTGTCAAGTGGCGAGGGCTGCCGGTGGTGTGAGTTCGTAGAACCGTCCATCGCGGAGGAGGGCCCAGAGGACGTTGACACGGCGGCGGGCGAGGGCGAGGACGGCTTGGGTGTGGCGCTTGCCTTCGGCGCGTTTGCGTGTGTAGAACCGGCGGGATTCCTCAGACCGTCGGATGCTGAAGAGCGCGGAGGTGTAGAGGACGCGCTGGAGCCGTCGGTTGTAGCGCTGCGGCCGCCGTAGGTTTCCGCTGTTCTTGCCGGAGTCGCGCGGGACGGGTGCGACGCCGCCGAAGCCGGCGAGGCGGTCCGGTGTTCCGAAGACGGACATGTCGCCGCCGGTGGCGGCCAGGAACTCAGTCCCTAGGATGATGCCAAGGCCGGGCATGCTGGTGATCACATCGAAGTGGCGGTGGCCGCGAAACCGGGCCTCGATGAAGCTTGTCCAGTTCGGCGACCTGCTCGTTGAGGGTCATCACCGCCTTCGCCAAGGTGTGCACCATCTGGGCGGTCAGCGTCTCCCCGGGCAGGCTGGTGTGCTGGCGCTCGGCCGCTTCGACCGCGGCCTCGGCGAGCTGGTCGGCGCGGAGGACCTTGCGGTTGCGCAGTCAGGTCTCCAGACGCCTGGCGCCGAGCCGACGGATGGCCGCAGGTGTCTGGTAGCCGGTCAGCAAGGTCAGCGGACCCTTGTTGGTGAGGTCCAGAGCCCGCTCCAGACCGGGGAAGATCCCGGTCAGCTGGGTCCTCAGCCGATTGACGGTGCGAGTGCGGTCGGCGACGAGATCCATGCGGCGGCCGGTGAGGATCTTGAGACAGGATCCCAAGACCTGCTTGAAGACCTTGGGGCTATGGCCTCGGGCGGGATGCCAGGAGATGTGCTGCGCGCGGCGCTCCTCGCGACAGAGACAGGACCGTGGCGACTGGAACTGCACCCTCTATCCACAACACGACGACATGGCTGGCGGGTCCCGAACGGCCGGACCGCCGGATAGCCAGTCTGGAAATCCTTTGCCCATCACCTGGCACTTCCTGCCTCACCCATCTCCAACTCTCAAACTGCACCGCTCCGACCCGTACGGGTGATAAATGGTGGTGCTTGTGAGACAGGGAAGAGAATTCGAGGAACGGGGTAAGCCGGGGCGACTGCATGAGCTAGGGACCCTCTTGGGGCTGAGCCTATTGCGAATCACGTGATCTTGTGCTGCGTCAGTCAGAGGCTTTAGCTGCAAGTTGGGGTGATTGGGGCGTGAATCTTAAGTAACTGATACTTGGTTCAGGTAATTTATACTCGATTCAACTGGAGGTGCTTGTCTATGCATCGCCCTGCTGTGATCATTGATTAAATTCCGGTGACCGGCCATTTATCTTGTTGTCGTAGCCTAAGGATTCGCAACCGCGTGCAATCGTCAGGATTGGTTGATGGTCGGAGGTTTAGGGAATGGACCAATTGGCGAGTCTGGGTGTTTCTGGTGTCGCTGAACAGGTATATCGGTACCTGCTGAGGAACCCCGACGCGGAAGTATCAGATGCTGCTGCACAGACGGCATTGGATCGCGACGTTCTAGACGAGTCTCTCGACCAGTTGGAGCACTTCGGCCTTATCCGCCGGCGGGGTCGTAACCTACTTGCTCTCGACCCGGCCATCGTCGTGGAGCGGCTCGTTGAGCAGCGCCTGGAAGCTGCTACTGAGGAAATTCGCAAGATCAGTTCTGCCCGTCGCTCGATTGCCTCACTCATCCGTGAACGCGACACCGGCCTCAGCCCGACCCAAGCCCCTAACCTGGAAGACATCGAGCATATCCAAGGCCTGCAACAAGTCCGCGATCGCCTCGAAGACCTCGCCTTCTTCACTCACCACGAAGTCCTGGGCCTGTACCCGGACGGAGCGCTACAACCGGCCGCGATCGCTGCCGCCCGCCCACTCGACCTGCGCTGCCTGCGCCGAGGCACCATCGTGCGCACCATCGTCCTGCGCAAGGCACTGGACGACCCTGCCACCAGCGCCTACCTCACCGAGATCTCCAGCCTGGGCGCACGTATCCGTACCATCGATAAGCCTCTGGACCGAATGCTCATATACGACCGCGAAATCGCGCTCGTCCCTCTCGACCCCCACGACAGTAGTCGCGGCGCTCTGTTGGTACGCCAGCCATCTCTGGTAACAAACATGATCACCCTGTTCGAGAAGACCTGGACAGCCGCCCAAGACCTGCCCCGCCCTGACCGAGACCATCCCGATCCTGACACGCTCCTCACCGAGACCGAACACCAAGTCCTCGCCATCCTCAGCCGCACTGAAAAAGACGAGAGTGGCGCCCGAGAAATGGGTATCTCAGTCCGTACCTTCCGCCGCTACACCGCAGACCTGATGCTCCGCCTGGGTGCAGCCAACCGGTTCCAACTCGCCCTCTTCGCCCAAAAACGCGACTGGATCTGATCGCGACCTGCTTGGGCCTCGGACTGATACAGCTGGACCGAGTACTGATCTGGTTATATTCGGCGGTTGACCTGGAGTGGTGGCGCATGCAGGCGGCTGATTTTTCGAACAGGGGACGTAGCAGATCGAGATCGTGGAGGCACCCGGGGTGACGCCGCAGGCGGTCAGCCTGTGGCGTCGGGCATAAGCCCTACTCGTACCGCCCGTCCGCAGCCCAGAATGCGGGCCTCCGCCGACGGTGAGCAGACACCGAAACCACCCCAACCTGGCGAGACGCATAACCGCAACCTTCACGGACTACGCGCACCAGACGACCTCTGAGACCCGTAAGTCGCCTTCGCCCAGCCTGCACGGACCTCTGCAGACCCGCTGCCCAGGCGGCGAGGATCTCTGAAGCAGTCGTGCCGTCTTCACCGCGCGTTCAGTTCACGCCCTTCGGGCGTAGATGAGCCAGGAGACATGCTCAACCAGGCCCCCACCGCCGTGTCGCAGAGGGCGAGCCCCAGGGTCAGCACCGATGTGGCCAGCCGGCGCAGCTACCGAATCCAGCGCCAGCGAGGAGGCCGGGAGCGGTGGGCACCGCGCCGACGTGCGATGCCCGCTCTGCGTAGCGTGTTGGCGTAGGCCTGCCCGGACTTCAGACACCACCGCCAGATTGTCTCGTAAGGAGATGATGACGCCGCGCTCGAGCATCAGTTCCTCGATCTCGCGGTGGCTGAGGGGAACAGTGGTACAGCCAGACGCACTGCGCGATGATCTCTACCGGGTACTGGTGGTTCTTGTACGGCGGCGGCACATCCGACACTGGCAATCCTCTCCCGGAGACACACCACCCGAAGATCATCCCACTCCCAGCGGAGTTTCGGTCTTTCCAGGCATGGGGCTCTCACCAGCACAAACACGTACATACAGGACTTTGCGGCAGCCCCCTGATGCGCCCGCCCGCGTGTTCCCCTTCCCAAGGCGCCACCAGCCCACGGAGCCGGAACTTCGTTGCGGGCGTGGCCGGCCGCTGGACCGTCGCCACAACGTCGTGAGCAGCCCATCCGCCTGATCACCAAGACTTTGAAGCCGCCC
>NZ_JBITXX010000062.1:623-4647 GCF_044544925.1 Streptomyces sp. NPDC053431 | reverse complement strand
TTCCGGCGGCTACGCGTCCGCTGGGAACGACGCGACGACATCCACGAAGCCTTCCTCGGCCTCGCCACCTGCCTCATCACCTACCGACACGTCCAGCGCCTTTGTTAGGACCTCTTAGGCCCGGCCTGCTCCCTTCCCTGCATTCCCCAGGGAAGGGTGAGGGCATGTTCATGTTCAAAATCCAGGCCAGGGGGGTTACGCGGCGTCGAGGGCGGCCCAGTGGTCGATGAGGCCGTCGGCGTCGCAGTCGGTGCCGGCGCAGTCGGCGAGGGTGGTGATGATGTTCCCGCCGCGGCCGTGCTCGTCCTCGGGGCGCTGGGCGGCCCAGCCAGTCGCGTTGGCAGCGGGCCGGGGGCCGCCGTCGCTGACATGCACCCGCACCTGCCCGGTCTCCTCCGCCGTGGCGTGCAGGTGCAGGACGACGGGCGGCAGGGCATAGGTGATGGCGTTGGTGACCAGCTCGGAGATGACCAGGAGCAGGTCGTAGACCTGATCCTCATCCAGACCCCAGGATTCCAATACCGGGCGGGCGGCGTGGCGGGCGGTGGCCGGGGCCAGCGGCCCGTACTCCAGCGCCTGCGTCAGTGCGCGGTCATCCCCATGCTCGCGGCCGGCACCGGGGGTCCGCGTTGCCGGCCGTCCGCCTGCCACCACGCCGAGGCCGGCGGAACCGGTGATGCTGTCGCGAGGAGTGGCATACATGATGACCGCTTCCGGGGAGAGATCTTCAAGCCCGTCCGACAGGACTTCGTATCTCCCAGCAAACAAGAAACGGGCATACCGGGCATTAGGGTGTACCCCCTAAAAACCACACCCCTGGGAATGGGGGCGGCGGTGGCACTACACGGTCGTCAACAGACGATAGAGCAGCTATCCCCTGCTTGTACTACAAGCTGGTGATAGTGGGTGAGGCGTCCGTGCTGGTGGATGGCATGATCCGGCTGTGGCGATCATGGTCAGTCGAGCGGCACCGACACCATCGACTGGCTCCACCACTGGCACCGCTGCCCCGGGGACCGCGCCTAATGTGGCTGCGGCAGCCGGACCCGACCGCCTGGACGGCCTCCCCCGCCCAGCCTCGTCCCGTCATCGCAGACACCAGCGACACCCCGGCGCTGTTCTGAAAACAACCCAGTCCGTAGTTGTAGATCGCGATGCCGATGGGGTTCCCGGCTGCCGCGCCCGCACCGGCTATCCATCCGGCGAGCACCGCCTCCTGGCGCGCATCCCCTCCCGCGAAGCCGTCGAGCGCTTTCGCCTCTGACTGGCGGGTAGGCCACAGACCCGCGGATGAAGGGGCGGGGTGCGGGGCTGGAGCTCGAGTCAGCGGGCAGCCCCGGTCTCAAAGGGGAGAGGCCGAGGCTGCAAGGGTGTCCCTGCGTCCGCTCGGCTGGGCGGGAAGGCCGGAAGAATGGTCGCCGTGTGAACGCCCCGGGCCATGCGTGGGACGACGGAAACGAAAGAGTCCGGCGCACCCCCGGCCGATGAGGCGATCAAGAAAGCTCCAACACCCCTCCCCCCCGGCCCTTGCCCCTCACCGGCCCGGCGCGCGTCGCAAGCCGGCAGCAACCGCTCCCGATCTCTCCCGGCCGTGTGAGAGCGGCTTTCATACGGACGCAGTACGTGCCCTTTCACCGCCGTCAGGCGTTGTTCCTCACGACGCGTGCACCACTCCGGCCGCCCCCACGACCGGACCGCACGACTCCGTGACCCCGATCCCGCGCCCGGCATCGGGGTCACGCCCCAGACTCCCCGGGTCTTCTTGCCGAACCGCCCAGCCACCTACAGCGCCCCCAGGCGGCCGGATGTCCTCTTATGCCCGCGAGAGTCCGCGTGTCTGCTGTGGCGAACAGGTACCGGAAGAAGTGAAATAAGGGGCAAAGACCCCATTCCGGGTTCTACTGTTCAAGGAGGAGTCATGAGCCAGTCTGTCGGTCCGGTGCCTGAGATGAGCCGGGAGATGCAGGAGTGCATCGAAGCATGCATGGCGTGCCACAGCGTGTGCGAGGAGACGATGAGCGCCTGCATGCAAATGGGCAGCGCACCGTCGATGCAGGTCATGCGGGCGGTCATGGACTGCTCGGAGATGACCCGGATGTGCGCGGACATGATGACGCGCCGCTCCCCGATGGCAGCCGACATCGCCGAGATCTGCGCCAAGGCGTGCGACATGTGCGCACAGGCGTGTATGGCGATGCCGGATGATCCGATGATGATGAGGTGCGCGGAGGCATGCCGCCGCTGCGCGCAGATGTGCCGCGCGATGACGGCGGCCGCGATGTGACGCCCACCCCGACCTACGGCCCGGGGCTTCATCTGTCCCCGGGCTTGTGGCGTGATCTGTCGGCTTCATGGCAGTGAAGTGACAAACAGCGAAGAGCTGCGCGTGGGTGCAGATCGGAGTGAGTTGGAGTGCGGGGCGCACCGTTAAATGCATCAGACGCTGCGCGGCGCGTTCGACTGGCAAAGGGTCAGTATTCCCGTAGGCCGTGCCCCGGCTCTCTCATCCAAACGTTTCAAGAGTGATGAGCCGATTCGTTGCCGCAGATAACTAGCTCCGGGGAACCGTGCTGCTGCCAGGACAAAGGTTTCAGTGGGGCGGGTGGGGCTCGAACCCACGACCGACGGATTAAAAGTCCGCAGCTCTGACCAACTGAGCTACCGCCCCTTGCTCCTGATGAGAACACATAGGAACAAGCTCACATGAGGCGCGTCAAGCGACGTGGATACCAGCATCGGCGCGAGGCCGTGCGGTGAGGTCAGGTGGGGGAGGCGGTGAAGAGGCGCTGGGTCACGTCGTGGAGCTCGGAAATCTGGTGCTCCAGTGCTGCCTGGTAGCGGCGGGCGTGGTGGGCGCAGAAGAGGAGCTCGCGGCCTTGGCTGAAGCAGGCGCGGATGTAGGCCCGGGCTCCGCAGCGGTCGCAGCGGTCGTGAGCGGTCAGAGGTTGGCTCATGGTCTCTCTCCGTCGGGGGGTGGGGGTGTGCTGGAGCAGGGTGATAAAGGCGTAGCCGGTGTCGTGGGGAAGACGTTGGACGTGGAGGGTGTCGGCTAGGGCGGCCGCGACCTGAAGATCGCGATCGCTGATGCAGGAAGGAGCAGGGTTTGCCCAGCCGGTTTCCGTACGCTGGCGCACCGCTATGGCGAGGGAGAGCGAAGAGCGGGCCAGCTCCAGGAAGAGAGGTCCGCTGCTGTATCGGGCGGCACTGGCGAGGAGCTCCGCGATCAGCCTTTCCGCTGTGCGGATGACCGACTCGTGGACAGTCCACAGTTCCAGCCGGCCGCGAACAACCGTTTGGGCGGCCAGAGCGGATTCGACAGCCGCCGGGTCAGGAAGGTGCCAAACCAGAGCAGGACCGAGAACTCCACAGACAGGGGGCAGCGGCCAAGCCAGATCTTCCACACGCCATGATTGGGACATCTCCGCAGCCTCCTCCCATATCAGGAATAACGCTCCCCTCACTTAAATGCTCGCGCTGCTTCCCAGCATGGGTAGTGGCTACCCATCTTCACCGAAAGCCTCTACTAGCAGGCCATGGGCATGCCCAAGCAGCATTTCCGGGACGCGTCAGCAGTTCAGGACACACCACCAGCGCGCCCCCCGGCCCCTGCCGGCCCGGGCGCTGCACTCGTCCCGTGAGGTCGGCGCCGAGATGATAGTCATCTCACCCTCGAGAGCGGACTCCAGCACCCACCTCGTCAGCTGCTGGAGTAGCCCGCCCTCACCGGTCAGCCGCAGCCCCTCAGTCTGGGCCCGAGCCACAGGCTCCCCGATGAACCAGCCATCCGCAGCCGTCGGGACGGGCCCCGTCTCAGGTCCTCTTGGCTATGTTCTCGCTGCTCGCAGGTGCACTCTTCCATGTTCGGAGGTACCGAATTTCTGTGACACGCAGCGGCGGGCCCGCGGGAAGGGGTCCCTCCGGGCCGCCGCCGGTCACATCAGCGGGGCCGCTCCCGATTTTAGGGAAGGTAAGCGTGAAGCTGTTGATGTATCCGGGGTGGGTCGACGCCGTGTGCTGCCCCCGC
>NZ_JBITXX010000062.1:0-613 GCF_044544925.1 Streptomyces sp. NPDC053431 | reverse complement strand
CGCGCGTTGTGTTGTGGTGGGGGGCGGGGGCGGGGGGTCCCCCCCTCCGGGTGGTGTGTTACTTTTGTGGGGCCCCCGGGGGGGGGGGGGGGGGGGGGGGGGCCCCCCCCCCCCCCCCGCCGGTCACTTCAGCGGGGCCGCTCCCGATTTACGGGAATGTCAGCTTGAAGCTGTTGATGTAGCCGGTGTCGTACGACGCCTTGTCCTGCACCCGCAGCTTCCAGGCGCCGTTCGCGACCTCGCTGGACGCGTTGACGGTGAACGTCTGCTGGATGTTGTCGGCGCTGCCGCCGGAGCGGTTGTGCAGGTTGTAGACCGAGCCGTCCGGGGCGATCAGGTCGACGACCAGGTCCCCCTTCCAGGGGTGGATGATGTCCACGCCGACCGCGAGGTTGCTCGGGGCGTTGCCGATGATGCCGGAGACGTTGACCGTCGAGGTCACCGCCGCGCCCGGGTAGTCCGGGATGGACACGTTGGCGGTGTTCTCGAATACCTTGCCGCCGGGGCCACCGGGGCGCGAGCCGACGTTGATGGCGGCCCAGGCGTTCTCCACGGCCGTGACCTCGGCGCTGCCGGCGCCGTACAGCTCGGTGGCCGCCGCGACGGTGCCCGT
>NZ_JBITXX010000061.1:0-4794 GCF_044544925.1 Streptomyces sp. NPDC053431 | reverse complement strand
CACTCGCGGCTCAGGTGGCCGATCGAGAGAGCCATCGCATCGGTCAAGACATGGCGGATCCTCCGCAAAGCCCGCCACAACCCCAACCGGATGACATCAATCGCCAGAGCCATCCTCACCCTCGAGACTCACCAATGAACAAGCTCAATGTCTTCGACGGCGACGCACCCACGCATCACCGGTGGGTGCTACTTCGCCTGCGCGCACGTGATCTGCGATGTTGCCGATCTGGCGAGGGTGGCCGGTGCCCGATCGCGGAATGCTTCCATGCCGCTAAGAACCAATGCGGCCTGGACCGGTACGAAGTCCGCCGTAGCGGCCGCCCTCGACCAACTCGGTCAGCGGCTGGGCACGCTCTCCGTTCCCTCCACACCACAGGGCTTTGCCTCCCACGAGTCCTGGGCGGCAAGCATGGGCACCATCGAACAGAGCAGTCTGGAGGGCACCGGTTGTTACGGCGCCGGCCTGTCCAGGTGGATACGGTGGCGAGGCCACCGCGTCCTCGAAGTCAACCGCCCAGACCCCCAGATCCCGCCGACGCCTCGGGAAGTCCGACGCCGTCGACGCCGAGGCCGCCGCCCGAGCGGTGCAGGCCGGCGTCGCCACGGCCATACCGAAAACCGGTGATGGTGCCGTCGAGATGATCCACACCCTCATGATCGCCCGCCGCAGCGCGATGACAGCCCGCACTCAAGCCGTCAACCAGCTAAAAGCCCTGATCGTGACGGCTCCTAACACTCTCCGCGAGCGCATCCGCGGGCTGCGCGGGTCGGAGCTGATCCGCACTGTCACACGCTGGCGGACTGAGCGGAACCGGACACGCTGACCGCAGCCACCAAACTGGCGATGAGGTCCATCGCCCTCCGCTACCAAAGGCTCAGCGACGAGCTCGCAGAGCTCGACCGTCACCTCCCCAGGCTCGTCATCCCGGCCGCCGCCGAGCTCATGGCTGTCAAGGGGCTCGGCGCCGAGACGGTCGAAGCGCTACTCATCGCCGTCGGCGACAACCCCGAACACCCGCAGGGCCTGGGAACCACGCACACGCGCCTACGTCGCTCGCAGGACAGCCGAAAACAAGACCAAGACCGAGATCATCCGCTGTCTGACCCCGCAATCCCGGCCCAGCCGCCATCTCAACAGGACAAGACAACCGCAGCCCGACCATCCTTGACAGCTATAGGAGCATCGGCAAGGTCGAACGCTTTCACCCGCACACTCCTCGACGAGTGGGCCCACCTGCGGGCCCTGCGCCTCGAACAACGACTGGACCGAAGCCTTATCAGACTTCCTGTACACCTTCAACCACCACCGCTGCCAGACCGCACTCGACGGACCCCGCTAATCAGCCGCGCCAATAACCTCCTTGTTGGGACGCTGCGCTGAGCGTCGAAACCGTTCCGCCACAGGTCACTACGTGTATTGACTCGCCCCAGCGGCAATCGCTGCTGAAAATGCCGGTACCACTGCGAAGAGCGTTGCCCATGGGGGCACGCGCCGCATGGGACACAGCCCCTCGCTGTCACCGCCTGCTGAGGACGGCAGTCGGGAGAGGGCAGGGCCGCCGTTGTGACTACATCGTCCAACTTCGCATCAACATGGCTCAGGAGTAAAAAATGGGCGATAGAGGAAAAACCGGCTGAGTGGCATTTCCTCACGCGCACATCCATGTGGAGCTGTATCGTCAACCGGCGTAGTAAAATACTCGGCAAGGGAAGCAATGAAGAAAGTAAATATAGCTGCGTCCGTGGGTGTGGCGGCTTGCCTCGCGTCGCTGATTCCTGTGGCGGCCGGAGCGGCTGAAACGAGTTTTCTCCCTCGAATTTCCTGCTCTGGGTATAAACCTCTACCTAACACGGGAAACGAATTACAGGCTAATACCTGTATTATTGCGCGCGGGCAGCAGAAGGTAGCGCGAACGACGATCCGGGCAACGGGCAATAATTTCTGGGTCGTAGGTATGGCCTCGCATGTCGAAATTGGCGGGAGTGGGCCGGCTTCCCCCGGCTCGACCACATCGGCAGAGTATGGCGAGGCTCTGTGCTCGGGCTACATCGGAGCTAGGTCATCGACTGACACCATTACATGCAACTCCGCCGCTGTTGCGGATAAGCCCCGCGTAAATGAGAGGGCAGTCGCGATAATGACTGCTCAGACAGCGCGGGAGTACGCGTATAACTTAGGTAATGAGCGCAGGATGACCCAGTATTCCCCGTACGGATAGGCTTCAATGGATTAACTTCCGTGCGGAAACGGTGCGGCGTGTTCCAGGCAAATTGATAGGCTAGTATCGCTTAAGGCGAGCCTCGGGACCGCAGGCTATAGGGTGTAGCCGCCCGCGGGTTTTCTCCTCCGGGCGGCTTATTACTTCATCAGCGGATCGTGTCCTGCGCTTGTTTTCGTCGTTGACTGGGCCTGGTGGGGATGGTTGAGGCCCAGAGGTGGGCTGTGGAGTTGGACGGGATGTTCGCTCGGGTAGCGGGGCGGTTCGCTCGGGCGGATCTGCGGTGGCGGATGCGGGATTATCTGCGGGGTCTGCCGGCTCCGGTGGACCGGAAGAATGGCTGGCGGCTGGCTGAATACGCAGGTCACAAGACTCCGGATGGGTTCCAGAGGCTGTTGAACTCAAGCCGGTCAGGACGCGTCACACCCCGAACACTAGACGAAATTCAACCTCAGCACACTAGTGGCAGTCCCATCCCGATGAGCCGTATGACTCACGAAGCGTGCTCCAATCGGTCGCAAGGTTCCACGGCTTAACCTTTGCCGCTCTAATAAGGGACGAGGTGTAGTCACACTGGTCGTTTGTGTTCGGATCTGCTCCAAACCACGCCGTCTCTTGTCGCGACTGGCCAGGGAGCAGAGCTTCTGGATATTGCTCGAGAGTCTCGAGCGTGATTGTCGGCTTGCCTTGATAGGTCATGCCTGTTACTTCAGCCACGTGGACTCTGTAGAAATTAATCGAGTGCGTGTTCTTAACTACAATCTTTCCGCCCTTCTGGACCTCTCCCGACCCTAAATTCTTCCAAGTCATGCACGTCTGATATTTAAGGCCGGGCAAAGCGTTCCCCGTCACGTCGACATTCCGCCAGCTCGAGCACGTTTCTCCACTAGTGGCTCCGTCGGCGAAGGCTTGCGGGGTCCCTGCTCCCGCAAGCACGATCAAGGAAGCCAGGACGGGCAGTGCAGATTTGCGCATACGTGCTCCTCAACTTTACTCCGGAAGTCTCATTTTCGGGGCCAAAGGTACGCTCGCCGTGAGTAAAAGGAACTCTCCGTAAAAATCTTCAGAGTGGTCACCGATCGGGTGACGGCCGTCTGCACAGCAGGCGAGGCCTTCGGGAGTGGTCCGAGATGAGGTCGTGCGGGAACGGGGCGGTAACGGCCCGAGGGTGGTCGGGCGTGGTGTCTGGCGCTGCCGGATCGGGTGCTGCTGGTGGTCGCGTACTACCGCACGAAGCCTCACCATGCGGCAGCTCGCGCCCTGTTCGGTGTCTCGCCCGCGATGGTCTGCCGGGTGATCCAGCGGCTGCGACCGTTGCTCGCGATCGGGCCGGCAGCACGTCCGACGCGGTCGAGCGGCTGTGGATCGTGGACGGAACCCTGATCCCGGTCCGTGACCGGAAGACCGGTGGGTCCTCGCGCATCTACCGGTTCTCGGCGAACGTGCGGGTCATCGTCGATGCCGACATCAAACTCGTGGTCGCGGCGGCCCGGCCCGTGCCCGGCAACACCGCGGACGCGAAGGCTTGGCGGGATTCGGGCCTGACCACCGTCTGCGAACGGAGGGCTTCACCGCAGATCGAAAGGACCACCAGCGCCGGCTGGCCGGTGTCGACGAGATGGTTCTGTCGCTGTCGGCGATGGGCCTGGCGCATACAAAGAATGCCTCTCCTGGCAGAGGTCTGGGACGCCGATGTCCGGGCAGACGATCTCTGATAGCAGGACTCGATGGAGGGCATGCCGAACGGGATGCCCGGCCACTCGATTGCGTTTACCTGGTCGTCTTCATCGACGGTATCTATGGCAGATACGCCAGGGCCAGGGCCAGGGCCAGGGCCAGGTCGCCAGCCAGCCGGTCTGCATGGTTCTGGCGGTCACGGCCGAGGGTAGGTCACGCACTTGCCGTCCAGTGTGGGTGAGATTCAGAGTGCAGGGTCCGTCCGGTGCTGGGGCGCCCTGTAGGTTCACGCCATGCTTGACGGGGAGTAGTTCGCATGGCTGTCACCGACCCGGTCGCATTCGGCGAAAATCCCCGGCAGGACATACCGGGCGTCCCCGCCTCTCAGTGCTGCGGTCCGGCCGAGTGCCAGGGCGGCCCCAAGAGGACCACGACGGGTTGGACGGAGAGACGTGGGCGCTGCCCACGCTGATCCCAAAACCGGCGGCGATACGCGTGAGCGTCTCGTTCTTACGCAGATCCGGCAAGAGTCGTCTGAGATGGCGGCAGCTTGCACCTGCGGTCACTCTCACGTGGTGACGATCAGCATCGTCACCCACTGCACGAGGCACTTCTTGACGTCGAGAACGACATGATCGGCGACCAACACAGCCCCAAAGGTGCAGAGTTGAGCTTCGGCAACTTGCTCAACAGCAGCCTGTGGGCTCTGCCCGCGCAGCCCACAGAGTCGTCACCCTATCGGAGGCCATTCTGAAAAGCTCGACCGGCCGGCGCAACCCGCAGCGACTCAACTGTAGGCCTCTAGGAGTTGTCGTCAAAGTGTCAGGCCCACATCAGGATTGACGCGAGGGTGACTGCGGCTTTGTAGGACTGGGCGGTCTTGTCGTAGCGGGTGG
>NZ_JBITXX010000060.1:0-5007 GCF_044544925.1 Streptomyces sp. NPDC053431 | reverse complement strand
ATCTCCTCACACCTGGCCGAGGTCTATGGCGCCGACGTGTCCAAGCAGACGATTTCGACGATCACGGATTCGGTGATGGAGGGCATGGCCGAATGGCAGGCCCGCCCTCTTGACCGCGTCTATCCGGTCGTCTTCATCGACCGCATCAACGTGAAGATCCGCGAGGGGCAGGTCGCCAACCGCCCTGTCTACATGGCCCTGGCGGTCACCGCCGAAGGGCACCGCGACATTCTCGGGTTGTGGGCCGGGGGCGAGGGAGGCGAGGGCGCCAAGCACTGGCCGCGGGTCCTGACCGAGCTGAAGAACCGCGGGGTTGAGGACGTGCTGATGCTGGTCTGCGACGGGCTGAGGGGCCTGCCCGACGCGGTCGGCGAGGTCTGGCCGCAGACCGTGGTCCAGGCCTGCGTGGTCCATCTGCTGAGAGCGTCGTTCCGCTATGCGGGCCGGCAGGACTGGGACAAGATCGCGAAAGCGTTGAAGCCGGGCTACACGGCTCCGACCGAGGACGCGGCGACCAGCCGGTTCCTGGAGTTCTGCGAGGAATGGGGCAGCAAGTATCCGGCGATCGTGCGGTTGTGGGAGAACGCGTGGGCGGAGTTCGTGCCGTTCCCGCAGTTCGACACCGAGATCCGGCGGATCGTCTGCACGACCAACGCCATCGAGTCGGTCAATGCCAGGATCCGCCGGGCGGTCAGGGCCCGCGGCCACTTCCCGTCGGAGAACGCGGCCCTGAAGTGCGTCTACCTCGCAGTCATGTCACTCGACCCCACAGGCACCGGCCGCAAACGCTGGACCACCCGCTGGAAGCGGGCCCTGCAGGCCTTCGACATCGCCTTCGACGGCCGCCTCACCAACAACCACATCTGACCTACGAGCCAACCACGGTTACACCGTTTACTGGACAGACCCGACCGGAGATGTAACCTCAGTCGAGGTGATCAATGCAGGTTGTTAGTGGTGTGAAGAGCCCATGGATGATGCACAGAACCGTCCCCTAATACGAGGTGGGACTCCGCCTTGTATGTCGTTTCATGGGTCGCGTATCGGCGGCGCTGAGACTGGAAGCCACGGTACGGACGCCACCGCTCACCGTTGCACGGTTGTTTTCGAACATGTGACTGGAGAGGACTTCACCGTCATTCACGCCTCATATGTTCAGAAAAGCATGGGCCTCTCACCAGCAAAAACACGTACATACAGGACTTTGCGGCAGCCCTGATGCGCCCGCCCGCGTGCTCCCCGTGGGCTAGTGGCGCCTTTGGAGGGGCGGACCGGAACTTCGTTGCGGGCGTGGCCGGCCGCTGGACCGTCGCCACAACGTCGTGAGCAGCCCATCCGCCTGATCACCAAGACTTTGAAGCCGCCCTGGCCGGGCAGCCTGCGCTCAGACCCGGCGGAAGCTGGCATCTCGTTGCCAGCGCACTTGCAACGAGTTGCAGCGTTTCCCCCTTTCCCGGATCAACCGTTCGCGGTGAAATTAGTCCATCGGCGAGGAAGCGCACCTGCTACTACACAGAGGCAGGCCGTCGGTGACCGTCTTTCCAGGACCGCACCGCAGGAATACCACGCGGCGAAGATATCCACAAAAACTATGAAAGATTCACAGGAAGGTATTCCAATGGGAAAGCTTAAGGTAATGGCAGGGGCCCTTGCGACTGTTGCCATGATCGGAATGGGTGCTGGCAGTGCCCACGCCTACTTCTTTATCAACGAACCCGACAAGGGAGGGGTAAACGCGGGCGACTCGGTGTGTACTACAGGTGTGAACGTAAAAACATGCACCACTCCGGTCTCCATTACGGCTTGGGGGCTAAGCTGGAGTCAAGTCAACGATAACACGGTTTACTTCACGAACAAGGTGACGCAGAAACTCTACGATGAAGGAAATGGAGTGGCCGACCCGAAAAGCCAGAACTGTGCCGTACAATTCATAAGCTCGAGGGGGGGGATTAATGGGGGTGGGTTGCTCTGGAAGGATTCTAAATGGAAAATCATCTGCACTGTCACGTGGTGAGCCTTCCAATCGGGCGACGGATGCTATTTCCCGTGACAGGCGAGGCCCTTGGATTGGCAGGGCGGTTTCAAAGTCTTGATGATCGAGTTCTGTTCTGGCCGCAGCCAGGTGACGATCACTCGCGACGAATACGGGCGGATCGTCACCGCCATCCGAAGAGCCAACCGGAACGAATCACAAAGGCCGGCCATCTCGAGTCGGTGTGCGCATGTGCATGACCGGGGCTGGCGGAAGCTGGCATCCAGTTGCCAGCGCACTTGCAACGAGTTGCAGCGTTTCCCCCTTTCCCGGATCCGCTGTTCGCGGTGAAATTAGTCCATCGGCGATGAAGTACACCTGCCACTACACAGGGGCAGGTCGCCGGTGACCGTCATTCCGGGACCGCAAACAGGCGGACGATGCCGGCTCCGGCAAGAACACGCTGACAGTCGGACTATCACGCCTGTGGCCGGAGTGCACGCTGTTCCAGCGCCTTAAGGCCGGTCCGGGTCGGGCCACGGCCCGACCACACCACCCCATAACGCCACCCCGCCCATACGGCCGATCCCACGATCCAGCTGGCTCACGACTCTCACCGATCACGGTGAGCTTCATCAACCTGAGCCTCCCCCGAAGGCGAGAAGAGAGTCTGACCAGTGCAGACACTTCCGGCGTGTCACCCGATCGATCGGTGGGCAAGTCGAAGAAGCTCAGTGAACCGTGAGCCGGGCATTCATTTGAAGCAGCAGAAAAGTAAGAAAGTCCTGACTTGCCAGCAAAAGAAAGGAACGAGATCATCGCCATGAAAACATTCTCAAATCGGGAATATGTCCTTTCGAACCTTTGGCAGTAGGAAATTCGAGTCGCCGTACTGGCTCCGCAAGGAAATCCATCTAGATCCCTGACGATGGGTAAGGAGTCCAAGACATATTCTCTGGACCAGCGAAAAGGCGAAGAGTGAGGCAGCCATGCCTGCATGCAAGCAGGCCGAAGGTCAGACTTTGAGCTCTATCCCGGTCCCAAATGTTGAAATCCCAAGGAGTGGGTCTTTTCAAGCCGCCCACCGATCGAGTGGCAGGTCTGCCGGATTTACACAGGCCAGGGGGCTGCACGCTCCGTGCCTGACTGCAGGTTGAAAAGGCTCAGTGTTCCGTAAGTAGCAGAAAGCGAGAAATGAGGTGTGTCAATGATAGAATTCGTGATTCGCCCCCGTTCACCGGACACGGCCCCGCTTGCTCCGCTCGCCGCGGTCCGCCTTCTAGCACTCCTCCCGGCATCATGTAATCCCCAGGCGAGTATCGAAGAGGGACGCATTAAAGCCTCCGTCACAATATCCCCAGGGACTTTGCAAGGCATGTGCACCCGGGGGGTGTTTCAGGATCCTGCCCTGACTGGCTGGGAAATCGCTCCAGAAAACTATAAAGAGGAATGAGCCGCCTCGTGTTTTCTGCACCCGCTATGGTCGTTTTCTATGCGGCACTGCATGGATCCGTAATCGGACCGGACTTCTGTCGCAAGCCCACCCTAAAATCCACCCTGCTGCCTGAAGGTCAGGAGGGAGAATGCGACACAAGGGGAAGCGGTCTGTACTCTGCCGGCCTGGCACAGCGACCATAAACTACTCACTGAAATCGCAACTGGCTTTTTTGCGACGGATTGCACACCAACCTCCAAAGGAAGTGACATAGAATGCGAAGGATTACTCTCGCGGCCATCGTCGGCCTCGCTGCCCTGGGGTCCGCTCTGACGATTTCCCCGGCCTCTGCTACGGAAATCACAGGCCCGAATGTGTCGGTCACAGTTCTCAGTAATGGTGGACTGGTCCTGGGGGATATCCGGCAGGACCCGCCTCCAAAGAATTTCTGAACATATGAGGCGTTTTTCAGCCTCGTGTGACGTGGACGCGCCGCCGGGTGCTCAAGCCTGGACGGCGCGTCCCCAGGATTGAGCTTGTTCAGCGGTGGATCTCGGGGGTGGATGGCTTTGATGATTGACGTCATCCGGTTCGGGCGGGAACGGGCTTTGCGGAGGATCCGCAGGCCTTGACCGACGCGATGGCTCTCTCGACGGGCCACCTGGGCCGTCCATCAAGGGCTTCGTGTGCTTGCCTACCCGTGCGGCGTCGACGTGTCCAGTTCCACCCTTCGGTTCCTCACCGCCCGTTTGCGGGAACACAGCAGGGCTCTGGGCACCCGGTGGCGGCGGCTGACTGCGGGCCGGCGGGCCCTACTCGCCCCCGCCCACCTTCGCAACGGGCATCCTTACGCCCACGTCGCGGCCGCCGAGCGGGGCGAGACGCGGACCTTCTCCAGCACATGCCGGAGTTGTGGGCCGTCGCCATAGTGACCGGGGGTCAGGACGAGAGCGAGGGGCCGGCAGCGCCCCTCGGCTGCGAGGCCGTCGCACGGGAGAGCACCAGGTGCTGTCCGAGGCCGAGCAGGCTGCCGTGCGGCAGGCAGTCCTCGATCACATCCCCTGCGACCTGGGACTTTCTGGTCAGCTGTGGACGCGGAGGCTGATAGGCGAGCTGATCTTCAAGCTGTACCGGGTCCGGTTCACCGAGCCCGGGGTGGGCAAGTACCTCAGGCGGTGGGGCCTGACCTTCCAGCGGCCGGACAAGCGGGCTGTCGAACAGGACCCGGAGGCCGTCCGCGTCTGGTGCGAGGAGACCTGGCCGGCGATCCGGGCCAGGGCGAGGGCGGAGGGCGCAGTATGGCCAGGGCGGTGCCGTGTGCGCGGGCGGTCTTCTGTGCGGTGATCAGGGCGCTGAGGCCGGCGCAGTCGCAGAAGTCGAGCCGGTCCAGGTCGATGGTGACCTGCTCGTGGCGGTGGATGGTGTCGAGGAGCGCCTGGCGGATGCGGGGTGTGGTGGCGATGTCGATTTCGCCGGTCACGTGCGCGACTGCTTGGCGGCTGTCACGGATCACAAGGACATGAGCGCTCATTCCAGGTCTCCCTGCGGGGGGGGGGGGGGGGGGGGGGGGGTGGGTTTGGGGGGGGGGGGGGGGGCGGGC
>NZ_JBITXX010000059.1:0-5454 GCF_044544925.1 Streptomyces sp. NPDC053431 | reverse complement strand
AACGAGAACACCAACGGGCTCCTGCGCCAGTACTTCCCGAAAGGAACGGATCTCTCGAGGTGGTCCGCCGAGGAGCTCGAGGCTGTCGCCCACGCCCTGAACACCAGACCCCGCAAGACGCTCGGTTGAAAGACACCGGCCGAGGCGTTCAACGAACAGCTACTGTTGCTCCACCAAACCGGTGATGCAACGACCAGTTGAATCCAATCAATACACCAGCAGCGAACTCGCCGCCACGGTACCGGAGTTCAACGTCCGCCGGTCGGTCGGACGGACCGGCCAGTGCTAGGACAACGACCTGGCAGAGTCCTTCTCCTCCACTCAGAAGAGCGAGCTCGGCGACACTCGTCCCTGGCCGAGCCGGGCAGATTCGAATGGATCGAGGGCTGGTACAACTTGCCCCCGCTCCACAGCGGCCTCGGCTACCGCAGTCCCTCGAATACGAGACCGCCTTGGCGGCGTGACCACCAACGCGAAAGTGTCCGTCGCAGCGGAACAAGCCCATTACTGCGCGTTTCAGGCCCGCCAGTGGCCCACGCCAGCTGCGCCGTCAAGGTGCGGCCCTCAGATCGGAGGACCGCCTCGTCTATGTCCTGGTGAGCGCCTCACCGCCGGTTCCTAATCTGGTCACGTGACTGTGGGGTCGGCTTCACGAAGCCGTGGTGCGCCGCCTCAAGGACACCGCGGCCTCTCTCGCGCGTCGTGCTGGACTCCGCCCACATAGGGTGAAGGGGGCGACCGCACAGCTCCGAGCCCCGTAGACCGGGGAAAACCCGGTTCGAAGGTGCATGTCCTGTCCTCTCGCGAGGCCCTGCCTCTCGTCCTTGGAATCTCCGCCCACGGTGACCGGACTCCAAACGAGACACCACCCCGCTACGGCCGGCACGTTCATCCCGGAAAGCAAGGCCTGGGACATTGCCGGACTGCGGCGATGGCTTCATCGGTAGCGCATCACACCCCGTATCGCCCGCAAGAGTCGAGCCGACGGACACTGGTGGGTGATCGAACGCAACCATCAGCAGAGCAGCGCCCACGTGTAGTGTCGAGCTCAGCCCTGGAGCGCGCCCCACTCCTCAGCCTCAATATCAACCCGGACTTCGACCGCCCCACTGCCACCGAAAGCCACACTTTAGCGTAGTTCCGGACTCAGAGCGGTGTCGGATGACTGCAATGAAATCGGCTCGTGATGCGTCGTAGAGTTGCAACGTTCCCGGTGGCTACTGAAATTGCTCTCCACAGGAACCGCAGGTGATTGGGGCTTGAGCGAGTACGGAGGGCACTACCTGCAGGTTTCTCCCGCAGAGGCAGACAGCTTTTACTCGCACTCCTCCTCCCGAGCCTGTATTTCTCGTGAGAGGCCCGCGGAATATCTTGGGGGTGTCTACTTCTATTGCGTATTGAGCATGCCTATCCAGGGCCTCCTGGAATCTTCCGATAGCAACTTCGTAGGTATGTCGAGTTTCCTGAGTCATAACGACGCGGGAAAATCCGCTACTGGGATGGGCGGGTTCGATTAGATGTAAACCTAACTCTTCGGCCATTCTGCAGTATTGTAGATTATGATACCGTCCGCCCCGAGAGGTATCTCGAATGTTTCGGGCAAGCGCCAGGCCATGTGCCGCTTCATGCAAGAGGCGCTCGAAAGATAGTTCATCGCCACAGGCTGAGAATCGTTGAATAACAAGCGCTTCCGGGTTTGAAAGACTCGGCAGCTCCAGGTGCCTTTCTTGAATAGCGGCCCACGCGGTCGAAATTTCGGCGGCGAGTACGGGGACGAGTTCCTGGGTGTGTGGGGATTGAAGAGGACAAGGTGCGGCGCTTGGACTTGGTTTCACAATTATTTCGCGCACAAGAGGCCTTTCGAATCAGGAACGGCAAGTAATATAAGTGCAAGCCGGCCGAGGTACTGCCCAGCACAGCTCAACTACAGAAGTAGCGCGGTTAAACTCGGACAGCAGAATCCGCTCTGCCAAGGGCGACCCGGCCGTGTCGGGCGCGATGGATGAAGCCAACCAGGGTGGGTGAAACCACGTCAAGAGGCATGTTTCGGCCGCCTGCGGACTCAAGTCTGCTCCTTGACGCATCAACGTCAACCAAAGACGAAGTAGCACGGCCGGGGCACGTTTGGCTGGCCGTGATGTGCCGTGGCTGTGCACTGCGCGTGCAGGCCATGAAGCCCTTAAGATCGAGCCACCTAGGATTATCAAAGACTAGATGAGTAGGCACCTACTCTTGCGCTATCCGCCTGTTTTGCATTACATATCTCAATCGCGTAATCTGCCAGACCAGTCAAATTACCTGATCTATGATGACAGTCACCTATTGCACTCTGCCAACGCCACTCCGCCTTGCCTTGCAGCGAGATTCATACCGACTAACAGAATTTCCCATCTGCGGCCGCCTTCCCCACCTCTCGATGCCTGTGGCGTTCACCGGAATCGAACGGGTCCTGATCGAAAGCTGGCCGCCGCCCTAGCCGACTGGGCGCTACTGGGAATCCCCCATTACTTGATGGATGAGCATCCATCCGGCTAGCCTCAAAGAGCGCAGAACGCTGGCTGGAAAACTTTCTCCACACCTCGTACGACTATCGATGCTGCCGCAGGCCAGGAATGACGCCCGCCCATCAGCAGCGCTTCCAACTCAGTCTCCTTAGCTCCGGCGCTGGTGGGAGCGCCAGCGTTTCGAGGTTTGGAAAGCTTGTGAGCCTTCCTCGTATCAGCCCTGCAAGCAATCGCCGCCTAGCAGTTGAGTGAGCGCGTCCGCAGGGAGGTCATCGATGCGATGTGTGCGGATCGTGTGCCCCAGCAGCAGTGGGTCCGGGCGCCCGGCGGATGAGATGGCGGACGGTGACGAAGGTGCTAGCCAGGGCAATGCAGAACTCGACCGCCGGGGTGCGCCGTTCGGCGCAGTGACGGACTGTGCCGAAGTTGTTCAGCCAGGAGTTCGGGCGCTCGACCACCCACCGGCCGCAGGGCCAGGTCATTGCGGGCGGGATGGTAGTCGTAGGTGCGTTCGCCGTGCGGGGCTCGGCGGGGACGGGTACGCCCCGCGCTTCGGTCAACGCGAGCTTTTGAGCCTCGTTTACCGCGGTCGACCGGGCTTCTGCCGATGTACTCACCGCCGCCGGGTGCCTTGGGGATGCAGCCACCCGCGACAAAATGCCCCAGTTCCAGGCCGGCCATGCGGTCGAGCACAGACGGTCAAAGACGACCTCATCTGAGACTTGCGGGTTGCGACAGCCGGAGGATGCCGCTCTTCGTCGGCAGCGCCAGGAACTGGTCGCGGACCGGCTTGAGCAGGCAGGCTGACACCGCAGGGGGCACGAACACCGAGTGATCATGAAGGGTTCCAGATCTTCTTGGTCTCACTGCCGCCCTGTCGCGGCTACGAACGCCTGTCCCGTCTCACCGCCCAGACACTTCTGCACGCTTGCTGCTGCGTCAGAGGCTGAACAACGCTTCTGTGGCGCAGGGTTAGCGTGGGCTTCCCCTCAGGCGCTGCAGCAGAAGTGAGTTCCCATCGCTCTAACGGACTGGAGCTTTGAAGCGCGACTCTAGGGCGTCGGCACCCAGGCTGGCAGAGAGAGTGACTCGCTTAATCAACTCACTTTACAGGAGACACGTTGTCTTCAATTCGTCGATTTTACCTACTCATTACTGCCTTCATCACGGCACTTATCCCCGTGCTGGCGGGTGGGGGGGCAGCTCACGCCACTCCCCAGCGTGCACCGATCGTGCTGTTTCCGGCCTTCCACTTCACCAAACTTCAGTTCACGGTGAAGAACCAACAAGTTGATGCGAGTTGCCCCGCATCTGGAACATTCGAAGATTTCTACCCCAACCCCGCGCCGAGCACTACGTTTAGCCAGGTTTGCCGAGACAAGCTGATGACACTCAGTTACAACTCCGACCCTGCCCTTCCCATGGCTGAACGCTTCTCGAACCCGACAGGTGTAACCGTTGCGCAGCCTCTTTACGGGAAGGTCGCCAGCGCACCGGCGTACGACGTTATGTTCAATCACTTGGAGGCTGAGGGGTGGGTTCTGGATCAGAACGTGCGCGTCGCTGGCTACGACGCCCGGCTAACCCCGGACATGGATGGATTCATCGAAAAAACCAAGCAGTTGATTGAGGACACGTACGCTGACAACGGCCACGTTCCGGTCCATCTCGCTGCTCACTCCAACGGAGCGAACTACGCTCAGTACCTTCTCACTAAGATGACACCGCAGTGGAAGGCGCAATACATTCACGGATTTACCCCGATCGCTGGCAACTGGCCAGGGCAGGGCCTCCTGTACACCGCGCTATTCACCGGGCTCAACATCAACGACACTTTCGCTTTTCCGGTGACGAGCGAGAACGCTTCCAGCAGTGCCCAGATGTACCTGTCTGCCCCTTCTAGCTACATGTCAGCGGCGTCTCCCGCCTACTTCGGGGACCAGGTGACTGTCATCGCCGACGCTAGCACGGGTACCGAGTACACTCCCGCAGACTTCAGGGACCTTCTGGATAACCCTGGTATGCCCGATCAAGTTCTGGAAGTTGCTAACCATTACCTCGGATTCCTGCCCTTCCAGGCTCCTGGTTACCCCAACGTAGATGTCTTCGCAGAGAAGGCTTCAGGTATTAGCACGCTCGTCGGAGTTACGCTTCCCGACCTGACCGTGGGCCAGGTGCTCGACTTCTCCCTCCCGCTCTTCATTCGGGACGGTGATGGAAACCAAGAAGACATCACGAACGATGCAATCGCTGGTTGGAGCGGGATGGCATGCCACAAGTTCGAGATGACGAACACCGTCGGCGTGGACCACTTCGCCCTGCCTTCTGATTCCGGGCTGTTGAACCGACTGGTCACGCACGCTCTAACCGCCCCGTCGAACTGTCCCGCGTAAGTATCGTCCCATGTAGGTAGCGTCATGAAGGGTCCGTACGGTTCTGGCGGGCCCTTCATGTGCTGGATCTCAAGGGGGTTCGGCATACGGATCGGTCCGATACGGATCCGCAGTGCCGGCGCTGGAAACCCAGATCAGCCCCCTTCTGGAAGGCCACCTTCTTCACCCGGTCCTCACCTCGATGCCTGGAGCCGGGTCAGGACCGCCGCCATCCTGCTTGTCACAGTCGGCGGCGGCAGCCATCCTCACCCTTGAGACTCACCGCTGAACAAGCTCACTCCTGCGACCGCCGCCAGCGCATCAACGTCTGTTCTCTCCTGATGGTGAGGCGGATCAGCCGCGGTGGGTCTGCGTAACGAAACGCTACGGGTGGCCTGGGTGCGGGGAGGGGGGTGGGTATTGGGGGCTGGGTTTGGGGGTGCCCCCCAATGTCCGGTTTGCGGGTTTCTCGTAGAAATGACACAAGGACCCAGCCAGGAACTGGATCACCACCCGACAAGCCTCCGGATGTGATCGCCATGACCGCCACCCCTGCCGCCCCCCACGCCGCAGAGCGT
>NZ_JBITXX010000058.1:0-6112 GCF_044544925.1 Streptomyces sp. NPDC053431 | reverse complement strand
CCGCTACGACAAGACCGCCACCATCTACCTCGCCGGACTCCACATCGCCGCCATCTTCATCTGGTCGGCGAGATGATCCGAAAGAAACGCCCTAGGGGCGGTTGGTGAGGGCTTCAGGCCGATACCCACGGAGGGGACGTAGGCGTTGTAGCGGAATCGAGGTCGCTGTCGACGTCGTCCCAGATCTCGTCGGCCTGTCGGCGTCTGGTCCGCGTAGGCGTGTGGCCTCAGGACATAGACGACACAAGAGTCTCGTTACGAGCTCGCCGGTCAGCGAGGTGTTTGTGACAGGTTCTGTTGGAGTCTGGCACAGGTTCCGTGACGGACACGCAGCGTGACCGTTGACTGTGTTCCGGCAGTGGAGAAGTCGCCTTGAAATCGCCCCTCGTGAGGGTGGTAGGGCCGACATTCGGCCGCTGTGAACGAGGAGCCATATTCGCTGCTAGACCTGCTCTTCCCGTCGGTGTCCGGGATCGCCATCAGAGCCGTGGACACCGAGGGCGAGGCGGTACGCGTTGAAGCCTGTTGCACGCCGTCGGGGGCCCTCTGCCCCGGCTGTGGCGGCTGGACGGAGCGGGTCCACAGCTCCTACCTGCGGTTTCCGTCGGATCTGCCGAGTGGTGGGCGCCGGTTGGTGTTGTCCTTACGCGTCCGGAGATTCACCTGCACGGACACGTCGTGCCCGAGGCGGACGTTCGCCGAGCAGGTGCCCGGGCTGACCCGACGTCATGGCCAGTCCACCGAGCGGCTCCGGTCGGCGATGGGCACGATCGGCCTGGCCCTGGCAGGCCGGGCCGGAGCCCGGCTGGCGGGGCATATGGGGATCACCACCAGCCGCACCACGCTGCTGCGTCGGGTCATGGAACGGCCAAACCCACCTGTCACCATGCCGCGAGCGGTCGGCGTCGACGACTTCGCCCTGCGCCGCGGCCACGTCTACGGGACCGTGGTGATCGACGCCGAGACCCACCAAATTCTCGACCTGCTGCCCGAGCGGGACACCGAAACCCTGGTCCCGTGGCTGGCCCGGCACCCGCAGATCGAGGTGATCTGCCGGGACCGTTCCGGAGCCTATGCCGACGCCTCCACCACTGGGGCGCCGCAGGCCATGCAGGTCGCCGACCGGTTCCACCTGTGGCAGAACCTCGCCAAGGCGGCCGAGAAGGCAGTGGCCGCCCACCGGTCGTGCCTGCGGGACTTCCCGCCAGTCTTGCCCGTCTCGGAGCCGGACTGGGGGACCCCAACCGAGCAGGAGCAGGAGGACGACGAGCCGTCCGGAAAGTTCGCTGAACGCGCTCGCGCCCACCACGCCCTCGTCCACGACCTGCTCGGCCAGGGCATGGGGCTGCGGGAAATCACACGGCATCTCGGCTGGGGCCGGCACACCGTCCAGCGATACGCCCGCACCATCCTCAAGCAGGACATGATCAAGGGAGAGAAACGCCCACGCGTCAGCAAACTCGACCAGTTCAAGGGATACTTGGAGATGAGATGGGCCGAGACCAACGGAAGCGTCACGGTGCTCACGCTGCACCACGAGCTCACCGAGCGCGGCTTCCGCGGCAGCTATTCCACCGTGCGCGACTGGGTCTGCCGGGCTTTGCCCGCCGCCGAAAGCGTGCCGCCGGCGCCCGCACCTCCGTCCATCCGCAAGGTCACCGGCTGGCTCACCAGGCACCCCGCCACCCTCGACCAGGAAGAGCAGCTGGCCCGGAAGGCCGTCCTCGCTCGGTGCCCCGAACTGGAGAAGGCAGCAGCCCTGATCAGCTCCTTCGCGGAGATGCTCACCACGCTCGACGGGGCACGTCTGCCAGAGTGGATCACCGGCGCCATGCGAGCCGGCCTGCCGGGTATCAGCACCTTCGCCGTCGGTCTGGAGAGCGACTTCGACGCCGTGACCGCCGGTTTGACCACCCACTGGAACTCCGGACCGGTGGAAGGCGCAGTCAACAGGATCAAAATGCTCAAGCGGCAGATGCTCGGCCGTGCAGGCTTCAAGCTGTTGCGGAAGCGGGTGCTACTTGCCTGAGCCGACCGGTCGAGTTCCGGCCGCTTCAAGAGCGGGAAGCCGCGGTCTGGTTTCGGTGGAGATAGCCGTCACTGGGGCAGCCGACATCCGCGTCCCCGGTCGGACACATTACAGGGTCGTCTTCGTCACCGAAGAGGTAGGCGTCCACTTCGCAGTCTCCGATGGAGAAGATCAGCGACAGGACGGTACCGCGCGTTGCGGTTTCGTCAGCGGTGTTGAACTGGTCGGCTTCAGCGGGGGCATAGAACGCCCAGCGGCCGGATGACAAGGCCGAAGGCTCCTTGCAGTCATGGGCGACGGGCAACTCGTCGAAGTGCTCGGCGGTGAAGGTGTGATCCTCATGGAAAGTCAGGGATGCGCCCGCCTCGCTCGTCCAACGCCCCTCAACCTGATCCGCTGAAATCTCTGCGGCATGGATCGCCGCAGCCCAGCCGCAGGACACTGTCAGTACCACCGCCGCCGCTATGAAGGCGATTGAGCGGTACAACTGTCGGCCCATGCCAACCTCCCCGCACCTCCAGGCAGTCGCTCTGCGCCCGGCCTATTCTGAACACCAAGCCATATTTGAACGTGCTCAAAATAGCGTAGTGGGTCGCCGTCACAGGCGGCAGGCGGAGTGCAAGGGCCCTGGCGCGAGTCAGTCAGGTCACCGTCCTTCGACCCATCACTCAGCGTGTCCGCGTCAGTGGAAGGCCAAGCACGACGCCGACGGCTTGGACGGGCTGAAGGAGAAGTCCCGGCGGCCACGCACCAGCCCGAACCGACTCCCGGCCGAGGTCGAGACGCTCGCCTGCGAGATGCGCCGGGCCAACCCGCGATGGGGACCCGTCGGATTGCCTACGAGATAGCCCAGACCGGCATCGCTGCGGCGCCATCGCGAGCCGCCGTGCACCGGGTCCTGGAACGCCACGGCCTGATCCGGCACCCGATGGCGCCCGTCCCGCGACGCAGGTGCGCCTCGACCAGCTGCACTTGCGCCCCGCTCACTGTCAGTCGGTCAGCATGAAATGAGTATCGATCTGGCCGGCCCAGTCCGTCATCCGGTCAAGAACGACGAGCGCCAGCCGCCGCGCCCGATGCCATATCACCAGCACGACCCGCCGTGCGGTGACGGCCATCATCAAGGCCAGGACGCACATTCGACTGCTCATTCCGTTTCTCCTTTGCCCAGGTGTGGCAGGACACTGGCCAGCCCCGGGGTACACAGATTCCGTGCCAGTCCCTCCCTCACGATCCGGCTTTCTCGGGATGCCCGACCCTCCGCGCCAGGGACGACACAACCCAGAAGCAGAAGAGAGAGTGGAGTGTTTCAGGCGGTGAGGCGTGCCCAGTGGGTGGTGTGGCCGGCGGCGTGGGTGCGGGTGCCGCAGGCCTCGCAGAGGGCCTCGACAAGAGCCAGGCCCCTGCCGTGCTCATCGGGAGCACAGGAACGGGTCCAGGAGCCATCGCGTAGGGCGGGCCCGCCGTCAGTCACACCCACCCAGATCCGGCGGCCAGCATGCTCACGGTGTAGATGAAGCGCAATCGGCGCCCTTGCATGCTCGACCGCGTTAGTGACCAGTTCGGAGACCACCAGCAGCACCTCATCCACGGCCTCGTCCGGCACCCGCCAGTCCTCAAGAAGGTCCCGCGCGTGATGACGGGCGTCCGCAGCAGCCTCCGGCCGGTGCTCAAGCGGCCACGACCGGTCCTCCAGCAGCGGACGCTGCACCGGAACCCCACCCCTTACCCCGGCCACTGGAACAGCAGCAGCGGCAGACCGCCCGACAGAAGAACCGCAGCCGCCGACGGAAGAAGCAAGAAGAGTGCCGGTGGCATACATGAAAATCACATCCACAGGTCCCGGACCGGGCGGCCCTTAAACGGGCCCTTCCACCACCCAACCTCCCAAACAGCCAGCAACCAAACATTAGGGGCCACCCCCAAAACTTCCCCCACTACCCCACCCCCGCCAATAGACCCCCGGCCCAGCCCGCAGCCACCCCACCCCCCCCCAGCCCCCGATTCCTGTCTTGGTGGTTCCGCCATGGGGGACTGGCCTTCGGGGTGGCATGGACTTTCTCTCCTGTCGTACGCGTGGCAATGCAAGGGTTAGGGATCTTGACCCGGCCGTGCCCGCCTGAGTTGGTGGACCGGGTTGTAGGTGAAGCGGGGTGCGCGGGGAAGCGCCGACTCTGTTGCCGGCGAGGTTCACCGTGTCTCGTCCTCGCGTGGTGTCTGTTCCCGTCCGCCGCCTACGCCGGCCTGGCCCCCCGGCGACCCGCAGCTCAGGCTCGTCGATCCCCGGCGAACAACCATCCCGGAGAGGAAACAAGCAGATCAAACGGGCCTTCTTTCCCTCTCCGCGTTCGCCGCTCTGGCCGACCCGACCTCCTGCGGGCAGGTGCAGTCGCTGCCCGGGGCTCCTCACTAACAACCCCTAACGAAATGATCTTCGGGCTGGTTGGATGGCCTCCCGAGTGTTGATCTGGGGGGGTGGGGGGTGGCTCGGCGGAAGCCGTGGGAAGTGGACGATGAGTTCTGGGCGGTGATCGAGCCGCTGCTGCCGAGGGGTGGAGCGTCGGGTTCGTCATCCGGGGCGGAAGCGGCCTCCGGATCGGCTGGTGTTCCAGGGCATCGTGTTTGTGCCGCATACCGGGATCGCGTGGGAACACCTGCCGCAGGAGCTGGGTTTCGGCTCGGGCATGACCTGCTGGCGTCGCCTGACGGAGTGGACCGAAGCCGGCGTCTGGCCGCGACCGCGCGAGGCTCTCCTCGCTCGTCTTCGTGGAGCGGACGCTCTGGACTTCTCCCGTGCCGTGGTCGACGGCTCTCACATACGCGCGTTAAAAGGGGCTCCAAGACCGGACGAAGCCCTGTTGACCGGGGCGGAAACGGCGGCAAGCCCATCACCTGATCACCGACGCCACAGGCATTCCGCTTGCAACCACCCTGACCGGCGGCAACCGCAACGACGTCACCCAGTTCATCCCCCTCCCGCGGGCCGTCCCGCCGGTCCGGGGCCAAGCGCGGCCGCCCCCGCCGCCGACCCGCGACGGTGCTGGGCGACCGCGGCTACGACCACGACGAGTACCGGCGACTCGCCTGGGCCCTGGGCATCAAACCCATCATCGCCCGACGCGGGGTCCCCCACGGATCAGGCCCTCGGCACCGACCGCTGGGTCGTCGAGCGGACCTTCGCCCACCTGCACTGGTTCCGCCGGCTACGGATCCGCTGGGAAGTACGCGACGACATCCACGAAGCGTTCCTCAGCCTCGCTTGCTCACTCATCTGCTGGAGACGCCTGAAGCCATTCCGATAGCAGTTCTAAGTGTGCCAGGGCCGCCTCCACCACGGTGTCCGCCAGCGGCGGCTGTCGCCGTCGATTGGCAGGGCCGCCCACGCGGCACACCAGGACTCCGCATGTGGCGCAGGAAGACGCGGCCACTCCAGCCTGCGGGCCGATGCTGCCCAATAGAGCAGCCGCCACTCACGCCGAAGCCGGACTTTCATGATCGTATGAGGAACGACGCAGCAGGCTGGTTCCCGGTGCGTCAGAGCGGGTGCAGGGCCGTCTCCCCCGTGACAGCCCTGCACCCAGCAGAGGTGCCGCTGCCGAGCCCGCTACGCCCACAGGCAGACCACCCCGCCACGCCTTACCAAAAGCGACGCCCCGAGCGGCCAGGAAAGTCGAAATGAAGGCCCTGGGGTCGACCGACCGAGGCAGACTTGAACAACGAGTCTGCCTAGTGTGACCGATGCAGACCTGGACCCCGCTGCTTCACGGTACAGGTACGTGCCTGAAGCGGCTGCCTTCGCCTCGGGCACGCGGTACGGCAGGCACTCCCCTCGCCGGTGGGCGGTGTGCAGCCCACTCCACGCTCCAGACCTTGGCCGAAGGGCGGGTCGCGGCGCAGGATCAGCGCCACGGCGCAGAGGCAGTACGCCTTCATGCCCCCCCTTGAGCATCGCGGCATTCGGCGCGCGGCTGGGTCGTGCAAGTCCCCGCTAGTCTTCTGAGTCAGGAATTCCGTTCAGATGTATAGGCTTGCCCTGTGGCGCGTACTGGGCGGCCGAAGGCCGAGTTGATCCTGTCTGGTGAG
>NZ_JBITXX010000057.1:0-6300 GCF_044544925.1 Streptomyces sp. NPDC053431 | reverse complement strand
GTTCGCGGTGAAATTAGTCCATCGGCGAGGAAGCGCACCTGCTACTACACAGAGGCAGGCCGTCGGTGACCGTCTTTCCAGGACCGCACCGCAGGCAGACCACGCGGCGAAGATATCCACAAAAAACTATGAAAGATTCACAGTAAGGTATTCCAATGGGAAAGCTTACGGAGCGGCAAGACCCAGCACTTGAGAATTTCTGCGCCGCGCTACCGTTCCCGGATGGATGTGAAATTAAGTAAGGTGCGCAGTCTGTATGCGTGTACGAATCGAATCTGTTTTGGAGGAAGTGGAATGAGCATTAACGTGATCAAACGGGCGAGTGCTGTGGTGCTTTCTGCCGCCGCATTAACTGCTGCGATGGCAGGGACGAGTCAGGCGGTTGACACCCGGCCGCTTACACCGACCCCCGGGGACTACCCCGTTCAGAGCTTCTGCGTCAACGAGCAGGACCCGTTAGGCCAGAGCGGAACGGTAGCCTCCGACTGGCGGGCGGGGGCAAAGGTGATGGTGTGCGTGGAGACGTCCTTGACGGCCGAGCAAAAGACAATTGTGCGGTCCGCGATACGCGTTGTCACGGGCCAGCCTAATCTGGCAATCACTCCCCCGGAAGGCAAGGTCTGGTTCAAGAGTGCCAGCCTCGTTCTGAATGACGGTGAAGTCCTCTCCAGTCACATGTTCGAAAACAACCGTGCAACGGTGAGCGGTGGCGTCCGTACCGTGGCTTCCAGTCTATGGCGATACGCGACCCATGAAACGACATACAAGGCGGAGTCCCACCTCGTATTAGGGGACGGTTCTGTGCATCATCCATGGGCTCTTCACACCACTAACAACCTGCATTGATCACCTCGACTGAGGTTACATCTCCGGTCTTGGCCGGAAGCGCCCTCGGAAGAGTTGGAATCTGCCGCTGTTACTATGCCCACCCTTTTGCTGGCCGAAATCGAAGCGCAATTCCTTGAAGCAGACCCTGGAGCCTTTTCCATCTGCAGGGCTGGTGGATGACGCGCCGGGATGCCGGCTCCGGCAAGAACACGCTGACAGCCGGACTATCACGCCTCCGGCCAGAGTGCACACTGCTTCCGGCGCCTCAAGGCCGGTCTGGGTCGAGCCGCAGCCCGACCACACCACCCCATATCGTCACCCCGCCCATCGCCGATCCCGCGATCCACCCGGCCTCACGACGCTCCCCGATCACAGTGAGCTTCTTCAACCTGAGCCTCACCCGAAGGCAATGAAGAGAGTCTGACCAGTGCAGACACTTCCGGCGTGTCACCCGATCGGTGGGCAAGTCGAAGAAGCCCAGTGAACCGTGAGCCGGTCATTCATTTGGCAGCAGAAGAGTAAGAAAGTCCTGTCTTGCCAACAAAAGAAAGGAACGAGATTCGTCATGAAAACATTCTCAAATCGGGAATATACTTTTTCGAACCTTTGGCAGTAGGAAATTCGAGTCGCCGTACTGGCTCTGCAGGGAAATCCATCTAGATCCCTGACGATGCGGTAAGGAGTCCAAGACATATGGTCTGGGACCGATAAAAAGACGAAGACTTCCGCCGCCGGGGTACGGGCCGCCGTCAGGGACCCGACAGCGGTGGGGTATTCGGCGCAGGCAGGCAGGCATGCATGCCGAAGGTCAGACTTCGAGCTCTATCCCGCTCCCGTCCGAAATTCCCAGGGGGTGAACCTTTTCAACCCGCTCACCGATCGAGTGGATCTGCCGGATTTACGCAGGCCAGGGGGCCGCACGCTCCGTGCTTGACTACAGGTTGAAAAGGCTCTGTATTCTGTAAGTGGCAGAAAGCGAGAAATGAGATGTATCAATGATAGAATTCGTGATTCACGCCCGTTCACCGGACACAGCCCCGCTTGCTCCGCTCGCGGCGGCCCGCCTTCTAGCACTCCTCCCGGCATCATGTAATCCCCAGGCGAGCATTGAAGGAGGACGCATTAAAGCCTCCGTCGCAATATCTCCGGGGAATTTTAAAGGCATGTGCACCCAGGTGTTTCAGGATCCTGCACTGACCGGCTGGGAAATCGCTCCAGAAGACTATAAAGAGGAATGAGCCGCCTCGTGTTTTCTGGGCCCGCTATGGGTGTTTTCTAGTCGCGCTGCATGGATCCGTAATCGGACCGGACTTCTGCCGCAAGCCCAGCCCAAGCCCCCACTGCTGTCCGAAGGCCAGGAGGGAGAATGCGGCACAAGGACGAGCGGTCTGTACTCTGCCGGCCTGGCACAGCGACCATAAACTACTCACTGAAATCGCAACTGGCTTTTTGCGACGGATTGCACACCAACCTCCAAAGGAAGTGACATAGAATGCGAAGGATTACTCTCGCGGCCGTCGTCGGCTTCGCTGCCCTGGGGTCCGCTCTGACGGTTTCCCCGGCCTCTGCTACGGAAATCACAGGCCCGAATGTGTCGGTCACAGTTCTCAGTAATGATGGACTGGTCCTGGATATCCGACAGGAACCGCCTCCAAAGAATTTCTGAACACATGAGGCGTTTTTCAGCCTCGTGTGACGTGGACGCGCCGCCGGGTGCTCAGCCTGGACGGCGCGTCCCCATGATTGTGTCCGGCCGGTCGCTTCAGAGGGGCCGGTCCCGACCGAGTTGGCCCACATCAGGTGCGCACCCGACCCACCGCGTAGCCGACATCAGACCCTGCACGCTTCTGGCTGGATGTTGAGTTCGTGCGTGCTGTACTCGCCGAACCGGTTTACGTGCCCGGTCAGGTACGGCGAAGTGTGGGCCAGGCCCTCGGAGGCGATCTCGCAACCTTCTTCCATCAGTTGGCGCATGGTCTCGGCGATGTCCAGGGCGTTGTGGTTTCCGACGCTTTGGGGCCTTGACCCCTGATCCTGGACACGCGAGACACTGGATCTTGAGGATCTGAGGACGGACATCTCGTGGTCATGAAGAACTATCCGCCGGAGTTCAAGGCGGACACGGTCGCGCTGTACCAATCGCGGCCAGGGGCGACGATCAAGCAGATCGCCGCCGATCTCGGGGTCAATCCCGAGACCCTGCGCAACTGGATCAGGGCGGCCGGCGCGAGCCGGCCCCGTGGACGCCAAGCGGACGCACCGGTCGGGTCGGCGGCGGCGTGGGAGGTGGAGAATGCCGCGCTGCGCAAGAAGATCCGCGAGCTGGAGGAGGAGCGCGAGATCCTGCGGAAAGCGGCGAAGTATTTCGCCGGGGAGACGCGTTGGTGAACCGCTTCCAGTTCGTTGAGGACCACCAGCGCCGATACGGCGTCAAGTGGTTGTGCCATCGCACGCTCCAGCTTCTGCTACTGGCGCGCGACAGCTCCCGACCGGGCCGCCCGCCGGGTGGCCGACGCCCGGCTCGCAGCCCGGATACGGGCCGTGCACCAGGAATCGGACGGCACCTACGGCGTCCCCAGGATCACCGCCGGGCTCCGCGACGACGGCGAGCTGGTCAACCATAAGCGGGTCGCCCTCGTCATGCGGAGCATCGATCTCGCAGGAATACGACTCCGACGCAGGCACCGCACCACGCTCGCGGACCCGGCCACGGCAAAGGCCCTAGACCTGCTCGGCCGCGATGTCACCGCGGCCGAGGTGAACACGAAGCACGTCGGCGACATCACCTATCTACCGCTGGACGGCGGAAATTTCTGCTACCTGGCCACCGTCATCGACCTCGCCTCACGGCGCCTGGCCGGCTGGTCGATCGCCGACCACATGCCGGCGCGCTCGCCGCCGCCCAGCGGACCCGCGGCAGCCTCGCAGGAGTGATCATGCACACCGACGGGCCCTGACCCTTGATCGTGGACACCGGTTGTCATGCGGCGGTGGCCAGCGTAGTTGATCTCTGTTCGTAGGCGATCGGACTGATCTGGCCGAGCCGAGAGTGCCGTCGCCGGGTGTTGTGGCGGGTCGCCCATCGGTAGACCGCGAGCCGGGCCTCACGGGCTCCGTTCCACCGTTTCCGTCCCTGGAGCGTCTCGCGTTTCATGGTTGCGTTCAGGGATTCCGCGGCGGCGTTGTCCGCGCTCGTGCCCACCGCGCCGCGCGATCTGATCACGCCGAGTTCCGAGCAGACCTGGGCGAATTCCTTCGAAACGTATTGCTTGGGTTCAACCGGTCGTTGCAACACTGTCCTGTTGGAGCAACTCCCGGACACTGGGAAGGGGATTTGATCATCGGGCTGGAGCGTTCCGCGATCGGCACCGTGGTCGAGCGGTCGACCCGGTTCACCATGCTGGTCCATCTGCCACGTGAGGAGCACCCAGAGTCGGCAGACCGGCACGCTCACGCATCACGGCAATGGCCTGCACATTCCGCCCGGCCGAAACGAGGCCGTCCACCTCCGCCTGCACCTCAACCGAGAGCCGGCCCCACAGAGCATTCCCCATACCCGCATCCAACCCCACGGACCGCACCCAGGAGCGACCGCGATCCGCCGCCTTACCAAACACCCCTGCCGGGACAAAACGCCCTTTAAGAGGGCGTTTATGTAGGTCAATGCCGTTTTGCGGCACTGTCACGTTGTTGGTGGCGGCATGGGATGATCTTCGGGTTGTCTGGGTTCGGGGAGGGGATCGATGGTGCCGGATGTGTTGTCAGTCGCGAATCGGGGGGGTGCCCCTAATGTCTTTGGTCAAGGTGGTCGGGTGGCACTGTGACTGTCATGAGTAATTGCGTGCCTGTCCGAGAGTCGGCTGGCGAGGGGATGCGGCCGTGTGACTTCTGTGGTCATCCGGTCGTGATGGACTCGGTCGACGAGCGGGACTGCCCTGTGTGCGGCGAGGCCGCTGAGGATCAGCCGGCTGAGGCTGGCCGGGGTTCATAGAAGGTTCCGTCGCGGAGCATGGCGAAAAGGACGTCGGCCCGGCGCCTGGCGAGGCAGAGCAGGGCCTGGGTGTGGTGCTTGCCCTGGGCGATTTTCTTGTCGTAGTAGGCCCGGGATGCCGGGTCGCCCAGGGCGGCGAACGCGGAGAGGAAGAAGGCCCGTTTGAGCTGCTTGTTTCCTCTCCGGGAGGGCTGTTCGCCGCGGATCGAGGAGCCTGAGCTCCGGGTCGCGGGTGCGAGTCCGGCGTAGGCGGCGAGGTGGCCGGCGGTCGGGAAGGTGCTGCCGTCGCCGACCTCGATCAGGATGCGGGCTCCGGTCCTGACGCCGATGCCCGGCATCGAGGTCAGGACCTTGGAAAGAGGGTGGCCCTCCAGCAGTTCCTCGATCCGACCGGCCAACAGTTTCCGCTGGTCGAGCACGGCCGTGAGCGATCCGGCCAGGCTCGGGACGATCAGCGCGGCCGCCTCGGTCCCCGGGACTGTCACGGTCTGCTCGTCCAGGGCGTCGAAGATCTCTTCGACCAGTCGCTCGGCCATCCGCGGGGCCTTCGGCCGCAGCAGGGTGATCAGCCGCCGACGGCCCGCCTTGCGTATCTGTGCCGGGGAGCCGAACCGTTCCAGCAGGGTGAGGACGGCTGGGTGCTGCAGCCGCGGCCCCAGCGCCCGTTCCCGCGAGGGATGGATCTGGGTCAGCAGGCCGTGCAGCCGGTTCGCGACGCGGGTGGCCTCGCCGGCCAGGTCGTCGTCGAAGCCGACGATCATCTCCAGCTCGGCGATCGTCTCGCCTCGCCGTCGATGGCCCGCAGCGTGTGGGGCATCCTGCGGGCGGCGTCGGCGATGATGAACGCGTCCTTCGCGTCGGTCTTGGCCTCGCCGGGGTAGAGGTCGGCGATCCGCCGCATCGTCAGGCCCGGCAGGTAGGCGACCGGGCAGCCCATGTCGCGGGCGACCGCCAGCGGCAGGGCGCCGATCGAGGCCGGCTGGTCGACCACGACCAGCACCGTCCCGTGCTTTCGCGAACAACTCGCGGAGCTTGGGTTCGGTGTTGGGTAGGCGCTTGTCGAAGGTTTTCTTCCCGGCCGGTGTGACGGCGGTGGCGTGGTGTTCGCCCTTGCCGACGTCCAGGCCGAGGAAGACGTCGATGTCGCCGGTGTCGATCACGTGCCAGCCCCTCCATCACGCTTTCGTCCGGCCTTGCCACGGCACCGAGCTGCCACATCCACGTTACGGAGAGCTCTTCCAGCCTGGGTGAAGCCGGTGCTCAAGCCCCTCATCAGCGGTCCGTCGATGCCTCCGGGCCCGGTGACACCACCCCCCGGATCATCAACAACAGGAGGGGGAAGTCATGCCGGACCCGAAGGCCGGAGGCTCCATTGCGGAGCCACGGAGAAGACATCCGATGGGGTTAACGGGTCAAGCGGCGATGGCCAGTTCGATCTTGGGCGGGGCCGGGAAGGCGGTGGTCTCGTTGTAGGGCGTGCC
>NZ_JBITXX010000056.1:0-6396 GCF_044544925.1 Streptomyces sp. NPDC053431 | reverse complement strand
GACGCGGCCCCTGCCGCAGACGGCTTGGCTATGTTCTCGCTGGTCACAGGTGCACTCTTCCATGATCGGAGTTACACCGTTTTTCTTACAGTCCCAAACAGCGCCTAGTTGTGTTGTCCGGAGAGGTTGGTGCCGCGGCTGGCGGGGGTTTGGCCTGCGATGCCGGTGTGGGGCCGGTGGTAGTTGTACCAGTGGAGCCAGTCGGTGAACGCTTCCATGCGCTCGTGGTCTGAGGTGTAGGGCCGCTGGTAGGCCCATTCGTCGAGCAGGGTGCGGTGGAAGCGTTCGACCTTGCCGTTGGGTCTGCGGGCGCCAGGGCCTGGTCCATCGGGGGCTGATGCCCAGGTCGCGGCAGGTGTTCCGCCAGGTGTTCTTGGTGTAGGCCCAGGCGTTGTCGGTCAGGACCCGCTCGATGCGGATGCCCAGCGACGCGAAGTAGGCGGTGGCCCTGGTCAGGAAGGCTGCGCAGGTCAGGGCGGCCTCGTCGGGCAGGTCTTCGGTGTAGGCGATGCGGCTGTGGTCGTCGAGTGCGGTGTGGAGGTAGGCGTATCCGGCGCCGCCTTGACGGTGCCTGTTCGGGCTGCCTGCTGCCCGGCCGAGGACTTTGTGGCCGCCGCCGTCGGGGATGCGGCCCAGCTTCTTGACGTCGATGTGGACCAGTTCGCCGGGGCGGGCGCGTTCGTATCGGCGGACGGGTTCGCCGGTGGCCCGGTCCAGGGCGGCCAGGGGTGGCTGGCCGTGTCGCTGGAGGATGCGGTGGGCGGTCGAGACGGCGATGTGGCACCGGACGGCCAGCCGTAGCGGGCCGATGCGGTGTTCACGCCGGAGCCGCAGGACTTCCGTCTCGATCTCGCCGGCGGTCTTTCGGGGCTGGTGGTGGGGCCGGCTGGATCGGTCACTCATTCCGGCGACGCCGAGCTGCCGGTAGCGGCTCGCCCAGCGGGCCGCGGTGGTGTGGCTGACCTGGAAACGCTCGGCAGCCCGCCGCAGCGGCCAGCCGTCCTCGACGACACAGCGGGCCAGGCGAAGACGCCCGGTCTCGGTCAGCGGGGCGTTACGGTGGGGCACGAGGGCCTCCTCGGATCGGTGCAGATGTCGCAATCCACACCGAACCCGGAGGCCCTCACCCATTCAAGAACCCAGCACGCGTGTCACCAACGTCCCCGGACAGCACACCTAGTGGCTTGAGTCGGGCTGAGGCCGGTGTCGCGTTCACGGATGAGTGAGACCACGACGATGGCCGGGTCGAGAGCAAGTAGGTTACGACCCCGCCGGCGGATAAGGCTGCAGCGCTCCAACTGGTCGAGAGACTCGACAGCACTGTGGCGGGGGTAAAAGCCCGCCCGTGTGGCAGCAGCCGCCTCGAGTGCCTCACTGCTGAACTTCGGGAGCGGTGTTTCGCCGAGCTCAGCCTGTAGAAGCTCAAGCGTGGCGTCCTCCGCTCGTCCAGGCCCTCGAGCGTGACATCCGCGGCTGGTTCGCCGAGTGGAACGACCAACCCAGGCCGTTTCGTCTGGACGAAGACTGCCAACGAGACCGCAACAAAGTCGCCGCCTACTGCCGACGAGTCTATAACTCAAATCACTAGCCCTGCACCGGAAGTCAACCAGAATTCTCTATTAGTAATGTCGCTCCATAACGATCCAGCGTATCGGTGATCGGTGGAAATACCAGCTTATTAAAGCAATCTTTACTGGGGGCATTCTTCCAGCACTGCACTAGCATCCCACCGCCGCCGGTGATTGTTCCCTTAGCAATAACTCCCGTCAAGCCAAACTGCATGACAGGACCTCCACTGTCGCCACTTTTCAACATAGGTCCGTCATCCAGGCCGTAGGCTACGGCCATTCCATGGAGCTGCACACTTTGTATCTGCATGCTCACATCGACCGCTGAGACCCTGCCTGCGCAATGCTGACCCGAATTGGCTCCTGAGGTGCATACATAGTCCCCGACGTATGTCCCGAAGGCTCCCGTCACCTTGGAACTGCTCCCGGAAAGAACGCCCCCGGTGTACATCCGGTCACCGGCCGGCATATTGATTAGAATAGTGTCGTGCTCCTTATCCTTAGCGCTCATTGTCCCGACCGGGACGTAACCAACGCCGTCTGATTGGTCTGGCATCGATATTACATACCCGTCTTCGCCGCAGTGTCCGGCGGTGAGCATGCGACGGAGTCCATTTTGCTTAATACCGAACCCCGTACTACAGACTGAAGTTGGGTTCGGATAGGTATACAGAGCCCCTCCCCAATATAAGGGCACGTCGGCGATTCGCGTCGTCTTCTGGGGTGCGATGAAATTCTCATCGCTCGATGCGATCTCCCTCGTCAGTGAATTCGCTACACCGACCTTGATCTGCGCCGGGATTTCAGGATGACTGGCTGAAGTAATCCTGGCGGCTAAGTCAAGATCTCCCAGAACTGAAACGGAAATACCGCTCGAGTCGCTCAGAGGGGCAGCCTCTGTGACGTTTATTCCAACCTTGGCGAGTTGCTTTACGGTAACATCCAAGCTGGACAATAACTCAAGCCGAGAGTGTTTAGCTGGTAAAATTTCAGCCTTAAGATCACTGGACATGCTGTTCGCGATACGGCGAACATCGCTAGGCGGCTCTCCTTTCCAGTAGACGAGCAGCCTCCGGGATTCTGGATTGATGACGATAGAACCCAGATTTCCGTTCTTCCCGGCGGTCATTATTCTGTCAGCTGCAGCATCGAGAGTGCCCTGCACCTTCATTAGATCTGACCATGTCGCAAATCCGCCCGGGATTGATTCGGCGGAGTGAGGTGCTGTGGTAGGTGAGAGGCTCGCCCCTGCTGCCCCGCCGGTCAATGTCAAAACGGCGCCTGCAGCAATTGCAGCGAAAGGCGCCCAAACTCTTTTCGCGCCATATCTATTTTCCACGATTGGTTTCCTAGTGTGGATGCCGGGAATTAATGGGATATTCCCACCCTGCCGGAAGGACGTGTTGTGTTACATGAGTAGTGAGCACCTATTGCCGCATACCCCAAAAATGGGACCGTCGGGAGTCCGGCCTCGGTGCGCCGAAGCTCAACCAGGACGGCAAGGGTTCCGACCCGCTGCCCGTGCTCGTACGGCGGCCGTCAGGCTCGGGCAGTCTGAACGCCTGGGCCACGAGCAGCGCCGCCCCCTGCTTCTACCGGATGGCCACGCAGTCGTCAGGCAGAGTGGCAGTCCAACCAGCGCGGATTCGGCCTGCGGGCGCGGATCTACCGCACGGCCCAGGCCGCGAGCGGCAGTGGGTGCAGCTCGCGATCCTGGCCTGGGAGTCCTCGACGCCCGTTCCTGGCCCGGTGTGAGCGAGAAGGAGCCAGCCGACATCGCGCGCGTCCATGGCGTCTACCCAGCGGGTCCTCACCCCGCGCGGATTCACAGCCGTCTCCGGCCTGGAGCGGGCGACAGGGTTCCGCCTTATGGGCCCGAGGCCCTCAGGCCACCCCGGCGCACTCCGTCGTCGTCGGACTCCGGCTGGACGGGCGGTTCCTGAACGCGGAGGCGTGCCAGAGGTGGGGCCGTGGGGCTGCTCACCGATGATGAGTGATGCTTCCCTTTGCGGGCGGCCTGGACCTGAACAGCGTCGTCCTCGCGGCCGCCGCCCGCCAGGTCGTCGGCTTGTCCGCCCCCGGTTGCACTTCGTGGGCCCCGAAGTGCAACCCGAAGATCCCTGGCAGCTTGCGAGTCGACCTCTCCCACGTGGAGCTACTCCCGCGCCTGCCCAGCCCTTCGCGCCGGTGGGCGCCCGCCCCACGGCCCCACGGGACCGGCCTGGTACCAGACGCCTACCGTCGTCTACGTCCAGGAACGGCTACAACGTCGAGAATCTGGAGGCGTACCTGCGGCGCAAGACTGGCGCCTACAAGAAGGGGGTGGAGCGGTGGCCGGCCCTGGAGCGGCCGGCCTGGCATCCGGGGGCCGCCGTGATCATCAAGGCCTGGGTCAACATGCACCGCAAGCCCAGCCGGGTTGTTCGCGCTGGCGTGCTCTCCGACTGCGTCAGCTACCCCTCACAGGGCGACAGCCTGCTCCACCTGTCCTACTCCGCGTCCGGCAAGCCCCAGCCGGGCGGTTTCCGCCTCGGGCCCGCGCCCGGCCTGGCGACGCTGGAAGGTGTCCGGCTGATGCTGTGGGTGGTCGATCTGATGGAGCAGGTCCTTGAACCCGGCACGCCACCTCAAGGGCGGCGATGCCGTCACGGATGAACGGCGCATATCTGCGGAACCGCGTCATGGTTTCCTGGTCGGTGTAGGGAGGCTGTCGCTTCGATCCGGCGTTTCCGTGTCGCGTGTCCCGGTCTGTCCGCGAATACGGGGGGTCGAGGAACCGCTATTGCTCAGGGGGTTATGTATTCCGCCGCTGGGACGCAGTGATGCCCGTGATGGTCCTCCGCAGGTCACTGCGGGGGGGTGCCCCTATGGGTTTCGTCAAGCTGTTGGGCGGGGTGGGGTTCGTAGAAGGTGCCGTCGCGGAGCATCGCGAAGAGCACGTGGGCTCGTCGTCTCGCGAGGGCAGAGGACGGCTTGGGTGTGGTGCTTTCCCTGAGCGATCTTCTTGTCGTAGTAGGTCTTGGAGACTGGGTCGGCCAAGGCGGCGCACACGGAGAGGAGGAAAACCCGTTTGAGCTGCTTGTTTCCGCGACGGGACGGTTGCTCGCCACGGATCGAGGTGCCGGGCTACGTGTTGCCGGGGCGAGTCCGGCGTAGGCGGCGGAGGGGAACGAACTGCCGTCGCCGACGTCGATGAGGATGCGGGCTCCGGCTCGTCTGCGGGAACACCCCGTCTCGGTATGGGCCGACCTCACAGCAGCCTGACTACGGCGACGGCCCACAACTCCGGCATGTGCTGGAGCGGGTCCGCGTGCCCCGCACCGGGGCAGGCCGGCCCCGCACCCGGCCCCCCAATCACGTCCTGGCCGACAAGGCCTACACGTCCCGAAAGAACCGCGGCTACCTCCGGCGACGCGGCATCCAGCACACCATTCCCGAACGCCTCGACCAGCAACGACACCGCGAGAACCGCGGCTCTCGAGGCGGCCGGCCCACCGGCTTCGACAGCGAGCGCTACAAGAAACGCAACACCGTCGAACGCGCCATCAACCACCTCAAAGGATTCCGCGCCGTCGCCACCCGCTACGAGAAACGTGCCTACATCTACCTCGGCACCGTCACCCTCGCCGCCCTCATCATCTGGCTCCGAACATGATCCAAGAAACAGTCCCTACATCGCTCTGGCCTGCATCTTCGTCACCGTCCGCCATCTCATCCGCCAGGCCTGGACCCACTACCTATGGGACACACGACCCCGCACACCCCGCATCCGATGACCTACTGGCGGACGCTCTAAGAGCTCCAGGAGAGCGGGCCTTCGCCCTGCTGAAGTCCTGGCGAATCCTCCGACGAGCCAGATGCCCCACCCGCCGTATCAGCACCATCATCCAGGCCGTCCACACACTGCTGACCTGCAGCTATTCAGGATGAAAACGGCTCAATGAGCCCTTTTCATCCTGAATAGCAGTGCTTCATAAACACGAGGTGGCTCCTGTTTCAGATCCTCAAGATCCGTGTCTCGAGTGTCCAAGATCAGGGGGCAAGCCCGAGTCAAAGCCCGCTCGCGGTTCTGTCTCCGCAGACGCCGCAGTTCCTCGCATTCGGCGCTGGTCAACTCGCCCCGGTGCCCTCACCGCAGTCGGCCTGGCCGCACCGGACCCAGTCGCGCAGGCTTTCCAGGCTGACGCCGAGCTCCCGGGCGACCTCGGTCACCGTCCTGCCGGAAGACCGGACGAGCGCGATCGCGTCCCGCCGGTACTCCGCCGAGTACCGCTTCGTGTACTTGCTTCCCACCTGACACTACTTCCTCTCGAACATCACGTCCCAGTCTCCAGGTGGTGTTCACAATCAAGGAGCCTCTTCAACTTGTCAGCTGATCGGGTGACCCGCCTCCAGCAACTGCGCAGGTCAGGCCTGTTCCTTTGACGGAGCCCAAGTTGAAGAAGCTCAAGGGGAAGCTTCACACGAGCGTGATGAGGGCCCGCTGAGAGGCCGGCAGTTGCACCGGCGGTCACCTTCACGTGCGCGGTCGGGTTTTGGCGATGGCGACTGGTGTGGTGAAGGCTCGACTCCGAGAAATAAGTTCGATTTTCTCACACAGGATGATGGCCGGGCCGGACGCCTTCGTCCACTATCCGCGATCCCGATCACCGGCTTCAAGAATCTTACCGAGGGCGATAGGGTCGAGTATGAGGTGGCGCAGGGAGCGAAGGGCCCTTCTGGTGTGGCTGCCTTTGGGCTTGATCCGCTTTGACGGACATCTGAGATCAGGGGCTCCCGCCCCGGAAGGATGATGTTCATCATGGAGAGCATGGGGAAGAAGAAGCCG
>NZ_JBITXX010000055.1:0-6862 GCF_044544925.1 Streptomyces sp. NPDC053431 | reverse complement strand
GTTTTTCCTATCCCCGTGGGGGCGGCGGGCTAAGCTGGGGGGCGGGCGCGGGGCGCCCCCCGCCCGCACCCGCGCGGCGTGAGCGGAGGCGGCTCGCTGCGCTCACCGCCGGGCGGCGGCGCGCTTCGCGCGCGCCGCCAAGGGCAGGGCATCCGGCCCGCGTTGCGGGCCGGGGTCGGCCTCCGGCCGACCTGTGGCTTCCGCTGCGCTCCAGCCACCCCGGGCGCGCCCCGCTCCCCTACCGAACAGGCGTGCCGCGCTCTGCGCGGCCCACCTGCGGGCCTGGCGGCCCGAGCGGCAGCTAGGGGAGGGGGTGACAGGTGGTCGGGAGAGTGAGGGGCTGAACCCGGGGGCCGGGGGGGCGAATTGATCGGTCGTCAGGCCGCTTTCTGGGGTGCCGATAAGGCAATAGTTAATAGAATCCAGCACGTTCGAGGGGCTTTCTTGGTCGTGAGTGCTTCACTTTGAAGGACGAGATAGACTCTGGACTCAGACGGCACCACCACTGAGGGGCATGGATCTGCTTTCGATCCCGATCCCCCGCTCCTGGTACGAGGCTGTGACTGGGTTCCGGTGAGATTCGCCGTAGCCGATCGCACGCCTCTGCGTGCAGGTTTCCTGTTTCCGGTCCAAACGACAGCCCAGGAGAAGGCAGACGGATATGTCGACCACAAGCCGAATCGATCAGCGTGAGGCGGCGCAGCAGGAAGCCGTTGACGCGGTTGTCCGTGCCCTTGAATTGCCTGCAAGATCGCTTGCGCCCGAGAGGGGTCTGCGGACTCAGGTGATCATGGCGACCGGGTCCGGCAAGACCCGGGTCGCGGCCCGCAGCGCGGAGAAGCTCCGTGCGGGCCGTGTGCTGGTGCTCGTCCCCTCGTTGGACCTGCTCACTCAGACCGAGGCCGCGTGGCGCGAGGGAGGCCGTAGGGGCCCGATGATCGGGGTCTCATCCCTGGGGGGCGAGGACGTGTTCTTCCCCAACACCACGGACGTGGACGAGGTGGTCGACTGGGTGCGGCCCTTCGACAAAGTCACCGTGTTCGCCACGTACGCCTCCCTCGGGCTCGGCACCCTGGAGCGGGCGCACCAGGCCGGCCTTCCGGGCTGGGACCTGATCGTGGTCGATGAGGCGCACCGGACGTCGGGTCGGTTGGGCAAGCCGTGGGCGGTCGTCCACGACAACACCCGCATCCCGTCCCTGCGCCGCCTCTACATGACCGCCACGCCCCGGCTGTGGCAGCTGGACGAGGACGCCGACCAGGGCGCGCCGGGCGAACTCGTGGCGAGCATGGAGGACGACCTTGAGGGCCCCTTCGGCAGCAGGGCTTTCACCCTGACCTTGTCGGAGGCGATCGACCGGGGAATCTGCGCCCCCTACCAGGTGGTGTGCGTGGACATCACCGACACCCGGCTCCAGGCCGCCCAGCTCCTGGGCGCCGAGGGCCGTTCGGACGAGGTCCGCGGGGCCCGGCTCGCGGCCCTCCAGACCGCCCTGCTCAAGGCGTCGGCCGAGGAAGGCTTCCGCCGCACGCTCATCTTCCACCACGTGGTGAAGGAGGCCGAGGCGTTCGCGGCCGGCCTTCCCGACGTCGCCGCGCGGCTGCACGCCGCGGACCCCGAGCTGTACCCGCGCACGATCTGGGCGGACTGGCTGTGCGGCGACCACAAGCCGGGTCACCGGCGCCGGGTCCTCGGGGAGTTCGCCGACGGGATCGCCATGGACGGCACGGTGGTGGAGAAGGGCTTTCTGGGCTCGGTGAAGGTGCTCGGGGAGGGCGTGGATACCCGGGAGTGTGACTCCGTCTTCTGGGCCGACGTCCGCGGCTCGATGCCCGACCTCGTCCAGGCCGTCGGCCGCGCGCTGCGGATGCAACCCGGTGAGGGCAAGGTCGCCTCCCTCGTGGTGCCGGTACTCCTCGGGCCCGGCGAGACAGCGGACAACATGCTCACCTCCAGAGCGTTCGGCGGATTGGCGAAGCTGCTGGAGGCGCTCAGGGCGCACGACGCCCGGGTGGTCGAGCAGCTCGCCGAGCAGCAGGCTCCCAGCGCCTACAAGCCCGCCTCGAAGGCCGCGCAGGGCCAGGGGAGCCGGGGCGAGGGGAACGGGTCCGGCGGGCCGTCGAAGCCCGCACGGAAGCTGCTGAAGTTCTCCACGCCGCGCGACCCGGCGCAGCTGGCGGCGTTCATCAACCTGCGGGTCCTCAACCCGGAGCACGAGCACTGGCGGCGCGGGGTGGAGGCCGCCGTCATCTTCGCGCGCGAGCACGGCGACCTGAAGGTGCCGTTCACCTACCGCGTGCCGGAGGGCGAAGAGGCGGAAGGGGTCGGCTGGCCGGCCTCGCTCGCAGGCTTCCCGCTCGGGCAGTGGATCGCCGACAACCGGCGCTTCTACGCTCGCGGGGACATGGACACCGACCGCGTCGCGCAGCTGGAGAAGCTGGGCATGGTGTGGTCGCACTTCGACGTCGCGTGGGAGGAAGGTCTCGCGGCGGCGCGCGGGTGGGCCGAGGTGAACGGGCATCTCCTGGCCCCGCTCGACGCCACCTTCCAGGGTTACCGGGTGGGGATCTGGCTGAAGAACGCGCGGGCCGCCGCCCGGCGTGCCCAGGAGCTCGAACAGCGCCAGGCCGAAGGGCTGCCGGTGGAGTCCTGGTCCGGCGCCCTGTCGCCGGAGCGGCGCGAGCAGCTGGAGGACATCGACCCGTCCTGGTGCCCGGCCTGGCCGGTGGAATGGCAACGCGCCTTCCACCTCACCCGGCTCCACCTCGAGGAGGCCGGCGGCACGCTGCCGACCGAGCCCGGCCAGGTGATGCACCAGGGCGAAGACCTCGGACGGTGGGTACGAGCGCAACGGCTCGGCTGGGACAAGCTCACCACCGTGCAACAGTGGATGTGCGAGCAGGTCCTCGGCATCACACCCGCCACCGAGGACGAGAAGCCACCCCCACGCCGCACACAAGCCGACAAATGGGCGATCAACTACCAGGCCGCCCAGCAGTACTACGAACGCGAGGGACACCTTCGGGTGCCACGCAAGCACGTCGAACGCATCGTCGTCCGCGAGGACCAGCAGGAGCGCGCGCTCCGGCTCGGGGCATGGGTCAGCAACCAACGCAGCAGAGCCGCGACCCTGCCCCCGGAGCGGATGAAGCTGCTCTCCGCCATCGGGATGCGATGGACGTGATGGGCGGCATCGTCACCACGGCTGGTAGCCGCCGCTACTTCGGGATCGGCCCCCGCGCCGAGTTACGGGATCGGTGATCGTGGAGATCGTCTGCTTCGACACGTCGGCGCCGTAAACCTCGGCCAAGTGCGCGGAGATCTCGCCGTGGGTCAGGCCCTTCGCGGACAGCGACAGGACCATCTAATAGCTCGTCGGTGAGCCTGAATGCGTGAGCACAAGGGCCCATCGGTACAGGTGACGGAGGCCTACCGCCGTTCCGGGACGCAGATCCCCAGGGCTAGACCGGCCCCGTCACCACAACCGCCGCCGGGCGGAGGCCCAAGGACCATCCGGGACTCGATCCCCGAGACGAGACTGGCCTCGCCCGGCGCTGCTTGTCGCAGAGGTTTCATGTCCTCAGCCCGCCGGCAGGGGCCGACCTCTCAGACGTTCGCGAGCCGAGAGCTCACCAGCAGACCGAGGTCCCTGCCGGTCGCTGGAGACACGAACGGCTCATGAGATGGCGTGCCTGGAGCACTTCTATTAGAGCGCCGCGTGCTCCGCACGGAGCTGACCTGCGCAAACCTGCTCCATTGAATGAAGGAGAGCAACGTTGAGCCGAGTGTTCTGCGGGATCGACTGGGCCGAGAACCACCACGACATAGCGCTCGTCGACCAGGACGGCGACCAGCTGGCCAAGCTGCGGATCAGCGACGACAGCGCGGGCTTCCACGCGCCGCTGGAACTGCTGGCCCGCCACGGCGACAGTCCCGGGGACCCGGTCCCGGTCGCCATAGAGACACCCCGCGGTCTCCTGGTTGCTTGCCTGCGGGCCACCGGTCGGAAGGTCTACGCGATCAACCCGCTGACGGCCGCCCGCTATCGGGACCGCGCCAGCGTCTCCCGGGCGAAGTCGGACGCCGCCGACGCCCGGGTCTTGGCCAACATCCTGCGGACCGACATCCGCACGCACCGGCCGCTGCCCGCCGACAGCGAGCTCGGCCAGGCTGTCGCCGTCCTCGCCCGCGCCCACCAGGACGCCGTGTGGGACAAGGGCCAGCTCGTCAACCGGCTCCGCTCCCACCTGCGCGAGTACTACCCCGCTGCCTTGGCAGCCTTCCACGGCACCGGCAATCTCGGCCTCGACTCCGCCCACGCCCGCACGGTCCTCACCGCGGCCTCGACCCCGGCGGCCGCTGCGAAACTCACCCGAAGCCAGCTGCGTTCCCTGCTCAACCGAGCCGGCCGCCTTCGCCGGTCGGTCGACCAAGAAGTCGAGCGCCTGCGAGAGGTGTTCCGCTCCGAGCAGTTGCGGCAGCTGCCGATGGTCGAGCAGGCCATGGGCCGTCAGACTGCGGCCCTCCTGCAGCAGCTCGATGCCGCCTGCCAGAGCTGCGACAACCTTGCTCAGGCTGCTGAGGAGGCCTTCCTGTCCCATCCAGACGCGAAGATCATCACCAGTTTTCCGGGGCTGTCCGTCCTGTCCGGCGCCCGGGTACTGGCCGAGCTCGGTGACGACCGCACCCGGTTCGCCGACGCCAAGGCCGTCAAGGCCTACGCCGGCGCCGCACCGGTGACCCGCGCCTCTGGCCGCAGCCACGTCGTAGTCGCCCGCACAGTCAAGAACCGCAGGCTGGCCGCCATCGGCTACATGTGGGCGTTCGCCGCTCTCCGGTCCCAGGATCCACAGGCTCACTACGACCGCCGCCGAGACAGCGGCGAACGGCATACCGCAGCCCTGCGGAACCTCTTCAACAAACTCCTCGGATGGCCTCTACCACTGCCTGCAAAACCGCGCCCTCTACGACCCCGAGCGAGCCTTCACCGGCCACTTCGCACTGGCTGCATGAGCCCCGAACTTGACCCGTCAGCGACATGAGATGTCTCGTCCACCCCGGTCAGCCGCCGCTGGTGCCTGCGGACAATCCGCGGCTCGAACCCGCCGGCCCGGTCCCGCGGCACCTCCACGGTCACGGGACCCACATCGGTGACAACCGTCTTGGACCGCTTGCCGTTGCGGGAGTTCCCACCATTCTTCCCGGCCGGATCATGCCGGTCATAGCCGAGGTGATCGCTCATCTCGCCCTCGAGCGCGGACTCCAGCAGCCGCTCGGTGAGCTGCTGGAGCAGCCCGCCCTCACCCGTCAGCTGCAGACCTTCGGCCTGGGCCCGGGCCACGAGCTCCTCCACGAACCGGTCGTCCACCGCGGCCGAGCCGGCCTCGGTCCCTAACTTTCACTGGTCACAGGCACATCTTCCATGAGTCGGATACACCGAATTTTCTTACAGTCCCCATCCAGAAACGACTCGGCTACCTCAGCCCCATCGAATACGAGGAGAAGCACTACACCGAACAGGCAGCCACCGAACGAGCGAACCTGAACACCCATCAACCCCAACTGACCAACTGATCAACACCTCCCGAACACCGGGGGAAGCTCAGCTCGCGGCCGGCTTCGGTATCAGCCTGGGCACTGCCCATGCCCACTTCACGCCGTGGTGGACCACCTGGCTGGGCTCGCGCCCGGTCTGACCGCGGCTTTGAGGTCAGTCAGCCGGTGCCCGCTACATGCTGCTGGACGGGACACTCGCCGAGTGCAACCGGTCCGGTGAAGGCCGAGCGGATTACTCGGGAAAGCACCGCCGGCACCCCGCGGGTCGTCACCGCTCCGGACGGCACGCCCGTGTGGATCTCGCCGGCTCTGCCCGTCCGGACGCACGACCTGACCGCGGCCCGCCGGCACCGGATTCCCGCCACGTGCATCCGCCTGGGCATCCCCGTCCTGGCCGACCGCGGCTACCAGGGTGCAGGGGATGCCGTCGCGTTCCCCATCAGCGACGGCCAGGCATGGACCTCACGGTCAAACAGAAGTGCGTCAACCGGGCGCCCTCGCGGCTCAGTGGCCCGTCGAGGAAGCCATCGCGTCGGTCAAGACCTGCGGATCCTCCGCAAAGCCCGTTCCCGCCCGAACCGGATGACGTCAATCATCAAAACCATCCTCACCCTCGCGATCCACCGCTGAACAAGCTCAGTGTCGATGCCCCACGCCGCGAGCACCGGCTCGGCGGGAGCGTTCGGGTGCATGCGGAAGTGCGACGCGTCGATGAACAGGTAGTCCAGCGTGACGCCGGACAAGTCCCGCTCACGCCAGGCGTCAGATGTTCGACACGGTCGACTTCGACAGCGCCGCGTCCGAGCCAAGCGCCTCGGCCATTGTTCGCGGTCACGCAAAGCGGTGGGAAAGTAGACTGTTGATCAAACGCACTTACAGCTCACCACCAAACCGAGCAGACAAATTTGTAATTATAGGTTACCGAATAATTCCAATAGGGGTCATTGTTAATATTAGAGGAAATTACTTTACTGGTACAGTTCATTCCTAGGATCTCCTTCCCTGTCACGCCATTCGCATTTTCGTAGAGATCCGCCACCGTGTCGGACGCCCATAAAGATACCATCGGTTTCCCCTCGGCGACCGAATCCGCATACACGCTAATTCTATAGTAACTGGTACAGTCGGAAACTCCGTGACCGGGCGTGGTTACCTGAGTAGAACATACAGGCTCGCCTACTGGTATGATGGTACCCCCGTAATGTGCGGATGCGCTGCCGGCGCTCATGCTGATCAGCGCCGCCGCTGCAGTAAGGGTTCCTGTGATTGCTGCGATTTTTCTCAAGGGAATCACTTTCCATAATCT
>NZ_JBITXX010000054.1:0-6914 GCF_044544925.1 Streptomyces sp. NPDC053431 | reverse complement strand
CACGACGTCCACACAGTCCGCAAAACAGACACCACGAAACCGAAGGCGAAGAAGTCAACGACCCCACGGCCTCGCCGCACAGGTTAAAGATCAAGCTAGGCGCTGTCTGATAATTGAACTGACGGATGGCGGCGTGGGAGCGGATAGCGCCCCGTTGTCTGGTGCTGATAGCCGTGGCGGGATCACCGGCAGGTGATCAATGAGCTTCTTCGAGTTGGCCACTGATCGGGTGACGGCCGAGGGTTCGTAACGGGCACGGCTCCCGGACGGTTGAGCGAGAGATCTCACATCTCAACTCGCTCGTCAGGGGGCCTTGTTGGTCATCTGTCCTGCCGCATTGGACCTTCCGCATGCCCTCGTGGAGTGGGTGACGATGCTGATCGTCACCCGAGAGGGTGACCGCCGGTGCAAACTACCGGCGTCCCAGCGGGCTCTGATCACGCTCGTGTACCTGCGCGAGCACGACACCCTGGCCCAGATCGCGGCCGGCTTCCGGACCAGCGAGAGCACCGCTCCCTCGCGCACCCGTGCCCTGCGAAGGGCACGCCCGCAGTACGTGCGCGTGGACGGAACCCTCGTTGAGTGCGACCGCGTGGGCAACGGCCAGGACGACTACTCGGGCAAGCACCGCGAGCACGGCGTGAACGTTCAGGCTGTCACCGGCCCAGCCGGCCGACTCATCTGGTACTCGCCGGCCATCTGTGAGCGGCTGAAGATCCCCGCTCTCGCGGACAAGGCCTATCAGGCCGCCGGCGGAACGTTCGCCACACCCGTCAAAAGGCACCGAAGCCGTGACCTCACCGTCAAGGAGAAGTCCGTCAATCGGGCACACGCCCGGCTCCGCTCACCTGTGGAACGGGCCTTCGCACAGCTCAAAGCCTGGCGGATCTTCCGCAAGCCCGCGTCAGCCCCAACCGGCTCACGTCAAGCCTCAAAGCCGTCCTCACCCTGGAGAAGCAACGCTGAAGAAGCTCAATGGAGACCCCCCACCCCCCTCACGGCCCCTGAAAGCCTCAACGGCCCCCAGCGCCGACGCACAATCCGCACCCTGCGCATCCGCGACCTCTTCGGGTCACAAGGCCCCGCTGGGATACCACCCCGCACGCAGGGGACAGCCAGCCACCCTCGCAGGGAGGCCTGGAATGAGCGCCCATGCGCTCTGACCGGTCCCCACCTCGCCCTACCCGCGGCCTGGCCCGCACCGGCCGCCCAGGCGCTCGAGCAGACCCGGGCCGAGGGCTACCGACGGGATGGTCGCCAAACGGCTCTCCAATCCCTACCTGCCGGGCCGCCGTACCCGCGACTGGATCAAGATCAAGCACCTGCCCCGCGCTGAGTGGGGGACAGGACAATTTGGGCTCCGACGGACGGTCAAGTAAGCGCGGGCCGTCTTGCAACGGCGTGAGCACCGAGGTGTGGTTCAGGGCGTGGGAAGCGGCCGGCCAGCGCGGTCCATTCCTCGTCGTCACCGCCGGGGACGAGGCGTCCGGCGTGGCGCCATTCCCGCACCAGTTGCTCGTAGATCGGCTCCGCGCCGGGGCGGGGAAACGTTTCGACGGTGCGCTGGGCAGCGATCGCGGGCCGCGGCCGCGTTGTCGTGGGGGCCATGTGCGGTTAACGCCGCCCGGCGACCCCAAGTCACCCTCGTGGGCGGCGGCGGGTCTCGGTTGGCCGCAGCCGGGTCGCGCCGACGGGCGGGCACGTTGATCCTGCAGGTGACGTCTCTTCCGCCCGTGTGCCTTGTGGTGTCAGGAGGTGGGTATGCCGGTGCGTGCCGTATGGATGCGGGGTGTGCTGCCAGTGTCTGCGGGACTGCTCCTGATGGTTACCCTGGCGCCCCCGGCAGGGCAGGCGCCTGCAACCGTGCACCGGACCACGGACTGGACCGCCACCACGTCTGGCATGCCTGTTCGTTTTGGTGTCGTCTCTCCTGCCGCCCCGGGATCACTGCGGGCGGCAACCGCCGCTCGGCCGCTGTTGCGGGCGGGTGCGCGGCCGTCCGGGGCTGGGGCGCTGAGGGTCCGGTTCGGCCCGGGGCCGGGGGTCTACGGGGTGGGGCAGCCCCTGACCGCCCACCTCAGTCACCCGGTGCCACAAAGTGACCGGCGGGCGCGGGCTGCGGTCGAACAAGGGCTGCGGGTCACCTCCGTCCCGGACGCCGGGGGGTCCTGGCACTGGGTGGACGCGCAGACCCTCCACTTCCGGCCCTCGTCCTTCTGGCCCGCCCACGCCGTCATCACCGCCCACAGCGTCCTGGACGGGGTGAAGATCACGGACACGTTGTACAGCGGCCGGTCCAAAGCGTTGAGGATCAGCACGGGGGACCGCATTGAGGCGGTCACCGACATCGCCCGGTTCTCCATGACCGTCTACCGCAACGGCCAGGCCGTCCGGAGGATTGCGGTGACCACCGGCAAAGAGGGCTACCGGACCCGCACCGGAATCAAAGTGGTCCTGGAAAAGCAACCGGCGGTCCGGATGAAGGGGGATTCCATCGGCATTCCTGAGGACAGTCCCGACGCCTACGACCTCGACGTCCGCCATGCCGTCCGGGTCACCTGGAGCGGGGAGTATCTGCACGCCGCGCCTTGGTCGGCCGACGCCCACGGCAGACAGAACGTCAGTCACGGCTGTACTGGCATGAGCACCGAAGACGCCGCCTGGCTCTACCGCACCCTCGCCCCCGGCGACGTCATCCGCGTCCTCAACGGCCCCGGACCGCACATGGATGCCTTCAGCAACGGTTATGGCGACTGGAACCTCAGCTGGTCGCGGTGGCGAGCGGGCAGCGCCCTACCGCCCCCACCGGCCGCGGAACACGCCCCCGCCTCGGCCGCTCCCCGCATGGCTCCCCTGCTCTGAGCTGGCCCTGCTCGATGGTCGAGCGCCGTCCACCACCGGTCTCATACCAGGAAAACCGGGAGGCGCCTCCCGGTGAGCAGTGGGGTGGAGCGGTGTTCAGCCTTCCGGTTCTGCGGCGGTGCGTGGTACGGAGGAATCGACGGTACAGCCGGGGCCGGGGAACACTTCGCTTTCGTGTCCGTCGTCGTAGCGCACCCGGTACGGCGGCTCACCCTCCGGCCCGAGAACCTCCACCACCCTCACGCGGTGCCCGGCGGAACCGACCTTGCGGCCCGGAAACCGCAGCACATCACCCTCGTTCACCCGCATCCCGGCACCCCTTTCGTATCGGTCCCGGCCGGAGAGCCAGGACGTGACTGACGTCCTCCAGTGTGCGCCCGGCAGCACAGGCCCGCACCAGAGGAAGGCCGGCGCCGACGTCCCGTCCACCGGCCCCGCGGTCTCCTTCGCTTCCGTCTCCCCGCGCTCGAACGAAACGCCGGAGCCGGAGCTCAAGAGGCGGGCTGCTCGCTGTCACCGCCTGCCGGACATACGGTCCTGGCTACCTGTCCTGACCGTGAACTCCTGGAGCGTTCATGAGCACTCCCCCGCCCAGCCTGGCAGCGCCTCTCCGGCCTTGGGACCTTGACGTCCTTCAGGCCGTCCGGTCCTGCGCGGCGCCCCTGTACGCGGTGGCCTACCCCACCCCACGGGGAGACTGGCAGGTCTCCCTACTGGAACGACCCGACGCCACCCTGCGCGACAGCTTCCAGGCCGGCGGCCACTGGCCCCGCGCGGTCGACCAGCAGCTTACCGACCGCGGCTATGTCGCCCTGGCCTCCCTGCTTTGCATGAACTGGACCCCCCTGCCCCGGAACGGACGAGGCTCCGAGGTCTTCCGCGACCACCATGACAGCGACACCGAAAGCTGGTAGCCCCACCTGCGACGGGACCATTCACGGCCGGATTCAGGCGTTCCTTCCTATTCTGCGTAGCTTCTCGACCAGATCCGCTCCTCCAGGGCTTCGTGCTACCTGTGAGCAAGAGCCTGTGCCAGACAGCATGCGGTCACGTCCGCTTGGGCGTGGCTGATGATCATGCTGTAGGGCGGGGGGAGGACCGTGGTGCCGGTCGCTGTGTCGAGCGGCCGGCACCACGGGCCGGGAAGAGAGACGGCCCGGTGGTACTGCCCCCAGAGCGCGCATGGGCACCGGGCCTCACCCGCGCACGCCAGATCGGCACGGGCTGGCGCTGACCCTACCGGGGGTGGAGGGGCGAGGCGGTGCCAGGCTCTGCCGGACTCCGGACCGGTACTTCAGCACGTCCCCGCAGGTCGCGGCAAGTGGCCGGAATCCGGGGAGGAAAGGCGAGCAGCCCAGACAGCTCGTTGCCCTCCTTGAGGGCCGCGCCCAGCACCGCTCCGGGTGATCTCGCAGACTGCTACAGGTACGGCGCATGATCTCGGCCCTGGAGTACATCGTGAAGAGCATGCCGGTGTCGACGTACCTCAACCAAGGCCAAGGATCGACTTCAGGAAGGAAATCCGCCCACGCGATACGCGGAGGGGTGAGCACGCCGGAGGGGCGGTCACGAGGAGGCCGGTGGGCCCTGGCTCGGGGGCGTGAGGGACGAGGAACACCGCGATCGCGGTGCCGAGGGAGGAGTTCCCCCACCCGAATGGTGAGCAGACACGCGTCACAACCGCTCCGGCGCCGGCGGACGTCGCGGACGTCCTCGGCGTTGCAACGGGCATGGCCGAGCGTCCGCTGGAACGGCGTGAGGCAGTTTCTGCACGCATGCCGACGCCCGAGGAGGCAGCAGCTCTACTCGTGCCCGAGACCGGCGTCCCGCTACTGCGGGCCGTCCGTGTCACGGTGCTCCCGGCGAAGCGTCGACAGCCGGAGCGGGTGGTAGAAGTGCAGGACATCTGGATGTCGCCGAGCTGCTCGCAGTTGGCTACTTGGTGGCACGCGGGGCGAGCGCGAATTGGCCAGAACGCCGAGCCACCAGCGATTAACAAGGCGAACCAGCACGCTGAGTGGCGTCTTGCCGGGCGCCTTCGGGCAAGGCACCGGCTCACGCGCAAGCGTGTGGCCACCACATGATGAGGCCTTGAGCGTACGAGATACACAGTGCCCAGGTACGCCTGCTCCGGAAAGCCTGTTCGAGGGCCCGTATGCCATGAATTGGGCGATGTCAACGTAGTAGGCGTAGTCGCCGCCTGTGAGGTCGCGCGGCCGGGAGAGCCGCGCTGATCTTGTCGCGGTCGCCGTGGCCGGCGTGGTGGAAGCACACGGCCGGTTCCAGCGCGGCTTCGGCGGCTGTCAGGCCATCGTCGCTGATCTCGGTGCGCAGCAGGCGTAGGGGCTTCAGGTTGCTGATGGCTCCGGCGTCTCGGACAAAGGCGGCGAGTGGTGAGTGTGGCGGCCCGTCGGTCGAGCCCCCTCAGCATCGGGTCGGCGAGGTGGCCCTCGTCGAGCTCGTGGCCACGCTCGCCCGCCGCCAGCACGCGCCGACCAGCCGTCGCCGGCCTGGTCGTCGGCGCTGCGGATGATGGAGCGGACCAGCCCGTAGCGATCGACCGCGCCGGGCCAGGACGGGTGACAGCTACGGCGTCCTTTCAGTGCCACCGGCCATAAACCGGAGCTCCGGCCCCTGCGATCGTACGAATCATCGGAGCAAGCCCTCATCGGGAAGGTTAGGGCACCCTTTACGTCTCGTCCCGCGGGAACTTGTGGTCCCTGCCGCAGCGCAGAGTGATGTCCCCGCTCGACTTGTCGAGCTTGTGAAACAGGAACAGCTCCCGCGCGTCGCAGTCCTCGCAGACCTCAGCCCGGGCGACGGGCCCCAAGGGCAACGGCATCGAGGGCGAGGGCCCTTCGACGTAGATGCGGTCTGGGTCGAGAGTGTCGGGGAACGACCGCTCGAAGGGTTCCCAGTCAGGATGGCTTCCCTGGAGGCGCCGTCCGATCCATAAAAAGCCAGCCACCGTTATAGAGCCGAGGGGCACGCGCCGGTCACCCGCATTCACCTATCCAGCCCTCTGACAGGGGTGGGCGGCTTGGGCGGCCCGGAAGCGGGGCGGGCCGGGGGGCGAGGGTGCGGCGCGGCCGTCGCAGGCCAAGGTGGGGAGCCGTGCCGCTCGGGGGGTTTTGGCACGGCTCCCGGAGAAGGGCAACCGGCCCGGCCCTGTTACCGGTGCGGCTGCATCTTCAGGAATACGGCCACGACGCCGCCCCCACAACCGGTGCAGAGCCATTCGGGCCGAGGACAGCTACCGCACCCTGGTGCTGCCGGGTGCGGACACGCGAGATGGCCTGGTTGCTGTCTTCTATGTGGCGATGCCCGAGAAGGCGGCGGCGAGGCGGCGACGGCGTCCTCGGCGGCCGTGAGTTGGGCCAGCGTCGGGCGGGTGGTCCCGAAGGAAGGCGCCTCGTTCGAGTGCAGGGCACGCCGTTGAGGATCGGCGACAGTGCTTCGGCACCTGCCGATGAACCAGGCAAGAGGGCCGTGGGCGCGGGCGAGGACGATGGCAAGGGCGGACAGAGCCTCACGCAAATGGGCCAGCCGCTCGATGCCCGGTAGGGCTTCCTGGTCCGTGCGGGGCCGACCGCCTCCTGAGGCCAGTGGCCGTCCGCAGGGCCAGATCCCGGCGCTCCGAGGAAAGGCGCCAGGTCCTCTCACCAGCCCGCATAGATGCCCGAGAATTGCACGTCCTGTCCGACCGGTCCGGGCGGCCCCTCGTTGTCGGGATCTCTGCGGGCAACGTCCACGACAGCCACAGGCTGAATCCCATGGTGGCCGGTCTCCAAACGAGACACGACCCCCATCGCGGCCGGCATTTCCACCCCGGAAAGCTCCACGCCGATAAGGCCTACGACACCCATGTCCTGCGAAGATGGATCCGCCGACAGCGCATCACACCCCGCATCGCCCGCAAGGGCACCGAGTCGAAAGAGCGCCTGGGCCGGCACCGGTGGGTCATCGAGCGGACCATCTCCTGGCTCACCGGTTACCGTCGGCTCAACCACCGCTACGAACACGACCCCACCAACTACCTGGCCTTTCCCGGA
>NZ_JBITXX010000053.1:0-7834 GCF_044544925.1 Streptomyces sp. NPDC053431 | reverse complement strand
GGCTCAAGCCGGGCCCACTGGCCGTTCGTCAGATCCCCACGTCCCACAGGACGTGATCATCAACGAACAAGATCCACTTTCGCAACAGACCCTAGGCGACTCGCTCAGGCTCTGCCCGTTTCCTCCACAACCTCACCGGCACCCGATCGGAGGCCCGCGGGCCTCCATCTCAAAACCGGATCGTTAGGAGGACTCCAGCAGTGTGCGTATGTGTCTGCTGTAGGTGCGGACTGTCGGATGGGTGAACAAGTCGACCATGCGTAGTGCGGGAAGGCCGAATCTTTCAGTGACAAGCTGATGGATGCGGGCCACGTGCACAGACGCCCCGCCGATATCGAATAGTCGCTCATCCAGGTCGATGGCATCTGCCATGACCACCCTCTGCCAGATCGTGGCAATCTCCTCTTCGATGGCTCGATCCTTAGAGGGCGGTGAGGATTGGGGGGAGCGTGCGGGCCGGCCAGGCAGGGGTAGAGAGGCACGGTCCAGCTTTCCGTTCACCGTCAGTGGAAACTGATCGAGGGGTACGCAGATTCGCGGAACCATATACGTGGGAAGGCGGCTGGCAGCTAGCCGTGTCAGGTCGTGCGAAGTGACGCTCCCTCCAGAGACTGTCGTGTAGTAGGCCGCCAAGTAGGGGTAGCCGGGCTGGTCTTCCCGCTTGAGGACGTGCACGTCCGCTACATCTGGATGCAGGCGTAGAACTGCTTCGATCTCTCCCGGCTCGATGCGGTAGCCATGCAGCTTGATCTGCTGGTCGATGCGGCCGCAGTAGGCCAGCATGCCGTCCGGTTTCCACCGCACAAGGTCCCCTGTACGGTAGAGCCGCTCGCCGGGATGCTCCGGGTCAGGCACAAACCGCTCCTCAGTAAGCTGCGGCCTGTTCAGGTAGGAGGCAGCCAGGCTCGGCCCGCCCAGATGAAGCTCTCCCGCACAACCGATGGGCTGCAACTGGCCGCCAGGGCTGAGGACTCGTGCTCGCGTATTGGGTGTCGGGCGCCCGATCAGCACTGGGTCAGTCACTTGGTCAGGGTGAGTGAGAAGGTGGAAAGTAGCGTAGACGGTTGCTTCTGTCGGGCCGTATCCATTGATCAGTCGCAGACCAGGGCTGGCTGCCAGAACAGTCCTTGCCAGGTCAGGGCTGAGCGCCTCTCCTCCTACGACAAGAGTCTGCAGATCGGTAAATGTTGCAGGGGCATGTTCGGCCTGGCGGTGGAACAACGCGGTGGCAATGCATGCGTGCGTGATGCTGTGGCTGGCAATGATCTGCGCAATGTCGTCCACAGTCGGCGAAGTCGGCGAGAGGATAACTAGCTGTGCGCCGCTAGTTAGAGTGAGCCACACCTCGAAGGTCGTCAGGTCGAATGACACTGACGTGGAGTGCAGAAAGCGGCTGCTTGCATCTACCTGTGCAATTCCCGAGCCGCTGATCAGGTCGAGGATGCTGGTGTGACGGATCTGGACGCCTTTGGGTTTTCCAGTGGAGCCGGAGGTGTAGATGACGTAGGCGATGTCATCGCCGGAGGTGCTCGTCGCTGGTGCTTCAGCGGGATAGGCGGCGATGGTGTGCTTGCGGGAGGCGAGGAGGTCTGTGGTGATGGTGAGAGCCAGTTGGGCATCTTCGGTCATGAAGGCGAGACGGTCTGGGGGATAGGAAGGGTCGAGTGGCACATAGGCACAGCCGGCTTTGAGCACTGCGAGGAAAGAGACGACGGCGTTGATGCTGCGAGGCAGACGTACTCCGATCCTGGACCCAGGCTCCGCGCCTTGGTCCAGCAAGTAGTGGGCAAGTTGGCTCGAACGCGCCCGCAGCTCCGCATACGTAAGCGACTCCTCGGCCGTTACCAGAGCCACCGCATCCGGTGTCTCGACCGCCCACCGGTCAACCACATGATGTACACACCCGCTGTCTGGAACAGCCTGTGGCGTGCCATCGAACCCTCCACAGATTCTGGCCTGCTCGCCGGGGCTGATCATTGAGAGCTCGGATGCTGACTTGTTGGGCTCTGTAACAGCAGACTGAAGCAGCGTGACGGCCTGATGGAGCATCTTCTCGATGGTCGAGGCATGAAACAGGTCAGTACGGAACTCTGCGTTGATCCGGAAGCCAGGACGGCTCGCCGTTTCGGGAATCAAAGCCAATGTCAAGTCTAGCTTCGAGATTCCAAGGTCATGATATTCAAATTCGGCGGTCAGATCATCGTTCAGGAGGAAGCTGTGACGGTAAACATCTTCAGGAACCAGAGCCACCTGAACAAGAGGCGTCAGCGACTCTGAATCGATCCCACATGACCGGACTATATCTGAAAATGGCAGCTGCTGATGCGCGTACGCTTCCAGTACCGTAGTCCGTACCTGTAAAAGGAGATCCAGGAACGAAAGGTCAGGCGTCAAAGAAGTACGCATGGGAAGCATGTTTATAAAGTAACCGACGGTACGCTGCAGATCAGAGTGCAAGCGGCCGGCTGCCGGGGTTCCCACGACAACATCTTCTGTGTCAGCGTAGCGGGCCAGGAGAAGGCTGAAGACCGCAAGTAGGATCATGTAGCGCGTGACTCCGCTACTCCGTGCGAGCTGGTCGACTCGCTCCGCCAGCTCGTCTGGCAACACTACGTGTATGAGAGCACCTTCTCCTGTGGGTAAGCCAGCCCTGGCGAAGTCGCCGGGCAGGGCGAGGAAGTCAGGAACGCCAGACAGCCGCTTCTTCCAGTAGGCGCGATCTGCAGCGAATGCATCTTGCATAAGCTGCCCGTGCTGCCATACAGCGAAATCCGCGAACTGCACGGCTGGAGGCGCAAGTGAAGGCTCTTCATTCGATAACAGAGACCGGTAGAGCTCCCCAAGCTCTTCGAACAGAATGTTGGCAGACCATCCGTCAATCGCCGTGTGATGCGTGGACATCACCAGCACGCTTTCAGTATCAGTCACTCTGATCAAATAGGATCGAAAGTAGGGTCCAGCGGCCAAATCGAAAGGACGGCCCGCCAATCGGCGCACTTCCTGAGCAACCAACTGCTCTCGGTCTGCGCTAGGAAGAGCACGCAGGTCTACTTCTTCCAAGATGACTTGGCTCGCATGGAGGATCGACTGCTCAAGCATGGAGCAGCCCATGAAAAACCCTGTGCGCAACGGCTCATGCCGATCTACCAGCCGCTGCAGGCATTGCTGCAGCACCGCCCGATCCAGGCGCCCTCTCAGCCTCAAAGAGAGCACCTCACTGTAAACAGCACTTCCTGGAAGGGCTTGGTCATGAAACCATAAGCCCTGTTGACCATTGGTGGCTGGCACGAAGTCGCGCGGAGCGAGCGGAAACGAGGTCGCAGCGCGATCGTTCCTGCTCACCCTTAAGTCTTCGATCAGAGCCGCCAAGCCGGAGATTGTTCCGTCTGGGAACAGCATCGACAACGGCAGACGAACCCCGAACCGGCTCTCGATCGCGGTGACCGCACGCATCGCGCTCAGAGAGTCCCCACCGGCAGCGGTAAATCCGTCCCTGACGGATACTTCGAAACCGAGTATGTCGCGCCAAATTTCATGCAATTCTCGCTCTAATGGCGAACCAGCTTCGATCAGACAGCCTAGTGTAGAATCACGCTTTCGCTCGGGAACGGGCAAGGCGGCAGGATCGATCTTGCCGTTTACCGTCAAAGGAAACGAGTCGATAACTTCGAAGGCGGCCGGTATCATATGGGTGGGGAGTAGTCGTGAGAGGAATGTCCGGAAGTCCTCACTTGCGCCACTATTTCCATTAGGTACAAGGTAGCCAGCGAGATACGGGCGACCCGGCAGGTCCTCTCGTTTAATAACCAACGCCTGCGCCACGTCGGGGTGGCGGCAAAGGGCTGCTTCGATCTCTCCTGGTTCGATACGATAGCCATGCAGTTTGACTTGCTGGTCAACCCGTCCACAGAACACCAGAGCGCCGTCAGGCCGCCATCGCACGAGGTCGCCAGTGCGATACAAATAGTCGCCCGGATAGTCAGGATCCGGAATGAACCGCTCGTTTGTCTGCTCCGGCCTGTTCAAATACCCGGCCGCGACACCCGGCCCGCCTACGTATAGTTCTCCCCTTTCCCCGGGTTGCAAGGTACGTCCGTCGAGGCCGAGGACGCGCAGCCGCGTGTTTGGCGTCGCCCGGCCGATAGGCACCGGATCTTCGACGTCTGAGACTCCGTCCATCACGTGGTACGTGCAGTAGACAGTGGCTTCGGTAGGCCCATAAGCATGGATGAGACGCAATTTTTCATTAACTGCCAGCGCTGCTTTTGCGTATTCCGCCCGCACCGATTCAGCACCTACCGCCAGTGTGCGGAGCTCAGCCACGGCCTCGGGATCCTCTTCCATCTGCCTGTGGAAGGACGCAGACGGCAGAAAAGCATCCGTGACTTGGTGCTGCCGAATCGTTTCTCCGATCTGCTGAGCGCTCAATGCGCCGGGAGGTGCTACTACCAACCGGCCCCCCCACAGCAGCGGCGTCCACACCTCCCATACGGCTGCGTCGAACGAAATAGCGGCGGAGTGCATAAACCGAGTGTTAGGTCCGAAATCTGCGTAATCGGCACACATGATCAGGTCGAGGATGCTGGTGTGACGGATCTGGACGCCTTTGGGTTTTCCAGTGGAGCCGGAGGTGTAGATGACGTAGGCGATGTCATCGCCGGAGGTGCTCGTGGCTGGTGCTTCAGCGGGATAGGCGGCGATGGTGTGCTTGCGGGAGGCGAGGAGGTCTGTGGTGATGGTGAGAGCCAGTTGGGCATCTTCGGTCATGAAGGCGAGACGGTCTGGGGGATAGGAAGGGTCGAGTGGCACATAGGCACAGCCGGCTTTGAGCACTGCGAGGAAAGAGACGACGGCGTTGATGCTGCGAGGCAGACGTACTCCGATCCTGGACCCAGGCTCCGCGCCTTGGTCCAGCAAGTAGTGGGCAAGTTGGCTCGAACGCGCCCGCAGCTCCGCATACGTAAGCGACTCCTCGGTCGTTACCAGAGCCACCGCATCCGGTGTCTCGACCGCCCACCGGTCAACCACATGATGTACACACCCGCCAAGAGGTCCGCTGCGTGCGGCACCCAGCTCATGAAGGGGAGCAGCGTTCGAGTACGGCGCTGAAGGAGTATCAGACTGCATGAGCGGATCCTTGAGTAAGACGGCGGCGAAACTGCCAGAGCCGAAGAAGTCGGCTAAGAGCGAACGAAACGGCAGTCTCGACACATGCAAGAAGCCCGCTTCGCCCTAGCGGATGCAGGGAAGCGTCAGGTCAATTTCTAGCGCCAAAAATGAAGTGTGCTTACTGTTACAGAAAAATGTTACTTCCGCCTCGCGTAACTTTATGAGTAGTTTATACTTGTCGCAAGAAGAGCCGGGCGTGCGGAGTAATCAGCGTCTCTCGCAGGCTGACGGCCTCCGACGCGCAACCAATTTAGACCGCATTGTGACATATCTATCGCTTGCCATTTCCCTAGATTTAGCCTCATTGAGCACTTTTCATCCTGAATAGCTGGCAGGTCAGCAGGGTGTGGATGGCCTGGACTGCGGTGCCGATGCGGCGGGTGGAGCATCTGGCTCGTCGGAGGATTCGCCAGGACTTGAGCAGGCGGAGGCGCGCTCGCCAGGTGCCCGGAGTCGGGCGTGGTCGCGGTTGAACCGCTGGTAGTGGCTGGGCTGTTCGCGGTGGTGGTAGGGGGTGCTGATGGTGGCGACGGTGCCTTGGTAGGCGCGGTCCGCCGGGACGAGAATCTGTCGGTTGAGGCAGGCCTGGACGATGCCCGTGGGCGCGGGCTGCGGTCAGATCATGGGTGCGGCCCGGCGTGGCTCGGGAGAACCAGAGCGGTGTGCCGTCGGGGCGGGCGATGACCTGGATGTTCATGCCGTGCTGCTTGTGCTTTTGGGAGTGGTACGGCTCGTCGGCGGCGATGCGGTCGGTGGGGATCAGGGTGCCGTCGACGATGACGAAGTCGCCCTCGCCCAACCCGGCCAGGGCCTCGTGCAGGCCCGGCGCCCAGGCCGCGAGGGCGTCCAGGGTCTCGTCGACGTAGCGCCAGGCTGTCGCGGTCGAGACGCCGAAGCCTGCCGCGAGCTGGGCGAACGTCTCGTTCGCGAAGGTGGGCCAGGACGAGCAGTGCTTGCTTGAGGCAGCCGAGCCGTCGCCAGGGCGAGTTCAGTTCACGCCTTCGGGCGTAGATGAGCCAGGAGACGTGCTCGACGAGCTCGTACGGGACGTCGAGCATGAAAGGATACGGAAGCAACAGGGCCCCTCGGTCGCCGGTGTGATGAGTGTGAGATCACCACGCAAACGACCGGGGGCCCTGCTCTGTCACACCCTCGCCCACCAGGCCATTTCACCCTGCCGGCACAGGATGAAAAAGGGTCTAGTGAGCCGTTCTCATCCTGTGCCGGCAGGGTGAAATGGCAGGTCACAGGCGCACCGAGACCAGGCTTCTGGTCGTTGTGGTGTGTTCTCTACGCATCACGCATTGTCCGAGGAGCCTCGCTTGGTCTCGTATCGTGCCGCGGTCGACGTCCCGCATTAGCTGGTTGAGCACGTTTCCTGGCTCATCTACGCACGAGGGTGTGAACGCCGTTCGCGGTGAACGAGGTTGGGATGCTTCCAGCCGGCCCTGCTCGCGCTGGTGCACCCGCGCAAGAACGAGACGCTGCCCGCTCTGGCAGCTGGCTTCGGCGTCTCGGCAGCCACTGCCTGGCGCTACGTCGACGAGACCCTCGACGTCCTCGCGGCCTGGGCGCCCGGTCTATATGAGGACCTGACCGGGCTGGGCGAGGGCGACTTCGTCATCGTCGACGGCACCCTGATCCCCACCGACCGGATTCGGGCGGATGAGCCGTACTACCGCTCTGGTACCCCCGGGCCGCCACCCACCAGGGCGCCGGCACCACCGTCCTGCCACCACAGTGAGCTTCTTCGTGTTGGCCTCTGATCGGGTGACGGGCAAGGGATCGTAACGGGCAGGCCCAGACGGCTGAGCGAGATGTCTCACGTCTCGACTCCGCCGCCGGCGAGCCTTGTTGGATGCCTATCCTGCGGTACTGAACCTTCCGCATGCCCTCGTGGAGTGGGTGACAACGCTGATCATCGCCCGTGAGGGTGACCGCCGGTGCAAGCTGCCGGCCTCGCAGCGGACCTTGATCACACTCGTATACCCCCGCGAGCACGACACTCTGGCTCAGATCGCGGCCGGGTTGCGCCGTACACAGTGTGATCACACACCTGGCTGCCCGTGCCACCTCGCTCACCCGCGCGCTGCGGCAGGCACGTCCCGGGTACGTACTCGTGGACGGCACGCTCGCCGAGTGCGACCGCGTCGGCAACAGCCAGGACGACTACTCCGGCCATCGCCGCGAGCACGGCGTGAACGTCCAGGCGGTCACCGGTCCAGTCGGCGAACTCATCTGGTACTCGCCGGCTCTGCCCGGACGGACCGCGGACACCACTGCGGCCCGCACCCAGTACATCGTCGCCATCTGTGAGCGGCTGAGGATCCCCGCCCTCGCGGACAAGGCCTAACAAGGCGCCGGCAGAACGCTTGCGGCACCCGTCAAGAAGCGCCGAGACCGCGAGCTCAGCGTCAGGGAGAAGTCCGTCAACCGGGCACACGTCTCCGCGCGCCCGTGGAACGAGCCTTCGCCCGCCTCAAGGCCTGGCGAATCTTCAGCAGAGCCCGCGTCAGCCCCAACACGCTCACGTCAATCGCCAGAACCATCCTCACCCTGGAGGGGCAACGGGGACTGTAAGAAAAACGGTGTAACTCCGATCATGGAAGAGTGCACCTGTGACCAGCGAGAACATAGCCAAGCCGTCTGCGGCAGGGGCCGCGTC
>NZ_JBITXX010000052.1:0-7935 GCF_044544925.1 Streptomyces sp. NPDC053431 | reverse complement strand
TCGAGGTGGGTGCAGACGTTGTCGAGGGTTTCGGCGAAGACGGGGAAGTGGTCGTAGAGTTCGCGTCCCATGCCGGCCCACTGGGAGCCCTGACCGGAGAACACGAACACCGTCTTGGCACGTGGTGTGACCGTGCCGCGCGTCACCCCGGCCACCTCACGGCCCTCGCTCAGCGCCCGCAGCCGTTCCACGACCAGCTGGCGGTCCTCGTCGTCGCCGAAGACCACGGCCCGCTCGTCGAAGCGGGCGCGGCTGGTGGCCAGCGCATGCGCGATCTCGCCGAGGCCGACCTCCGGATTCCGCTCGATGTGCTCCGCCAGCCGCTCGGCCTGACCGGCCAGCGCCGGGCCGGACTTGGCGGACAGCAGCAGCGGTACGACCGGCAGTGAGGCGGCGGCCACCTGTCCGCGCCGAGCCTCCTGGGGCTCCCGAGCCTCCTGGCCCTCCTGTGTCTCCCGGCCTGCCGGCGCCTTCCGCGCTTCCGCCGCCTCGCTCTCGGGACCGGACGCCGCCTCGCTCTCCCGGCCGGACGCCGGCTCGATCGCCGGAGCCTGCTCGACGATCACGTGGGCGTTGGTCCCGCTGATGCCGAAGGAGGAGACCGCCGCCCGTCGCGGGCGGCCCTCGACGGACGGCCACGGCCGCTCCTCGGTGAGCAGTTCCACGGCGCCGGAGTCCCAGTCGACGATGGGGGTGGGTTCGTCGACGTGCAGGGTGCGGGGCAGGACGCCGTGACGCATGGCCTGCACCATCTTGATGACCCCGCCCACGCCCGCGGCCGCCACACTGTGCCCGATGTTCGACTTCAGCGAGCCGAGATAGAGGGGATGAGGGGCGCCGCGCTTGCGGCCGTAGGTGGCGAGGAGTGCCTGGGCTTCGATGGGGTCGCCGAGGCGGGTGCCGGTGCCGTGTGCTTCGACGGCGTCGATGTCGTCGGTGGTCAGTCCGGCGTTGGCGAGGGCCTGCTGGATCACGCGTTCCTGGGCGGGGCCGCTGGGCGCGGTCAGGCCGTTTGAGGCGCCGTCCTGGTTGATGGCGGATCCTCGCAGGACCGCGAGGACGCGGTGTCCGTTGCGGCGTGCGTCCGAGAGGCGCTCCACCAGGAGCAGACCCACACCCTCCGACCAGCCCGTACCGTCCGCCGAACCGGCGAACGACTTGCAGCGGCCGTCCGCCGCCAGACCGCGCTGACGCGAGAACTCCACGAACCCGCCGGGATCGCCGTTGACCGTGACGCCGCCCGCCAGGGCCAGCGTCACCTCGCCCGACCGCACCGACTGCACGGCCTGGTGCAGCGCGACCAGTGAGGACGAGCAGGCCGTGTCGAGACTGACGGCAGGCCCTTCGAAGCCGTACGTGTACGCGATGCGGCCCGAGGCGACGCTGCCGAGCTTGCCGGTCATCAGGTAGCCCTGGAACTCCTCGGGCGACGCCAGCCCGAGGTAGCTCTCCTCCGCGATGCCGACGAAGACACCGGTCCTGCTGCCCTTCAGGGTCGTCGGATCGATGCCGGCCTGTTCGAACACCTCCCACGAGGTCTCCAGCAGCACCCGGTGCTGCGGGTCCATCGACTGCGCCTCGCGCGGGGAGATCCCGAAGAACTCGGCATCGAACCCGGTGGCCTCGTCGAGGAACCCGCCGTGCCGTGTGTAGGACTTGCCGGGCTTGCCGGGCTCGGGGTCGTAGAGGTTCTCGAGGTCCCAGCCGCGGTCGTCGGGGAACTCGCCGATCGCGTCCACGCCGTCGGCGACCAGCCGCCACAGGTCGTCCGGCGAGGCCACACCGCCGGGATAGCGGCAGGCCATGCCCACGATCGCGATCGGCTCGGTCGACGCCGCCTCGACCTCGGCCAGCCGTTCGCGTGTCTTGTGCAGATCGGCCGTGACCCACTTCAGGTACTCGACCAGCTTTTCCTCGTTAGGCATGGGCTTTCCGTATCTCCCGTTGCTGTCTGTGGACCGGGGCGGGGGCGGCCGAAGCCGCCCCCGGGCCGGTCAGTCGGACGTGCGGCCGAGCTGGTTGTCGATGAAGGCGAAGAGCTCCTCCTCGGAGTCGAAGGAGATCTCCTCCGCCTGCCGCGCAGTGGCCTCCGCCGGGGCCGCGACCGGGTCCCCGGCCTGCTGCTGCCCCGGGCCGGCCTCCCGCAGCAGGCGGGCCAGCAGCTCGGCGGCGAGCGCCGTGGGGGTCGGGTGGTCGAAGACCACGGTGGCCGACAGCGGCGAACCGGTCAGCGCGCTGAGCCGGTTGCGCAGCTCCACCGCGGTCAGCGAGTCGAAGCCGAGCTCGTGGAAGCTCGCTTCGGGGTCGACGGAGTGCACGTCCGCGTGACCCAGCACGGCCGCGACCGCCGCGCTCACCTCGGTCACCATCGCTTCCTGCGCCTCCGCGTCGGGCAGCCCGGCGAGGCGCCGCGCCAGCGACTCCCGGCCGCCGCCCGCGTCCGCGTCCCCGCCCACGCTGACGTGTACGGCCCGGTGTCCCGGATCCCCGGCGGCGGGGACCGGCTCCGCGTACCGCGCGAACGCGAACTCCTCGTCCGGCACGACCCGGTAGACCAGCGAGTCGACGTCCGCGACGGGCTGACCGTGCTCATCCGTGACGCGGATCGACACGGTGTGCTCGGCCCGCTGTGTCACCACGGCTCGTACGGCCGTGGCCCCCGCCGCGTACACCCGTACGCCGCTCCATTCGACGGGCACGAGAGCGCTGCCCTCGGGCACCTCGCCCGGCCGGCCGAGGACGACGGCCTCGAGCAGCGACGGATGGAGTCCGTACCTGCCGGCCTCGTCCAGCGCCTCGTCCGAGAGGCGCGCCAGGATCTCCTCGCCCGGCCCGGCCGTCCGGTCCGCCGCGTCCCCGCTCGGCCCGCCGGTGCGCACCAGGCCCTCGGCGACCTCGATCCAGGCGTCGTCCACGTCGTTCGCACGCGAGGCGAAGACCGTGACGGTCCGGCGCAGCGGGTCGTCGGTGGGGGTGGTGCGGGTCTGCAGCTGCAGGGTGGTGCGAGCGGGCAGCGCGAGCGGGGTGCGGACGGTGAGCCGTTCGAGCGTGGCCGCCGCCGTACCGTCGGCCTTGCCGGCCTGCAGGGCGAGTTCGACGAGGGTCGAGGTCGGCAGGTGGGGCGTGCCGCCGGGGGTGTGGCCGATCAGATGCGGGTGGGTGTGGGGGGTGAGGTGCGCGGTGTGGACCGTGTGGTCGGTGCCCGCGATCCGGATCGGCGTGCTCAGCAGCGCGTGCGCACCCCGGTCGGCCTCCGCCTGCTGGGGGCGGGTGGTGGCGTTGAGCCAGTAGCGGTGGTGTTGGAAGGCGTAGGTGGGGAGGGGGGTGGGGTGGGGGTGGTGGGTGTGGGTGGGCCAGGTGAGGGGGGTGCCGTGGGTGTGGAGGTGGGCGAGGGTGGTGAGGAGGGTGGTGGTTTGGGGGGTGTGGGGGTGGAGGAGGTGGTGGGTGTGGGTGGTGGGGTTGTTGGGGGTGGTGTGGGTGGTGTCGGTGATGTGGGTGGTGAGGGTGGGGGTGGGGCCGATTTCGATGTAGGTGGTGGGGTTGTGGGTGGTGGTGAGGGTGTGGATGGTGTCGGCGAAGCGGACGGTGTGGCGGAGTTGGTTGCGCCAGTAGGTGGGGGTGCGCAGGTCGGTGTCGGTGGCGGGTTTGCCGGTGAGGGTGGGGGTGATGGGGGTGTGGGGGTGGTGGTAGGTGAGGGTGGCGGCGGTGCGCTCGAAGGTGTCGAGCATGTCGTTCATGTGGGGGGAGTGGAAGGCGTGGCTGACGTTGAGTTGTTTGGTGTGGCGGCCTTGGGTGGTGAAGTGGTGGGCGATGGTGGTGACGGTGTGGTGGTCGCCGGAGATGACGAGGGAGTGGGGGCTGTTGATGGCGGCGATGTCGGCGTGGTGGTGGTGGGGGGTGAGGTGGGGGAGTACTTCGTCTTCGGTGGCTTGGATGGCGATCATGGTGCCGTGGGTGGGGAGTTGTTGCATGAGGGTGGCGCGTGCGGTGACGAGGGTGGTGGCGTCTTGGAGGGTGAGGATGCCGGCGGTGTGGGCTGCGGTGATTTCTCCGATGGAGTGGCCGATGAGGTGGTCGGGGGTGATGTTGTAGGAGGTGAGGAGGTGGTAGAGGGCGGTTTGGAGGGCGAAGAGGGCGGGTTGGGCGTGGAGGGTTTGGTTGAGGAGGGTGGCTTCGGGGGTGTCGGGGTGGGCGAAGATGAGGTCGCGTAGGTGGGGGGTGTGGGGGTCGTGAGCGGTGCGGGCTTGGTCGAGGTGGGTGCAGACGTTGTCGAGGGTTTCGGCGAAGACGGGGAAGTGGTCGTAGAGTTCGCGTCCCATGCCGGCCCACTGGGAGCCCTGACCCGAGAACACGAACACCGTCTCGCCCCGGGTACGCGGCACCGCACCCGTGATCACCGACGCCGACTCCTCTCCGGCGGCCAGGGACCGCAGGCCTGACAGCAGCTCCTCACGCCCGGTGCCCAGCACCACCGCCCTGCGCTCGAGCTGAGCCCGGCTGGTGGTCAGGGCGTGCGCGACCTCGGCGAGGTCGATCTCGGGATTCCGCTCGATGTGGTCGAGAAGCCGCTCGGCCTGACCCGCGAGGGCCTGCTCCGACCGGCCGGACAGCAGCAGCGGCGTCACCGGCAGCGGGGTCTCCGTGGGCTCCCCCTGAGCGCCGGCCGGCTCGGTCTCCTCGGCCTGCTCGATGATGACGTGGGCGTTGGTGCCGCTGATGCCGAAGGAGGAGACGGCCGCCCGGCGCGGGCGGTCCTCCAGGGTGGGCCAGGGCCGCTGTTCGGTGAGCAGCTCGACGGCGCCGGAGTCCCAGTCGACGATGGGGGTGGGTTCGTCGACGTGGAGGGTGCGGGGCAGGACGCCGTGGCGCATGGCCTGCACCATCTTGATGACCCCGCCGACGCCGGCGGCGGCCTGGGTGTGCCCGATGTTCGACTTCAACGAACCCAGCCACACCGGTCGGTCCGCCTCACGCCCCTGGCCGTAGGTGGCGAGGAGTGCCTGGGCCTCGATGGGGTCGCCGAGGCGGGTGCCGGTGCCGTGGGCTTCGACGGCGTCGATGTCGTCGGTGGTCAGTCCGGCGTTGGCGAGGGCCTGCTGGATCACACGTTCCTGGGCGGGGCCGCTGGGCGCGGTCAGGCCGTTGGAGGCGCCGTCCTGGTTGATCGCCGAGCCCCGCAGGACGGCGAGCACCCGGTGTCCGTTGCGGCGTGCGTCGGAGAGGCGCTCCACCAGGAGCAGACCCACACCCTCCGACCAGCCCGTGCCGTCCGCCGAACCCGCGAAGGCCTTGCAGCGGCCGTCCGCCGCCAGACCGCGCTGACGCGAGAACTCCACGAAGCCCATGGGCGTCGCCATCACCGCGACACCGCCGGCCAGCGCCAGATCGCAGTCGCCCGCGCGCAGGGCCGTGGCGGCCTGGTGCAGCGCGACCAGCGACGACGAGCAGGCCGTGTCCACGCTGACCGCGGGCCCCTCGAACCCGAAGGTGTACGCGATACGGCCGGAGGCGACGCTGCCGGAGTTCCCGCTCAGCAGGAAGCCCTCCAGGTCCTCGGGGATCTCACGGACCCGGCTCGCGTAGTCGTGGTGCATGACACCGGTGAACACACCCGTGCGGCTGCCCCGGTACGCGGTGGGGTCGAGCCCCGCGTCCTCCATCGCCTCCCAGGCCGTCTCCAGGAGCAGGCGCTGCTGGGGGTCGGTGGCCAGCGCCTCGCGCGGCGACATCCCGAAGAAGGCGGGGTCGAAGTGGTCGGCGCCCTGCAGGAATCCACCGTTGCGGGTGTACGTCTTGCCGATCTGCTCGGGGTCGGGGTCGTAGAGGTTCTCCAGGTCCCAGCCGCGGTCCTCGGGGAACTCGCCGATCGCGTCCACGCCGTCGGCGACCAGCCGCCACAGGTCGTCCGGCGAGGCCACCCCGCCCGGATAGCGGCAGGCCATGCCCACGATCGCGATCGGCTCCGGGCCGTCCTGTGCCGCGGCGACGGTCCGCCGGGCGACGGCCGTGGGCCGTGCGGCCTGCGGCGACCGCGAGAGCTCCGCCGACAGATGAGCCGCCAGAGCGGCCGGGGTGGGGTGGTCGAAGATCAGCGTCGCGGGCAGCCGCAGCCCGGTGGCGCCGTTGAGCCGGTTACGCAGTTCCACGGCGGTCAGCGAGTCGAAGCCGAGCAGCTTGAACGCCCGCTCCGGGTCGATGCCTTCCAGGTCCGTGAAGCCCAGCACGTCGGCGACCTGACCGCGTACGAGATCGATCAGCGCACGCTCGCGCCGGCTCGCGTTCAGCCCCGCCAGACGTTCGGCCAGCGGCGACCCGCCGTGGCCCGCGGCGCCCGCGGCGGTGCGGCGGCGCGGGACGGGCGCCAGCCCCCGCAGCAGCGGCAGCGGATCGGCGTTCTGCCGGCGCAGCGCCGCGGTGTCGAGGCGCGTGGCGGCGAGAACGGCGTCGTCGAGGCGCAGGGCGGCGTCGAACAGGGCCATGCCGTCGTCGTCCGCCAGGGGCATCAGACCCGAACGGGCCATGCGCTTGAGGTCGACGTCGTCCAGATGACTGCTGCCGGCGCTCGTCTGCGCCCACAGGCCCCAGCCGACGGAGACGGCCGGGAGGCCCTGGCTCCGCCGGTGCTGGGCGAGGGCGTCGAGGAAGGTGTTGCCGGCGGCGTAGTTGGCCTGCCCGGCCGTGCCCAGGAGGCCGGCGAGGGAGGAGTAGAGGACGAAGGCGTCCAGGTCGAGGCCGCGGGTGAGCTCGTGCAGGTGCCAGGCGGCGTCGATCTTCGGCCGCAGCACGGCCTCCAGGCGCTCGGGAGTGAGCGCCGGCAGGATGCCGTCGTCGGTGATGCCGGCGGTGTGGACGACCGCGGTCAGCGGATGCGCCTCGGGCACGTCCGCCAGGACTCGTGCGAGGGCGCTGCGGTCGGCCGTGTCGCAGGCGACGAGGTCGGCGTGCGCGCCGAGTCCGGCGAGCTCCGCCCGGAGTTCGGCGGCGCCGGGGGCGTCGGGGCCTCGGCGGCTGAGCAGGAGCAGCCGGCGGGCGCCGTGCCGGGTGACGAGGTGGCGGGCCAGCAGCGTGCCGAGCGTGCCGGTGGCGCCGGTGACGAGGACGGTGCCGCGGCTCCGGTCGACCTCCCCGGCCTCGGCGTCCTCCGCCGCAGCGTCCGGAGCGGTCCGGGCCAGGCGGGGCACGAGGAGCCGGCCCTCACGGAGCGCGGCCTGCGTCTCGTCCGGACCCGCCACGAGGGCGGGCAGACCGTCGCCGAGGGGCAGCCGGTCGGTGTCGACGACGAGGAAGCGGCCGGGGTTCTCGGTCGCGGCGGAGCGCAGCAGTCCCCACACGCCGGCGTGCACGAGGTCGGTCACGTCCTCGTCCCGTACCGCGACGGCGCGGCGGGTCACCACGACCAGGCGGGAGTCGGCGAACCGGTCCTCGGCGAGCCAGTCCTGCGCCAGCCGCAGGGTGTCCTGGAGCGCCGCACGCGCACGGGACGGAAGTCCGTCCCCCGCGTCGGTGCCGGTCACGTCCGTCAGCGGTACCAGGACGTCGCGCGGCATGGCCCGGCCCTGGTCGACGGCCTGCGCCAGGGCGGCCAGGTCGGCGAAGACGGGGGCCGTGACGCCCAGGGCGCCCGCCGCCTCCGCGGTGCCGAGCACGGCCACGTCGACGCTCTGCGTGTCGTCCTGCGGAAGGGCCTGCGGCACCCAGTCCACGCGGAACAGTCCGCCCCGCGCCTCCCGGCTGACCAGGGCCCCGTCGGCGACCTTGGTGAGGGGGCGCAGGTCGAGGCGTTCGACGGTGGCGACGGGTTGTCCGGTGGGGTCGGTGATGTCGAGGCGGGCGGATTCGGGTGTGGTGGTGGTGAGGCGGATGCGGAGGTGGGTGGCGCCGGTGGCGTGGAGGGTGACGCCGGACCAGGAGAAGGGGAGGAGTGCGGGTCGGTCG
>NZ_JBITXX010000051.1:0-8187 GCF_044544925.1 Streptomyces sp. NPDC053431 | reverse complement strand
CCGTTCCCACTCCGCGTTCGTCAGATCCCCACGGCCCATACGACGAGCCTGACCTCAACACCCCGCCTCTGTCAGGAGATCCGAGAAACAGCGCCGAGTCGACTGGCCTCTGGCCGCCCTCGTCCACCTCCGCCACGGGGGCGCCTCACGACGTGCCGGTCCGCTGGTTCGGGATCGACCGATCCACTATCACCCGGGCTTTCGGCGAGATACGGCCTCTGCTTGCCGAGCGTGGGCGCACGATCAGCCCAGGCGTCCGGCTGCGAACCCTTTGCCGAGGTCATCGATGACCACGTGGTCAGTCGGCAGACCGGCATCATGGACGGCACCGAGATCCCTGTCCGCCGCCCGGCCGCCGGACGCAAGGACCGGGATCGCTTCACGGCAGAAAGCCGTCAAGACCATGGTCCTCACCGACCAGAACGGACGGGTGCTGTTCAACAGCCCGACCAGACCAGGCAGCTGCGCGGACATCACCCATGCCCGCCAGTTGGGCATGGTCAAGCTCCTGGCAGACGGCCCAGCGGTGGAGATCCTCGCCGACGCCGGCTACCAGCGTCTGGGCGCCCAGCCCGGCGGACGCGTGGTGACGCCACCGCACCACAAGTTCAAGAAGAACGCCCCGCACTGGTACGAGGAAATGCACGAGCGACAGCGCAAGGCATTCCTCCACGCGGATCCAGGTCGAGCACGGTTTCGCCCACCTCAAGGACTGGCAACCCTCACCGGCACCTCGGCTGCCGCGAGCACATAGGCGACACCGTCCAAGCCGTCGCCGGCTTGCTCTCCCAACGGAACACCGGACAGAGGGGTCAAAGGCCGGACGCGTTGATGCCCCCGATGCCTTCGGGTGTTCGCGCTGGAGTGTCACACGACGCTTGTTGCCGTGCTCTACCGAAATATTATGGGGCAGCTTTATAAGCTGAAAGCAGGAATTGCGGATAAGTTGCTACGTATCTCTTTCTGTGCTCCGCCTCGGATGCTTCGAACTCGCTAATTACCTTCTGAAGTTCGCGCTCTGTCACCAGGGATGGATTAGTAAGATGCAGCACGCGGGAAGCCGCAGCAAAGTAGGCCAGGAAAGTGTCTCCAACTTCGACGTTATTGCGGAGCTTGATCTCGAAAGCATCGACATCGAAACCTACGCCTGCAAGGATTCCTGGGAGCTTGCCGCCGATTGCATTATCCGTGCCGCCGGCCGCCAGCACTCGGCGCCAGATATCTACAGCCCCCTCATAGGCTGGCCAGTTAGGTTGCGCTCTTAAATAGGTCTCGTCCTCTTCGATGATAAATATCCTGCCGCCTACTGGGAGAGCATCGTAAAGCGCAGAAACAACGCGAGCGGGATCCGATACATGCTGCAGCACATATCGCAGAATACAGTGAGTAAAGTTCCCACTTATTTCCTTCGGGAGCTCTTGCTCACCTACCTTGCAGATGTCTATCGAATAATTCTGCCCTGTCTCGGCGAGAGGATCGTACCTGTCAGCCAAGCACGGATTTGCTTCAACGCCATAGATTCGAACATCGGGAAACTCACGAGCCAGATGAGCTCCGTAGTCTCCGTTTGCGCTGCCTACCTCCAAGACGCCCCGCGCATTCTGAGCGAAGCCCCTGGCCCGTAGCCATGTCATCTCCTGATCTACAAGCATTTCCGTTTGAATGCCAAGATAATGATCCCATGCCTGCAAGAGCGGTTCGTCACGGATCGAGTCCATGACTCCCAGACTTAGCCAGGGATTACCGCTATCCTCTGTCAAGTAGTCTGACGCTACACCGGAATATACAGGCAGCTCGCGCCAGGAATCGACGTCGAATTCCATCTTGTCGCTCTTTCTCGTCAGGCAGAGAGGTTAAACTGCCATTCCGACCATGTCGCTGATAGAGTGACTAGGCGTGGGCCTGTATTTGACAGCAATGCTGCTCTGCAGCTTGGACGCCAGGTCGCCGGATATCCCGAGTGAAGTCTGTATGTGTGTCAGAACTTCTTCGTCCTGGGCAGCGACACGGCCGTCGGTACCCGATAGTGACAGCTCTAGGCAGCAGTAGTAGGTCTTCAGTCGCAGCTCGTCAGATTCAATAATCGACAGAAACCCTATCGCTTTCCGTAAGTCTCCGGCTGCACTTGAGGCCAACGCTTTAGCAGCAGCGTAGTATCTCTGGAAGTCGCTTCCGTAGAATTCCGGCAGGGATCTTGCGTAGGATTCGACTGTTGCGAGCTGCTGAGACGTGATCTGCTTTCTGTTGTAGCAGACGATCATCATCGCATGAACCATCGCGGCTTTCTGCTGGAACTGACTTTCAGTTTCCGTCATGGGTACCAAATCCCCCTCCCTGTCCCAAGGATAACGACGCATCGGCCCGGCAGATATGATCAGGCTGATCAATGTCACACGCCGGCAGGTCTATTGAGAAGGTAGTGCCATGGCCGGGGGTGCTTTCGCAGATGATTTCTCCGTGCAGGAGGTTGACCACAATGTTTCTCGCGATAGCGAGACCGAGGCCTGTTCCACCAACCTCTCTTCCTGAGGTAACGAATGCGTCGAACATGCGCGGCTTTATCTCGTTGCTGACGCCCTTCCCGTAGTCAGTAAACCTGACCCGGAATCCATTGATCTGCTCCCGCTTCTCGACATAAATATCGACGGCGCCTCCAGCTCCTGGATCGTAAGCGTATCGAATTGTATTCTGGATGAGGTTAATAATCACCTGGCTCAGATGACCTGGGTATCCACACCACGTGAAGTCATCATCTGCTGATGAATGCAGCTGAGGTGTCACGCGGTGCTTCCGCAGATCAGGACCCATCGTTTCCAGGCAGTCGCGAATTAGGTCGTCGAGGCCGATGGCAACGCGCTCATCAGATAGCTGTGAAGCAGAGAGCTGACGAAAACTTTGAATCAGCCGGTGCGCTCGATCCAGATTCTTGTTCATCAAGCGGACGGCTTCTTCTAGATCAGCGGCTGCTTCCTCAGCTTGTATGACGTCACCGTCGTTGATCAGCTGTACAGAAAGATCTGTGACAACTGACCCGGCGGTGCGGGCAACCCCCAACGGCGTATTGAGCTCATGTGCTACACCAGTGACCATCGTAGCAATGCTCTCCAGCCTGTCCTGATACATCTGATTGCGCAGGTCCTGTTCCTGGCTGAGCCGGTCGCGCAGTCGCAGAGTTGAAAAGGCAATACACCAGTTTTCAATGAAAAGACGTGCATCTGCGGCCAGGTCACGGCGACTTGACTCGGTGAGACCAGCGTTCATTTTGAAGGCAATCCCACCTAAAACAGGCGCTGCTGGATTTGTGCCCTCGTGCAGCTTCTCTTCTCGGGCCTCAAAAACAATAACAAAGGCGCCTTCGTCTAGCCCTATACTCTCGCCAGAGAATTCTTGCATGGGTGCCGTGCTCATATCATGCGCAAGACACATGGCTCGCTGATCGGCAGCACCGTGCTGAGCCTCATGACTCGCACGGCCAGTGGTAATGGCTGCCGACTCCCCTAACGTCAAATCGTAGCAGAATGTAGTCGCACAGTTGTGTTTCAGTTCCAGGAAGCGCAACGCTTCCCCCATAAATACAACGAGGTCATCTACCGTGCTCACGTACTGCAAGGCGCGGGTGAAGCTTTGCAGCTGCTTTCCGTAGGCAAGTAGCGTAGAAATGTCCTGAGAACTCCGCAGACAAGCCCGTACGACGGAGAACAACTTTTCTGGGGTCACGTCCAGCTTGTGCAAGTAGTAGTCGATGTCCCATTCGTTGAGGATTTCCTCCTCGGGTACCGTGCCGGGTTGCCCCGTTCTAAGAACGATTCGGGTGGACCTGGGGCATGTCTCCCGTATCAGACGGCACAGCTCCAGTCCCGAGTCCTCTTTTTCCATAACAACATCTACAAGCGCGACGTGAAAGTTCGGGTCTTCTCGGAGGATTTCCGTCGCCTCTGCCTGACTATAGGCACTGCGCAGCCGAAACGGCTGGTTTCGCCATTTTTTATTCTTCAGCACCAGCTGAGTTACGGAATGGACATCCATGTCATCATCAACAACAAGTATTCGCCATTCCGGTCCATTGGCGACACGATGCCTGGTCACTCCTCCACCTGCCCCATAGCGTCCGAACGGAAGGCGCTCCACGCGGAGGTTCCTGAAAGGTCCCGCACAGTTTCATGCACGGACTCCAGGCTACGTCGCTTCGCTTCTATATCCGTAATTTCTTCATAAGCCTTGAGGGCAGTCCGGACCATCGTAACCAGACGTGCAGAGGTCGCCTCGACTTTAGGTAGATATCCGTCAATTTCATAATCGCGGACAACGCTCTCCTCCGGAGCCATACCAGGCTGACCTGTACGGAGTATGATGCGCACAAAATGGTTCTCGTGCTGCTGTCGTATGATCTGGCAAGCCCGCAAGCCTGCTTCTGATGATTCCATCACGACATCGAGCAGAATAACTGCGACACCCGGTGTCACTCTCAAGATCTGTAGGGCTTCGGCCGAAGAACGGGCCTCTAGGATCTGGAGGCTTCTACCTTTGTAACGCAAAGACCGAAGTGCAATTTTGGTAATGGCGTGGACATCCTCATCGTCGTCGACCACCAGTATTTTGCATAGTGCATTCGCAGCCAAGGCTTTTCCCTCATCGGTCGACTCGGTGGGCGCTCCGTCTAATCTATGAGGATCCCAATCCCCCTGCCCAGATCTTGGGCTTCTCGCCCCGGCCGCGCCTGAGCAATCCGTACCTCATCTGCTCACGGAAGTCCGAGTTATCCATGTTTGGGAATGCAGATCGGTGGCGGACCTCACAAACCGAACATGTGCAGTGTCTTTCCCTGATCTTGAGCGAGGGTGCGAAGCTTGCGCAGATACAGCGCGTGATGGGGGCCGAGCTGCGCTCGCCATTTCATGGGCCATGATCGGAAGCGTGGCACCCTCCAGCCGACACGGCCCATTCGGCGCAGGGCAGTCTTCACAAGGATTCGAGTCAGCGTCGGGTAGTGACGTCCGTATGGGGGATGGCCTTCCGCTGAGTCTTGGGCGTTTCGTGTACGCACCCAGCTTGGCCGACGAGCGGCCGCGGCTCGTGAGAAGACCACGGTGATCGCGAAGGACCTACGGTGAGCGGACAGTCGGTGGGTCGGGTAGCTCCACTGAGCATGACCGCATGCAGCTGTCGGCAGGGCCGCCCCAGTTGGTGTGTGATAGCAGGTGAGGCATCTATGCCTGATCCGGTCCTGGTTGGGCGTGGGCGATACGATCGGCGACCGTACGGCGATGGCCCGGCATGTCGGGTGGAGCTTCCCGCGCCGTGGTCGGGCAGCGGCTCTGGTGGTTGGTGATGACGGTTACCTTCATCGTGTTCCGACGCCTGGGCGTCGCCTGCGGCCGACGGCCCCGAATCTCGATGGAGTCCAGACACGTAGTTCAATGCCTCGCCGGAGCGTCGGCGGCAGCCTGACAGGTGCATTGATGTATCACGGATCCCTGTCCACGAGTCTGGCTATCACCGAAGCCTGCAGGTCAGTAGAGTCCGCCAGAGCATAGACGCGGTCGTGTCCAGCGCATACGACGCCGCTGCCGAGCTTTCAACGCGACCCGCACACGCGAAATACTCCGTCACTGAGCCGTTTTCATCCTGTCTGTGTGGAGTGAAATGGCAGGTCAGCAGAGGTGCGCAACGAGACGAGGCTCCTGGTCGTTGCGGTGGTGTTCTCTACGCACCACGCATCGTCCGAGGAGCCTCGCTTGGTCTCGTATCGTGCCACGGTCGACGACCCGCATAATCTGGTTGAGCACGTTTCCTGGCTCATCACGCCGTCCGCGGTGGCGAAAGCTGGGATGCTTCCAGCAGGCCCTGCTCGCGCTGGTGCACCCGCGCAAGAAAGAGACGCTGCCCGCCCTGGCAGCTGGCTTCGGCGTCTCGACAGCCACTGCCTGGCGCTACGTCGACGAGCCCCTCGACGTCCTCGCGGCATGGGCGCCCGGTCTATACGAGGCCCTGACCAGCCTGGGCGAGGGCGACTTCGTCATCGTCGACGGCACCCTGACCCCCACCGACCGGATTCGGGCGAATGAGCCGTACTACTCGATGAAGCACCGCGACCACAGCATGAACGCGCAAGGTCATCGCCCGCCCCGACTGCACACCGCTCTGGCTTCTCCCGCGCGACACCCGGCCGCACCCACGACCTGACCGCGGCCCGCGCCCATAGCATCGTCCAGGCCTGCCTCACCCGGCAGATCCTCGTCCTCGCGGACCGCGCCTACCAGGGCGCCGGCGCCACCATCCGCACCCCCTACTACCACCACCGCGAACAGCCCAGCCGCTACCAGCAGTTCAACCGCGACCACGCCCGACTCCGGGCACCTGGCGAGCGGGCCTTCGTCCTGCTGAAGTCCTGGCGACTGCTCCGACGAGCCAAACGCCCCACCCGCCGCATCAGCACCATCACCTCACCCAAGCCGTCCACACGCTACTGACCCGCAGCTATTCAGGATGAAAACGGCTCACGCCCGGTGAGATCTCCTCTCACCTGGCTGAGGTCTACGGTGCCGGGGTGTCCAAGCAGACTGTTTCGGACGATCACCGATTCGGTTTGGGAGGGCATGGCTGAGGCAGGCCTGCCTTCGGCCGCGTCTATCCGGTGGCGTTCATCGACCGCATTAACGTAAAGATCCGCGACGGGCAGGTTGCCCGCCGGGCCATCTGCCAAGCAGTGGCTTCGGGTGCTGACCGGGCTGAAGAACCGCGGGTCGAGGACGTGTGATGCTGGTCTGTGACGTGTTAAGCGTCTGCCCGACGCGGTCGGCGAGGCCTGGCCGAAGATGAGGAATGGGGCCAGAAGTACCCGGCGATCGTCCGGAACGCCTGGGCGGGATTCGTCCCCTTCCTGCAGTTCGACGCGGACGCCGGATCATCCCACCACGAACGCGATCGAGTCGGTGAACGCGATCCGCCGGGCGGACAGGGCCTGCGGCCACTTCCCCTGCACGAACGCTGCCCTGAAGTGCGTCTACCTCGCGGTGATGTCCCCCGACCCCACCGGCGGGCGAGACAGGTGATGGCTTCTCGCCCCTGTGAAGCAGCCGTTCGAGCCCTTGGTGAGAATGACCTTGGGACGAAACCTCAAATGAGCGCAAATTGCTCTACGCATATGAGAATCCTCAGCATTAGCTAGGTGCCACACCATAGCCCCTAATAGGGTACAAATGGTGTTAACGCTCGAGAGGAAAGTTGAGAAACATGAGGCGGAAGCTTCTGTTAATTTTGGCGGCGGTCGCATCATCGGCTAGCCTCGTAGCCGCCCCGTCGTTGGCATACGCGGCCGATAGCGGCACATCAATCGCCAAGACGCCAATCTCAGAAGATTGCTATTATCTAGAAGTGCAAGCTGTAGCCTACAGCTTCAATAGTGCCGAGGCGGTGGATGTGGCGATTTCTTTGCGTCAAATCCGCACGGCGCAGTACTTCGCATCGGTTGCCGAGGAATCTAAGTTTTTCGTGGGCAGCAATACATACGTCACTGACATGACGAATGCGACCTCGAGTTATCGGGATTCGTATCACTGGATATCGAGAGATCCCAAGTATCAGGCCAAGGCCGAGGAAACGTGGTATGTTTGCGAGTGAATCTCTTCTAGTGAGCCGTTTTCATCCTGAATAGCTGCAGGTCAACTGTGTGGACGGCCTGGATGATGGGGCTGATGCGGCGGGTGGAACACCTGGCTCGTCGGAGCAGTCGCCAGGACTTCAGCAGGGCGAAGGCCCGCTCCCCCGGAGCTCTCAGTGAACCTATTTCATCCCGCCCCTGAGGGGCTGTAGGGCCTGGTTAGCTAGGGTGGCGACATGGCAGAGCCCCCGGTCGTTGGCGGTGTTGATTCCACTCGACACCGCCGACCATCCGCGGGCTGTGTTGGTTCCGTATCCTTCCATGCTCGACGTCCCCTACGAGCTGGTCGAGCATGTCTCCTGGCTGATCTACGCCCGAAGGCGTGAACTGAACTCGCCGTGGAGACCACTCCGTTGCTTCCAGTAGGCCCTGCTCACGCTGGCGCACCTTCGCGAGAACGAGACGTTTGCCCAGCTCGCGGCCGGGTTCGGTGTCTCGACCGCGACGGCCTGGCGCTACGTCGACAAGACCCTGAACGTCCTCGCGGCCTGGGCGCGGGGCCTGCACGAGGCTCTCACCGGGCTGGG
>NZ_JBITXX010000050.1:0-9419 GCF_044544925.1 Streptomyces sp. NPDC053431 | reverse complement strand
GGCTTCTTCTTCCCCATGCTCTCCATGATGAACATCATCCTTCCGGGGCGGGAGCCCCTGATCTCAGATGTCCGTCAAAGCGGATCAAGCCCAAGTGGTCTTGATGCCCCTATGGATGTCAAGCCGCCAAGACTTACTCTTGGGGCATGGTGTGGGCTCGGATGATGACGGCGTAGAGCTCTCGAGCGACGTAGCGTTTTTTTAGGCAGCGGATGGCTTCGCGTCGTGTCTTGCCTTCGGAGATGCCTCGCTCGACGTAGCTGCGGCTGCGGGTCTCCCACCGCAGTCTGGCCAGGACGATGGTGAAGAGAGCGGGGTTGGCCTGCCCATCGCCGCCGCGGTTGAGCCGACTCCGACTACCAAGGCGCCGGCGGCATCGTCGCTGTTCCCCATAAGCGCCGACCCGGCAAGAACCGCACCATCAAACAAAAGCGCGTCAACCAGGCCCACTCCCTCGAGACTCACCGCTGAACAAGCTCAGTAATCGCACGCATTGTGGGCGAGGTGGGATTCGAACCCACACGCTCATGGCGGCGGATTTTAAGTCCGCTGCGTCTTCCATTCCGCCACTCGCCCTGACAGCTAAACAGTGCCACCACCAGCACCCGTAGGCTTGAGTACAAACTACTTAGACCGTGTCCTATGAGGTGGTGAGTGGGTGGGGGCACAGGGGTGGGGCCCTTGGGATTGGACCGTCCCGGACCGGTGGGAGGGGATCGCGGAGACGTTGACCCCGCCGTCGAGGGTGCGGCCGCAGGGACTGACATGACACGCTGATGAGACGCCGTTTGCAGCCATTGTCTACGTGTAGGTCAGGGCCGTGCCTGGCTAACGTAGCCACCGTCCGAGGCCAACCGGGAACCGCCGGTTCCAGCCCCGGCCCGCGGGCCGGGGCTGGAACCGGCGGCATGAAACGGTGCCGCACCGCCTTGAGGACGCCGGGCTTCCCGCATGACCCGAACCGAGCCCGGCTCCGGCCTACCTCAGGGCCACAGACAAGGGCGAATATACAAACCCGACCCCGGACCGCAGAAAGCTCGGCACGAAAAATGTACGTCCTGCCGGCAACGTCCACGACATCCACGGCCTGAAAGCCATGGTCGCCGGTCGCCAAGAGATGCCGCGCACAGATATAGGGCTACGGTATCCGCAGGCAGCCTTGCGACTGAGGGGATCGGAGACGTCAGGGACCTGTGGTTGAGGAACTATCCAGTCTAAAACTATGGGAGGGTAGACATCCTACTTGAACATGTAGGGGGATGATGCCCATTTCCGGAGCGAAATCAGTCACCAGATTCTGCGGCACTGATTACATCTGAGCTTCGCCTGAAAGGCGACTTCCTTTCACTGGAGGTTGAAATATCCCAGCAAGTTCTTGACGGGAGGAAATCCCCAATTTCCCGTATGCTCTATGTAGGTGATTATCTACGGTCCGAACAGACAGAACTAATCTCTTCGCTATCTCCTGGCTCGCCATGCCGCGTGCGGCCATCACGGAGATCTGTCGCTCTCGCTCCGTCAGGGGAAAGGCGACGGGCTCAAATAGGCCCGGTGTCACAATCCCGCCGCCACATCGCTTGAGCATGTTCTCGGTCAGAGTAGTCGCCGCAGCGGCTCGTCGCCACTCTCGATCCCGGCTGAAGGCCGATGATGCAAAGGAAGCAACCTCAGCTGCTAAAAGATGTAGGCCTAGATCACCACACTCTTCCGCTGCCGCGGCTCCACGTTCCGGATCGCCAGAGACTAGGGCAGATGCGAAATTCGCCCGTGCCTTCAAGAGTGCGCTATCCGCTGTGGCTGCAATCTTGCCTAGGCGTTCGTGTACCTCGGTGGCGCCGCCCAGACGCCCGGCTTCACTCAAAAGCCACCCTTCGATTGCTTTACTACCTGCGTGAGCCGCCGCACTTGCGCTCTGAATTATACGGCGGCGTGCACGGAACATATCACCTTCCACAGCTGCGAGCCAGGCAGTCGAGAGGTCATAATAGTGTTGGACAATATGAATGGAGCTCTTTGTCTTCGGACCGCCGTCCGTAAGGTCTGGGTTTCTGTGACTAACCCTTGCCAATACAGATCGCGCTTCATCAGTTCGCCCGAGTTGCGCTGCGGCGGCGACTATCCCGGTCTCTGCCAAGTCGAGAGCCATGGGGTAGCTATTCTCTTTTGCGAGGGCTGACGCCTCGATGAACCATTGATATGCACTCTGAAGGTGTCCAGCCAGCAGGTCGCGGTGTCCTAGTTGGAAAGAAATCCAGACCTGCATCTCGGTATACTTGCCATCTACTGCACTCTTGAACATTTGCGTGCCGGTGGAACGAGCCTCCTCAAGACGCCCGGATTCTATCAGTGCAGCTAAACGTGCGATTTCAACGGAGCATGATGGCGACTTGCCGTATGCTGTCCTTTGGAGCTCATTACTCAAAGAAAGAGCTTCGCCTGTACGCCCAATATGAATTAGAGTGTGACACCGCTGAGCTTGTGCCCACATACGTGCGAGGGGCGTCGAAACCAATTTAACATCATCGAGGAATCTAAGTGCGGAAGGAATGTGATCCGACCAGTGAAGGAGACCTGCTTCTATTATCTCGAGCGGTCTGTGTAACTTTGCATATGTGGCTACATACTGTGCCTGCTGCAATACCTCGATGGCTCGATCACCTTCACCGAGTCCCCACCATAAGTTCAGGACCCTCTCGAGAATAGCCGTGAGATAGGCGTCGTCGGAAGAAGCAAGCTCCTGCGCACGCGCAAGAAAAATTTCAGCCTTTCCGCACTGTCCGACACGGCTCAGCGCCTCACCTTTCAAAAGCGCAACTTCATGGCAGCTGGCCTCATCGTCGGGTATAGATGAGAGGAGGTTCAGCATCATACTGTAGTCGCTCGCGGCTTTGGCCCGCCGCGCTGCCCTGATAACTCCTGTGACAGAAACAGATTCTCCTGCAGCAAGCTTCCAGGTAGCTATGTGCAGAACGTCATCCAGACGACGGGCTTTAAGTTTCTGTATGCGTTCCGCTTGAGTTAAATAGATTTGGCGTCTACGTAGACTGGAAATTCCGGCCCGAAGGGACTCACCGTAGAGGGGGTGCGCCAATGTACAGGTCGAGCGGCGTCCATCAGTGATAACGGTGATGATTTTCTGCTGCTCGAGCCGTTCTAGCTCCTCGTGAGAAGTCAATTGTTCTAACGTTTCCAGCGCTACCGGCTCGCAAAGTGCAAGAGTCTCTAGAGCGGTTCGTGCCGTACCATAAAACTTCTTAAGGCGACGCTGAATTACATCATGAAGACGGACGGTTCCTGAAGGCTTACCAGTCAAGCGCCACAACCTGTGCCCTTTAATCAGGGTACCTGCAGTCAGTGCGCCCTCGACAAGTTCACGGAGAAAAAGCACATTTCCACGGGAAATGTCAAATAGCTCATGCAGTGTAGTGTGCTCCACAGGGGCACCGAGAACCTGTGCCAGAACCTCACGCGTGTCCGCAACAGAGAACTCACGGAGTCTAACGTGACGCGCATCGTGTTTTGTATCAAGGGCCGCTACCGCCTCGGAAGCCGGCAATTCTGCGTGGACGGTGCCAATCAAGAAAATCATTTCAGCAGCGAGGAGCTGACGTAGAACAAGAGCGGAGGAATTATCTAGCCACTGCAGATCATCTACGAAGACCACAACCCTCTGGTCACCAGATCGGCTGAGTGATTCTTGAGATGCCCGGCGACACAGGCGTGAGGCGGCAGTAAACGCTGCGATAGGATCGTCCGGCTTGACGTCCGGGGGCAGGAGGTGGGAGATCGTGCTAAGTGGCAGCTGCGCGGATGCAGGCGTTGCCGCTGCCGTCAGGGTGGCGTGCCCCACACTCTTAGCAAACTCAAGACATTCCTCACCCAGGCGAGTTTTTCCAACACCTCCTTTCCCATGCACGATGAACATGGTAATTTCGGAGGTTGCCAGAGCGTCGGCACAAAGGCTGACCTCATATTCCCGTGCGGCAAACGGCCAGCGACTTCCCGTCGCTACTTGCTCAGACATTCCCCCGCGTATCCTCACAAGTCAGACAGTTAGAGCCAAATGACAGCTCATCAACTAATTGACGCTCGCTGGAGATAGCACCACATGTACTCACCGGCGGAGCGGTGATCAAATGTAGGGCAGAAGTCTCCATGGCATTTCTGTGCAATTTATGGGATGCGATTGCTGTCTGTCGCAGCTGTCTCCCCCCGGGATGGCGGCAGGATGGAAGTGCTCGGATCTGCTGCCGCACACCTACTCCGTTCAGGATTAAGAAGAACTTCCATGCCAGGCCCTGCTATGCGGGGCCGACGAAGCTTTAGTGTTCATGTCATCTTCCTAGAACGACTGTACGGCGCGACGGCACAGCCTGTCGTGAGTAGTCAGTGACTCAAGATCCATGCGTAAGTACTCACCGACGGGCGCCTTTAGACGTCGTTTCCTTTGGCGGTTTGGCTCGTTGTGCCGGGCATGACGAGCCTTGCCGAGCGGCTGGCGCCGGATGAGTTGTGGGAGTTGTTCCGTGGGGTGGTGCCGGAGACGGTGGTGATACGCCCGCAAGGAGGCGGCCGCCGGCGGGCCGGGGATCGTGAGTGTCTAGCCGCGATCGTGTTCGTGGCGACGTCGGGGTGCACGTGACGGCAGGTGCCGCCGTTGTTCGGGCCGGCCTGGCCGACCGCTCTACCGGAGGTTCGCCCGCTGGAGCAAGGACAGGGTCTGGGCCCGACTCCACCGGGTCATCCTGGATGAACTCGGCGCCCGGGGAGGCCTGGACTGGTCGCGTTTCGCCATCGACTCGGTGAGTGTCCGGGCCCTCAAAGGGGGCTTTTGACCGGACCGAATCCGACCGAGCGCGGCAAGAAGGGATCGAAGATCCACCTCGTCACCGGACCGATCCGGTCTGCCGGTCGCGGTCGCCATCTCCGCGGCCAACACCCACGACAGTCTCGCTCCGCAGCCCCTCGTCGCGTCGATACCCCCGGTCCGCAGCCGCCGCGGCCCTCGCCGCCGACGGCCCGACAAGCTCCATGGCGACAAGGGCTACGACTATCCCCACCTGCGGCGATGGCTCCGCGCTCGCGGTATCACGCCACGGATCGCCCGCCGTGGCATCGAGACCTCACAGCGGCTCGGACGCCACCGATGGGCCATCGAACGGACCATGTCCTGGCTCGCCGGCTGCCGCCGGCTCCACCGACGCTACGAGCGCAAGCCCGAGCACTTCCTCGCCTTCGCAGCCATCGCCACCAGCCTCATCAACTACCAGCGACTCACCAAGTGCAACAAGGTCTAAGCTGATCTCCGCAAGATGAGATCAGAAGGGCCACTGGGGGCAGGAGAGAGCGTCAGTGTGGTCGTTAGTGCCCGAAGTATCAGGAATTGCTGCGTTACGTCGCCGGGTGGCGCTCCGAGCATCCGGGACACCGATTAGTTGAGACGCCCTGACCGACCAGGATTATCTTGCTTGCTTTTAGGCGCAGGTATCGAGGACCTTGCGTAGCGACTTACGGCCGGTGACACCGGCCTTTTGGTAGATGCGGTAAAGAGTATTTCCCACGGTTCTGGGTGAGATTACCAGCCGTTCCGCAATTTCTTTGTCAGACATACCCCTGACTGCAAGGATGGCGATTGTTCGCTCACGCTCAGAGAGCGGGGTCAGAAGACTAAGGAAACGCAGAGGTGGAGTGTCGACAGGGCCACATGAACGCAGGTGACTATGGGCTCTGCTCGTAGCGGAAGTAGCGTTGCGTTCATTTCCTGCGCGTCGATACAGGCGAGCCAATTCGGCAAACGCTTCAGCTGCGTACAGATAGGTCCCTGATTCCGAAAAGGCCATGGCCGCCTGCTCTAGAAGGTGAGCATCATTCGTGGCGACTGCTTGAGCGTATTGGAGGCGGGCTCGGAGAAGAGGCCCTTGTAGCGGTATTTCCCAGTAAGAGCTCGTGATCTTTGCGTGGCCGAGGCGTGCCGCATTGTGGATCGCGGTAGCCAGGTCGCTGTACTGGTGGCGGCGAAACGCCTCCTTAATCGCTTCGTTCAGTGCACTTACTACCTCCTTCTCATTTCCTTCCGAGTGAGCCCGCCAGGCGTGAGCTATGTGGAGGTAAGTGACGGACTCGCTCTTCGGGATGTCCCCCAGCGCGTCCACCGGATACTGCGCTCGGTCGCCCTCGGGAAGCCAAGACCGGGAAAGTGCCGCGAATATGCGGGCTTTCTGACGCCATGCGGCCCCGCTCGGGTCGAATGCAGGGTGCAGAGTAAACTCAGCAACCGCCTTATGGAGATTTCCGCTTTCCATATAGAAAATGCCGAGGTTGAGAGTCCGCTGTGCATCGAAGGGGGAGACGTAAGCTTCGGGAGCGGAGTTGAAATCCCTCAGTATCTTTTCCGCTTCTGCGCGACGGCCCAGGTGGCCGAGAGCAATAGCCCGGAGTTCCTCGGCAGTTGGCTTCTCCAGGATGGCTTGAGCGATTTGGTGTGAATCACCCGAGTCGGTGTAGAATTCGTCAAAAGTTGCCAGTGCGTCCGCCGGACGTCCCAAAGAGCATTGGGCCAGCATTGTGAGGGTGATTGCTTCTGACCGCTGCTCTGGGGCGGCCGATCTGAGAAGGGAGTCGCTTACATCGAGGCACTCACGTAGCCGGCCTTGGCGGTAAAAGGAAAGAGCGATCAGAAGATCCCGATCAGGACCGCTGTAGCAATCGAGCTCCTCCTCGGCCTTGCCGAAGTTCTCTTCGAGCAGCAGTGCGCGAATCCTGAAGCGCGCCAGAGCGGGAGCGGCGGCCGCTCCCAGTTTCCTGGCCATGGATTCTACAGTTGAGTAGAATCGATCAAATGCGGCATCACCAAGCAGAGCGTGCAGGTACTCCTCGGCTACAGCTAGAGAAGGGTGATTGTTCCAATGAGCTTCGGCTAGACGAGTGGCGGTGGAAAAGTCACGGAATTTCAATGATGACCTCACAGCATCAGCAAGAATCTCACAAGGAGCTGTCTCGCCGACGTCTGCATGCCAGGCGGCTAGGTGAGTCTTTTCTTGGTCAGTCAGTGCTGCGAGATCCAGCACGTCGGCCCATGCGCGCAAGTGTCGGCGGCTGCGGAGCGGAGGCACTTCCTGCCGGATTACGTGTTCCACTAGGGGGTGTGCACATCGCACTTGAGGGGCCCTATCGTTGGCCTGACCCAGAGCAGTTACCTCGATCAGTTGCCGCTCTTCCAATTGGACCAGCACTTCACTTCCGAACAGGGATTCTATAGCAGACAACTGAGCTGCTTTGGAGAGCCCGACCATTTCCAGCGCTTCGCGACCTAGGGTTCCCAAAGGCGGCAAGCGATGTGCAATGAGATCGTAGAGTGCAGGTGAAGAGAGGGCTCCGCTTCGGAGCTGGTGCAGTCCGTTGCGCTGTTCGAGCAAGCCTTGCTCCTGCACAGAGCGGACCAACTCGCGGAGCAGCAGAGGGTTTCCGTCGGCCAATCGGGCCAGGGTCACTGCGGTCGAATGTGTGAGACGGTTGTCGCTCATGGCACATGCCAACCGCTGTGAGGCGACTGGTGACAGACGCGTGATGTTGATTCGGCGGATATGATCCTCTTTCCACAGGGCTTGGAGAGCCGTCGGTGCTTCAACACCTGCCTGTGTGGTCAGAAGAACCTTTGCCTGCCGGCTGCGTGCCAGCTGGCCTACTGCTTTCACCGCGCTAGGTGAGAGGTAATGGGCATCATCGATTATGAGAAGGCGTGGACGGCTTCCAGCAGCGGGGGCAGCAAAATTCTCCAGAAAAGCAACTAGGGCATGATCAGCAGACGATCCTCCGCACTGAATGCAGTGGTTTTCCGTTGCAGAGGGACCGACTGACTTCGCAAGGTGTGAGTCCAGCCGTACAGCGGAGAGAGTGTCCTGAACTTGGGCGATTACTTCCTCCGCAAGTCGCGTCTTGCCGATGCCGCTGGGACCGACGAGGAGCACTCCTGCAGGGCCATTCGTGGCGGCAAGCTGCTGCTGGATTGCAGTTATCTCTTGGTCGCGTCCGATGAGAGGAAAGGTACTGCCGGGCCCAGGTGTCGAAAGCGGTTGGCCCAAACCAGTGCTGAAGGGAATCACAGATCTCACGTCACACCTCGTGCTTGCTGCCCTGACGGGAGGACATCACATCAACAGCGTTTGGATACGGGGCACGTCATGGCTTATTTCCGGGGGCCGTCAGTTACCTTCAAGGGGACTTGTAGTCGTAGCGGCCCGATCTCTTCGTCAGTAAGGAAGTGGACGGCCTGATGGAGTCCTCAGATCGAGAGAGGGCCTCTTTGGCGGGGGAGAAGGGCGCCGAGCGAAGATCTGTCGCATGTCAACCGCCTAGGTTTGATCCTTCGCGAGTGACTTCATCGTTGCCCCGCTAGCCCATGGGCTCAATGAGGGCAACCCCTAACACCCACCCCTAGATTTCGCTGCCCTGAGGTCTGCGTGCGGGCTGCGGGTCCGTGCCTGTATAGATCAGCGTTGTTGACAGCTGCAGGGCTTGATCATGGCGAAGACCGCCGGTGCCGTGGTCCCGCCTGCGCCTGCACCGCACGAAGGTCATCGTGTCCGAAGCGTCCGGCTTACCCTTCAGGGGCAGACGGCTGCTGGTCGAGCGTGCCCCGCCAATCGCCCGGGCGCCACGTCGCAGCTGAGATGCGTCCACGACCCACAGCTCACAAGTGACCGAGGCGCTGGCAGCGGCAGCACGAGGGGCCGGCCTGCCTGACCGGTCCAGTCGGCCTCGCAGGACTCCGACCGACTTCGGCAGCGGTGGAGAGGACCGAACCTACCGCCTGCGGCAACAAGCTCGGCTCGGCCCACGTGGCCCCATCCTCAGACCGCCTGCAGAACCGTGCACTGGTTCCTGAACTGGTACGGCCTGAACCACCTGCATTCCCACCGGCCAGGGTAATCCGCCGCTACGAACGCAGCTGACTCGGCGAACTGATCCACGTCGTCGTCAAGAATCACGGCGGCATCCCGACGGCGGAGGCTGGCGTTTGTGGCCTTGCCGCTTTCTGCCGACCGTCGCCGCACCACCGGCTTCGACTACACCCGTTCCATCGACGACCACACCGTCCTCGCCTACACGCGAAGTCCACGGCGACGAGAAGCCGCCACCTACGCGGCCTGCTTCTCCCCCTGCGGCATTGACCGCCTCGCGGGTAAATAACGGATAACGCCTGGTCCTGCCGCAAGAGCCTCACATGGCGGCAGGCGCTTGCGGACCTCGAGGTCCATCTACCTCGGCATCCTTACCTTCGCAGCCCTCATCATGTGGCTCCGAACATGATCCGAGAAACAGTCCCTAAGAGGTCGTTTTCGCCTGGTCTACCCGCTTATCAGTTGATTCTCGAAGTGCCGGGTGGTGGTGCAGGTGAGGTGGTGGAGGTAGTCGATATC
>NZ_JBITXX010000049.1:0-9826 GCF_044544925.1 Streptomyces sp. NPDC053431 | reverse complement strand
TCGGCATCTCGGTGGCCGAAGCCGGGGAAGCTGCAACGGCTGCCCCAAGGGCGGCCGCACCGGTAACGAGGGTAAGGAACATCTTTCGCATCTGGAATTATCTCCTGTCTTGCTGTGGTCAGTATCTGATTAATGCGCTTCCCTCAGGGGGAGTCGCGAGCATTCCCTGCTCTGCCTGAAGGCAGCTGTGCCGCCGGAAAAGGCTGACGGAATCATCGCCGCCTCCTTGTCCTCTCTGGCGGGGTGCAGCGCGGATCAACTCCCGCCGGAGGGAAAGAATCACAGGATTTACCGGCGGTGGGAAAGGCCTCCCCGGTCGGCGCGGCCCCGGCCGCGGGAATCCGGGAGCCCGGACCGCTGCCGGTGGGAAGACACCCGCATTTCAACGTGGGCGCGGGGCGCGGCAGCCCCGCCGTTCCGGTCACCGGCTCCCTCACCTGATCCCGGCCGGGCCGGAAGGCTCAGAAGGTGTAAGTGCAGTTAAATGTCCAGTTGGAGTATTTCCAGTATTCCCCAAATTTACCCTCGGAGGCCCATCCAGACCGGAACATCGCACTACAGGAAGCACCTGACAACGTTTTGCCCGCCGGTATCTTAGAATTATCCGCATATTCTGCAGTCAGCGTCTGATTCTTCCTCCAGTTCATTGCCGCCGCCGCCTCTGACCAGCCAGGGCCCCACCCGCTGAATGTATAGTTACTCTGGCATACCGTCGCACCGTGACCAAATGCGTCGATTTGCGTCTTGCAACTGCCCTCGTTTTTGTGGAAGGTGGAGTTGGCGCTATAATCGGTAGCTTGCGCGGTTCCGGCGCTCATGCTGATTACTGCCGCTGCTGCCGCAAGGGCTCCCGCCATCGCCTTAAGCTTTCCCATTGAAATATCTCCCTGTGTATCTTTGAAAGTTTTTGTGATATCTCCGTCGCATGGTCCGCCTGTGTTGGGGTCCCGCAATGACGGCCGCCGACGGCCTGCCCTTCTAGTAGGAGATAACCGTTCCCCTCAATGGACTAATGTTCACCGCGAACAGTTGATCCGGGAAAGGGGGAAACGCTGCAACTCGCTGCAAACGCGCTGGCAACTGGATGCCATGGCTTCGTTCACGTGAAGTTGAAGTAGCAGCGATTGATCAGCGGGTTGGGCAGCAGTTAGCGATCTTGGGTGCTGCGGATGTTCACCAGAAATGACGTCGCCCGACGTTGATGAGGATCGGGATCTGCGTAAATTGTTGATCTTGACGGAGCTGGCGTCAGATGGGGCATCCTGGCGCGATGAACGATGTCGAGGCGATGCGGCAGTTGTGGTTGTCCGGACTGACATCGTCGAAGCGAGCTGAAGCTTCTCCTTGATCGTGGACACCTGGAGACTGGGACCTGAGGGTTTCAGAGGAAGCGAGTACACGAAGCGGTACACCGACCTCGATTCGTCAGCGGTGAGCGGGCGCTGATCTGCTCGGCTGGCTGCCCGTAATGTCCCTGTGCTGTTCGGGATGGGCCGTCGCGTGTCGCTGCGGGGGCGCCGGGTTCCACGTGCCCGGGTCTGCGGTCCTCCTGGTCGTCGGGTTCGGGGGCCGGCCGTCAGGTGACGGCCGGGAGCGTGGTGAGCCGCTGCCAGGCCTGGGCGAAGGCGTCGGTCCAGGGCCAGCTGCGGTCGATCCGCAGCCACCGGCGTCTGGCATGGGCGGTGAGGCGGGCGGGCAGGTGGTAGAGCTTCATCCGGATCGTCTCCGGTTCCGCCCCCCCCCAGCTCGGGGTCGTCGTGCAGGAGGAGGAGCCGGGTCCAGGCGTCGAGGTCGGCGGCGATCGTGGCGGCGAGCATCCAGGCCGTGTTGACCTGCCAGGACTTCGAGGGCAGGAGTCCGAGGCCGAGGCGCTTGCCGGCTTTCACACGGTCTTCGACCTCCGCGTGGTCGCGGTAGAGGGCGTCGACGAACCAGGCCTGGCCGGTGCCGGGGCAGCCGGAGAGCCCTCGGGTGAGCGGGATGTTGGTGGCCACGATCTGGTAGCGCCAGCCGGTCTTCTTCTCGAACTCGGTCAGCTTCTTGGCGTCGAGGCGGGAGGGTTTGACCCGGCGGACGACCAGCCGCATGCCGTCCGGCCAGCAGTTCGGCGAAGGCGGTCGCGGCTCCTGCCGCATCCCCCGCCTCACCCCGCCAATACGCCAGGCTATGGCGGGTGGCGAGGGTGCTGGGGTGGTCCGGGCCGAGGACTCGCTGCCGGTCGGGCAGCAGGTCGGCGAACGCGGTCGCGGCGCCGGCAGCATCCCCCGCCTCACCCCGCCACCGCGCGAGGTTGCTGCGGGCGACGAGGGTGTGGGGGTGGTCCGGGCCGAGCAGCCGCTGCTGGTCGGCCAGCAGGTCGGCGAACGCGGTGGCAGCGCCGGCCGCATCCCCAGCCATTCCCCGCCATCGCGCGAGGTTGTGGCGGGTGGTGAGGGTCCGGGGGTGGTCCGGGCCGAGGACTCGCTGCCGGTCGGGCAGCAGGTCGGCGAAGGCGGTGACGGCGCCGGCAGCATCCCCCGCCTCACCCCGCCACCGCGCGAGGTTGCTGCGGGCGGTGAGGGTTTGGGGGTGGTCCGATCCGAGGCGGCGCTGGATTTCGGATAAGAGGTGCTGGAAGTAGCCGCGGGCGGCGATGACCTGGCCTGATTCGCCGAGACTTTGGCCAGCGCTGTGCAGCACGACATGTGCTTCCGGCTGGAACAGAGCGTCTTCGGAGTGGCTGGTGAGGGAGGTGGTGTTTGCGCGCAGGGTCTGGGCGAGATCGGTGTCGCGTTCGACCTCAGGCCAGACGGCAGCCAGGGCGTCGGCGGCGGTGCGGGCGAGAGTGTGGCGCTGGTTGGGGGTGAGGGTGTCGCGGACGGCGCGCTGCGTGAGCTGGTGGACGCGGACGGCCCGACAGGGAGTGTCGGGGGTGTGCTCGATGAGGTGGAGCCGGTGCAGGGCGCGCAAGGCGGCGGCTGCTTCGGACTCGGTGACCAGGGCAGGCGTCGGTGCGCCCTCTTCGGTGCCGGCGGGGGGTGCGGTGTGCGGTGAGGTGGGCGAGCGCGGGGGTGCTGGTCAGGGCGGCCTGGGGAATGCCGTTGGGGTCGAGGAAGGCGGCGAGCTGGAGCATCGGGCGGGCCAGACCGCGAGGGCGGAGGGCGTCGGCGCGGTCCAGGGACAGGGTGAGGGCGGCGGCGGTCGCGTGGTGCTGGTCGTCGGGCAGGGCGTCGGGGGCGGTCTCCGCGAGTGCTGTGGCGCGATCGGCCAGCAGTTCCCTGTATTCCGGGATGGTGATGCCAGCGTCGGTGAGGTAGGCGGCCGCCTGGGAGAGTGCGAGCGGCAGGTGTCCGAGGTCGGCGGCGAGGGCGGTGAGTTGGTCCTCGGGTGCGGTGCGGTCGTGGACGGTCAGTGTTTCGGCCAGGTATGCGACGGCTTCGGCGGGGGTGAACAGGCCGACCTCGACGAGGCGGCGTCCGGTGCCGGTCAGCGCGGCGTCGCGGCGGCGGGTGGTGACCAGGGCCTGTCCCAGGGGGCTGTCGGGTGGCCACAGGCCGCGCAGGTCGGCCGGGTCGGCGACGTCGTCCAGCACCAGCAGCCACCGGCACGGTGCCGCGCCCGGCTTGGGTGCGAGCCAGGCCAGGAACGTGATGGCGGCCCGGTCCGGGTCATGGGGGTCGGTCGGCTCGGCAGAGCTCGATGCCTGCCTGCGCGTACGCGTTTACTACGGCCGAGCGGGTTGCGGCGCTGACCCACACCAGAACATCCACCGCGCCGTCCCGCCAGGCGGCGCGCGCATAGTCGGCGGCGAGTTGGGTCTTGCCCACCCCACCCATCCCGCTCAGCACCTGGCAAAGCACCGCCGTGCCCCCGCTCCGCAGGGCCGTGCGTAGCCGGTCCGCCTGGACACGATGCTGGAAGGACTGTGCCCGGGGCGGGACCGTGCCGACCTGGTGCGGCCAGGCGGCCGGTTCCTGTGGTCCGCGCTGCTGCACGGTCAGGCTCCCGCTGACCGCCGTCGCGCCGGGCCCGATCGCGACCGCCGACCCGGTGTGGGAGACCTCCATCGACAACGGCACAGCCGCACAGCCGGGTGCGGGGCCCCGATAACCGGTCACCGCCGCACCACCGTCGGCAGCATGCGCGTCACCGGTGTCCCGCGCTCTCACCCCGGCTTTGACGACCGACGGACCGCCCGAGGCCGCACCGTCGTCGACTGTGGGATCGTCGGGGCGGTCAGCTGTAGTCGACACCCGTGCTCGCCCTGCTGCCAGTGCCGTCCGCGGTTGCGTCTCCGGTCCGCTCAGCCGTCGCCGACCCGCTCCCCGTACCTCCAGGGCGCCGCACCCCGCTGCTGGCGCTGCCACCATTGGTGGCCTCGGCCTTGCCCGTCTCGGCGGCCCTGTCCACCGGCCCCTGCGCCTGCCCAGTGGACGGCTGCTGGAACAGCGCCCAGACCAGAGCGGCGATGCCGACAGCCGCCTGGACCGAAGCCCCGACCAGCTGACCGGTGTCCGGACTATTCAGCAGCCAGACCAACGGCGTCGAGACGGTGCCCGCAACCGCCACCACCACGACCGTGATCTTCCAACGCTGTGTCACACCCACCCCTCCCTCGAAGCAGTCATCGCTAGAAGCTGACGACTCCTCCACTGATAGCAGCAGCGCCCCTTGGCCACCCCGGGTTTCGCAGAGCCAGGGTCCGTCACTCCGCACAGGGAGCGGCAAGGTGAAGGCAAGGCCCTGTTCCCATACAGCTACGGCCTGGCGGTACCTGCCGCACAGGGGCTCGAAGCTGATGCCGAGTTCCCGGGCGACACGAACCCTCTGAGAAGGATCCGCAGCGGTCCGCCCGGTCGACGCGCGAAGGGCTCCCGGGCGGACTCCGATCTCCACGCTGCGCCCCTTGCTCGCCACGGCACCGGAAGCGTGGCCGTGACCTGGGCTGAACGGCGCAGGCATTCGACCGTCGCATCCGCTCGCACCCGGGAATTTCGTTGCGCTCCTCGTGCGCACGAGGAGGGGGCCGAGGTTGCACGGTGGAGGAGATCGGATGCCTACAGGAGTGGCTGTCGTCTGCGAGACGGGGGCGACGTGGATCAGCGGTTGTTGCGGTAGGCGATGATCCCGCCGGCGACCAGGCCGCGGCCGCGGGCGGTTCGGAACTCCTCCAGCCGCTTCGAGTCGGTGTACTGCGCCGATTCGCTGCCCGGCGGGGTACGCACCCCGAGCTGCGGGCCGTAAAAGCACACCACGTACCCGTGGTGCAGGGCTGCCGAATACCAGTCGGGCGAGGAGGACACGGTGATGCGCGAGTAGACGCCGCCGTCTGGAGAACGCAGTTCGAGCCGGTTGTCTGCGAGCCGGTGCAGGGCCCAGCCGGGGGTGGTCCGCAGATCGGCGAAGCCGCGGGGGAAACGCCGCAGCCCGGCCGCGATCGCACCCTCCACCTGGATCTCCTTCGGCTCACCGCGGGGCAGGCGCGACAGCATCGCGCGCTCCGGCTCGAACAGAGCCACCGGCATCGGGTCCTCGCCGTCGGTGGTCTGCACGGCGCCAGTGCTCGGATCGATACCGGTAGCGACCTGCCCTAATCCGAGCGCGGCGGAGTCCATGTAGAGCAGCCGACCGTGGTCGTCGACGTTCTCGCTCAGCTGCGCCCCCGCCGCCAGGATCTCTGCCTGGCTGACCGCCCGGTCATCGATGTGGAACCGCTGACGCGGCTGCTGCTGGTTGCTCCGCTGCTTTTTGGGCTTGAACCGTCCCATCGAGGTACCCCCTCCGTGTCTCAGCTAAGCCTCAGCCAGTCCCAGCGGCGGCACAAGACCACCCCACGCCATAGGGACTGCCGCCGGACCCCAGAAGCGTCAGGAGCGGGGTCAGATCGTGCCCGGCCAGAAGGCCGGTGGCTGGCTTTCGCGCCTGCGTACTTGACCGGGGCACGTCTCTTTGGCAGCGACGTGGTGCGTAGGGAAGCTGGAGTCTGGCGCGGCGTGGCTCTTGGCTGGCGTTTCTCCTTCCTCGTGCTGGAGCGGGGCGGGATGATCGAGTGCGAGGCGGTGAGGCAGGTGCCGGGCCGCGATCTCGTTGGTGAGAGGTGAGCCGCATGGCGACGGGGACGGTGAAGTGGTTCAACGCGGAGAAAGGCTTCGGCTTCATCCAGCAGGATGAGGGCGGGCCGGATGTGTTCGTGCACTACTCGGGTATCGCCGGTTCTGGTTACCGCGAGTTGCGCGAGGGGCAGAAGGTCCGCTTCGACATCGGCCAGGGCGCCAGGGGACCGCAGGCGGAGAACGTCACACCGGTCTGACGTCCCCGTCCGAGGCACAAGGGGTCTCGGTGGTGTCCGTGAGCGGTCCGGGGTCTTTGCCGCAGGTGGCGAGTGCAGTGCTGCCGTGCTCACGGGCAACCTGGAGCATGCGCACCGGCCGCGTCTGTCGGTTTCCTGGCGGGCTGTTTGTGCGTGTCATGGGGTGGTTTTGCCGTCGGGCGGAGTGAAGCTTGGCCATCAGCACGACGTGGGAGAGGTGGATGCGGGTGGTCACGGCGGTGGCAGGGGCGGGTGCGGAAACGATGGTGCGGCCATGTGAGCCGGGGGACCGCGCGGCGGTGCGGGAACTCGTGACCGCGGATCTGCTGCCCGGCCTGCCCGGCCCCAGGCTCGCCGAGCTTGACCAGGCGCTGGAGGGCACCTGCCCCAGCGGCCCCACGGTACGGGCCGGGCTTCAGGGCGTGTGCACCGAGGTGCTTGCCTTGGCGGGCGGGCAGGTTGTGGGCGCGGTTTCCTGGGCGGTGCGGTCTTCGGACGGGGCGGGGATGCTGTTGTGGCTGCATTGCCGGGATGATGAGCAGCACCTGGCGCGGGTGCTGGTCGAGCGTGCGGTGGACCGGCTGGGGCGGCGGACGGTGCAGGCGTTCGCGGAGCCGACCGCGCTGGCGCCCGCCGGCCTTCCGCTGCGTATGCGTGCCGGGACGCGCCGGGCGCTGGAGGCGTGCGGGTTCTCCGGCCTCGAGGGCTGGCGTTACCTGCACCGCCGGCTGGATGACCGTGGGGGCCGGCTGTATGCGGTCGCGGATGTGGTGGAGTGTCCGGGGTTGCCGGGCTGGCGGCTGCAGCTGCGGGAGCGTGACGGCAGCCGGATCGGCGAGGCCCTGGTCGCCCTGCCCGTCGAGGGGACCACGGCATTGCAGTGGGTGAGTCTGACCCCGGCGCGCCGCAGCATGGGCAACATCCTGCTGGAGCAGTGCCTGGCGCATCTCGCCGACCGCGGAGTCCGGGAGGTGACCACGGTCCTGCCCGCTCCCGCAGAGGGCCGGCCGGACCTGGATGCCGCCCTCGCCCTGCATACCGCGGCCGGGTTCGCCGAGATCGACCAGCTCCACGTCTACACCCGCCGCCCTTGAGCACCAGCACCCCTATGCGGCCCTTCCGCAACGCGGATGCCTGTCTGTGGTCTTCGGAGTCGAAAGTGCGGGCAGTATGAGAGCGCGGACCGGAGCGGCTGCTGGCAGCGGCAGCCTGTCGAGCCGTCCGATGGCGCCGGACGACGAACCGGTCGTGCGGGGGCTGATCGATACGGACCGACTGCCCGGACAGCCGTCGGCACACGAACTGCTCACAGCTACAGACGAAAGCCCGCAGGGGTTGGAAACGCTCGTGGTGTGCGACCCGCACGGTGAAGTTGTGGGGGTCGTGCGCTGCCAGGTGCAGGCTGCGGGCGGGGCGGGTCTGATCGTGTGGCTGCACGGCCGTGAGGACTTCGAGGTGATCGCCGCGCTGATCGCGCTGGCCCGGGCCCGGCTGGGCGACCGGGAGCTGTATGCGTGCACCGGCCCGGCCACCGCGACCGGCATCCCGGGCCTGCCCACCGGGCACCGCCCCGTCACCGCACGCGCCCTGACCGCCGCCGGCTTCGTCCAGGCTGCCACGCAGCGGTACTTCCTGCGCGACCTGTCAGGCGCCCCGCCCGCGCCGCCGGCCTACCCGCTCGCGGACGTCACCGCCCTGACCGAACCTGACGGGTGGCGCCTCGAACTCACCGACACCGACGGCCAACCCCTCGCCAGCGCGACCCTGCTCGCCCCCGCACCGGCCACCGCGGGCATGGCCGTGCTGCCACAGCTGACGGTCCAGCCCCGGCAGCGGCGCCGCGGCATCGGCAGCCACCTGCTGGCCCAGTGCCTCCACCACGCCCACATCAACGGTGCCGGCCACGTCACCGCTGTCATCCCCGAGGGCGACACCGCCGCTGCCCGCCTCCTGGCCGGCGCGGCCTTCCTCCTGCTCGACAACCTCACCGTCTACCGCCGCCCTTGACCCGACAGCGCGGCAACTGCCGCGCCGCCCTGTCACATCGGGGACGACTGCCCAGCTACCGGGACGGGCTGGGGCGTCACTATGGTGCGGGAGGTCGTGGCGTACGCGTAACGATCTTCCAGCTGGCCCTGACCTGCAGCCTGGTGGACAATGTGGAGCTACGTTCACCGTGGCCGGTGCCCCCGGTCCCGGGGCCGACCGCTCGCCGGGTCAGACCACCACCTTTTCTGCACCGGCCCTTCCATACATGGAGGATTCCGTTATGGCAGCTGATGACGGCGAGGTGCTGGAGCGGGCAGCGGCAGAGGTGGCCGCGGTCCAGCGGGCCCTGCGTGCCGCCCGCCGTGCCCTGAGCGACGCTGTCGTGGCAGCCCGGCAGCAAGGGGAGCCGGAGTGGCGGGTGGCCGAGCGTAGTGGCCTGGATCCGATGACCATCCGCAACATCCTGACCGCGGCCGAGGCCGCAGCGGAAGCGAGCTCTCCAGGTCGGTGACGCACCCCTTGTGAAACCGCGGCATGCGTCAGTGTTTGCGGCCGACTGGACATCGTCACGGTCGGGGGTTTCGCTGGTGGTGTGCCGCATTGATGAGCGGTCGTGCGGTATGCGCGGGCCGGGCCACCAGGGCTGCAGGCTGTCTACCTGGGGGCCCGGCACGCTGAACACAGGCAAATGACGTCGCAGCCACAGGCGCCGCCATTTGGATCAACGTCGGCAAAGGAGATGCGGCTTCAACAAGCCGGACGACACGGAAACCAATCTGTTGGCGCACTTCTCGGCTATGCCGGTGGGCGGCTGCCGCGCGCTGTCTCCTCCGTTGCTGAGCAGAGGAACGGGCTGTCAAGGTTCCGTGCCCGGCGCGGGAGGTATCCGGCGCGCCGGGCACGGAGTCTTGCGGGGCGGGGTCGGTACCGCCGGTTCTCAGGGCTGCCGGTAGCCGGCAGCCGTGAACGGCTGGTCGGCGGCGGGGCTGTACTGCCAGGTTGGTCGGTGGGACATCTGGCCGGTCGAGCCGGTGGAGCTGTGTCCCGGACGCGTCGGACGACGAGGTGCTCGTTATGACGGCGGCCAGTACAAATTCCCCACGTACGGCCAGCTCGATTCCCCAGGCGGTAGTCACGCTCAGTAGCCTGGGTGCTGACTCGCGGATCTCGCGCATAGGGGGTTGTGGACGTGGCGCGTACGTGGCTGTCGATCCGGGTCGAGCTGGTCTCCGGTCATGGTGCGGACCTGTGGCCGCGCCCCGGTCGGGTGTTCGCGGCCGCACGGTCACACTCCTTCGCCCAGCTCGCCTCGGCCATCGATCTCGCCTTCGGGCGCTGGGACCTGGCCCACCCTGCATCTGTTCACGTTGTCCGACGGCACACATGTCAGCCCGCTGGACTGGTGGGACGGCGAGGCCCCGGAGGACACCGTGGACGGCCAAACGACGAAGCTTGGGCTTGATCCGCTTTGACGGACATCTGAGATCAGGGGCTCCCGCCCCGGAAGGATGATGTTCATCATGGAGAGCATGGGGAAGAAGAAGCCGC
>NZ_JBITXX010000048.1:0-9939 GCF_044544925.1 Streptomyces sp. NPDC053431 | reverse complement strand
TCCGAGGGCATGGTCGTGCGGCTCGCCGGCCGGGGCCCCTTTTGACGGGCCCCGGCCGCGTGCTGATGAGCCCGGACGATCGTGGAGTCGACCGCAACGAGCCAGTCGAGGTCGCCTTCGGCGTCTGCCTGGGCGAGCAGGGCGGTGAACACGCGCTCCCAGGTGCCGTCCGAGGCCCACCTCCGCAACCGGTCGTGGGCGCCCTTCCACGACCCGAAGTGCTCGGACAGGTCCATCCACGGCGTGCCGACGCGGTACTTGAACGCGATTGCGTCGATCACCTGCCGATGATCACGCCACCGCCCACCCCGCCTCGGTGTCCGGTCCGGCGACAACGGTCCGATCCTCGCCCAGCGGGCGTCAGTCAACGACACACACCGACCAACGATCAGATGATCCGAAGGAAACACCTAGGGCACTCCTGAACAGCGGCGATGGGTCCGCCGCAAGCACATCACCGCATCGCACGCTGATCGTCATTACGGGATGTATGGACCCAGTCAACGCCATACTCGCTAGAGGCAAGGGGGTGACCTGACCGCGTTCGCGAACAAACGCTCTGTCATCTACAGGTGTAGGTAAAGGAGACAGCCGCTGAATTGGTAGTAGAAAGAACAGTCTCCAAGGTTGCGGTGGCGTTCATTGTGCCGCGTCCCTTGAAGGCCCAGCGAAGCTCGACCTCGGTCGTGCGGTGGCCACTGGGCACGTCGACCGTCAGCATGCCGGAATCTGTTCCGTCGCTGCGGATCCAATGGTATTGGATGGCGCCCCCTGCTCCTTCAGTTTCGAGCGTGCCCGTGATAAGGGCGGTGCCGTTGCAAGTTATGCCGGCGGGATCGGTGCGGACAGTCAACGCGGTCACGGTGATCGGGGTGGTGCTCCACTGCCAGAGGAGGAAGGCAGGCACTGCGAGCACGGTCAGCAGGGACAGCAGCGGCCAGCGTCGGCGCTTTCGGCGTGGTGGCGTTCTGTGCCAGGCATCCATTGCCTGCGGGGGCACGCCTGGGCCGAACCTGCGCAGTTCTTCCTGGGCTGGCAGGAGTCGGGTGTGTGTGGTGGATGCCGACGTGGGCCAAGACTCGGGGTCGAGAAGGGTCGCATTATCCGGCTCTTCGTGGTGACGTGCGATGGCTCCTGCTTGCGGAATGTCCTGTGCGGTGCTACCAGGAGCCAGGCGTCTGGTCTCTTCGGCCGAGGAAGGAAGGCGCCCGAGTTGGAACGTCTTTTCTGCCGTCGCGGATGGACTCTGAAACTTTGTGTACTTCATTGTCGGCGGCTGTCGATCCGGTCCTGGGTGGCGAGGAGTGCTCATATGCGATCCGGTGTTACGAGGGCTGGTCGCACGTGGAGTACGTAACATCGCCGGAAATGTTTTGCCCGCGCTCCGCGGCCGGAGTGCTCGCGGCCCGAGCGGTCAGGGCGCCGGCGCCATTGAACGGCTGCGAGAAGCTGAATGGCACAGTCTTTTGGCCGGTCGGCAAGGTCAGGATGCGGCTTGTGGAGATACGACCCCCTGTCGCGCCCGTCCAGCTCCACGTCATGGTCAGCGTGCCAGCCTTGGTTCCGTTGGTGAATACTGTCCCGGCGGCCTTCGCTGCCGACTCGCCGTCGCAACTCACGGTCATTGAGATGGCCAGGACCCTCAGCGAGGCGCGGGACGTGCTCGGCGATGGGGAGGGTGCTGTAGTGCCACGCGGAGGGACCGTAGCGCTAGAGGCAGGTTTGGGTGCCGATGCGGAAATGGTTTGTGTGACCACCGGCACCGGCACCGACGCCGTCGAGGTTTCGGCAGAGCCGGAAGCTGAGACGGGTGCCGAATCCGAAGCCGTCGGCGAGATCGATTCGGATGGTGGTGCGGGCAACAGGCTCGCTATCGGGCTTTCGCCCGGCAGTGGCCCAAGGCTGCTCGTCAGCTTCGGTGCGGGAATCGCCGTATTGCCATCTGAGCCGCCGGTTCCGGTGGTCGCCACAACAGCAAGTGCGCCGATCAGGACAGCCCCAGCAGCTGCTGAGCCGATCGCCTTCCGCCCCTTTACGCGCCGCCGCCGGTTCGGCATACCTGGGCCATCCGACGTATGCGGCCCTCCTGACCCTCCAAGATCGGTCGTAGCCATCGATCTCAGTGCCAGCGAGGGGTGTCCCAAACTGAGGAGCAGCGGCACCACCACGGCCGCAAGCATCCCTCTCCCTCGCTTTTCCCAGTCATCCCCGTACTCCGCACCGGCTGCCGCCTCGAGTTCGACGACCAAATCCAACGCACATCCAGGCCGTTGTTGCGGAGTCTTGGCCAGCCCTGCCCGGAGCAGAGGTCTCAACGCCAGGGGAACACTTTCTGCTGGTACTGCCGCAGACATATGCTGGGTCGCAAGTTCGCTCAGCGTAGTACCGTCAAAGGGCTTGGCACCGGTGAGGCATTCGAAGAAGGTCGCCGTAGCGGCGTAAACGTCCGTAGTCGGCGAGGCAGGCTTGCCTTCCCACTGTTCGGGTGCCATATAGGCAGGGGTGCCGACGATGTCGCCCGTATTTCCCACAGGGACGGCTATACCGAAGTCAATGAGCTTTGACATTCCGTCTGGCGTAACCAGCACGTTGCCGGGCTTGTAATCCCGGTGCACCAGGCCAGCTTCGTGAGCCGCCGCCAGACCGAGTAACGAGCCCTTGAGCACGCTCAGTGCCGCCTCGGGTTGAGTGGCACCTTCTGCTTGGAGTAGGTCGCGAAGTGAGACGCCGTTCACTGGTTCCATGACGATGGCCGCGCCGTGAGAGCTTTCTACGTACTCATAAAGCCTGGTTACGTGCGGCGAGTCCAGTGCGCCGAGCAGTTCAGCCTCAGCCTGCAGGCCACTCCGGGTCGCCAGTTCCCCGTTGAGGTACTTGATGGCAACAGGCCTGCCAGTGGCGTCGTGCCAGGCAAGAACGACCCGGCCTGCAGCACCGGCACCGAGTTCACGATCGTGGGTGTAGCCGGCGAGCTCCCAGCGAGTATCCTGCGGTACATCCACGTTCTGTTTCAACTCCATGGTGATTCTCTCGTATTTCGTCCTTCACCCCCATCACCTTTCCTTGCTCGGCCATACCGCTTCCTGGTACAACACAAGGCGCGATTTTTGGGGATGAATAATTCGGTACGGGCTTATATTTCGTCCCGCCCTTGCCCGCACGCCGTCAAAGCGTCGCTACCCTCCAGTCGCTGCGAATCCATTCGACTCGCTGTATCGAGGATGCCTGAGCTATGTTTGGATGTCGCACAAAATTCCGTAACAGCGAGAGCGTCTGGAAATGGGTTTCAAGGTTATGGGAGTATCTCAGAGTATTACTTGAAAGCGAGTAAAGGGCCGCGATGTTTGAGGTATGTCAAAGTTAGTCAGACTGATAGTTCCACATCGCTGACGAGTAGTAGCGAGTACTCGGTACTCAGTTCACCAGGTGGCAAAACCGCTGGTTGCACCTCAGGAATGTTTGCCGAATCTTGGTGTCCACGTGGACGAGTTCTCCGGGCTTGCCGTGTTCGTAGCGGCGCACGGCGTGGCCGGTGGCCCGGTCCAGAAGCAAGACGGAGGTGGATCAGGACGCGGCGGACGGTGGAGGGCTGGTAGATTCAGCAGGCCCGCGACGCGGGCAGGCCACCTGCGGCGGGAGCAGGCCGACCTTATGAATCCAGCCCGTCAGCCGCAGACGTCTCGCTCAGGTGCGTCACGGCGGGCCCCAGGGCCTTTCTGGTCGCCGGTGCATGTCGCAATCCACACCAAGCCACAAGGCCCGGCCCTCACTCATTCCAAGTCCTTAGACCGTGTCTTATGTGGTGAGTTTGAACTGGCGCTTGTGGCAGGTGAGTGTTGCGGCGAGGCCGAGGAAGCCCAGGTAGTTGGCGGGGTGGCGTTCGTAGCGGTTATTGAGGCGGTGGTAGCCGGTCAGCTAGGAGAGGGCCCGCTCGATGACCCGCCGGTGTCGGCCGAGACGTTCTTTGGGTTCGATTCCTTTGCGGGCGCTGTGGGGCATGATCTTGCGGTGGAGCCATCTTCGCAGGTCAGCAACATCGTAGGTTCGTCGGTGTGGAGTTTTCTGGATGGAAGTACTGTCTGCGGTGGGGGTGGTGTCTCGTTTGGAGATCGGCCACCATAGGCTTCAGGCCGTGGCTTTAGACCTTGTTTCACTTGGTGAGTCGCTGGTAGTGAGGTTCCCCCGTTGCGCGGGAGGTGCTGATCAGCTGGTCAGCTGGGGTTGATGGGTGTTCAGGTTCGCTCGTTCGGCCGCTGCCTGCTCGGCGTAGTGCTGCTCCTCGTACTCGATCGGGCTGAGGTAGCCGAGCCGTTTTTGGATGCGGCGGGGATTGTAGAAACCGTCGAGGTACTCAAACAGCGCCAGGTTCGCTTCGGCCCGGGTGGCGAAGATGCGGCCGCGGACGCATTCGGTCTTGATCGTGGACCACAGGTTCTCGGCGAGGGCGTTGTCGAAGCTGTCGCCGACCGACCCCATGGATGCCTCGATACCTGCTCTGACCAGGCGTGTTGTCAGCTTCACGGAGGTGTACTGGCAGCCGTGGTCGGCGTGATGGACGAGAGTGCCGGGCGCGATCTCCCGGGAGGCGAGGGCGTATTCCAGCACGGTGAGGACCAGATCGGCATCCGCCCTGGCGGAGGTTTCCCAGGCGACCACCCTTCGGGAGAAGGCATCACGGATCGCCGACAGCCACAGGGGCCCTTCGTGCGTGGGGATCATCGTCAGGTCCGTGACCCATAGCCGGTTCGGCGCCGGCGCGGTGAAGTCGCGCTGCACCAGGTCGTCGGCGAGGTCGGCGCCGGCATCCCGGCGGGTGAAGCTCCTGGTCCGGCGCGGGCTGATGCCCCGCAGGTCGGCCTGGCGCATCAGGCGTTCGACGCGCTTGCGGCCCACGTGCACACCCTCCCGCTTGAGGACGGCATGCACCCGCGGGGAGCCGTAGACCCCGCCGGAGTCGGCATGGATCCGGCGGATCTGCTCGGTCAGCTCCGTATCGCGCCGCCGGCGCTCGCACGGCTCGGCCTCCGCCCGGCGCCACCGGTAGTACGTGGAGGAAGGGATGTGCAGTTCCCGAAGTACGCACTCGACCCCCAGACGCGGATGCTCATCGAGGAGCGCCGTCACCTGGGCCGGGTCGGGTCGAGCTGCGCCGCGAAAAACGCCGATGCCGTCCGCAGCACGTCATTGGCCCGCCTGAGCTGGGCATTCTCCTTCCGCAGCGCGGCGAGCTCCTCCCGCTCGGCGGTGGCCAGCCGGTCATCACGCTCGCCGGCGTCCGCCTCGGCCTGGCGGATCCAGGACCGCAGGGCCTCTGGATGCACGCCAAGATCGACGGCCATCTGCTTGATCTGCGGCTTCGGCTCGGTGGCCCGGTACATCCGCACCGCACGCTCCCGCAACTCCAGCGGGTACTTCCTCGGGGCAGCCATGATCAGATCTCCTCTCGTGAGGACCATCTGACCCGCTGACACCTTCCGCCGCATCTCGGGGGAACCTCAGTAGTTGATGAGGCTGGTGGCGATGGCTGCGAAGGCGAGGAAGTGCTCGGGCTTGCGCTCGTAGCGTCGGTGGAGCCGGCGGCAGCCGGTGAGCCAGGACATGGTGCGTTCGATGGCCCATCGATGGCGTCCGAGCCGCTGTGAGGTCTCGATCCCACGACGGGCGATCCGTGGCGTGATACCGCGAGCGCGGAGCCATCGCCGCAGGTGGGGATAGTCGTAGCCCTTGTCGCCATGGAGCTTGTCGGGCCGTCGGCGGCGAGGGCCGCGGCGGCTGCGGACCGGGGGTATCGACGCGACGAGGGGCTGCGGAGCGAGACTGTCGTGGGTGTTGGCCGCGGAGATGGCGACCGCGACCGGCAGACCGGATCGGTCCGGTGACGAGGTGGATCTTCGATCCGTTCTTGCCACGGTCGGTCGGATTCGGTCCGGTCAAAAGCCCCCTTTGAGGGCCCGGACACTCACCGAGTCGATGGCGAAACGCGACCAGTCCAGGCCTCCCCGGGCGCCGAGTTCATCCAGGATGACCCGGTGGAGACGGGCCCAGACCCTGTCCTTGCTCCAGCGGGCGAACCTCCGGTAGACCGTCGGCCAGGCCGGCCCGAACAACGGCGGCACCTGCCGCCACGCGCACCCCGACGTCGCCACGAACCTCACTGCAATGGACTATCCCGAGCACAATGACTTACTTTTCGCTGACCCGAAGGCATGGCTGGACGAGGCTCTGCGGTTCCGCTCCCCACTGATCACCACTGGGGCCAATCTCGCCCCACGCGAGGCCATGCAGGCTCAAGGTGTCGAGCTGGCTCCCCATACCCCTGTCCGCATAATGGTCGGAGCGGCCAACCGCGACCACGCCGCGTTCACAGAACCTGACCGCTTTGCCCCCCACCGGCCTCAGGCACGGCCCCACCTAGCCTTCGGCACCGGCCCTCATACCTGTATTGCCCGCCACATGGCCCACGGTCAGACCAAAATCGCCCTTCAAGCCCTGCTCCGCCGTTTCGGCCCCGGCCTCAAGCCCGCCACATCCCCTACCTGGACGAGCTACCGCTCCCAACGCGCTATGGAAACGTTCCCTGTGGCCCTCAGCTAATTTTCGACTCGGGAATTGTGTCAGATATGAGGCGAGGCGGCATTGCGGGCACCTGGACCTGGCCGAGGCCGGGCAGCGCTCCCGGCAGGACTCGAACCTGCGACCAGACGCTTAGAAGGCGTCCGCTCTATCCGCTGAGCTACGGGAGCCGTGCAGCCACAGCACCGCCATGTGGTCTTCAAGGTGTCTGCTAGGGCCGCTGGGGCAGGGCTGTCCCGGCAGCAGTGGCAGCCCTACCCCTGGCACATCGGGGGAACCATTGTGCCGACGCTCAGGTGATCACGGAAGACGGCCCTCTGGAGTGAGTGATGGCTGCTCTACAGCGGTGTGGCTGCTGCCGTTTCTGCGTGTTGCGGGTGCTGCCCTGCCTTGGGGTGGGACCGGTGTTTCCGCAGCGCTTCAGTCGTGGATTTCGTTGGTGAGGACCTGGATCCTGTGGCCACGGTGGGCTGTGGCGGATGATGCGCCAGGACTGGAGCCGGGCGGAGGCTCACTCGGCCGGGCTGCGGAGGCGGTAGTGCGCGGGGTTGACGTCTTGGGGCCACGGTCAGCTGAGCCCCTGTGCCGTTTGAGATGACTGTGGGTGGGCGACTGGTCATTACTGGAACAGGGTGGTCTTGATGCCCCTGCTGGCGGGCAATGTCCACGGGACCAGTCCTTTCACACCGCCCAGGCGGGCTGGCTTCCGTGCGGGATGGCTCTTCGCGCAGGTTCCAGACATTATGAGAGCCGACTTGCTTGAAAGGGTGTGCATTTAGTGCTGCTCGATTACAGCCATGGGTATGGCGAGGTGGTTCTCACGGCGTCGTCAGAAGAACTGGCCCGTGTGGCGGATGCGGTGGCGAGTGGTGGGGGATTTGTCCCTGCTATGGCGTCGTCGAGCGGCGGCGCTCTGAGGGGGGTAGAGATCAAAACGGTTTCTGCTCCGGGGGTTCTCATCCGTCTTGATGTCGAAGCCCAAGTTCTTGTGATCTCGGGTGATGCCGCAGGGAGAACGGTGCTTGCGGACAATCTGCGCTGGGTGGCCTCCGCCGGGGCCGGGGGGCATCTACACATCGAGTACCACTCCGGGCACTTCTATCTCGGTGAAGGTTCTATGCCGCTGGTGGTCAGCAGCCCGCATGGAGGTATACAGGATCGGTAGTGGGGTCCGCTGGGTATCTGCAGAGTGGCCCCCACCTGGTTGGGCCTGTCCAGATGGCCTCAGGAGTGCCAAAGGAGTCCGGGTCCAGTCGTTGTCGGTGACTGATGCCCAGCGGGCGGTGCTGGAGGGGTGGGTGCGTCGTCGGACGACGGCCCAGGCGTTGGCTCAGCGGTCGCGGATCGTGCTTGAGTGCGCCGAGAGCCACTCGCCGCTCATGGACGTGCCCCGCCGGCTGCGGATCACTCCGGATATGGTCCGCACCTGGCGGCGCCGTTTTCTCGAGCGGGGTCTGGACGGTCTGTGTGACGACCCGCGGCCGGGCGTTCCGCGGAAGATCACCGATGCGGACGTCGAGCGGCTGATCGTTAAGACGCTCGAGGTGACTCCGAGGAACGCGACTCATTGGTCGACCAGGTCGATGGCGGCGCGACGGGGATGTCGCAGTCGGCGATCTCGCGGATCTGGCGGCCGTTCGCCCTCCAGCAGCACGGGCCGAGACGTTCGAGCTGTCGAAAGGCCGGCTGTTCATTGACAAGTTCCGCGACCTCGTCGGCCTCTACCTTGACCCGCGCGCCAAAGAAGGCGCTTGTTCTTCGCGTGGATGAGAAGTTGCAGATCCAGCCCCGGACCGGTCCCGGGCGGTCCGCCGATGGTGCCCGGCGCTCCCGAACGCCGCGGCCCCACGACTACATCCGGGCGGCACGACCACTCTCTTCGCCGCCCTCGAGGTCGTCACCGGCAAGGTGATCGGTTCCCTTGACCGCCGTCACCGGGCGGCGGAGTTCAAGCACCAGGCTCTTGACCTGCTGCGATTTCGGTACCGCGACTACGTAGCCGACGCGGAGTTCCTCGAGCAGCCTGCGGACTTCCACTCCTGACCGCCCATCCCTGACCAGTGGTTTCGCCCAAGGGCCGGGATGAAAGGGGCTCAGTAACGCAGCTGCCAGCCGCACGGCAAGCGGTGCCATCACTGGTGTTCAGCCAGGTCCCTTATTACAACTTGGGCGGCGTCTGAGAGTGGGGCGGGGACTCTGGCTGGATGGGTCCAGACGGGGCGGCGTCTTCGTGTGACATGTGACCGGGGTGCACTTCATGCGTCCGTCACCGCCAGCGGCGGCACACGGCGCGGCGGCACACGCGAAATGGTCCTCTTCCGCTGATACGGCTGTATCAGCGTCGAGAATCGTCCGCTTGTAGCCGGCAGGTGACACGGCAGTTAGGGTTGGCCCGCCTGCGTTTCGCCCGGTTCATCATTATTTCCGGGCTTCTCGGACAAGGGCGATGCGTCACCGCTCGCGGTGTGATGATCGAGAGTCTCGGTGAGCGCGAGGGCGTCGGCATGGTGCTCGAGGGCTCTGAGGAACAGGAGGGCGAGTTCTTCTTCGGGCCATGCGTCCTCGGGGACGGGGCCGAGAAGGTAGCCGGTGACCCACAGCCGGGCCAGCATGCTGGCGGCTGAGCCCCGCAGTGTCGTGAACAAGGCAGGATCGTCCCTGGTCAGAAATCCGCCGGGCTCCAGTTCCAGGTCATCGACAAACTGCCACGCCCGGGCAAACAGTTCGTCGGCGTCATGATCGGTTTCGGCGAAGCGGCAGGCGATGTCGTCCACCCACATCCCGGCCCTCACACCCGCCGCGTGCAAAAGGTTCCGTACCCGCTCCTCGTCACGGTCGTCGCATGCCAGCAGCTCACCGTGCAGCTCTACTAGCTCACGCACCAATGCCTCGATATCGCGCAGCGTCTCCAGACGCAGTGCCCGTATCGGGCGCGCCCAGCTCTTGTCACCCCCACCTGCTGGAGCGGACATGCCCCCATCCTGGCCCCGCACCAGACTCCCCGCACGCGCAGAGCGGGACACGTGATCTCTGGTTGCTTCGGTCAGCGGTCGCCCGTAAGCGGCTGCTTTCCGGTACCTCGCCCGCTCGCCTGGCGAGGTACCGGAACCGGGCGTGTGTTCTAATCGAATGGGTGGGGTGGTAGCTCAGCTGGTCAGAGCAGCGGACTCATAATCCGTCGGTCGTGGGTTCAAGTCCCACCCATCCCACATGCAGCCTTCGTCCGCTGCCGTCGGCGCTCCTGGGCGGCTGCCGGATTTCGATAGGGCCGCTAGTCTTCTGAGTCAGGAATTCTGTTCAGATATGAGGCGAGGCGTTCGAGGATCTCGTCTGCGGTCTTGGTCCAGATGTAGGGCCTGGGGTCGG
>NZ_JBITXX010000047.1:0-9974 GCF_044544925.1 Streptomyces sp. NPDC053431 | reverse complement strand
GCCCGGTTGAGATCGAGGTGCCGCGGGACCGTGACGGTGCCTTCGAGTCGCAGATCGTCAAGAAGCGTCAACGCCGGCTGACCGGCGTCGACGAAGTGGTCCTGTCGCTCTCCGCGAAGGGCCTCACTCATGGCGAGATCTCCTCACACCTGGCCGAGGTCTATGGCGCCGACGTGTCCAAGCAGACGATTTCGACGATCACGGATTCGGTGATGGAGGGCATGGCCGAATGGCAGGCCCGCCCTCTTGACCGCGTCTATCCGGTCGTCTTCATCGACCGCGTCAACGTGAAGATCCGCGAGGGGCAGGTCGCCAACCGCCCTGTCTACATGGCCCTGGCGGTCACCGCCGAAGGGCACCGCGACATTCTCGGGCTGTGGGCTGTGGGCTGTGGGCTGTGGGTCGGGGGCGAGGGAGGCGAGGGCGCCAAGCACTGGCCGCGGGTCCTGACCGAGCTGAAGAACCGCGGGGTCGAGGACGTGCTGATGCTGGTCTGCGACGGGCTGAGGGGCCTGCCCGTCGCGGTCGGCGAGGTCTGGCCGCAGACCGTGGTCCAGACCTGCGTGGTCCATCTGCTGAGAGCGTCGTTCCGCTATGCCGGCCCGTCTTGGGCGACAAGGGCTGCAGCTCGAAGGCGATCCGCATCGCACCTGGCTCCGCCGCAAGGGCATCGCCCACACGATTCCCGAGCGGGCCGACCAGTTCCGCAACCGGGCTCGACGAGGCCGCCGCGGAGGCCGCCCGCCGGCCTTCGACCGCGAGGCCTACAAGCACCGCAATGTCGTGGAACTGTGCTTCAACCGCCCGAAGCAGTGGCGTGGCATCGCCACCCGGTACGACAAAAGCCGCCAAGTCCTACAAAGCCACCGTCACCCTCACGTCACTCCTGATGTAGGCGTGACATTTGACGACAGAACCTAGCACCGAACGTCTGCCGTGACCGATGCCTGGGTTGTCGGGCTGTGGACCGACCGTACGCTCGGCCTGGCCCGGCTCAGCCCGCTCCTGGTTTTTTCCCGCCTCGTGGGATGGTCGTTGGTCTGGCCTTGGGGAGACGTCAGTCGCGGCCGTGGAGCCGCGGGTGCCGGAGCGGCAGGCCCTGGGCGGATCCTGTTCGTCCCGCGCACCCCGATCCAGTGGGAGTACCTGCCGCAGCAGCTGGGTTTCGGGTCCGGGATGACCTCGCTGGCGGCGTCTGGCCGCGTGGAATAAGGCCGGCGTCTGGGACCAGCCGCACCTGGTGTTGCTGAAGAAGCCGCGGGTCGCGAAGAGACTGGACTGGTCGCGGGCGGTGATCGACTCCAGCCATGTCCGGGCCGCCCGACGAGGCCCAAAGCGGACCCAGCCTGGTCGACCGAGCACGGCCGGGCAGCGAGCACCACGTCCTCGTCGACAGGTAGGGCATCCCGTTCGCCGTGTCGCTGACCGGCGGAAACCGCAACGACGTCACCCAGCCAGCTGATGCCGCTGCTCGCGAAGGTCCCATCCGTTGCCGGCTTGGCCGGACGGCCGCCGCGACGGCCTGACCGGCTGCTGGCCGACCGAGGCTGCGACCATGACCTCGCCTGGGCCCAGGGTCAAACCGTTGATTGCCCGCCGAGGTGTCCCGCACAGCTCTGGCCTCGGCGTTCATCGCTGGATCGTGGAGCGCGCGATCGCCTGCTGGCACGGCTTCCGGCGCCTACGCGTCCGCTGGGAATGACGCGACGACATGTGCGATGCGGGGTGTGATCCACTTGCGCCGGAGTCATCACCGCAGGTCAGGAATGTCGCAGCAGCCTCTTGTCGGTGCGGAGATTTCCCGGATGGGAGTGCCGCCTGAGGCGGGCGTCGGGTCTCGTTTTTTGAGACCGGCCTCCATGGGCTTTCGGCTGTGGCTGTCGTGGACGTTGCCGACAGCGACCTCATGGGCCAGCAGCCCGATTGATGCTCTATGAAGGTCCGGCCGACCACGGCAGCGACACCGCACCGCCTGGCGGCCACCGCCCTACGGAATGCCCACTGCCAGCGTCTTTGCGGCTCTGCGCCGCCCCACAGGCTGGATACAGACGGACATCCCGAACCAGCACACCTCCCTGCTACGGCGGGTCAAGATCGCGCCTCCCAGCTCGGGCGACCACCTCGGGAAACCAGCCAGGTGAGCCTATCGGGAAACTCTTACTCAGGAAGTCAAGCAGTTGGCTGCGCACTCTGATGTGCAGAAGAGGTATCACGCATGCAGGCTACTTATGGAGGATCCATGAGTAACATGAGATGGATACCTTGGTGCTCTTGGGTGTGCGCTTTTGCCGTCTACGAGACATACACCTTGGCCACCAAGCAACATCAAAGCACTTTCAGCGAGGCTACTCGCCAATTTTTTCACATCCGAACCTCAAGGGCCGGCCGGGCCCTCTTCACACTAGGGTGGGTGGGTTTTTCCGGCTGGTTCCTTTTTCACATTCATGACACAAAGTCCGTGAGCCCCACGACTCAGTCGCCTCAGTCTCCCCTGATTCAGATAAATTTTACGCCCCGGCATAATAAGGAAAGGCATGAACGTCTCGGGTGCACCTCTCACCGCCCAGGATCGCTGTGACTACTGCGGAGCCGCAGCCTATGTGCGGGTACTCTTCGCAGGTGAACGGGATCTACTGTTCTGCGGCCATCATGCTCGTTCTCACTATCAGGCCCTTAGGCGGCAGAGCATTTCCATTCAGGATGAGACGTTCCGACTCTCGCTTTTACTCGATCGCGCCGAATAGGCGGCATTTGATTCCAACCTGACCGTCCGCAGCTGGCAGTTGGGCTGCCCGCCCTCCCGCTCCGCCTGGCGCTCCCTGTCCGCCGGGCGCCGCCGACACAGCCGGGAGCCCGATACCTGCGGGCGGTGCCGAAAGCCGGCCGACAGGCCTTCCCCTGCCCGGCCGAAGTTTTTAACAGTCGTCCAGATCCCCAGCCCACGGTCTGGCCCGGCACCGATACACTCCACAGCCTGTCTGTCGATGGATTACCGGGGCATTCGGGGGTATGGCTGACCTCCTCTGAGGCCTGCCCGGCCGCGGACCGCTTCATCGGAGGCGTGGTGTTCTGTTAGACGGGATACTGCTGCCCGTCGGCCGGATCGCCGCTGACGTCCTACTGTTCTGGAAAGCACAAGAAATAGAAACGGCATGAACCATGTTCATCCCTGCTCCGGAAGGACGCCTTCTATTGGCTTCACCACCCCTCCCCGTCCACGAGTCGGGGCAGCTTGTGAGCACGCCCTAGGCGCGTCCCGTACGGGAGCTGATGGAGCACTTTTCCTCAGGCCAGCAGACGTTCACCGGTTTCACGCGAAGACACAGGCACTTGTTGGACAGGCCACTGCTCATGCACTGCGGCTTGCCTGCAGGCCACGCTGCTCGACCAGCCCCATTACGAGCCAGCATGCTTTTCTAACACCGCTTCATCGGAGGTGCCCTAAAAGGTGAGATGTCATGCGGTTGTCAGCGAAATCGATCTGTAGCGGGCGCTCTTCCTTCGGCGAGATCGTGACGCGCGCAACTTTCGTTGTAAATGTAGATGACGATGTGACATTTGCGTAAGAATGTTGGGATTTAGCTCTGCAGCGCGCAACGTCGACATTTATATCAGAGACGGGCCAGCACGCGATCATGGCGCCGAGATCAAACTCTCGGCGCCGACCGTTCAGTGCGTATAATTCGAGCACGCCTAAACGGAGAAATGCAATATTGATCGTTCGCATTCGACGTTCTAGTGGATGGAATTGACTTCCGATCCCGATACGCCAAATGGCGCGCTTTAACTTAGACGTATTGTCACCCCAGGCGCCACGTGGACGAAAGGTCGCGCTTGCCGTAACATCGGCGCCAGCTAGGCGGCGTGCCCATGCGAGGCCAGCGATAATATCAGAACCTAGGGTATTCATCTATGCGATCCGTCCTGTCCTGCAAAGCGCCTTTGCTGTGATATTAGGGCGGGCTGCACGTCTCAGTATCTGGCAAGTATTCGAGCCGCTTGCGGAGCGTCCGCCTTTTGAATCTTTCTTGCGCATGCCAACGGCAGCCAAGATGGAGCTCACCACATGTACCCTGCGAAAATAACAGCTTGCATGAATAGGTGAAATGAGTACCCGCCACTCGGCAGAGAGATGCTGGCGCCGTCAGTATCTCCGTTCACTTCGTGCCTGCCGCGTGTCGCCATGAGAAATGGAAAACTCATCCAGGAGGGTTTCAACTGAGGGGCGCAGGTGCATGACGCAATGTGACGGTCAGGCAGGCATGGGCGGCCATGGCCAGGGTGATGTGGCGGTGCCAGCCGGGATAGCGGCGGACCTGGTAGTGGTCCAGGCCGCACTCCTGCTTCGCGCTCTGGAAGCGTTCCTCGACGGCCCACCGGGGGCCGGCAACATGGATCAGCTGGTCAAGGGTGGTGTCGGCGGGGCAGTAGGCGATGTAGTAGGAGATCTCCCGCGGGCGGGCGACGTTGCGGCGGGCGATCACCCAGTGGCGGCGGTCTTCCCGGTGCCAGGGCCGGACCTCGACCCTGGCCCAGTCGAAGACGTGGGGACCGTGCGAGCCGTCGCCGCAGGAGCGGCGTTTCCACTTCTGCCTGGGCGGATCGTGGAACAGGTCGTGGACGGGGTGGTCGAGGGCCCAGCGGGAGACGACGGTGTCGTGCCGGGTGGTGGCCATGACGTGGAAGACGTCCGCCCGTTCCCGCTCGGTCCGCCAACTCTTGGAGTAGCCGTAGCCGGCGTCCGCGGTGACCCAGCGGAACGGGATCCTCTCCTTGATCGCCTGGCGGACCATGGCCCGGGCGATGGCGACCTTGGTCTCGAAGGCGATCGTGTCGTCGATGCCGGCCCGTCGGCACCGGTCCCGGTCGTCGGTCCATGACGTCGGGAGGTAGAGGCGGCGGTCGATGAGCGTGCGGCCGCGGTCGGTGGCGTAGGCGAGGAAGACGCCGACCTGGCAGTTCTCCGTGCGGCCCGCGGTTCCGGAGTACCGCCGCTGGACCCCGGCTGACCGGGTCCCTTTCTTCAGGAAGCCGGTGTCGTCCACGATCAGCACCGCCTCCCGGTCGCCCAGATGCTCCGCGACGTATTCGCGGACATCGTCCAGGACCTCGTTCGCGTCCCAGTCGATCCGGTTCAGCAGCCGGTGGATCCGGTCCGGGCCCGCATGCCCGGCCTCCTCGGCCAGCGTCCAGCCGTTCTTCCGCTCCAGCGGAGCGATCAGCCCTCGCATATACGCCAGCGCCGGCTCACGCGGCTCCGACCTGGCGAAACGGTGCACGAACCGCTCGTGCAGAGCCTTCAGTTCATCCGCCCACCCCCGGGCATCAGCAAGTTCCCCACCCATGACCAGAGCAACGACCCACCTGCCCAACCGGCACGATAAGGACCGTTGCAGTACTAGACCTCCGCAGGCGCCGACGGCACCTTCCAGGTCCGTTCAGACGACACCACGGCACGCCCTCGCACACCCACCCAAACAGCCAACCACTCGGCGCACGCCCGACTCCGCTCTTCCCCTCGAACGAGCCCTCGCCCGTTACACCACCCCGCAGTCACGGACTCAGTGGGCACCTGAACTGGCTCGCTTGACTGAATCTTTTCGGGGAGGAGTGGGCTGCACTCGAGCGGTGAGTGCAGCGCCGAAGGCTCGTCAAACTGTGATGTGGCGGATCGCGTCAGCTTGAGCCACCACAGAGGGCCGTGCTGAAGAGCCCTGCGGCCAGCCGCGCCCGGGACGTGCACCCTCTGGACGCGGCCAGCATTTCCTTCTACAGCAGCTCCGCCGCCTGACTACGCTGAGATTGATCAGCGGCTTCCGCTCAGCCGGCTCCGCAGAGTCGATCAACCGTGCAAAGTAGGCGGCCAGGGCCCGAAGGGGTGTCGAGCGCGTCGTACTTTGCCAGGAACCTAAGAGAACAGTCCGTTAAAGAATCATCCCAACGCGGTGACGACTCTCTTCACAAATTCGGGACGGTCGGGAGCCTTTTCTGAAACCAGTGCGACCGCCCGATTGTTCTTGATGCCAGCATCCGGGTCGGAAACAAACATGCCATCACAGAATTTGGTGACGCCTGGAAGGAGCAGGCCAAGATCGCAAGACTTCACCGGGCCTATCGGGAGATCCTGTGCAGTGTCTTCCTTGACGAAAGTAAGAGTTGATGCAGAGATTGCCACGTTGCTGACGTTCTTGACGGTCACAACCGGCTTCATAGATGCGCCAGTGTACGGATCGCGTTGGATGCATACGGTTAGGCTGAGGCGGTGAGTATCCGAAAGTACGTTACTGACGCAGCCGCTAAGGTCGGCAGCAGAGGCAGTCCCATTGAATGCCATTACGGGAAGAGACAAAGCGCTTGCCGCGACAAACGCAGCTGTAATCTTACGCAATTTTACCCTCACGTTAGATGCTGATATCGAAATAGGGATTCCTGTAGCCTATCTCGGCTACTTCCAATTCTGGTCCCGCAAGCACTCCCCGGCTTGAGTACCGAGCGACTCAAATTGGTCGAGATCCCCTGAGGGAGTGTGCTTATAGTCAGGTTGCAGCGAGGACGAGGGGAGCCGGGTAGTTGCGGGTGTGGCGTTCGTTGTGGTGGTTGAGCCGGCGGTGGCAGATCAGCCGGGACATCGTCCCGATCACCCAACGGCGTCGCCCGAGTCGTTTTGAGGGCTCGCTGCCTTTGCGGGCGATACACGAGCACCATGGTCCACCGGGCAGGGACCTGTGAGTTCGCCCCCGTTGTTGCCCTCACGAGAGTAGAGCCGAGCACGACACGGGACAGCCCGAGCAGGTCGGCGTCACCGGTGATGCAGGACCTCCTCAGGAACCGGCGATGGGCAGTCCGCTTCGATATGCCGAAGCACGGCTGCACGCCTGATAACACGCTGTTCGCCGCGATCATCTACGTGCTGCCCACTGTGCGGCCGCACCCGAGCGGGCGGGATCAGTGGCGCCGCAATCTCCCCACAGCGTGACTGGGCCAGCGCCAGGCTGGCGCGATCAGTATTTTCGGCGGCGACGCCCCCGGCGCATCATCGCTGTGGAGTGGCCTGCCGGAGTCTGATCCGTTGCAGGCATCGACCACAGACAGCGAACGGTTGGGACGCCGTACGCGGTCGTCAGGCGGACCTCGTCTTATAAGAGGTCGTTTTCGTCTGATCAGCAGCTGCCTGAGCAGGCCGTTGAGCTGGGTAAACACGCCCTCGTCGGCCCACTTGGCGAAGTAGCCGTAGACGCTGTTCCCGTGCGGAAAGTCGTACAGAAGATAGCGCCACTGGACCCTGGTCCGGTCCACATCCGACGGCCCGACAAGCTCCACGGCGACAGACGCTACAACTCCACCTGCGTCGTGGCTCCGCAGGCGGGGCATCGCGCCCAGGATCGCCCGTCGGGGGATCGAGACATCAAAGCGATTGGCACGTCATCGATGGGTCGTCGAACGGGTCTGGCTGTCGGCTGCCGCTGGCAACGCAAGTCCGAGCACTTCCTTGCCTTCATAGCCATCGCCACCAGCCTCATCAACTACCGGCGACTCACCAAGTGAAACCTCTGGCATGTCCTGCATGAGCCCTACCGGGAACTCGGCGCTGACTACTTCGCCCGCCGCGATCCCGAGCGGGCCATGCGCCGCATGATCAAGGAAGCGAACAGCGCCTCGGACTGACCATCTGTTCGAACCGATCACCGTCTGAACCACCTCGAGGGGGCATTTTCGTGTCAGTCCCCCAGACCGCGGCCCACCTGCCCACGCTACAAATGAGACTCAGGGGGCGACAGCCTCCTCGTCGAACGCCGAACCGATGGTTCCGCTGGCCAGCTTGAGCAGCGTCGCCGCGGAGTGGATATAACCGATGCCAGCAATGCTTGTATGCCAGTTACTCTCGCATCGGTATGTATGGGATTGCGTGATGGTTTCCGCAGGGCAGTTCTGTGCGCTGTCTGGCACGAGGGAATTATTGCGGAACTGCTTGACGTTCATGACATAAACAGGACCCACGGAGGGGCTATTGTGCCAGATTTCAGTCCGGATAAGGTACTGAAAACCCTTCGTGATTACGCAGGTCTTCAGCATGACGTGATCAACGATTTGAGTAGTGCCAGAGTTGCAAGTGATCTGTATGTCTGAAGTGCCGGCAGCCTGGGCGCTAGGTGTAACTGCTGCGAGAGCTGATGAGGCTGTGATGGCAACCGCAGTAAGTAAATGGCGCAACACTTCTTTATCCTGCCTCTCTGGGTGATCGCAGCTATACGTCTGCAATTTTAGAAGCTAGTTCACCATAGCGGTGGAGGGGCGCCTAGAGTTCCAGCTACTCCAGAACCTGGCCCACCGAAAACCGCGGCTAAAGGCAGCGTCTTTAAAGGGGTCTAGTGGCGGATCATGTCGTGCATGGTGCGTCGTCATGAGCTGTCGGATCTTGAGCGGAAAGCGTTGTCCACGCTGTTGCCGCAGCGTCGTCGGGACGGACACGGCTCGATGGCAGGCGGGTGCTGAACGGGATCGTCTGGAAGCTACGGACGGGGACAGCGTGGCGTGATGTGCCCGAGCGATACGGACCTTGGCGCACTTTGTATACGCGTTTCCGCGGGTGGGCGCTGGATGGAACGTTCACGCGGATGCTGGCGGCGCTTCAAGCGGAAAGGGATGCGGCCGGTGACATCGACTGGCTGGTGCCGGTCGACTCCACAGTCGCGCGGGCCCATCAGCATGCGGCCGGACGGACGTGAAGGCCTGGCGGGACTCGGGCCTGGCCGCCGTCTGCGAGGGCGTCACGGTGCTGGCCGACGGCGCCTACATCAATACCGGGCTCGTCGTCCCGCAAACGCCCCGGCAGAGCCCTGCTGCCGGGCGAGGAGGAGGACAACGCCGAACACCGACGGGTGCGGGCCCGCGTCCAGCAAACCCACTTAGAGGGCATCTGATCTACGTTGCGGGCGGTTTGATCCGTTCGCTGTGACCAAGCCGGACGTGCGTCGTTGCACCTCGAGTGACTTCTCGACGCCCGTATCGCAGCGACGTCTCCGACGCCCGATGGGCTTTGATCGAGCCGGTGTTCACGGCTTGGCGTGTCGGGCGAACCGGTCCCGGAACGACCGCGCGAGTGCATGATCTGAGAGAGATCGTGAACGCGATCCTCTACGTCAACCGCACCGGCATCCCCTGGGAGTACCTGCCGCACGACTTCCCGCCGTTCAAGACCGTCTACGACTACTACGCCAAGTGGGAGGCGGACGGAACCACCGAGCAGGTCCACGACCTGCTGCGGGACAGGACCCGCCGGGCGAACGCCCGAAAGGCCGAGCCGTCCGGGGCCGTGGTGGACGCACAGAGCGTGAAGACCTCGAGCAATGTCGCCGAAGACAGCCAGGGCATCGACGCCGGCAAGAAGATCAAAGGGCGCAAGCGCCACCTGATCACCGACACCCTCGGACTGGTCCTGACCGTCCTGGTCACCGCCGCCTCCGTCCACGACTCCACCGGCGGCAAGCAGGCACTGACCGAGCTGGCAGCGGCCCATCCGAGCGTGACCAAGGTGTGGGCCGACGGCGGCTACCAGACCAGCGTCATCCAGCACGGCGCCCGCCTCGGCATCGACGTGGAGGTGGTGCAGCGGCCGAAGGAGAAGGGCTTCCGGCCGCTGCCCAAACGGTGGGTAATCGAACGGACCTTCGGCTGGCTCATGCAGCACCGCCGCCTCGCGCGCGACTACGAGGCCCTGCCGCAGAGATCCCGAACGATGATCCACTGGGCCATGGCTAACAAAATGAGCCGCGAACTCACCGGAGAATCTGCACCAACCTGGCGAATCGAAACGGGTATTCCGCCCACATCGGCGTGAAAGTTGATCAGATGCCCTCTTAGAGGTCCTAACAAAGGCGTTGGACGTGTCGGTAGGTGATGAGGCAGGTGGCGAGGCCGAGGAAGGCTTCGTGGATGTCGTCGCGTCGTTCCCAGCGGACGCGTAGCCGCCGGAA
>NZ_JBITXX010000046.1:0-11091 GCF_044544925.1 Streptomyces sp. NPDC053431 | reverse complement strand
CACTCGCGGCTCAGGTGGCCGATCGAGAGAGCCATCGCATCGGTCAAGACATGGCGGATCCTCCGCAAAGCCCGCCACAACCCCAACCGGATGACGTCAATCGCCAGAGCCATCCTCACCCTCCAGACTCACCAATGAACAAGCACGTGGTCCTGGATCAGTGAGCTTGTTCAACTCGCCACCGATCGAGTGACAAGACTTTGGCATCGATACAGGTCAAAGCCGTCTCGGCTCTGAATGCCGGGCTCAGGTTGAACAAGCTCAGTTCCCCCTGAACGGAAACGCCAAAATCGACCGGACAGCACTGCCAGTACCACAGACCACGCCCCTGCCCGGAATCGCTTCAAACCTTGACGGCGGGGAGGTAGAAGCAGAAGTCGCCGCGATCTGGAGGAGTGTGATCATGGTCGACCATATCCGCCCAGACGAACGCCTATTCGACATCGGTGGGGCCTCACTGCACGTGGCACAGATCCACCAGCTCGTCACCGAGCGCTTCCGGCTACCCCGGCTTCGCATGACCGACCTGTTCGCCCACCCCACCATCCGCACCTTCAGCGCCCACATACGCACTCTGCGGGCTGGACGCCCCCGAGGGGACGACGCCGAAAATGCTGATCGCGCGGCCAATCAACCTGCATGACGGCCTGCCGACGTGATTGACCAAGGTGGAGGGGTCGTGGCTGAGATATCGGCCACTGCCCCTGCCGCTGGCTTCAGAGAACGTCGCATCAAGGTCGCCAGCGACGACTCGTCGGCTGCATGAACTGATGTAACATCAGCGTTGTCTGGCGATTAATACTCCAGCAGCGGTTCATGTCTTGAGCTGGTTCTTCGCTGGTAGTGGCAGTGTCAGGCGGTTGCTTGTCTGCAGCGCCGCCAGAGGGACCGAAGGTGTGGCTCGGGTCCGGACAGCGGTGATCTGCTCGGTCAGCTCGGCGTCCCACACCGCTCAGGGGCTAGAGGCGCCAGTGCGGCGGGCATAGTAGGCGGTTCTGGAGACCTCGAGGAGCTCACACGTCCGTTTGACGTTGTGACCTGCGGTTTTCGCCGCCTCGATGAACGGGTCCACGTTCACCGGGTCTCCGTCGCGAAGAAAGCCGTCGCCCGCTTGAGGATGTCGACGTCAGCCTGCGATTCTCCCGCCGCAGTGCGGCCAGCTCCTCACGTTCAGCGCTGGTCAGCCCATCACGTTCACCGGCGTCGATCTCGGCCTACTTCACCCAGTCGCGGACCGCGGTCTCGGTGAGGTCGAAGTCTTTCGCGACCTCACCGACCGAGCGATCCCCACGACGACACAGCTCAACGATCTCGGCCTTGAACTCCGACGTGAACGAGCGGCGAGGGCGTGGCTTCTTCCTCCCCATACTCTCCATGACGAACATCATCCTTCCGGGGCCGAAACCCCTGATCTCTGATGCCCGTCAAAGCGGATCAAGCCCACTCCAGGCCTTGTTGACCCGCGCTCAGGCGCCACCCTCATCTGACCAGCTACGGCTGAGGATGGGCAAAGGGTCGCTGTCGCTGGCACTGAGAAACCGCTGTGCGGGGCGAAATAACTCCGGATTTCTAGCCGCGCTCCCCTATTAATGCGTTTCACACGACAATATCATATACGCTAATAAAGAACCCGAAATCCCTGACTGGAGCTGAAGTTAGCGGATCATCGAGCATGACAGTCAGATCGGTACCTGCGGGGCATCCTCCCGAGTTTCCAAGACCAACAACTGCAACAGGAAGACGGTTAGTGTCGGTAGGATTTGCCCCTGACATGTTATCGAGCGTCACATTTGCCCCATCGGGCGTGAAAGTAAATCCATCAAAACAGTACACACCCTCGTGAAATATAGCGCCCTGAGGTGGCCGAGTTACACTCACTCCTGTCATGCCGCTAGACATTGCCACATGCCCGTTCGGATTCACTCTGGCGAAGGTTTCGAGAGTGGGGTGCGTCAGGGGAACATTAGGCGGACCAGCGGAAGCTAACGGCGCAAAAGCCGCCCCCAGCGCGGCTGCTGCTGCAGCTGCAGCTATCACCAGGTGCTTTCTCATTATGCCTCCACTTCACAGTATGAAGGATAGAACATTGACCTACTGAAACTCACGTTAATCTACCTACCTCGGCACACGCTAGTCCCGCCATGAGTAATTACCACTCCATTTCCAAATCACCTGCGAATGCGTGGCTGCGACGCACGCGGTCCTCCGGCAGTTGGTCAGTCACTCTGTGATTTGACCCGGCGGTAGAACCGCGACTAGCGGTCTTGCGTAAGTCGGCTGTGTGCGGAGTTGGGCGTTGCGGTGGGTGAGGGGCTTGGTCGACGGTGGCCTGTAGTTCCTCGATCGAGGGATAGGCGCGGAGGGGGATGCCTTCGTACTTCACCTGCCCACACGCGCGCGATCCGGTTGAGCTCGGGACTCTAGGGCGGCAGGTAGAAGAGGGTGACACCGTGGACTTCCAAAAGGGGCCGGGCTCCTTGACGACGCGGCTGACATGGGCGGATGCGTTGTCGTTGTGGTCAGCCAGTCCGGGGACCTGGGTGTACAGGAGTCCAGCGAACCTCGGCGGTGATCTTGCCAGTGGTGGTACGGAAGACCAGCTTCGGGTCAGGGCCGTCGGCGCGCGGGGCGCCGAGGGGGCATGGACCAATCGGCCGGAGGTGGCTTCCTGGGCCACGATCGCCCGCGTGCCGAGGCGGGCCCAGGTGTAGCCGGTGGGCAGGGTCGGCGAGAAGCCGGCCTCGTCCAGGTAGTAGAGGTCAACAGCCGCAGGTCCTCCAGCTGAGCCTTTGCGATCTGCTGGAGGGCTTCGTCGGCTCTGTGCCGCACGGTGGTGCGGGTCCGTTTATAGCGGAAGCCGTCCGCTTTGAGCAGCAAGGACAGGCGAGCAGGGCGAATCTCGACCCCGCGCTGGCGCTCCAGCCACGCTGCCGAGCCGGGGCGGGGTCCAGGGCGGGCCGCCGTCTTCGGCGGCCTGGTCGAGCATCTCCTTCATCGCGGCCAGATCTGCCCGGGAGACCTTCGCGCACCCGCCCGCGCCGAAGGGACCAGCAGGGCCAATCGCCAACGGCGAGCTCTGCGGGGACGCCCTCCGCCAACCCTGATCATGAGCGTGCACGGACACGCTACAGACGCCTCAAACACCACCCGACGGCCGGTCCGCTTCTCCGCGCTCCGACATCGACCGCGCTGCACACAGCAGGAGATGCCGCCTACTGAGTGTGACCGGTATGAGTTATTTCCAACACTAATGTCTGGGAGTAGGGAATGCTCATGCCTGGCCCCGGGGGGCTGCCGGAGGGTGATTTGAGAGGCAGACGGCCGCGCTGGCCGTTGGCTTAAGTGGCTAGTTCCAGCGGCTGGCATCGCAGACGCACCGCCCAGGAGTACCAGCATGAGGAGTCCCGCTATGCGTGATGCGGTAATCGTGCAAGCCGTTCGGACGCCCAATGGGAAAGGAAGGGACAGAGGTGCCCTGACAGGCGTTCATCCGGTCGAACTGCTGGGCCACACGCTCAGGGAACTCATAGACCGCAGCGATGTAGATCCCTCTGCGGTTGATGACGTGATCGGCGGGTGCGTCGAGCAAGTAGGAGAGCAGGCCAAGAACATTACCCGTTGGGCATGGCTGACGGCCGGGCTGCCTGAGTCTGTACCGGCGACGACAGTGGACCGCCAGTGTGGTTCTTCCCAGCAGGCGGTTCACTTTGCTGCTCAGGGTGTGCTCTCTGGGGCCTACGAAATGGCCGTAGCCTGCGGGGTCGAGTCTATGAGCAGGGTACCTATGGGGTCGCACACTCCCCCCGGTACGGACCCGTTCGGTCCAGGGATTGTTCAGCGATACCCGGGCGGTCTTGTTCATCCGGGGATCAGCGCCGAGCTGGTTGCAGCTCAGTGGTCTCTTAGCCGGGCCGAGATGGACGCGTATGCCGCGACTTCCCATCAAAAGGCTGCGGCAGCATACGCCGAAGGCCGTCTGCGCTCGGAAATCGTGCCTGTCAGCACTACACGCGGGACCGTTACGGCTGATGAGTCTGTCCGTCCGGATGCCACCCCTGAAAGTTTGAGCAAGCTTCGGCCGGCGTTCGCTGACCCAGAAGTCTCTGACCGGTTTCCACAAATCGAGTGGTCCGTTACGGCTGGCAACAGCAGCCCCTTAAGCGATGGCGCCTCTGCAGTTCTGATCACCACCAGCGCCAATGCACATAGGCTGGGCCTCAAACCTCTGGCCCGGCTGCACAGCTTCGCAGCCGCCGGGGCCGATCCGCTTTTGATGCTGACTGGAATAATTCCAGCTACAGAGCAGGTGTTGCGCCGGGCAGGTCTCGAGCTATCGGATATTGATCTGTTTGAGGTGAGTGAGGCCTTCGCCAGCGTAGTGCTTGCGTGGCTGAAGGAAACCGGAGCGGACACGGAAAAGGTCAACGTAAATGGTGGGGCGATTGCTTTGGGGCACCCCGTAGGTGCTAGTGGCACTCGCCTGATGGCATCCCTTGTTCACTCTATGCGTGGCAGGGGTGCACGCTACGGCCTGCAGACGATGTGTGAAGCAGGGGGGTTGGCCAATGCCACTATTCTTGAGGCTCTGTACTGAGCTTGGATCGGGTCGCTAGATGATAGATCCCGGAATGGGCGCGGCACCTTCCCGCGCCCCCCTGGCCACGCGAGCAGACATAAAACGGATCGCCTATCTAGGGCCAGAGGGCTCGTTCACACATGAGGCCCTTCTCGGGTTGCCTTGCGCCAGATGGGCAGAGCTGTCGCCCAAGGCTACCGTGACCGACGCGCTGGACTCTGTCCGATACCGCGAGGCGGACGCTGCGATGGTGCCGATGGAAAACTCGGTCGCAGGTCCAGTTGCAGAGACCGTGCTATGCCTGCGGCAGGGGCCGCCCTGGCTCGACGTGACCTGCGAAGTCGCTATGGCTATCACCTTCTCCCTGCTGGCACGACAGGACCTCAGCATGAGCGACATACGAACCGTTGCCGGCCATCCCCACGCTCTTCCTCAAACACGCCAATGGCTGAAGAAGCATTTACCTCAGGCCGACTGGTGCTCAACGAGCTCGAACTCTGAAGCTGCCCGCCGCGTCGCTCAAGGGGAGTTCGATGCCGCCTTGGCTGGAGTATCTGCAGCTCAGCGGTGGAAATTACGATCTCTCGCCGAGGGAATATCTGATGCGGATGAAGCTGTAACACGGTTTATTCTGGCCGCGGCTGTGCGCGGATCAGGTGAGTGCTCTGGTGAGAGTTCTGCGGCCTGAGCTGGTGCAGGCCGTTGTCAGGCAGGGTGGCTGGGGCCGGTCTAGGCTGGTCGGCTAAACCCCGTTTCGGACCGGTGGCGGGCAGATTCCCCTGGCGGGTCTGAGGTGTCAAGAGATCAGCGGCCTTCACGCCGTGTCTTGTGGTGAGGCCGGAATCGGGGCGGCCACATCGGTTCCGCTGGGCAGGTGGGTATCCCGACAACGCGAAGCGCTGCGGAGAGGGAAACTGGAGGAACGGCGCAGGCAGCGCACACCAAGCCTCCCAGCGAGGTCTGACCGCCCTCCCCCGGGGCCCGGACGCGAAGGGGGCCCACCGGCCCGTGCCCCGCGGCGCGGTCGTGGGGACGAGGCGGGCGGCGAAACCGAACCGGCCGGCCGTGCAAACGACCTAAGGCTCAGAACTCGTAAGTACATTGAATGGTCCATCGGGTTAATTATCGACCCTCACCCGTCCATACCAAAACGGTCAGCGTGGGAGCTGATGAATCTAGCCCGACAGAAGACGTCTGAAATCTCTTCCCCATCTGACACGTTAGATTTATTCATGAATTCTCAAGCCATTACCTGATTCTTTCGTCAGATCATGGCCTTGTCAGCCTCGGTCGAGGTCGCCCCCAGCCCGTGATTGCGTAAGTGTTGTTGCATACCGTCATCCTCTCTGAGGTGATACAAATAGGGCATCGAATAATCACTCGAAAACCCGCATATGATGTCGATTCTTCGGCTTGCGCGGTTCCGACACCTATGCTGAATCGCTGCCGCTGCTATCGCAAGGACTCCTGCCATTACCTGGTCTTTCCCAGGAGTACCTTCCGGAATCTTACGTAGCTTTTTCGCGTCGTCCGCCAGCGGTGCAGTCCCGGAACCGCGGTCACCGACGACCTGTCCCTTTGCAGTGGCAGGTGCACTTCCTCGCCGATGGACCAATGTTCACCGCGAACGGTCGGTCCAGGAAAGGGGAAACGCTGCACTCGTTGCAAATGTGCTGGCAACCAGATGCCAGCCCGCAGGTCTGAGCGCAAGCTGCGCGACCAGAGCCGTTTCAGAGTCTTGGTGATCAGGCATGGGCTGGTCACGACGTCGTGGCGATGGTCCAGCTGCCCGCAACGGAGCACCGGTCCGTGGACTGTTGGCGCTTTGGAAGGGGAACGTGCGGGCGGGCGCGTCAGGGCTGCCGCGAAGTCCTGCGAGTACGTGTTTCCGCTGGCGAGAGGACCTGACCCCTGATCCTGGACACACGAGACACGGGATCCTGAGGATCTGAGGACGGACATCTCGTGGTCATGAAGAACTATCCGCCGGAGTTCAAGGCGGACGCGGTCGCGCTGTACCAGTCGCGGCCAGCAGCGACGATTAAGCAGATCGCCTATGATCTGAGGTCAACCTGGAAACTCTGCGGAACTGGATCAGGGCAGCCGGCGCGAGCAGGCCACGGGGACGTGGGGGTGGGACGCGCCCGCTGAGCCATCGTCGCCGCTGGAGCCGGAGCTCGCTGGGCCCGAAAGAGATCCGCGAACTCGAGGAGGAGCGCGAGATCCATCGGAAAGCGAGGAAGTATTTCACCGGGGAGACACATTGGTGAATTGCTTCCAGTTCGTCCCCGACCACCAGCGCCGCCACGGCGTGAAGCGGCTGTTCGCCCTCCTAGGCATCGCCCGCTCCAGCTTCTACTACTGGCGCTCGACAGCCGCCGACCGGGCCGCTCGTCAAAAGGCTGCTGCCCGGCTCGCGGCACGCCTACGGACCGTGCACAGCGAATCGAACGGTACTTACGGCGTCCCGAGGATCACCGCCGAGCTCCACGAGACGGGCAAGTGGGTCATTCACAAGCGGATCTCACGCCTCATGCGGAGCATGAATCGAGGGCCTGCGGCTGCGTCGCAGACACCGCACCACCATCCCGGGTCAGGCCGCAGCGAAGGCCGCCGACCTGATCGGCCGGGACTTCACCGCGACTGAGGTGAACACGAAGTACGTCGGTGACATCACCTCGTGCCCCTGGACGGCAGGAAGTTCTGCTACCCCACCACCGTCATCGACCTCGCCTCACGGCGCCTGGCCGCTGGGCAATCGCCGATCACATACGAACCGATCTCGTCACCGCCGCGCTCCCCGCCGCCCAGCGGACCCGCGGAAGCCTGACCGGCCATGCACACCAACCACGGCTCGCAATACATGAGCCGGGCATTCGCCGAAGCCCGCAGGTCAGAAGGGGGGGTCCAGAGCATAGGCGCGACCGAGTCCAGCGCGGACGCGCTCGCCGAGTCTTTGAACGCGACCTTCAAACGCGAAACGCTCCAAAGCCGCAAGAGCTGGCCCAGCGAACGCGAGGCCCGCCTCGACGCCTCCGATGGCTCCACCGCTACAACACCTACCCGGCGCCGCCACCCCCGCTTCGGACAACGCCGCTCCACCGCCCACGAGACAACCATCGCAGCGATCGATTAGGGAGATGGCTGCTCAGGTCGGCACCCTATGCAGGCAGGCAAGATGGCAATGCGACTCGACCTGAAGGTCTTATCGCATCCCTCGAGACGACGAACATCGTTGGGTTGATCCTTCAGATGCTGCATCGCTCGGAGGATCAACCCACTAGGTAATGAGGAGTAGAAATGATTGCCATCCGCCGCCGTGCTTTGAACTACAACCACAACATGGTGGTCCGCCGCCGCGCTCTGAACTACAACCACAACGTGGTGGTCCGCCGCCGCGCTCTGAACTACAACCACAACCAGATTGTCGTGGCCGGTTGAGAATTGTGGCTGGCGGGCTGTCTGCCTGCTGGTGAGCTGGTCGTCCGGCGGTGTGAGCGGTTTGGCGTCTGATGGCTGGTCGTCCTGGGCCGGGTCTGGTGCATTCGTTGGGGTGCTGGGCCCGGCCCTGTCGTTGGGTGCGGGCGCGTGTGTGAGGTGGCGGGTTGGTAGGTCGAGGCTGGATTCCGGTGTTGCCGCGGAACGCGTGGGTGGCGCTGGGAGCGGATGCGCTGTCGGCGGTGGGGACTGGGCTGACGCTTCCGTTTTTGATGGTGTACCTGCATGCGGTGCGGGGATTAGGGCTGGATGTGGCGGGAGTTGCCACGGCGATGGTGGCGTTTGCCGGTCTGGTGGGCAATCCGCTCGGAGGTGCCTGGGTGGACCGGTCCGGGCCTCGGCGAGTGCTGGCGGCAGGCTGGGTGGTGGCGGCGTGTGGGGCCTGCGGGCTGGCACTGGCCTCCCAGCCGTGGCAGGCGTTTGCAGCCGCCGCGGTCTCGGGGCTGGGAGCTGCGATGGCCTTACCGGCGCAGGACGCTCTGCTAGCCCGGCTGGTGCCTGAGCAGGGCCGGTCTGGGGTGTTCGCGATGCGGCATGCGATGCTTAATCTGGGGCTGGCGGTGGGTGGGCTCAGTGCGGCGTGGCTGGTGGATGTAGCTCGTCCGGGCTCGTTCGTGCTGCTGTATCTGCTGGACGCGGCGAGCTTTGTGCTGGCGGTTGCGCTGCTGGGACTGGTCGGCGGCAGTCATATCACTGCTGTCGTCATGGCTTCGGATGGCGGCATGGTGGACGCCGGTGCTCGGGTTGCGGGTGGCGGGTACCGGGCGGTGTTGCGGGATTGGCTGTTCGTACGGTTGTGGGTGCTGCTGGCTGTGCTGGTGGCGGTGGGCTTTGCCCAGTTCAATGCGTCTTTTCCCGTTCTGGCGACTGGGGCGGGATTGAGCGCGGGCCTGGTCGGTGTGGCGTTCACGGCTAACACGGTGACGGTGACCTTGGTTCAGCTGGTCGTGCTTAGGCTGGTCCGCGGACGCCGCCGTACTGCCGCGATCGGGGTGCTGTGCTGCTTGTGGGCGCTGTCGTGGGCTCTGGTGCTGGCCGGGGGGCACCTGAAAGCCGGTACGGCTGCTGTGGCGTTCATACTGGCTGCGGTGGTCTTCGGCCTGGGCGAGACGCTGTTTGCGCCGACGCTGCCTGCCCTGGTGAACGGCATCGCCCCGGAGGCGCTGCGTGGCCGCTACAACGGTGCGGCCGCGTTTGCCTATACCGTCGGCTTTGCTGCCGGTCCGGCTCTGGCGGGCCTCCTGCTCCAGCATGGCCTGACCACCCTTCTGCTGGCCGGGCTTGTCTTCGGCTGCGCCGCGGCGGGCCTGCTGGCCGCTTCGGTCAGGCGCCGGCTGCCGCTGGCCGCTGATCTCATTGATCCCCCCTCAGCCGGTCCGGGGCCGGCCGGACTCGGTACTGCAGCGGCGCCGAAGGAGGTCACCACATGACCCGCAGCAATGGATCCCCGAAGGTGTCCGCGCTCCTTGAACAGTGCTTGCAAGCCCTGGATGGCGGAGACCAGCTCGCCGCCCGGGCGCTGATTAGGCGCGCTGAGGCTCTGGCCGCTGCGGCGGGGCCCTTGGCCCTGGCCAACACGGCCGTGATCAGCGGCTTGGTGGAGCAGGACGCGGGCGACCTGACCGCGGCGGCGCAGAAGTTTGGCAAGGCTGCCGCGCAGGCGGCACAGCAGCTGGCCGTGCCCGACGGGGTGTGCCTGCATCTGCATGCCAGTACGCTGCTGGGCGCGCTGCACCGCTCTCAGGGACACTATGCCCAGGCCGGGGAGGTTCTGCTCGGCGCTCTCGAGCGCACGGCGGGGGCGGCGGCCGATCCTCTGGACGTCGCTGCGGTCTACAACGAACTGGGTATGGTCGGGAAGTATGCGGGAGACTTCGACCAGGCCGCCCGCTCCTACATGCAGGCGCTGACGCTTCTGCAGGGGTGCCTTGGTCCCGACGATCCGGAGCTGGCCACCATCTATCACAACCTCGGCGGACTGGCGCATGCCCGCGGCAGCTACCAAGCCGCTGAAGAACCGGCACGACGGGCAGTGGCGATCCGCGAACGGGCTTTGGGTCCTGGCCACCCGGACGTCGCCGCCGACCGAGCCGCACTGGCACCCATCCTTTTCGAACTGGGCCGGCGTGAGGAAGCTGAACAACTGCTGCGCGAGGCCCTGGCCGTCTTCGAGGACTTCTATGGCCCGGATCACTACGAAACCGCCATCGCCCTGAGCAATCTGGCCGCCGTCATCCAGGACGGGGACGCAGGCCGTGAAGCCGAGGCCTGCTTTCAGCGCGCGTTGACCATCTTGGAGGCTGCTTTAGGCCCTCAGCATCCCGAACTTGCCCCTGTCCTGCATAACCTGGCCCACCTGCGGCGTGCGCAGCATGACCTCGACAGTGCCCGCGTCCTCACCGAACGAGCCCACACACTCCTGAAGGACACGGTGCAGCCCGGACACCCCACCCTCACCGCTATCAACAACGCCCTGCCGGAAGGCGCCCCAGGCTGGGCAGGCTGAGCCCCAGGCCACATACCCGCCCGTCAGGCACGCCCCGCAGGCACAAGGACGCCGCACAATGACAGGGGGTGGTCGGCTTTTTTGTGCAGGTATGGACAGGTGCGTACTGCTGACGTGTCGGCGTCTAAAGGCGGGACCGCACCCCGAAAATGCGGGTGGAGGCGGTCCTGTGCGCGAGCAAGATCAACAATCAGCGGCCGGGCCCGTTCGCTTCTCAGAACCCGCTGTCCCAGAGTCGAGAGAGGCTTGCGCCCATGGCGGGCCATCCGCAGCCCCTGCCCAGCCGGCCAGCGGGACGTGACGAGACCGGAGAGCACACCGCCCCGGAGCGTGACACACAGCCCGTCTCGCCGCGCCGCCCGCGGCACGGCCGCCTCCGCTTGCCGCACCCGCTGCTTCACCATGATCTCCCCGGCCGAAGCTGGCGTGAGAGTGCCCGCCCCGGCCGGCCGCCGGGGCGGGGCCCTCGCGTCCTGGCAGCCTCCCCGCAATGCGGGGAGCAAGCGGCGAA
>NZ_JBITXX010000045.1:0-11479 GCF_044544925.1 Streptomyces sp. NPDC053431 | reverse complement strand
AGCAGCCTCGGCTACCGCAGTCCCGCCGAATACGAGGCCGTCCTCGCGGCCTGACCACCACACCGATGGTGTCCGCCAAAGCGGAACAAGCTCAGCTGAGCAGGCTGCAGGCCGGCGAGCAGTTCGCCTATGTCTTCGACATGGGTGATGACTGGGCGCACCTCTGCACGGTGGGCGAGCGGCGTATCGATCCCTTCGACGAGTTCGGTGAGACCCCCGACCGCCCCGTTCCCTACTGGGGGTGGGGCAGCCTCCCGGATCAATACGCGCGTCGCTGGGACGGGGACGATGGGGAGTCGCCGATGCCAAAGCGGCCAGCCGGCGGACTCAGCGACCTGCCGCCGATCCTGCCGTGGTGGGGCGGACACCGCCGAGGATGACCTCACGCTGCTTACACGAAGTGGCCGCCCATGGGGAATTGAAGTGGCGGTGGTGGGGAGCCGACGTGGCCGCGAGTGGGGAAATCTAACTGGCCGCTGACACTCTCGTTACGTGGCGGTGGTGTGGGGGGTGCCGGGGTTGGCTGGTGGCGGGTGGAGGAGTTGGCGGGTGTGTCGGGTGCTGAGGCCGAGGCGGCGGAGGCATGTGGGGTGGCCAAGGCCGAGGTGGTGGGTGAAGAAGGCCAGTTCGTGCCGCAGCACAGAGGGGTCACAGTGCTGGGGGCGTCCGGGTATGCGGGTGCCGCTGGGGAGGGTGTCGGGGTCGTCGATGCTGTGTTCGTCCCAGGCCAGGGGAGGGTCCCAGGCTTTCGCCGCGGCACGTCGACGGGCCTGGGCGCGGAGGGGCCCGGCCGGTGGGCCAGGCGGTCCCAGGCGGTGAGGATCGCGCTGCGGACCGCGGGCGTGCTGGTGCCGGTTCTCGCGAAATCGGTGAGTGATTTCGCCGTGGTGGCGCCGGCCTGGGCGATGGCGGGCAGGGTCCAGCCGGCGGCGCACAGGCCGCGCAGGCGCCGCAGGAGACCGATCTCCGTGACATGACTGCGGCGCGGGAAGGCCGGCGGGGGCAGTTCGCGCACGGCCAGAACCCGCCGGGCGACATTCGTATTGATCCCGCGCCGCGCGTCACGCTCGTGGTCGATCAGCGCGGAGGCGAGGGTGCTGGCGTTGACCCTGGCAACCTGGGCGATGAAAGCCGTACTGGCCCGGTCGTAACGCACCTGCAGGTCCCGGATGTGGGCGGCGACGTGCGCCGCGTCGATGGTGTCGCCGCGGCGCGTGGCGTGTTCGGGCAGGGGGGTGCGGGTGCCGAGGGCGAGCAGCCGGTCTGCGGCGGCGCGCGGCGGGGCCGGCCGGCGTCCACGTCGTGGAGGGCGGCCGCGAGCGTGGTCAGCGATATGCCGGCCGCGCGGGCCAGCGCGGCTTGCGACAGGTGGGGGTGGGCGGCCAGGAGTGCGCGTACGTGGCGCAGAGCGGGGGCGGCGTCGGTGGAGCGCCCGCCGTAGCCACGGTCACGGTGCGGCAGATCGTCCAGCGCGACGGCCAGCAGACGGACGGCTGTGGCGCGGCTGACCGTGCGAGCCGCATCCGGGCGACGCTGGGCGTCGGACAGCAGCGATTTGAGGGTGGAAGGGGCGATGCCGGCTTTTCGGGCGATGGCGGCTGCCGGCAGGCCGGGACGCTGGGCGATCAGATGCTGGACGTGGTCGGTCACGGGGCGGGCGTCCACCCGGTCGGTGCGCATGGGGAATTGGCCTGGGGCGTGAGGCGGCATGGCGGCAGGAGGGATTGTAGAAGACCGCGGCAGTCCGGCCCATTGATTCCTGTCCGGCCGTGTGCGATGCGCCGGCTTTCCGGCAGGGACGCGCTCACGCTGGAACAGGCCGGTGAGGCGCTCGGCAGGGCGAGCTCCGCGGGATGACTGGTCGGTGGCCGGGGGGCCTCTGGACCTGGTGGTTGAAGGGGAGCTTCCACTCGCCAGGTCCCGGGCTTGTGCCGTAACCGGCACCGCAGCAGTGAAACCCTGGGGTGTCGAGGCCCGGATTTTACTGTGCTACCTCGTGCCAGGACTGTAGCGGGTGAAAGGGGTATATCGGGGCGTGCCGCGCCACAGACCCTATAGCTGTCAACGGTGTATGACGCTCCCGTGTCGCGTCTCCTGCTCTGCCCGCTGACAATGGAAACGCAGCGGAGAGGCGCCCTCCTCAGGGACCAGGACCAGCTGAGGAGGCAGCCCCGGTGGTCCCTTCGCGGAGTGTCCCGCCGCGAAGGGACCACCGGTGTATCCGGGAAGCCGCGCCGGATACACCGGTGGGAACGCGTGATCCGCCGGATCTGCGTCGGCCATGGCCGGCATCACCGGGAGGGGCTGATGGTCGCCCGGCGCTTGGCAGTTCCCGGAGCATGTTGATCACCAACTATCACCATTCGGTGCGGGTCGTTAGCCTGCTGGTATGTCAGAGCGTGTCATCCAAGGCCACAGGGGCGGCCTGATCTTGCTGGGCGCTGCGGACGCTTTGTGGGCTGACCTGACGGGCGCGAGTGCTGTGCCGACGGTTGCCGCGGTGTTTACCTGTTCTCCTGCTCGGGGGTATGTCCTGCTCGGGGGCCGCGTGGTGGCGACGGTGAAGGCGGACGGCGGCCGGTGGGGTGTGCCGGAGACTGAGGTGCGCCGGGCGGCTGCGGAACTGAACGCGGTGGAGATGGACCGCCGGGATTTGGTGCGTATCGGTCCGTTCCGTGGCGCGCTGAAGCGGGAGCGCGTGGAGGGGACGCTGCTGGGGTGGCGTGAGCGTATTGCCGGGGAACTGCGGGAGCCCGGAGGCCCTGACCGGGCGTCACGACGCGAAGGCGGCCGGCTGCTCCACCTGGCGGGGATCGACTGGCGCCGGATGCTCGTCGAGCAGACTCAGGGGCGCGAGGCGCGGTCATGGTGGCTGCCGCGTGGTGTGGTCCGGCTGCTGGACGCGGCCGAGCATGCCGAGCGGCAGTGGCTGCAAGGCGTGCGGCAGCCAAGCGAGGCCGTCACCGCCGACGGCGGGCAGGTGACGAGCCCTGACCGCCCGATTGCGACGCTGCGAGCGTACGACGGGGAGCTGAAAGGCCAGCTGTACACGGCAGTTAGCAGGAAGCCGGGCATCTCCGGCAAGGTGGCCGGATGGATCTGCGCAGTCTGCCGCACGGCACCTGCCACGGTCCTCGACCACTGCCACGAACACGGCTACGTCCGCGCCCCGGTCTGCCACTCCTGCAACACCCTGGAACGCCCCGACCACCTCTACCGCAACGACATCCGCGTGGCCGGCCGCTACACCCGCCTCTTCGACACCCACGCCACCGACTGGCTCCGCCACTGGCACCGCTGCCCCGGCTGCCGCGCCCGCACCACCCTGCCCCTGCCCCACCTCGCCGCATGGACCGCCCATATAGCCTGCCGCTCCCTGCGCCCGACCCACCGCCCTCGCGGATCGCGCGGGCGCACCCCCTGCGGCGTGCTGCGCGTGTCCTGGACAGGCAGCCACAACACGCCCCGCTCCTGCCTGCTCACCATCACCGTCGACTGCTGCCCCTCCGGCGAGCACCGTCTTCTGGCCCGAGTCCCCTACCGCGAAGCCGTCCTGCGGTTCCGCACCTGGCTGGCCGAGACCGCACCTGCCGTGGCTGCCGCGGCCGGACCCGACCGCCTGGACGACCTGCCCATCCAGTCCCGGCCGGTCATCGCCGACACCAGCGGTGAAGGCCTGGCACTTTTCTGAATGACCGTTAGGTGACTTGGGATCAAGACCAGAGCGGACTCGTCCGGCTGGGGTGACAGCTCACGATCCTAGCCCCGGTCATGGTGAGTAGTGATCACTTATGGAAGGAGGTCGATGTCCGTGATCGAATGGTGTTGTAAGGGCGGCAGGCCACACCCCCGTATGCCGCTGTGGGCTGCCTCGTGACAGCAGAGGCAGCCCATATCCCTCGCTACCAATAGTGGTGAGGCGGCCTGCGCTGCTCCGTCGGCGCTCATGTATTCACCCAGGTGACGCTCCTGGCTGGCTGCAGCAGGAGCGCAGAGCGGGCGCCGCTTGGCAGGGATGGCCGTCCGCGGTGGGTGCGTGGCATCTTGAAGACCACACGGCCGTGCTGTGACGGTTGCGGCTCCCGTAGCTCAGTGGATAGAGCGGACGCCTTCTAAGCGTCTGGCCGCAGGTTCGAATCCTGCCGAGAGCACGGCGCTCAGGGTTCTTCCTGCTCGGTAGTCGTGGGCAGTTGGCGGCTCAGCCTGGAGGCATGGGCGTCGGTTCCTGAGGTGCTTGACCGGGGAGATCATCACGTTCGGTGTCGGTGAGGGACCCGGCTGCTGCGCATTCTCCGCATGCCGCTGCGCGGGGCTGGCGAAGTGCGGTGAGGGCTTGTTCCCGGTCGAGTGTCTGTGTGCTGGGTGTGCAGCCGATGACGTGGATGAGGGTGGCGCCTGGGTGGCCGGGGCGGTGGGGCAGGTGTTGGAGGGTCCAGGCCGGCTGGCCTTCGCGTAGCGGCGTCCTGCTTGTCCGGGAGGCACGGAGGGTGGGTACGTGCTCGTAGGAGATGCCGGGGACAGGGCGCGCGTGTGCCGGGCTGACCCAGACGCGGTGCTCGGCTGCTTCCACATCGTCACCAGCGGCGTCCTGCCATATGAGGAACCCCACCTGGTATCGCCAGCCGTCCTTCACCTGACGCCGGGCATGAAGCCGCGCCCTGATTTCCTGACCGCCCGGCAGCGTGACCATGATCGGCGTCCCCGTTTGAGCGTCTCGCTCCTCGGTCACTCTTCACCTCCTGTCCTGGCTGCAGCATTGGTGTGCTGTCATCATGCCGCGTCTTGATCGTCTGCCGCGCGCATGATGTGCCTGCTGCTGTGCGCGTGCCCACGGCGTGCGGACGACCGAGTCGTGGCCATGGCGTGCGCGCGGTGGTGGCGGTGTCGGCGCTGCCCCTTACGCCCAGCGCATCGCGATGACGGACCACTGCTCGATCCGCTCCGGGGACAGCGCCACCGCCCGGCTGCGCTGGTTGGTGATCCATGCCCCGAGCTGGAGAACGCTCTCGTGCCGGGAGAACGCCTTGTTTCACTTGTTTGTGGTGGTGATGTTGAGTATGGGCTGCTCAGGGCTTTTGTGTTCTTGGTGGGTTTTCTGGAGTGGTTCGCTAAATCTTACGATCTTCTGTCGGGTACGCGGTGATTCCTATGGCTTTCGCCGGGTTGTTCCTTCCTCGTGTGGAGGCGGCGTGTCCGGCCGTCAGGTGATGTCAGCGACGGTGGGCTTCAGCCTGGTCCGGCCACAGGGCAGCTGGCTGGTCGATGGCACTGGCTGCGGTATCGCGATCACCGTCGTCTTGTCGACCGTACGGGGTACTGGCTCAGCGGCCGTGCGTGCCGTGCGTGAGCGCAGGGCGCGGTGTGGACGGTACGGGAGGCCAACAGGTCTGTCGTCGTGTGGGTCACTTCGTTATATCGCTTGCTTCTACCGCTGGGGAACCTGATGCTGCCTCATCTCTTCTATGCCGATGCCGTTCATGGCGCTCTTGTCGATGCTGGCCTTGCCCCGGACACGCTTACCGCGAGTGCTTCGGGTAGCGGCGTCCGGCGTGAGCTGATTGCCGTCTTCTCCTGGGCCGATATGACGCTGCGCTGGTCGTCGGAGATTGGCTGGCGGCACGATGCTCCGCACTGTGGCGGTCCCCTTCCCGTCGATCAGTTCGCTGCCCCGGCTGCGGTGGCCAGCACGGTGGCACTTTTGGCCAGCGGTCACCCGCCGGCCGCGCGCCGCGAACGGTGGGCCGCGGCTCGCTCTCTTGCTGTCGCCATCGGCGACTGGGAGCAGAGACCCTCCTCATGTTTGCCTCTGCCGGCTCGGTCGCGCCGATATAGGGGGCCGGTGATTCCCGGGATGGGTTTTGTCCTCCGGAGTCTGCGGCGAGGCGAGCCTGATCTGTGCGGCTGAGGGCTGTCCCGTGACTCGGCGCAGGGGCTGGCTTCATGGATCTCTAGGAACAGCGTTTGTCGGCCGGTTCCGGAGGCGGTTCGTGATCACCGGCTTCACGAATGTCGAGGAGAAATGACGGCACTGACGGGGGCGCCGCCGAGCTGGGCCGGAGGTTGCCGATATCGACCAGCGGCTTCAGAGGTGCTCAATCGCTACTGGTTGGCGGGAGATCGTTGTGTCTGGCTCCAGATGCGGTGGGAGTCCGGTGCGGGGTATGCGGTGTCGGTGGAGGTGGCGTCCCAGAGGCGTGTGGTGCGAAGGCGGGTGTCGAAGGATGGCCAGCCAGGGTTGCCGGTGGCGGCGAAGGAGGTCCATGCGGTGCGGATCTGATGGGACAGGGGGGTGCCCCTATGTCTTTGGTCAAGGTGGTCGGGTGGCAGTGTGGCTGTCATGAGTGATGACGTGCCTGTTCGAGAGTCGGCCGGCGAAAGCATGCGGCCGTGCGACTTTTGCGGTCATCCGGTCGTGTTGGACTCGGTCGACGAGCGGGCCTGTCCCGTGTGCGGCGAGGCCGCTGAGGCTGGCCGGGTTCGTAGAAGGTCCCGTCGCGGAGCATGGCGAAGAGGACATCGGCCTTGCGTCGGGCGAGGCAGAGCAGGGCCTGGGTGTGGTGCTTGCCCTGGGCGATCTTCTTGTCGTAGTAGGCCCGGGATGCGGGGTCACCCAGGGCGGCGAACGCGGAGAGGAAGAAGGCCCGTTTGAGCTGCTTGTTTCCCCTCCGGGACGGTTGTTCGCCTCGGATTGAGGAACCCGAGCTCCGGGTCGCGGGTGCGAGTCCGGCGTAGGCGGCGAGGTGGCCGGCGGTGGGGAAGGTGCTGCCGTCGCCGACCTCGATCAGGATTCTGGCTCCGGTCCTGGCGCCGATTCCCGGCATGGACGTCAGGACCTTCGAAAGAGGGTGGGCCTCCAGGAGTTCCTCGATCCGCCCGGCCAGCAGCTTGCGTTGGTCAAGGACGGCGGCCAGGGATCCGGCCAGGCTCGGGACGATCAGTGCGGCCGCCTCGGTGCCCGGAACCGTGACGGTCTGCTCGTCCAGCGCGGTGAAGATGTCCTCGACCAGCCGCTCGGCCATCCGCGGGGCCTTCGGCCGCAGCAGGGTGGCCAGGCGCCGTCGGCCAGCCTTGCGTATCTGGGCCGCGACCTGAACCGTTCGAGCAGCGTGAGGACGGCCGGGTGCTGCAACCGCGGTCCCAGGACCCGTTCCAGAGACGGATGGATCTGGGTCAGCAGGCCGTGGAGCCGGTTGGCCACCCGGGTGGCCTCGCCGGCCAGGTCGTCGTCGAACCCGACGTTCATCTCCAGTTCGGCGATCGTCTCGTCCTCGCCGTCGATGGCCCGCAGCGTGTGCGGCATCGCGCGGGCCGCGTCCGCGATGATGAACGCGTCCTTCGCGTCGGTCTTCGCCTCGCCGGGGTAGAGGTCGGCGATCCGCCGCATCGTCAGCCCGGGCAGGTAGGCGACCGGGCAGCCCATGTCTCTCGCGACGGCCAGCGGCAGGGCGCCGATCGAAGCCGGCTGGTTGACCACGACCAGCACCGTTCCGTGCTTGGCCTTCAGTTTCGCGAACAGCTCGCGGAGCTTGGGTTCGGTGTTGGGCAGGCGCTTGTCGAACGCCTTCTTTCCGGCCGGGGTGACGGCGGTGGCGTGGTGTTCGCCCTTGCCGACGTCCAGGCCGAGGAAGACGTCGATGTCGCCGGTGTCGATCACGTGCAGGCCCCTCCGCTCACGTTCTCGTCCGGCCTTGCCTGGGCACCGAGCTGCCACATCCACGTTACGGAGAGCTCTTCCGGCTCGGGTGAAGCCGGTGCTCAAGCCCCTCATCAGCGGTCCGTCGATGCCTCCGGGCCCGGTAACACCACTGAGCTTGTTCCGCTTTGGCGGACACCATCGGTGTGGTGGTCAGGCCGCGAGGACGGCCTCGTATTCGGCGGGACTGCGGTAGCCGAGGCTGCTGTGGAGACGGTGCAAGTTGTACCAGCTCTCGATCCACTCGAAGATCGCGGTGCGGGCGAGAGCCCTGCTGGGCCAGGGATGTGCGTCGCCCAGCTCGTTCTTCAGGGTGGAGAAGAACGATTCCGCGAGGGCGTTGTCCCAGCACTGTCCGGTGCGGCCGACCGACAGACGAATGCTGAACTTGTCTGCGAGGGTGGCGAGTTCACGGCTGGTGTATTGGCAGCCGCGGTCGGAGTGGAAGATCACCGGACCGCGCCGATGGTCGCTGTCTGCTCAGTGGACAAGGATGAGGTCCTGGAGCAGCTCGACCACCGGCCCGGACCCAGCCCACAGCGCGAGCTGGATCGGATTGGTGATCGCCCGTGGACTTGTCAGCGACCATGAACCCAATAGCCGGATTCGTCGCGCGTGGAGGGCTTACCCGTGTCCGCCCCTCAGCGCATCAACTTCCATCTGCGCCCCACCCGCCTGAACAGACGCCCACCCTGATCTGATCAGCCCGGCTCGGCGTCGCCGGTCGCTGCCCGGGCCAGGCGGTAGCGAACCTTCTCGTGCGACATGCCTACAACGGCACCGATCCGCCGCAGTCACCACCCCTCGTCGGCCGCGTCCGCCATTCCCTGGTCCAACGCCGTATCGGTCACCTCATCCAGCGCGGCCCGCAGCTGGATGACCAGGCGGTGTGCAAGCGAACACCCGCGCTGCGCGCGGGTGTTGCGGGCTTTACCCGCCCGGTGCTGCTCCGTCGCTGCCCTCCCGGAGCGGGGTGGTTCTGGGTTTGGTCACTCGAGGCGGTAGGGCCGGCGAGTCAGGCACGCCCCGAACTGAATCATCCTACGACGGCTCCCCCAACCGTGGACAAACACCCCCCTCCCGCGAGCAGTTTCAAAGTCGACAAAAGGCGAACAGGTCAGCGGATGCGTGCCCTAACCGAAAGCCACTAGACCCACATAGCACTCCACAGGAGAAGGGTAAGCAGGAATTGCTCATGTCGCGTATGCCGTCCCCGAAGGGCAAGTCACGAGACTATTAGCAGAAACCCAGAAGAGGTATCACTTACTCTGCACAGGCCAGAATCAACCAGCTTGACTGGCTAAAGCGTTAGAGTCGGCGCAAGTTCAGACGTCTCAGTTGGATAGAGAGTGGAGAAACGTGAAGCGAAAAATCTCGCTTATTTTGGCGGCGGCGGCTGCGTTGGGCGGCCTGGCGGTGACCCCTTCAGTGTCACACGCGGCAGAGAATAGCGTAACCGTAATTAAGACGCCTTCTGTCGGCGGTTGCTATTATGTCGAATTTCAGGCTGTAGCCTACGCCTCGGATCCTACCGTGGCACAGGATGCGGCGAGGGCGGCACTGCATGCGCGTCGCAGCATGCACTTTGCGGTCGCTAGTGAGACTTGGAAACACATGGTAAGTAGCTCTGCTGGGTTTGCCACAGACATGTCGGAGTCACCCTGGAGTTACCAGGATGTACACGATTGGGAACCTGGAGATCCCAAATGGCAGTCTAAGCCGCAGGAGTACTGGCTAGTTTGCGCGTGACTTCCCCTTGTTCTGTAGCATTGGACAAGTAGGGGTCGCGACTGGAGCCCCACGCTGAAGAAGTGACATCAATCGTCGCGGCGTGGGGCTCTGATGGTTAGATGTAGAGGAACTTAATGCGTGAAGCCGTCCCTGTCCCCGGCCCGCACCCGATTCTTCAGTAACATGCAGGTCCATTGCTCGCATCGTGTGTGCATTGAGTAGGATTTCTTCGGTGGCGTGATCATCGGTCTGGCCGGATCGGCGGGGGATGGGGTGCCATATCGGGATTCCGCTTCCCGCCAGAGATCTCGCACTGAGTGTTCTGGTCACTGCTTCAACCTTAGTCTGCGTGATGTCGAGACTGATGCTCGACCGCGGCATTGAAGTCACCTACGAGACAGTTCACCAGTGGACGCGCCGGTCCGGCCCCGTGGTCAACTGTCGACCAGGACAGCACCGTGCCACGATGTCCTGCTGCAGAATGGCCCTGATCCGCTGGCGGGCAGAGAACGACAAGGACCCGGTGACATACCTGAGAGCCTCCCAGAGCCAATATGGAGACATATTCCATATCGACGACGGAGTCATTTTTATCGGTCACCCCAGCTTGATTGGTCGGGTACTGGCCCGAACCAACAAAGACAGCGTTCCCGATGCTGACCCGCTCGTTGGCGGCCGTTGCCCCGATCAAGAGCAGAGACAGCAATGGATGGAGGCGCGTCGCATCGCAACCCCCGTTTTCCGCCCGGCAGCGCTGAATGAACAAACGCCAAAGATTGAGGACCGCCTGTCAGGTTCGCTTCAATATCTATCCAAGGGTGGGGGCTGGTTTTCTCCAGCAGAGGACGCCTGGAGGATTTCCCTGAGACTCATACTCGGACTCTACCTCCCCCGGGAGGATACAGGCATTGAGCGCGCAATCTTCGCAGCATTCGAGGGGAAGCCAACCGGGGCGGTCAGCCGGATACCTGGATGGTTTCCGAACCGGAGACGAGTGCGGGCACAGCAATCGAGACAGCAGATAGCCGAGGAAGTTGACCGGCTGCTGGAACGGACTCCGCGTGAGCCAGGACAAGGGGTGTCGGTCCTCGAACAAATTCTGGGTGGCCCAGAACTGCCGCCCCGCAAGGTTGCACATAACGCTCTCGGGATTGCACCATTGAGGGCTATGGGTGCTCTCGGCGGCGCCTGGTGCTGGCTCTTCTACTGGCTGGCAGCCCAGCCCCAGGTTGTGGAACTCATCCGCTCCGAGGCAGCCAGTGCGCAGAATAACTGCACATCAGACGCCCTCCCTTACACTTTTGCATTCATCAAAGAGATCCTGCGAACTCGCCCCCCGGCGTGGCTTGTCGGGCGAGACTGCATATCAAACTTCGAGCTGGGCGGGTACCACGTCGAGAAGGGCTCGACAATCGTCTACAGCCCCTACCTGGTTCACCATGACGAACGCTGGTGGGAGAATCCAGCAACCTTTACCCCGTCACGGTGGGAGGGGGACAGTCGGCCAGAACAAAAGTATGCATACTTACCATTCGGAGGGGGCCCTCGAGGATGCCTTGGAGTAAACCCTGCACTCACCATCCTCGCTGCGACTGCCGTGGAACTAGCTACAAAATACCGGCTCGAAGCGTCCGATCCCGACACGGTCATAAATCACTTCGGCTCCACACTCCTGCCCCACGGGCTCAGATGCCGCATAACTCCTACACTGTAGACCTTCAAAATTCGGGCGCAGGCAGGCCGGCAGACTGACGGTATGAGGGCCAGGAAGACCCCGAGGTATCCCCGTCGTCAACCTCGATCCTCAGTAGCTCGTTTGAATGCCTCGGCTGGGGCTTCACCACCCTCATGTCCGACGCCCTGGTCCGCATGCCGACCACCTTCACCGCCGAAGCACACGCCCGAACCGGCGGCCGCACCTGGCTCTACGACTTCGCCTGGCAAGGCCCGCCGACTTCGCCCCCCCGTTACCTAATGGGACCTGAAGCCGACGGATCGCTACCCGTTACCCGGTCCTGTGAGACCTCGAAAAAGAGCGCGGCCGCCGGCTTCACC
>NZ_JBITXX010000044.1:0-13924 GCF_044544925.1 Streptomyces sp. NPDC053431 | reverse complement strand
TCGGTGACCATGAGTCGATCACCCGGGAAGGTACGCCCTCCGTGTCTCACAAGGCACCTCGCCCCAGGCCGATCCACAAGTCCTGAGCATTGCTCGGGCGGCCAGCACCTCGATCGCTTCGCGTATGTAGCGGAACACGGTCGCCTCTCCGATGCCGAACCCCACGGCGAGTTGCCCAGGCCGTGGCGTGAGCGTCCGAGCGCGTGGTCGTCGGGTTCGGCCCGGCCTGGCGCCGCTTTTCCCTACTTCCGGCGCCGTGCTGGGGAGCCTGGCAGATGGTGGAGTCCGCCGACACGGTCCAGCCGATGTCGGCAGTGCCCTCGGCCGCTGCCAGGACCACGGCGAGGACGCGTTCCCAGCTGCCGTCCACGGCCCGCCTGATTAGCCGTTTCCGGGCGGCCCTGGAACGAGCGGAGCTCGTCGGGCAGGTCCCGCCGGGAAGAGCCGGTTCGGTACTTCCAGGCGAGGTCACGTTCAGGGCCGACGGGATGGAGACCCATGTCCACCGCGCGCAAGTGGGCAGACCGGGTTGGTGTGCGTTCGTTGGGGTGCAAGCAGATACGATCAAGACCACGATCAGCGACGGCCAGGGCCGCATCCTGTTCTCCGGGACCGTCCGGCCCGGGCCGGACGCGGGACCCGGCCGGGTTTGCTGAACCGCCTGCCACTGAACGCGGGGCCAGCAGACCCGGCGATGCGTACGGGGGAGTCCGTTTACACCCGGGTTCCCGCAGTCGCCCTGCGTCGGCAGCGGTGGTCTGGGGGCCTGGCACCGTTTCAGGCCCGGATCAGGAGGGGTGCGGGCTGGGGGTCTGGCTGGGCGGAGCGCAGCTCGTGGTCCCGCACGGCAGGGCAGGAGCAGATGAGGTTACGGTCGCCGTACGCGTCGTTCAAACGGCGGGCGGCAGGCCAGTACTTGGCCTGGCGCAGGTATGGCAGAGGGAACACCGCTTCTTCGCGTGAATACGGGTGCGGCCAGGGACCGGTGAGTGATTCTGCGGTGTGGGGTGCGTTGTGCAGCGGGTTGTCGTGCCGCGGCCACTCGCCGTTGGCGACTCTGCCGATCTCTTCCCGGATCGCGATCATGGCTGTGCAGAAGCGGTCCAGTTCACCGAGGTTCTCTGATTCTGTCGGTTCTATCATCAGTGTGCCCGCAACCGGGAACGAGACAGTGGGGGCATGGAACCCGTAGTCGGCCAGCCGTTTGGCGATGTCCGTCACGCTGATGCCTGTGCTGCGGGTGATCGGGCGTATGTCGACGATGCATTCGTGGGCGACCAGGCCGTGCGGGCCGGTGTAGAGAATGGGGTAGTGGGGCTCGAGGCGCCGGGCTATGTAGTTGGCGTTCAGGATGGCCCTCTGGGTTGCTTTCCGCAGCCCGTCAGCGCCCATGAGCCTGATGTAGGCCCAGGAGACCGGAAGGATGCCGGCCGATCCCCACGGCGCGGCCGCGACAGGTCCCGTCCCGCCGGCGGGCCCAGCGTGCGGTGCCTCGGGGTGGCCGGGAAGGTACGGGGCCAGGTGGCTGCGTACGCACAGGGGTCCGATGCCCGGGCCGCCGCCGCCGTGCGGGCTGCCGAAGGTCTTGTGGATATTGACATGGGAGACGTCCGCGCCGAACTTGCCCGGACGGGCCAAACCCACAAGGGCGTTGAGGTTAGCGCCATCGAGGTACACCTGAGCGCCGGCGTTGTGGGCGAGCGCGCAGATCTGCGTGATGGACTCTTCGAACAGTCCGTGTGTCGAAGGGTAGGTGACCATCAGCACCGCTGCTTCGTCGCGGTGCCGCTCGAGTTTGGCGGCGAGGTCGTCCAAGGCCACGTTGCCGTCGTCGTCACAGGAAATCACCACGACGCGCATACCTGCCATTGCCGCGCTGGCCGCGTTGGTTCCGTGGGCGCTTTCGGGCATCAGGCAGATGTCGCGGCGGGACTGCCCCTGGGCCGCCAGATACTTCCGGATGGCCAGCAGACCAGCGTATTCGCCCTGCGCTCCGGAGTTGGGCTGCAGGGATACCGCGTCGTAGCCCGTGATCTCGCCCAGCCACCGCTGCAGCTGTCGGATGAGCTCACGGTACCCTTCGGTCTGCCCAGCGGGGGCGAAAGGATGGATGTCCGCGAACTCCGGCCAGGTGACGGGCATCATGGCCGCGGCCGGAGTCATCTTCATGGTGCAAGAGCCGAGCGGGATCATGCCTCGGTCCAGGGCGTAGTCCCTATCCGCGAGGGCTTTCAGGTACCGGAGCATGCCGGTTTCCGTACGGTGTTCATGGAACACCGGGTGGGCGAGGATGACATCCTCCCGCAGCGGGCACGGAGACTCGGCAGCGCGGACGCTGCCGTCGAGGACGTCAATGTCGTCTCCGGCCACCCCGAAGGCGGCCCACACCTGCTCAAGGTGCTCCCGCCGGGTGACTTCGTCGCAGGAGATACTCACGCGGTCCTCGCCCACCGCCCTGAGATTGATGCCCCGGCCGGCAGCGGCCTGCACGACCTGCCGGGCCCGTCCGGGCACTTTCGCCAGCACGGTGTCGAAGAACCGGTCGTGGACGAGTCCGATTCCTCCAGCGGAAAGCCCGGCAGCCAGCACCCTGGCGTAACGATGGACGCGGTGCGCGATCGCGCGCAGACCCTCGGGGCCGTGATAGACGGCGTACATCCCGGCGATCACAGCGGAGAGCACCGCGGCGGTACAGATGTTGCTCGTGGCCTTCTCTCGCCGGATGTGCTGCTCCCGTGTCTGCAGTGCGAGTCGATAGGCCTCGCGGCCGTCCGCATCGACCGACACACCCACCAGACGGCCGGGCATCTGCCTGCGCAGATCGGCCTTCAGGGCGATATAGCCCGCGTGGGGCCCGCCGAAGCCGAGCGGACATCCGAAACGCTGAGTGCTCCCGACGACCACGTCGGCTCCCATGGCACCGGGTGCGGTGAGGATGACCAGGCTGAGCGGGTCGGCGGCCACCGCCACCCTGGCACCGCGGCGGTGTGCACGCGTGATGGTGGTTTCAAGGCCGCGCACCACGCCGCTGGCGCCCGGGTACTGCAGCAGTACGCCGTAGAAGCTTTCCTCCGGCAGGCCCGACGCCAGGTCACGCACGAGTACCTCTATACCCAGCGCCTCCGCCCTCGTGCGGACCACTTCGATCGTCTGGGGCAGGCAGTCCTCGTCCACGACGAAACGCCGGCTCTGGCTCTGCGCTGCCCGGTGCAGCACCATCATCGCTTCGGCAGCGGCGGTCCCCTCATCCAGGAGGGATGCGTTCGCCACTGGCAGCCCGGTCAGATCCGTGATCATCGTCTGGAAGTTCATCAGCGCTTCCAGGCGTCCCTGCGAGATCTCAGGCTGGTACGGCGTGTAGGCGGTATACCAGCTGGGATTCTCCAGGACATTCCGCGCGATCACAGGCGGCGTGAACGTACTGTAGTACCCCTGCCCGATCATGTTCACCATGCGCTTATTGAGGGCAGCCAGACCGGCAAGCTCCCGCAGCACAGCCTGTTCATCCGCCGGATCCGGAACGCCCGGAGGCGCACCTTCGCGAATGGCATCCGGTACCGCTTCCTCAGACACGCAAGACTGCGACGGATACCCAAGGTATGCGGCCACCCGGCCCGACTCCTCTTCCGTCAGCCCTACATGGCGATCTGCGTAGAGGGAGGCCTTTTCCAGCATCTCCAGGGGGGCATCGATCATAACTCTGACTCCAGTGCGTAAACCCAAGGAAGCAAGCATTAGTATTATTTGGGGCGATATGCCTTAATTGGTACTGAGTAACCCCTACTCGGAATCCAGTCGATCATCGAGACCGCGGCCAGGACCGGCCTCAGATCAGCCTGCGCCGGCAACGGTTCACCCCAGGCCGAGTGCCGCCGCTCCACAGGCCCCTGTGATCAGGCTCGTCACGTTGCCCCCCACACCAACCGAGAGCGCCGCGAATCCAGGAAATCCGCCAGCCGCACGCGCCCCTGCCGCCGGTCACCCGCCCGGAACGCCGTGAGGCATCCCTGCGGGGTTCTGGTGACGCCAGCCCCAAGGGGCAGAGGGCTTGGAGCAAACGCCGCATCTCCCCGGCAGGCAGCCCACAGTCCTTGAGGCGCAGCTCCAGCCTTAAACGCCTGTCGGAATGACTTCAGGCATCACCAGCAGATGAGTACGCATCCGGGGTGAGGAAGGCTTCGCGGATCTCCCCGCGGATCCGAAAGGCGGCGGAACCAGCACAGATGGGCAAAGGAGCGCTCCGCCACCCAGCGTTACGCGCCCCGGCTGGAGCCGTGCTCGGTGCCACAGCCGGCGATCAGCGGTTCACGCCGAGGCACAGACGAGCCGCGCGCGGCACGTGTCGTGGCCGTAGCCGCGGTCGCCCAGCACCGCGTCCGGTCGGCGGCCTCCTGCCGCGCTGTGGGCGCGGCCAGTTCGTGGCCCTCCCGGCTCGATTCTGACCAGGGCTACGCACCCACAATCGAGGCCAGGGGTAGCGGCGGGCGAGGAGTGTCCACTCCTCATCCGCCCGGCCGGGCACGGCCCGGCCGTCGCCGGCCCACCGCGCGGCCAGCTCGGTGAAGATCGGCTCCAGCTCGGGGCGCGGAACCGTTTCACTTCTGGTGCGCTGGGCACCGACGTGGGGCGTGATCCGTATCTTCGTGGTCACGCGGGTTCAACGCCTACCGGGCCTCCCGGGTTACCCACGGCCCCGGCGGACTTCTCGCAGGGCGGTGCGAGCCTGTTCGGCGGTGAACCACCGACTGACCGGTCGCAGCGGGGCCGCGCAGCAGACGAACGGCCGTTTGCTACACGGCCCCGCTGCCCTGTGCAGCACGGCCTGCTACCTGAGCAGCACCCTTGCGGCGCCTGGGGCCGGCTTTCGAATGTCATCACTCTCCGGCACCCGGATCACCGGCAGCAGCACCTCATGCGGAAGACGCGGCAGCCCCGGACCTGGTCGGGTCCGGGGCGCTGCTACATGCTGCTCAGGCTTCGACGTACGCCACGATCGTGATGGTCTTCAAAGCGGTGACGAAGTAGATGACGCGGACTCCGTCGACCTCGTCCGTGTAGTCGCGCAGCAGGGTGCCGGGCACCTCGGTGCCGAGCTCCGGGTTGACGCTGATGGCGACGATCGCGCGGTCCAGGCGGTGCGTCTCGCTCGCGGTGAGCTTCGCCAGTTGGGTGAGCGCGGGCTCGACCATGATGACGCGCGAGCGGCGCGCACCGTGCTCAGGCGACACGCGGCTGCTCGTCCGCGAGGCGGGCGAGGTGGGCGTCGCGGGCGGTCTCCCACGGCACACCGGACTCGGGCGAGGGGTAGCCGTTGGCGGCGATGTCCTCCAGGACCGAGGCGAGGACGTCGACCTTCGCGCGCTGGTCGGCCGCGTACGCGCGGACCGAGTCGGCGGCATGCTCGTCGAGGGGCTGGCGGGCGGGCGCGGGGGCCGGCTGCTGGCTCATCCGGGGCTCCTGGGGGCTTCTCTCTGGCGTGTGTCACCACGGTATCGCCGGGGCGGTTCACCGGGCGCCGATCCGCCCAATCCGGTCCGGCTGCCCAGGACCCCCTCCGGGCAGTCGCGACTACATTCCGTACTGCTCGCCAAGGGCGGGGGTTCAACTCTTATGTGTCATGCTCCGCCAGCGAAACCCGCATGGAGGGCCTACGGACTCCAGGAAGCGGACATATGAGGATGGATTAGAGGCGGCGTGACACTTTTCCGGGGAGCGCGACGGCCGGTGTCACGCTCACGCTCTGTCAGCGTGACATGCTCCAGGAGCATGGCCTGGCGAAGGGGTGCAACGCATGGTGCAACACGGGCGTTCACCTTGGGGCTGGCGCGTTGCCGCAAGCAGACCCGCAACACGGGCTGTTGCGCCCGGTGTGTCGCAGCCCGTGTTGCAGGGCGCGTTGCACCTCCGGCGGGTCAGCCTGAATTCGGGAGCGGCGGCCAGACACGCGGGCCGGTGCACTGCTCGCAGGGGGTGCGGCCGGCGCACTCCATGCAGAACTGGCGGGACGCGCGGGCAGTCGCGGTTCGGGGTGTAGTCCGGGTTGTCGTCGCCCGGGTAGAGCGTCTCGCCGAAGGGTGGCTCGGTCCAGGAGATGACCTGGCCGTCGGCGAGCAGGTTCTCGTAGTGGTGGCCGATGTCGCTGTGCTCGCTCCAGGTGGCCATCACCACCTCGTCCGCCGCGCTCACGCCGTGCCGCCCTTCACCGCGGACGCGTTGTCGAGCCACGCGGCGAGCGCGGTCGTGGCGCCCGGGTCGGCCTGGGCGAGGCGCCCGACGAACTCGAGGTCGCCGTCGACCGGGCGCCGGTGCGGGCGGAGCGGCGAGCAGCGCGGCACGGGCACGGACGGGGACCGGCAGCAGGCCGACTGCGGCGGCGCGGGCGGCGGGTCGGCGTAGTAGTTCGCCGCTTGCTCCCCGCATTGCGGGGAGGCTGCCAGGACGCGAGGGCCCCGCCCCGGCGGCCGGCCGGGGCGGGCACTCTCACGCCAGCTTCGCCGGGAGATCATGGTGAAGCAGCGGGTGCGGCAAGCGGAGGCGGCCGTGCCGCGGGCGGCGCGATCCGGCCGGGAGAACCGCCGCAACTCCCCCAACGGCAAGCGGACGAAGACCGTGCTCACGGACGTCGGGCCGGTCGTGGTCCAGGTCCCGCGAGACCGTGAGGGCGGCGCCTTCGAGCCGCAGCTTGTGAAGAAGCACCAGCGCCGGCTGACCGGCGTCGACGAGATGGTCCTGTCGCTGTCAGCGAAGGGTCTCACGCACGGCGAGATCTCCTCTCACCTGGCCGAGGTCTACGGCGCCGACGTGTCAAAGCAGACCATCTCCACCATCACGGACGCGGTCATGCAGACCCCAGAAGTCCCGCGACCTCCGATGCGGGATTATCCGAACGCTTCCTGTCACTGCTCCGGCGCACGGCGTATCCGGATGGCCACAGCCGAGGGCGAGCGCTGCGGCCATCCCGGAATGTTGACCGAGCCCGCCCCGCAGTGGTCGGCACATGCAGAGGTGTAGTGTTTCGTTATGATTTCGTGCGAATAGTGGATAGATTCTCTGGCCTCTGGGCACCTGGTGTGGCTTCGGCGGGAAGTGGCGATGCTGACGTTCGGTGCGGTGCTGATCGCCGGGGTGTGGCTGGCGGCCTTGGTCCTGATTACGGTCACGGACCGGGACGCACGGGACCGCACCTGGGCGGTCGCGGCCTCGCTCGGCACCGCTGGACCGGTTGGCGTGGTGACCTTCGCCGTCACCGGCAGAATCTGGGCATCACTACTCAGTGCGGCGACCGCCGGCGCAGCGGTAGCCATCGTGCTCCTGCACGGCGGACCCCGCACCCGATAACTCGCCTCACATGGGGGAAGACGGGTGACGGCGGTCATGGCAAGCTGCTGGTGAGCTTGTTCCGCTTTGACGGACACCCTTGGTGTGGTGGTCAGGTTGCGAGGCGGTCTCGTATTCGGCGGGACTGGTAGCCGAGGCTGCTGTGGAGACGGTGCAAGTTGTACCAGCTCTCGATCCACTCGAAGATCGCGGTGTGGGCGGCGGCCCGGCTGGGCCAGGGGCGGGTGTCGCCCAGCTCGTTCTTCAGAGTGGAGAAGAATGATTCGGCGAGGGCGTTGTTCCAGCATGGGACGGTGCGTCCGACCGACAGGCGTATCCCGAACTCCTCTGCCAGCGTGGCGAGTTCACGGCCGGTGTATTGACAGCCCCGATCGGAATGGAAGATCACAGGGTCGGACGGGCGACGGGTGTGGCAGGCAGCCGCAGGGCGTCGGCGACGAATTCGGTTCGCAGGTGGTCGGCGGTGACCCAGCCGACGACGCGTCAGGAGGCGACGTCGATGACGGTCGCCAGATAGAGCCAGTCCTCGTCAGTGGCGACGTAGGTGATGTCGCCGCACCAGCGGGTGTCGAGGCCTGCCGGGTCGGGCTGGAAGTTGCGATGGACCAGGTCAGGGCGGTGGCCGCGTGTGGATCTGGGATGGTGGCGCGGCGCCGTCGTCCACTCCAGAGCCGTGACGCCGTCGATGGGTGTGCGGAGGAGAGCCTCGCCGATGGGGGCTCCGTCCCGCTCCCGCAGATACAGCTGCCAGCCCGGCAGCCCGGGCATTCCACGACGTCCGCGACCGCATACAGGCGGCCGCCGCGCTCCTGCGGCAACGGCGTCCAGGACTCCACCTGCAACGGTTCCCAGAGGTGAACGGCTTCTACGGCCACGGCATCGTCAACGCACTCGACGCCGTCACCACGCACTGACGCACCCCCACTCCCTCGGGGCCTGCCCGCAGCACACCTGCGGCAGCCCCGAGGCCCCAGCGGCGAAGACCACGCCTTCGCCCGGCGACCGCCCGTGAGCGGTGGGTCGGGAATGAAGCGGGTCGCGGTAAGGCCCTCTTCCTATACTAAGTAGGGAAGTCCACTTGCCAAGTTTCCGAATTGAGTAGTGGATACTCAATTCAAGGTACCTGAAATGCAGCCTGGCTGCACGCACCGCAAAGCCCCATAGAATCTGCGCATATGATGCCGTCGTGAATACGACCAAGAACGCCGACGCGGCAACCGATGAATTGATCACCGACACAACTGAATCCGTCCCGACTGCGGACGGCAAGACCACCAACGGCATGCATGCCATCGTTGAGCCTGCTGACGATGCACATGTCGAGGATGAGAGTTTGGCAGACCGGTCCACGGGGGTGGTGGCGGGCACCGCCGCCGTGATGGGCGCCGGTCTCAGCGTGGCGTCGCTTACGGGCACCTGGGTGGGCACCGTACTCTCGGACCGGCAGCGGCTGATCGGCCAGATCAACGCCTCGTCCGGCAGCCCCACTGAACAGATTGAGCAGATTTATGGCTCGGCCTGGCACATCATCTCCGCCGTTAACGGCGCATTCGCGCTCACCGCGCTCCTGATTGTGACCTTCGCCCTGGCCGGTGTCCGGAGCGCCCCGCCGTGGGCGCGTGCTGTGGCCTGGGGAGGGCTTGGCCTCAGTCTCCTTGGCCTTCTGATTGCGGGCGTGATGTGGAGCGACCTTTTCGTCGATCTGCCCAAGGTGCCGACGCAAACCCCGACGTAGCCCAGCGCGGGCTGACCACCCTGAAATGGTCGCACCCCTATCGCTGTGGCCGAATCGGGTGCGTACTCCCATCACTCCACATGTCACACCAAGCACGCAAAGCGGCGAAGTAACCCCTGTCCCGGCCCTGGTTTTCGGGCTTCCGGGCGGGTGTCGACCGGGTGTTGGACGTGTGGCAGGACGGGGAGCTGGCGTTCCTGTGGCGGTAGTTGGCCGGGCCGAGTGCGTGGTTGGGGAGTGCGGGTGGTGGTGGCGGGCCGGCTGCGGATGGTCCGGTGGGAGGCCGCGGAGGGCGAGAGACACTCGCGCATGGTGCTGACGTCGACGACGTAGGGGCTTCGATGACCGCCCCCGTCGCGATGAGCCGTGCCTCTCACGCCGTCCCTCCGCAGCAGACCGCCCCGGACGATGCGTGGGCCACCGCAGTCCCCATCGCACGCCCGCAGGTTCCGGGAATTGCCCCGGACGCCGGTTCTGACCCGCGCCACCCATTCTGAACAGCCCCATTACCTTCTTCGTGGCCCCGCAACGGGGTTCCCGGTCTCCGGGTCCGGTTTGATTTGAGCCTCTTGTCGATCATGGTCGTGGATGCCGGCACGCTGATGCCGCAGCGGAGGCTGGGAAGAATCTGCTGAGGAGGGCTTGTGCACCACGAAGGCGAGATCGATGTCTACCTCGGCCTGGACAAGGGAGAGCATCACGGCACGGCTATCACCCCGGCGGGCAAGAGAGTGTTCGACAAACCGCTGCCGAACAGTGAACCGCAGCTGCGGGAGCTGTTTACGAAAACTGCAGTCCAGGCACGGAACCGTCGTCACCGACGTCGATGAGGTCACCGCCCCGCGAGTGTGCAGGACTCCATCGCCGACACCGCGCTGCTCGACCAGGTCGCCGCCCAACACCCCCGCGTCCGCAAGGTCTGGGTCGACGGTGGCTACCGCCAGCATCTCGTCGAGCACACCGCCACCCTCGGCATCGACATGGAGATCACCGCCCGCGAGCCCGGGACCAGGGGATTCACGCCGATACCGAAACGGTGGGCGGTCGAGCGGACCTACGGCTGGCTCATGCTCCACCGCCGGCTGGCCCGCGACTACGAAACCCTGCCCACCCGCTCCGAAGCCGTGATCCACATCGCCATGACCGACCTTACGGCTCGCCGCCTCACCGGCGAGAACGACACCATCTCCTGGCGCCACCCCAGAAATACCACAGACAGACCAGCCCATCTCGGGATGAAACATCAGACGAAAACGACCTCCTATGCGCGCGCAAAATTGGCGGCCTGCGGGCCTGCCCCGGGAAGGAACCGTGGTGCCCTCATGAGCCAGCATGTGCATGTCCGCGTTCGTCGAGGCATCGCGGTGACAGGGAAAGGGGTTCTCGTCGAGGAGTACGGCTGCCGATGTGGTGCCTCCTGGACCAGAATGTACTGGAGAGGACCCGAACCCGGAGCCGAGCTGACCGGTCCGGGCCAGGGTTTTCGGTGTGGGATGGTCAGGTCGCCTCGCCGGTGATCTGCCCGTGCTGGCCGATCTCGATCTTGCCTGGATTCCTCCGTTCTCGGGATGCGTACGGTGAGCACGCCGTCGCTCAGGTCGGCGTCGATGCTGGCGCTGTTCCCCGGTCAGCCCGCCGCTGATCAGTAGTTCGTTGCCCTCCGACTTCGATGTCCATGTTCTCGGCGGGTATGCCACGCAGTTCGGCCCGCACGACGTAGGCGTTCTCCTCTTCGTCCTCCTCGACCATGGGTATCCAGGTGCCGGGGGCAGCGGTGGGAGTCGCGGCCCGTTCCAGGAGTTTGCCCATCTCGCCCCGCATGTCCTCGAAGTCGCTGAACGGATCCCACATCCCTCGCTGCGGTCGATGCCGCGGTACGGTGCCGCCTACCCTTCGGTCGAGAGCCGTGCGCGCAGCAGGGATCCCAGGGACGCCGCTAGCTCCACGGGTTCGACCGGGGGAGGGTGACGGCGGCGTCTGCGCGGCTCCAGGTGGCCAGCCAGGCGTCGTGCGGGCGGCCGATCAGCAGTAGGACGGGTGGGCAGTGGAAGACCTCGTCCTTGATCTGTCGGCACACGCCCATGCCGCCCATGGGGGCCGCCTCACCGTCCAGGACGCACACGTCGATGCCGCCCCGCTCCAGGGCCGCGAGCACGGCGGGCATCGTCGCGCACTCGACGTACGTGACCGGGTGGACGTCTGCCGCTGGCCTACGGCCGGCCGCGAGACGCACCTGTGCGCGGGTGTTCGGGTCGTCGCTGTAGATCAGGACTCTGGCGCTCGCTTGCATCGTTCCTCCATGAACCTGACGGGACCCTCGCGCGGCCCTGCCGGACTGCATCCCTCCGCCCCGGCTCGATGGTGCCCTGCACGCAGGAGTGACGGACGGGCTGGATGCCGACGCACAGAGGACTTTCCGGCCGCGGGCGGCGAGCCCTGCCGCATGACACCCCCAGCGGAAACTCACTGCGTCGTGGCGGCCTTGAGCCGAGGCTCGAGCAGGGCGCGCCAGACGTCGATCCCCTCGCGGCGCATGTGCACTGACGCCGGCAGGCTTCGCCATAGATTGGTCTGACAAACCATCCAGATCGCCCCAGCAGCGCCCAGGGGAAGGTAGCCGGGTGGTCGAGCGTCCGTCGTCCAGGTTGCAGCGGTACCAACGCGCCGGAACCACGGCATTCGGCTTTCCAATCCGTTGCCGCCTGATCGGAGGCCGCCTCGATTCGAGCGGCGGTCACCATTCGGGGTGGACGTCACGGCTGTCGTAGCGGAGACCTGTCTCGGTGATCCAGGGCCTGAATCGGCCGGGCCGGGTGTGGTGGGGGGCGTAGCTGACTGGCTCTTCGGTGTCGTCGGTGACAATGACGGCCCCCGTCCTCTGCGCGCTGCGCAGGGCGTGGGTCCAGTGCCGGCCGCGATGGCCGGTGCGGTAGTCAGGGGTCTTGCATTGGGACATCGGATTCTTCACCGCCGTGGAGCCGCAGTCACGCCTCGCCCGTACCGCACTCTGTCGAACCAAGCTACTGGTGCCCCGCGCTTGCCGGGCACAGCCTCGGAGTACCAGCCGCTGGTCACCTCGACTTGGGCGTACGGGACTGTCCGTGCCGTCTCGTGATACGAGCCTTTGAATGTGTCATTCAGGGTTGAACATGTTCGCCAGAGAAGGCACCTTCTCCGATCTGTTCGTACCGATTTTCACAAAATAGACAATGGGGGCATGGTGTGGCCGTCGGTTGAGTAATTGCTACTCGGGTCGCAGGCGACCGCCACTTCGGCATGATCTAGCGAGGACCCCGGGGTTCACGCCCTAGTGATCTGAGTCGGAGATTCGTCGGCAGTAGGCGGCGACTTTGTCGAGGATCTCGTCGGCTGTTTTCGTCCAGACGAAGGGTCTGGGTTGCTCGTTCCAGTCGGCGAGCCAGGTCCGGATGTCGCGTTCGAGGGCCTGGACAGAGCGGTGGACGCCGCGCTTGAGCTTCCGGGAGTGTGACGACGATCGGTGGCGGGGTGTGACCTGTTGCTCCTCGTTCCACGATGGCTCTTTCTCCCGCGGAAGGTGGTCCGTTTCCCGGTGCGTGCCTGCAGCCGTCGCCTGGCCGGCGGGCCGAGCTGAGGATGGCTGTTGACCTTGGGTGAGGTCATGCGGCGGTGGCGTGGTGGGGGGCTGGCTGGGGGTGCGGTGAGGAGTTCGCGGGTGTGTCGGGTGCTGAGGCCGAGGCGGCGGAGGCATTCGGGGTGGCTGAGGCCGTAGCGGGTGAAGAAGGCGAGTTCGTGTCGGAGGAGAGGAGGGTTCCAGCGCTGTTGAGGTCCGGGGATGCGGGTGCCGTCGGGCTTGTCGATGCTGTGTTCGTCCCAGGCCAGTGGGGGATCCCAGGATCTGGCTGCGGCATATCGTCGGGCCTGGGCAGAAGCCCCGGCCGGTGGGAGAGAAGGGCTCACGAGGCCAGGATGGCGCCCCGTACCGCAAGTGTGCTGGTGTGGGTTCTCGCGATTTCGGTGAGCGTTTTCGATGTAACCGCCCCGGCTTGGGCAATGGCGGGAAGGGTCCAGCCGGCGGTGCACCGGGCGCGCAGCCGCCGCAGGAGCCCGATGTCCGTGACGTGGCCATGGCGCGGGAAGGCCGGCGGGGGCAGGTCACGGACGGCGAGAACCCGTCTGGCGACGTCCGCGTTGATCCCGCGTTGTGCGGTGCGGGCGTGGCCGATGAGGGCGGAGGCCAGTGTGCTGGGGTTGACGTGGGCGGTGTGCGCGATGAACGCGATGCTGGCCCGGTCATAGCGCGACTGGAGCTTCTGGACGTGGTCGACGACAGGCTGGGCGTCGACGGTTCACCGCGGCGCGCAGCACGCCCGGGCAGGGGGGTGCGGTCGCCGAGCGCAAGCAGTCGGCGTGCTGCGGCTTCCTGGATCCGCCGGGGCCGGCCGGCTTCCACGTCGTTCAGCGTGGCGGCCAGTGTCGTGGGCGACATGTCGGCCGCGCGGGCCAGAGCGGCCTTCGACAGGTGAGGGTGCGCGTCCAGGAGCCGCCGCACGTGACGCATCGCGTCCGTGGCGTCGGGGGAGCGTCCGCCGTAGCTGCGGTCACGGTGCGGAAGATCGTCAAGGCTGATGGCCAGCAGGCGGACCGCTGTCTCAGCGCTGACGGTGCGTGGCGTATCCGGTCTGCGCCGGGCGTCGGTAAACAGCGATTTGAGCGTGGAAGGGGCGACGCCGGCGTGCCGGGCGATCGCCGCTACCGGCAGTCCGGGGCGCCCGGTGTGTTGCAGGGCGCGTTGCACCTCCGGCGGGTCAGCCTGAATTCGGGAGCGGCGGCCAGACACGCGGGCCGGTGCACTGCTCGCAGGGGGTGCGG
>NZ_JBITXX010000043.1:0-15425 GCF_044544925.1 Streptomyces sp. NPDC053431 | reverse complement strand
TGGGCCGTCGTCCGGCGACGTAACCACCCCTCCAGCACCGCCCGCTGGGCGTCGGTGACCGACAACGGCGGAATCTTCGGACCCGGACGACTCATACCCGACTAACGACGAATCTCTGACTCAGGTCACTAGGGCGTTTCCTTCGGATCATCTGATCGTTCGGACCGGACACCGAAGCGGGGTGGCCGGTGGCGCGATCACCGCCAGGTGATCGACGCGATCGCGTTCAAGTACCGCACCGGCACGCCGTGGATGGACCTGCCCGAGCACTTCGGCTCGTGGAAAGGCGCCCACAACCGGTTGCGGAAATGGGCCGCCGACGGCACCTGGGAGAAGGTCTTCACCGCCCTGCTCGCCCAGGCAGACGCCGAAGGCGACCTCGACTGGCTCGTTGCGGTCGACTCCACGATCGTCCGGGCTCATCAGCACGCGGCCGGGGCCCGTCAAAAGGGGCCCCGGCCGGCGAGCCGCACGACCATGCCCTCGGACGCTCCCGCGGCGGACTGACCACGAAGATCCACCTCGCCGCAGACAGCAACTGCCGACCACTGGCGTTTGTCCTCACGCCCGGCCAGGCAGGTGACGCACCGGCATTCCCCGAAGTCATGGCTCGCTTACGGGTGCCCCGACCCATCGGCCGGCCCAGGATCACACCGGACGTGGTCCTGGCCGACAAGGCCTACTCGTCCCACGCGATCCGCGCCCATCTCCGCCGGCGCGGGATCCGGGCCGTGATCCCACAGCCCTCCGACCAGGCCGCGAACCGCAAGCGGCTCGGCGGGCGGCCGCCGGCCTTCGACCGCGAGGCCTACAAGCAGCGCAACACCGTCCAACGCTGCATCAACAGGCTCAAGCGATGGCACGGTCTGGCCACCCGCTACGACTGTGAGGATGGCAGTGCCGTCCCGGTGGTGGTCTGACCCGCGCTACGACTGACTTCTATGTCCTGCGTCTTGATCTGTCGACCATCGTCTGGGACGGCGCTCGCTGTCGCCAGGGCGGCGGGGGTGTCCCGATAGAGGCCTTCGCGACAGGCATCGCTCGTCCCGACGGCACGTCGCTGTGGTTTTCCCGCGCGACGCCCGGCCGGACCCACGACCTGACCGCGGCTCGGGCCCATGGCATCGTCCAAGCCTGCCTCGCCCGCCAGATCCTCGTCCTCGCGGACCGGGCCTACCAAGGCGCCGGCGCCACCTTCCGGACCTTGTACTACCACCACCGCGAACAACCCAGCCATCCAGCAGTTCAACCGCGACCACGCCAGACACAGTGGCCCCGGGAGAACGAGCCTTCGCCCTGCTGAAGTCCTAGCGAATCCCCGTTGTCTGTAGCGAACTCAAGCGACCTGGACCGAGACCACCTGCTCAGCAACCCGTAGCCGCGGCAGCTCATGGGGATTGACGAGCGGCCGGTGCCGGATGGGCTGTAGGAGCGCTATCCCAGCGGGTGGTGCCGGAGGCTCTATCGCGGCCTGAGGGTGGTGAACGGCGCCGAACATGGCGACCGGGAGGTCCTGGGGCGAACGTGTTCGTAACTACGTCGGGCAGCTCGTGGGAGCAGCTGCCTCAGCGTCGTTCGGCTCGTCAGGGGCAACACGGCCACGGTCCGTGTAGCGAGTGGTCGGAGGCCCGGCTGTGGTCAGACTCCACCACGTGATACTCGACAGGCTCGGTGCGGGCTCGCCGTCGGAGACCCCATCACGGGGTAGGTGCGGCCCGCAGCGATGAGGAACCGCACGTTCGCCGCGACGGCCTTGCGCTGCGCGAATACTGGGTGTCCGCCTGCTTGCCCGCGGCGCTGGTATGGCCCCTACAACGCGGTCGAGCCCGGGCAGAGTGCCAACCAAGACCACGTCATCGGCCCCGGTGTAGTTGATGTTGCTGCGGCTGCTGATTAGGCGGCGTTGTCCGAGGCTGGGCTGAAGGCGTCGGATGTTGCAGAGGTGGTGTCAGCCGCCTGCCGCGGGACGGGCCTGCTGAGCCAAAGACATCTGCTCTAGACGTTTCGCGGTTGAAGGTTGCGCTGGGTCTCGGCAGTGCGCTGTCCGCTTCCTACTGAGCGCACGCATGCTCGGGCAGACCCTCGCTGGCTGCAGGCTTCGGCGTATGCCCGAACCCCACCCTGCGATCTCGGGGCAAGCGCCTTGACTAGACGGCCCGCTTCAGCAGCCGTCGCAGATCTCAGTTCAGGTTGCCTCGCCGCGAGGTTGAGTACGGTTTTCTCTGCCGGAACGCAGCTGAAAGGTTGATCGTCAGCTACTGCTCCCTTTTTTGCTTGCCTTACGCGAATGGACGCTTCATCTTATGAACAAAGCTCGTCGTCTAACAGGGCAGTGTTGATGATGCCTTCCGCTGTGGCAGCAGGAGGCGGCGCGCAGGCTGCACACGGATCAGTACTAGCTTCCCACCTCAGCAGCCTCAAGATCATTCGCTGAAAACCCCACTGAGCTGCAATTACTTATTCCAATAATTTTTACAGAACTGTACGATGGTAAAACTCATCAGTGAACCTCCGAGCTCACGATATCTACTTCCTGTGAGCCAATGATGCCGTGAGGATGAAGGAAAATGCATTCGTTCAAGAAGCTGGCAGCCGCAGTCGCGACCTTGGCTGCAGGCGCCACGGTGATCACCGCTACTCCCGCAAGTGCTTACGGGGAGCAGACTGTCTGCAATCCCTGGAGGAGCTTCTCGGGGTACTCCGGCCCGTCCAGCATCGGGAATGGGTACCGGGACATGTACATCCAGACATGCATCCACAAGACAATTGCGCCGAATGGTGATGAATATTTCGCCGGATCCAGCACCGTGTTTAATGGCTCGGGCACCAGTCAAAAATACGGGTACAATTACGGACATTGGGGGTCCCGGGAGCTTATTTTTAATAAAATGGTCGGAGAAGGACTGACGGCCAACTCTAATGGGAAAACCCTAAAGGGCTGGTATCCGAACAATGATTGCTTCCATGGGGAAATCAAGGTAGGGCAGTACAAGACCTGCACATCGTCCTGGTTCAAGGATGACTCGCCAGGCACCGCCAATAGAGTGTCCACGAGCGTTCTTGCATACGCATGGGTCCCCCAGACCGGGATGAATACGTACGAAAAAGCAACCTTCTCCGAAGTTGACGAGTCGCCCTATTTGAACTGAAATTTTCGGCAGGCTGCCCAGTCGGCGGCCGCGGGCTGGAGCCACACTGACGAGTAACGGGGTGCGCTGGCTGGGTGCGTTCTACACGCCTTTTCCAGCCGCAGGCGCTTCCCTGAACGCCCGGCACTAGGTTCTGTCGTCAAATGTCACGCCCACATCAGGAGTGACGCGAGGGTGACGGTGGCTTTGTAGGACTCGGCGGCTTTTGTCGTACCGGGTGGCGATGCCAAGCCACTGCTTCGAGCGGTTGAAGCACAGTTCCACGACATTGCGGTGCTTGTAGGCCTCGCGGTCGAAGGCCGGCGGGCGGCCTCCGCGGCGGCCTCGTCGAGCCCGGTTGCGGAACTGGTCGGCCCGCTCGCGAATCGTGTGGGCGATGCCCTAGCGGCGGAGCCAGGTGCGGTGCGGATCGCCTTCGAGCTGTAGCCCTTGTCGCCCAGGACGTGATCGGGCCGGACCCGGGGCCGCCCCGGTCCGATCCGGGGCACCCGGCTCGCCTCCATCACGGCGGTGAACCGGGTGCAGTCGTTGGTGTCGTCCGGAACTTCCACACGATCCCGTTCAAGACCCTGCGGTCGTCCAGCCGCTTGCGTCCCCGCAACGACTCGGGCAGCAGCGGCCGGACGAACTCCCACTCGGTCCGGCAGTTCATGGCGGCCTATCACGACACCACGATCCACCAGCGGTGATCATTCGAAGACCCTGCCTAGGGCAGCGTATTCGGTTGTGATCATTAGGTGCTCCGGGTGAGGTCGTCGGCGTCGTGACTGATGGGCCGGCCGCCTCTGGAGCCTTCTTCTTCCGGTTGGCTGCTTGGTCCTTCTTCCTCCGGATGACCGCCTTGATACGGCGTTTGCTCAGGTGGGGTGCAGTTGCCACGAGACAAGTACGCCTTGTCTGCGGCGACCGCGCCTGGCCGGGTCGGGTGCGAGATCGGCCGAGGAACCCTCGCACACGTACCTGTACGGGGATGAACTGCGGGCTGTCGGCGGCCTTGGCCCGCAGTCAGGATGAACGCCACTGGGCGGCACTTCCTGTCGCCAGCGACCTTGGATCTTGCTGGTCTGTCCGCCTCTGGAGCGCCCGAGCAGGGCGGCCTTCAGCCGGAGTTTGCGCCAGCGCCGGAGGCGCCATCGCTCTTCCCGCGCGGGGTCGCTTCCGGCATCCTGCCCGGTTTGTTCGTCGAGGCTGCCCCCTTTGACCTGGCCTTCTCCGCCTCGGCGGAAGCCTTTTCCAGTGCGGTGAGGAAGTCCTCGTCGAGGTGTATCCCGGCAGCGTCGTGATGGTCCCGGGCGGTGGTGGAGTCAATGCTGACCAGACACAGGTCCACTTCGCCGCGCTTCGCGGCTTCCGTGACCAGGCCCTCCAGCAGCGCCTCGAAAACGCCGGCGTCACGCCATTACCGGAAGCGGTTGTGGACGGTCGACCAGGCACCGAACTCCGTCGGCATCTCTCGCCCCTGCCCGCCCGTCTTGAACCGCCAGATCACACCCTCGAACCGCTGCCGCAGGCGCTCGGGATACGGACCGTATTCGCCGATCGGCAGGTACGGCCCGATAACTCCCACTCCGCATCCGTCAGTTGCACTCGCGTCACCAAAAAAGGTCTACCCGTCCACACCCTGCCACGCATGCAGATCTCGCAGATTGATCACGACGCACGTAAAACACCCCCTAAGCAACAAGGTCAATTGGTCCACGAGTAGACCTGTAAGAAGAACTTCATTCTCAAAGTTGGCCTCGCCCGGCGCGGGTAGCTTGCCCGTGACCTCGACTGCGACCAGGTAGCCTTCTCCAGGCTCTTGGCTGAAGAACGCGGCCGCTGGAGTCAGGAGGCCCGCGCAGGTCGCAGCCTTGTCTCGTCAAGACCGGTCGGATCAATGAGCTTGTCTCGGGTGCTGGCCGGGATGGTGTGATGGCGAGGCCCTGGAGTTGTTGAGCGGGATGTCTGACGACCGCAGCTCTTCGAGTCGGGGGGCCTGGTGGTTGCCTTGTCGTGCCGTACTCGACGTCCGGGTGTCCTGGTGGAGGGGGTGACGATGCTGACTCGCGAGGGTGACCGGCGGTGCCGGCTGTCACCGTCGGAGCACCGCTGTGGTGGCACTGGTATACCCGCGGAAGAACGACACCGCGACAACTCGCGGCCTGCTTCGGGATCAGCCCGGGCACCACTCATGCCTATGCGCATCCCGTGATCGGCCATCTCACCGGACGTGCGCCGAGCCCGACCACAGCGCTGAGATCGGCCGACGCGACCGGGCCGGCTACTCGAGAAAGCGCCGACGGCACGGGGGTGAACCCGCAGGTGGTGACCGCACCGGACGACACCCTGGCATGAATTCTCACCCGCGCTACCGGACCAGACCCACGCCCAGACCGCGGCCCGACAACACCCGATCATCACCACCTACATCCACCTAGGCATCCCCGACCGAGCCGACCCCGACTACCAAGGCGCCGGCGACATCGTCACCGTTCCCCACAAGCGCCGACCCGGCAAGAACCGGACCATCACATAAAAGCGCGTCAACCGGGCCACTCCCGTCTCAGACGCCCCGTCGAAAGAGCCGTTGCGCAAGCACGACATCTGGTACTCGCCGGCTGCCCGGACGGACCACGGACATCGCCGCCGTCCGCACCCACAACATCGTCACTATCTGTGAGCCATTGAAAATCCCCGTCCTCGCGGACAAGGCCTAACAGGGAGCCGGCGAAACCTCCGCAACGCCGGCCAAGCGACACTGCAGCCTGACCCAGCTGAACCTGCAGAGCCGAACTGTGACACTGTCGCAGCTCTCGCAGCCCCGCACTAAGCGATCTGGGTCCGGAGCAGGCCGTGGCAGGTCTGCTGGGTCAGTTGGCACGACCCGCGTCACGCACTCTCCCACCGCCACTGGCTGGCTTGCGGGCCGTTGCTGGAACCTGTCGGCCGGGCATACGGTGGGCCACAGAAACGTCCATGGGGCGTCCTGCGCAACTGCCATCACACCTGCGGTCTTCATGCAAGACCAGAGCGCTGAAACGGCTCGCAAGCGCCGAGAAGAGTGCGCCGCACGTGCCACATGCCAGAGACTGCGGAGTCAAAAAGGCAGCGTTGCCGCAGCCACCCCACTCGCCTTCTGAACGAGCATGCGATAGGCGAAGGCCGCAGTTCTTACGGACCAGTCATGACGGTCCTCGCCATTCTCTTGCTCGAATTCCGTTGGCAAATCCGCACGTTGACGATGGTCGAGGATTGCTTCATAAATGGTAGCGAGAGTCGGCTTATCCGATGGCTGCAACGAAGATCGAAGCAAGGCCTGACTCCACTGGCGCACTACCGCATCATAAAACCACCCTGACATCACTCCGATGTATGTTTCCATATTCCCTCTCATGCCAGCTTGGTACTTCACCCTCCGGAAGTCGGGAAGCATCATTTTGCAATAATGCTTCTCGAAGTGGTCGGACCTATACAGGTATGTGCCTTACAGATGAAGAAAGGAGGGTTCAGCGAAGGAAAGCGGAAGGCCGCCTTCTACCTGCATGTTGTCCGCCCTGACCACTTCACATCCAGACAAACAAAGCACAGGTCCCGCGTGATGAGTACCCACTACTTAAGACCGTGTCCTATGTGGTGAGGTGGTCGTTGCGTCGTCTATGGGGCGGGGTACATGGAGTTGGATCGTGCCGGATGGGTTGTGGGAGAGCGCGAAGCCGCTGATCCCGCCGTCGAGGGTGCGGCCGCAGGGCGGCGCTGGACAGGCCTGATGAGACGCTGTTCGCCGCGATCATCTACCTCCTGGTCAGCGGCTGCGTCTGGCGGGCCTTGCCGCCGTGCTTCGGAATATCGAAGTCGACCGCCCATCGCCGGTTCCTGATCTATGCGGCCGGAGTATGGGGGCTGCACGATGGGACCGCTTTTGGGCCCCGCCGCGCGGCCCTGACGTGAGAGGAGTCGATCACCGCCCGCGACCAGTCCAGCTTCTTCGCGACCCGCGGTTTCCTCAGCAGCACCAGGTGTAACTGGTCCCAGACACCGGCCTCGTTCCACGCGGCCAGACGCCGCCAGCAGGTCATCCCGGACCCGAAGCCCAGCTCCTGCGGCAGGTACTCCCACTGGATGCCGGTGTGCGGCACGAACAGGATCCCGCACAGCACCTGCCGGTCCGGCACCCGCGGACGGCCCTCCACCCACTTCGGCGCCGGCCCGGGCAGCAACGGCTCGATCAGTGCCCACAGTTCATCCGACACGATCCACGGCCGCGACTGACGTTTCCCCACGGCCAGACCAACGACCATCCGAACCGAAAGTCACATGGTCAACAGGTTCTGTTAGGACCTTTTATTGCTACAGCCCCCTCCGCTTAAAGGCAGCGACGCACCTCGGCTCTCACTGCGGGGGTCCTCCGTGTCTGCGGGATGGCGCATGAGCGCGTGGCGGCCCGGTGGCACGTGGCAGCGGGCTCCGGGGGTTGCCAGCATGGTGCTTTGCAGGGCTGATACTGCAGGCGCCTGAGCCGGTCGGGTACGAGGGCATGAACCGGCCGAGGGCGACGCGAGCCGAGCTGCGTTCAACGTCGGCTTGCAGCCCGCTCGATGACGAGGTGGCATACCGCGGGAGCCTCGGTTTTAAGGCCGTACAACACAGCACGGTCGGCGTTTTGCCCAGGTAACGAAAACCCCATCGCTCGGCGCGATGAAGTCCCGTTCGCCCATTCTGCCGTACTGCCTCTGCCCCAGGGATGGGTCCCAGTCGGTGACAGAGCCGGATGCGCGCCGTCCCGCATGGCGATCAGCGACCACCGGCAGCCACCCCGCGCCCCGGCCGTTTGACGGTGACGCCCAGGGGTGCGGTCAGTGCCACTCCGGGTTCGCCATCTTGGCGGCCGACGGGTAAACCCGCCGTGGGGCACCTGCGGGTTAAGTTGAGCAGGTGCCGCAATAGGCGTATGGACAACACAGCATGCAAGGTCGTGTGCCACCGGCTGCGCCGAGGGGGTGTGAAGGGCCCCGCTGTGCTCTACAACAGGGCCCTTCACTGGCCGTCCGCACCACCGCGCCACGCCCGGGCAGGGGCAGAGGGCCGCTCCGGTATGGTCGTGGGGTGCCGATCCACCGGAGGCTGCGGAGCTGCCACACAGGCCGCATGTCCCGCACACCCGCATACGACCATGCGGGCCGTTTCCGGCGAGTGAGTAATCACGACTTGGTTTGCGGTCGGCACCTGCCAGGTCGATGAACAACGGATCCATCGACAGCTTGAACGTCTGGGCCCGGTACGGCGCGAGTGCGAACGCACACCAGATCCGCGAGACCGTCGACTTCGACCTTCCAGCACCGCGGCCATCGACCTGGTCGACCAGTGGGTCGCGTTCTCCGGCATTTCCTCGAGCATCTTGACAATGACCCGCTCGACATCGGCATCGGTGATCTTCCACGGGACACCAGGCGGGGGGCGTCCCACACGCCATACTGACCACGTTCGATGAAGCGCCGCCGCCAGGCGCGAACCATGTCTGGAGCGATCCGCAGTCAGCGGGACACCTCCATGACCCAGTGGCCCTCGGCGCACTCCAGCACGATCCGCGACCGCTGAGCCAAAGCCAGAGCCGACGTCCGACGCACGCAGCCCTCCAGCACCGCCCACTGGACAAGACTTTGGCATCGATACAGGTCAAAGCCGTCTCGGCTCTGAATGCCGGGCTCAGGTTGAACAAGCTCAGAGACCGACAACGACGGAATGCACACAGTGTGATCACACACCAGTCGTCCCCCGCTCCCACGCTCATGCCGGCACTACGCCAAGGCCGCCCTGTGGGTGCGTGCTCGTGGACGCACCCTCGCCGGGCGTGACCGTGTCGGCAACAGCTAGGACGACCCCTCGGCAAGCAGCGCAAGCAGGGCGTGAACATCCGGGAGCAACGCCGGCCAAGGGACACCTCGGCCGTGACCAGGCAGGAGTCCAGCAACCGGGCGCACACCCCACTCCGCCCACCTGTGGAACGAGCCTCCGCACGGCTCAAAGCCTGGCGAATCTCCGAAAGGCTCGGTGGTCACCTCGCATGCGATGACCTACTGGCGGCGCTCTAACTTCACCCGAGTTCAACCCGCGACCCCCACCCCGCAACGCTGATCCCGCCTGGGACGCTCGGCACGTGGCCGAACACGCCGGCGCGGCCGAGCTCACAGACGCTGGAGTCACGCTCAGCCCCAGCCGAAAGGTGCGATCGCCAAGACTGCCGCATCCTCGGCCACGCCTGGCAATGGTTTTTCGTTGAGAATACCTCACTGCAGTTGCCAGACCGCCTCTGTGGCGTTCCATTCAGAATGGAGAGCCTCATTCCTCGATGTTGACAGTGCGCCCGTGACCATCGCGTAACGCCGCACGATCGCGACTGTCATCCCAAACATAATATGCACGGTCCTGATAGACGTCGTGATGCTTGTCGTTGCCCCGTAAGGCGCAACCGTTTGACTTGGCCGCTTGCCGGGATGAGTGGCTAATCGCCAACAACTCGGAATCCAGGAGCGCACTGAAGCCGTCGTAGCAGGCGCGACTATCTTCCTTTAAATCGCCGATAATTATATCCGACCCCGGCATAACCGTGCCCCCCTCGACGGTAGTGCGGGAACCAAAGACGGCAAAGAGAAAGCATGCTAAGCCCGCCAGCAGCATAAGAGGACGAGTGACAACACAAGCAAACGCGAGGATTTTCAAAGAGTCCTCTTCTCTGATGACTCGTCCGGTAAGGCAGAGCGCATTACTCAACACGCGGCGGCAGTAACGATGGATCCGCCCGCGGGGAGCCTAGGCCTGGGCCCTGCCTCCATAGAGCCTCTTCGCAGAGCTGTTCTGGGACGAAGGGACTGCAGGCAGCCCGAGGGTCCAGACAGGTGAACTAGCCTGTCCATACGAGGGGCACCTTCCCTGCAGGACCGGTCACGTCGGGCCGACCGAGAAACCAATTTGAGGACACTGCTATTGGTGGAATGTTTGAGGGATTGGCAACGTGGTCCACCTTTGAACTGGCCAGGCTACAGTGATTGCGCGGCCGATCACGCTTCCTACAGGCACGAAGCCGCCGCCCGGTTCATGAGCATGGGCTCGGGAATCGCTCGACTTATTGCGGTGATCGCCCATGACCCAGAGATGACCCTTGGGCACTCTTACTGTGCCGACAGGGTAATCGTCGCAAGGTGTGGCTTCAGGATGAATGTATGACTCCGCCAGGGACTGGCCGTTGAGCTTGACCGGCTCGCCTCGGTTGCACTCAATGGTGTCACCTCCTACCGCGATAACCCTTTTGATGAGGTTCTTGTCATCCGCTGAAGGCATCAGGCCCACCAAAGCCAGCGCCTCTTGAAACAGGCTCTGAACGGAAGCGCTATCCCGTGAAGGCCGTTCCGGTAACCAGCCACCGGGGTCGCGAAAAACAACAACCTGCCCACGCTGCGGTGTCCATCCAAACCAGGGTGTAAGTTTGTCTACGAGGACCCGATCTCCCTTATGCAGCGTGTTCTCCATCGAACCCGAAGGGATATAGAATGCCTGGACAAGGAACGTCTTTGTAAGCAATGTCAGGAGCAGCGCAATGCCTGTAAGGGAAATAAGTCCCTTTCCCCGAGAGCGCTTCTCTCGGATTTTTTTGGCATTTCTCCGCCGCCAATCGATGAGTACTGGACTCGCACCGTCGTCGCGATCGCCAGCTTTCTTCTCCTCGATAGTCATCAATCGGCTCCCTATCTGGACCAGGCGGCGGTAGTTCTCGTTCATTCTTCATCGGACCACCCGATGAGCAGTCGCCTGGATGGCAGCACGACCAATCTCGCTGCAACCCGAGCAACGACGGGCATGGCGTATTGCCGCGAACCGCCGGCAGGAGGTGCACTGGGCTAGTGCAGCTTCTTAAGGACCCACCTGAAAGGTTAGAGTGATTGCCACTCAGTCCGTGGGATCCGCTTCGCCTGTGCTCCCGCTGTGGTTGGTCACGAGCCTCCACTAGCACATTGCGCCAGCAGTACTCTCGCCCGCATCGGTGCCACGCTCCCGGTCCACAGCAACGGTGGACCGGTCACCTCCCATGGCGAGCGTTCACGCAACGGCCCCTGCATAAGTCGTCGGAGCAATTGAATTAGTTCCGGGTCGCAGGCCCGAGCCGGACGTATGGCATGCTGCCTGCACCGACAACGGAAGGTCAAAGTGCGGGGCCACATCCTCCTCAGCTCCCATCAAGGAACCACGCCGTACTATTTTCGACACGGAGGCACGCTCTGCAGGCGACAGGTCGTTTCAAGAAGCGGAGCCAACCTCGTCTGCATCCACGCTGTTTCAGGAATGTGGACCATTCCATCGCACTTGGAGCAGCACAGAAGCGGATTCCGGCATGTCCTGGCTCGCCGGCTGCCGCCGGCTCCACCGTCGCTACGAGCGCAAGCCCGAGCACTTCCTCGCCTTCGCAGCCATCGCCACCAGCCTCATCAACTACCGCCGACTCACCAAGTGAAACGACCTCTAAAGAGGGGCGAACATACAGGTCCGAGCCCCGTGGACCGCGGTAAGCCGGGTTCCAAGATGCACATCCTGTCGGACGCGAACGGACTGCCCCTCCTCGTCGGTGTCTCGGCCGGCAACACCCACGACAGTGAAGGGCTGAGGCCCATGGTCGCGGGTGACCAAACGCGACACGCCCCGTACAGAGGCCGGTACTTCAAGCCTCAGCCCTTCAAGCCGACAAAGCCTACGACCGTGCTGATCTGCGGAAATGGTTATGGGCGAAGCGCATCGGAGTGCGGATTGCGCGTAGGGGCATCGAGTCCAGCGAGCGATTGGGCCGCCGCAGGTGGGTGATCGAGCGCACGATGGCGTGGCTGTCGGGCTGCTACCGCAGACTCAGCCCCCGCTACGAACGCAACCCCCGCAACTACCTGGCCTTTCTCGGACTCGCTGCAGCCCTGTGCTGCTACAAGCGACTCGTACGCCTCACCACATAGAACACGGTCTAAGTGGCAGCTACTCATGCCCCCTCACCGTTGCAGTGGTCAACTAGTGGAGCTGGGGCGACTCCCACTGCGGAGGAACAGTCGCCCCTGGTCTGCAACATGGAGTGGCTGTCCGCTGGTAGCTTCATCCCCCGGGCTGATCAGCATGCCCGCCTTATCTCGCGTGATGAGGCGGGTCCTCCACTGGATCGTGTCCCCCTCGACGAATAAGGCATCTCTCTGCTGCCTCAGACCCGCCGCGCTTACACACCCTGCGACCGCACCCCTTTCTGCGGAACCGGCTGAACGGGAAACGCGCCGCGATGGCCGGGGCCCTGGGATACCCCTCCACCAACCCCGATCGAGAGGCCCGCCCAGGCTTCCACCTCAAGCCCGACAGCTACGACACCACCACCCTCATCGAGCGAGCGGGTGATCCTGATCTGGGACGGCCCCCGCCCGCCCACTGGAGCCAGGCCACGCGCGCCTGGGTCGCCGAGCAGAACTGGCTCATCCTCGAGCGATTACCCACCTACGCACCCAAGCCCAACCCGGTGGAACCGCTACGGCCCTCACTCAAGAAACACAAGCTCACCAACCACACCCGGCCCACCATCCACCCACCCCACAGAACTGTCGCAAAGTTCAGTGCTATCAGCGGGTGCTGCCCGCTCAGACTGGCTGGCTGTTCCTGGCTAAGCCCGGCTCCATTAATATGCCTTCATGGCGAGGCCATGGACGATGCGCAGCATCACGGATGAAGTCGTTGAGTTAATAGGCATGACCCCGACAAGCATACGGGGAGGAGATCTTTCGTTCCACCGACGTGGGCTGCATTCCGTGCTCTCCATTTGGAAGGACCGCTACGACAAGTCCCGCACCGGTTGTTTCAGCTGGTGGGTCATCACGTACGACGAGGTGCTCCAAAGCCAACTGCGAGGCTTAGCCGGCATGGGCATTCGAATCGACCATCCCCGACTGTCTGACGACGCGACGTTCTCCAACTCGGCCCAAGCTGCGTCTTACCCATGGCCAGAGAGAGGGTATCCGCTGGACGCGGAGGCTTCCACGGCTTTCGCAGAGTTTGCACATCTTTCATTGCGTTTTGTCCGCGACCGCCGAGACCTAGGTCGGCTCCTGCTGGCAGATGTTCCCATTCATCGTGGCAGTGTATGGTCCGTTGCCTCGACCATTAGCGAGCCGGCGCGCCTTGCACAGGCTCTCTTATTGGCCCGCCATGCTGGGGATCAAGATTTAGAACAATCGGCCCTTTCCAAGTTGCAGCAAAAGGGAGAGGAACTGGTGGATCCGTGGCCCAACGTCCTTTTTCGTGAGGCAGTCGCCGACTTTGCCGAGGCCTACTCGAAGGCAACTGGTGTCTACATGGGTGATGTGTTTAAACCTAAGGGCCGGGATACGTGCTCATGAACCGCTTCCGCGTCCCCGCCGACCGCCGACGCCGCCGTGGCGTGAAGGGGTTATGCATCCTCGGCATCGCCCGCTCCGGCTTGTACTCGGCGCGCGACAGCCGTTGACCGGGCCGGGCCGCCGATCAAAAGCTGGCCGGAGTTGGCCAATTAGAGCCCGTCTCCTTGAATGGCTATGGGCGCCATCCCTGCTGGTAGGCAGCGTGTTCGGCGTATGACTGGCCAAGGACTCGCAGCGCGTATGCCAGGCCGGCCGAGCGGGAGCCCGAGGGGTCCATGGCTTTATAGTCGTTGTCAGTTGCTCGATCAGATCGAGCATGGGGAGGTGGCTGTCAAGAGGAGCCTCGCCGCCCAGGGTGTCGGCCACGTAGGCATAGGTGTGGTTGTCGTCCATGATGCGTGCGACAAGGAATTCCACAAGATCGTCCATGAGGCCATCTCCGCGGGCAGCGTGCTTGGGCGGTCAAGCGGCTGTCCAGAGGATGGTGGCGAGGTGGAGTGCGGCCTGGTAGGCGATGGCTAGCTTGTCCGTTCGAATGGACAAGCCGCACCACTGCTTGAGCCGGTTGATGCGCCGTTCGACCGAGTTGCGCTGCTTATGTGCCTCTGCGTCGAAGGCCGGTGTGCGGTCTCCGTCACGGCCTCGGCGCAGCCAGTGGCCGCCCTGGTCGGACGGCTGAGGGATGACTGTGCGGATCCCCGCGTCGCCGGAGATGATTGCGAATCACGCGGGACGAGTACGCGCGGTCCGCCAGGACGGCATCGGGCCGGGTTCTTGGTCGGCCGGGGTCCGCTTCGCGGAACGCGGAGGCCTGCCATGACTGTCTCGAAGGCCGGATGTCGCCTGCCTGGCCTGCGGTGACGCGAAGGGCCAGAGACCGTGCAGGGCTGTCTCTGGCGAGGTGAACTTTCGTGCTCAGGCTGCCGCGGGAGCGTCCGAGGGCGTGGTCGTCGAGTTCAGCCCGGAACCGGCGCCCTTTCCTGGCACCGACAGCATGCAGATGAGCCCGGCAGACGGTGGAGTCCACCAAGACGGTCCAGCCGATGTCGGCATCAGCGTCGGCTGCCGCGAGAACTGGGCACCCTCAGCGGCATGTTGGGGCCCTCTAGGGTCTGATTGCCGCTCAGAGGCATAGGTCCCCGCCAGCAAGCTGGCGGGGACTCAGCAACTTTTGATTGCCTTCTGAAACAACTTGTTGGCGTGACTAGGCAGATCCCTCAGTCCGCCAACGGGGGAAGACACAAGTGAGAGCAAGGGGGCGGTCCCCTGCCGAAGACGCAGACCGCGCAGGGCTACGGCTACACCTCTGCCGCCGTTTCCATCGCCCTCTCGTACCGGGTTACCACTGAGTGCGGCACGCGGCCTTTAGCGTTGACCTCAATGCCGTTCTCCTGGGCCCATGCTCGGACCTTGGCAGGGTCAGGGCCGACGCTCTGGTTGGGGACGGCTGCCTGGCCCGTCGTGGTCACCTCCTCGGCCACATCCATATACTGAGCGAGGACCGTCCGCAGTTCCTCTGTCTCTCCCTCCGTGAGGTCGATGGTGTACCGCTTCCCGTCGAACGCGAACATGACTGGAGAAGCATCAGGTTCGCCCGACAGGTCACTCTCCACGATCACACGCTTGGCCATTCGTTCTCTCCTTGCTCCTGAGCTTGCATGGAATGGCATTATCTCCAGGCACGCGCTCTTCGCTGACAGGCGGTCCCGCCGGGCCGCAGCCAACCGGACAGGCCGATGCGGGAGGGCCTTGGCAAGCTAGTGATCTGAGTCAGAGATTCGTCGGCAGTAGGTGGCGACTTTGTCGAGGATCTCGTCGGCTGTCTTCGTCCAGACGAACGGTCTGGGGTGCTCGTTCCAGTCGGCGAGCCAGGCCCGGATGTCGCGTT
>NZ_JBITXX010000042.1:0-15703 GCF_044544925.1 Streptomyces sp. NPDC053431 | reverse complement strand
GGCTCAAGCCGGGCCCACTGGCCGTTCGTCAGATCCCCACGTCCCACAGGACGTGATCATCAACGAACAAGATCCACTTTCGCAACAGACCCTAGCCGACCCGGCCTCCCCCTACCGTGGCAAGAAGGAGCAGCTGGGGCAAGCCCCACGCTCACAGAGCCAGCGTGTTCACCGCGCACGCGACACCACGTTCTAAAGCCCAGACCCGCCTCATATCCGCGGTTCTCAGATGCATCCGCTGTTCCAGTGGCCAAAACATCTGGGCCGCGAGATAATCAGGCCATGGCGAACGCGAAAAACCTGCTGGAGCGCACACCACAAATTGAGGTATTGACCACACATGTGAAAAGGCTCACCACTGGCGCAGGGGCAGCTTTGGCAGTCGAGGGAATGCCCGGGATCGGCAAATCCCGTCTACTCAGCGAGGCATCCTCCATTGCGCGTGCCATGGGAATTCAAGTGCTTTCTGCTCGGGGAACAGAGCTGGAAAGAGAATTTGCCTACGGTTTGGTACGGCAGCTGTTCGAGACCCACCTCGTTTCGGCGACGCCCGAACAACACGATAAATTCTTGTCAGGACCAGCGGCTCAGGCACGCGAACTGTTTCCGCTCGGAACTCAGTGGAATTCCTCCCACCTAGATCCAGGCAGCCCTAGCCCATCTAACGGCGCGGAAGTGCGAGGTGATTTCCCCCTTCTCAACGGCCTATTCTGGCTTCTCGTTAATGTTTGCCAGGATAGTCCAGTATTGCTTGTAGCTGATGACCTACACTGGGCGGATGAGCCGTCCCTCCGGTTCTTCCTGTACCTACTTCCCCGCCTAGCCGATATCCCGGTATCGATCATCTTCAGCCTTCGTCCCGAAGGTGAGAAAGCAGCTGCAGCAAAGCTCCTCACTCTTCTCAGTTCAGACTCAGCGTGTCACGTTATGCGTCTCCTCCCGCTTGGCGTTGAGAGTACCCGGCAGCTGATTCACGAATTTCTCGGCGTAGAGCCAGACGACTCATTTGCTGAGGCATGCCACAAAGCAACTGGCGGAAATCCGCTATGGATCCGGGAATTGTCAGACGCCTTCGCGACTGAAAAGGTTTCACCCACAATCGGTAACCTATCGAAAGTGGAAAGCATAGGGCCGCAGGCCGTCCGTAAGCGAGTAAAGCTGCGCCTAGCACAGTTGGAGCCGGCTTCGGCGGCTTTGGCGCAAGCCGCAGCAGTTCTTGGCGACGGCGCGGAGCTCAACAAAGCGGCGGCATTGGCGGGGCTCGCTGCCGCTGAAGGGTCAGCTGCTGCAAGCGACCTTACGCGCACAAGCATGGTGTCGATCGATGTGGCAGGCTCGGAGCACTCGCCGCGAGTTCGTTTTGTTCATCCTCTAGTACGGTCAGCTATCGAGGAGGCACTGGAAAGTACGGACCGACTCGCCATGCATGAACGGGCCGCCATTCTCCTCGATGAGGCCGGCGCGGAGCCTGAGAGGGTAGCCGCGCACCTCCTGAAGATACCTCCAGCAACGATTAATACTGCCCATATCACTCTGCGGACTGCTGCAGAATTTGCAATGTCCCGCGGTTCCCCAGAGGCCACGCGCACTTATCTGCTTCGCTGTCTGGAAGAACCGCTTTCTCGGACAGACCGGATCGATGTTCTCACGCTGCTCGGCGCCGCATCGCACCTGCTAGAGCTCTCCGATGCGGCTGGCTATCTCAGGAAGGCGGTGGACCTGTCTGAGCACGAAGAGGAACGCCACCACCTAGCGGCGATGCTTGCTGTATCTCTTCACCTTCAAGGGGAGAGTGAAGAGGCGCTAAGGATCATCAGCGATGCAATTTCTGATCTTGATTCTCCAACATCCGAACTTAGTCTTGAGCTGGAATCTTTCGCCGCAATGAGCCGTATCACTTCTGGCAATCCGGGTGATATCGCCGAATGCGTATCCCGCTTGCAAGATCTACCAGAGACGGACAGTCGCTCAGGGAAAATGATTGACTGTGCTATTGCGTTCGGGCAGTTCTACATGAGTGATCCCGAGGCAGTGCCTCACGCTATGCGCTGTCTGTCAGAAGATGTGCTCCTGAGTGAACCAGCGGTCGCCCATCTCGCCGCAGCAGCATGGCACGTCCTCGTCGCCGCTGATCACCCCCAGGCCCCTGCCATGCTTGATGCCGCGGTGGGCAAAGCGCACCGATTTGGGTCCATAACAACCCTCGCACCCGCCTACTGTTTCCGCGGACTGAGCCTACTTTGGCGCGGCTTTCCCCAAGAAGCTGAGCGGGATATGCGCGAAGCCGCCCGAGCTGATGAACTCAGCGCCCACAGTCTCGGACGTGCGGCAACGGGTGCCTACCTCGCCGAAGCCCTGATAGAGCAGGGAAATTTCAGAGAAGCGGAAAAGGTATTGGAATGGGCGATCCCGAATGGCACCGGGATACGTGGTATGGAAATCCTTGTATCCGCTGGAAGAGCACGCCTGCTACGAGAATCGGGGTCTTACGGGGAAGCACTGACTCAGAGTCTCACCGTGGGAGCTTCTGCCGATGCTCAGTGCTGCAGAAATCCAGCGCTTCTTCCTTGGCGATCTGACACAGCCCTGTGTTTGCACGCGCTGAGCCGAGCCGGCGAAGCCATAGAATACGCCACCGAAGAAGTAGAACTTGCTCGGGTTTGGGGCGCGCCACGAGCACTGGGTCGCGCCCTGCGCGTTATGGGGGTCGTAAGTCCCAGGAGCCAGCGTCTACATTTCCTCGAAGAAGCGGTTGCTATTTTGCGAGAGTCCTCTGCGCAACTTGAGTTGGCCAAGGCCTTGTTGGATCAAGGGAGTATCCTTCGGAGCGAAGGGTACCGGAAAGATGCGCGGAATTCACTGCAGGACGCATGCACGCTTTTTGAACGATGCGGTGTCAGCTTTTGGGGTGATCGCGCCAATACAGAGCTTGTGGCTGCAGGAGCCCGGCGGCGACGCATTGCTATGAAAGGTCTGGAATCGCTCACTCCCAGCGAGCGCAGAGTTGCCGAGTTCGCCGCTAAGGGATACTCCAACAGGGAAATCGCCCAGCGCATTTTCGTTACGCCGAAAACAGTGGAGGTCCATCTGAGCAATGCCTATCGGAAACTAGGGGTGGCTTCGCGTAGGGATCTCCCTGAGGAGCTCCGATGATCCAAGGGAGGCGAGTCGCTGCTTTGACCAGCGGGTGACAACTCTCCGGTATCAGCACGAAGGTCCGGGCGGGTGGGGCCGGCAACGTGCTCGTACAGCACCGCGCGAAAAAGCCCGTACACGGCTCGCCCGATAGCGGTGTCGACACGATCCCCCAGAAGCACTCTGCCCCGCGCCAAGGCTGTGCTGTCCGGAAACCTCCCGATGCGCTCCTTGAGTACACGCGACGACGCAAAAAGCCATCATCCGGTACCTCACCACAGAGAGGATCGCTCGCGCCAGCCTTGTCATCCCAGGCGCGAACTTACGCGCCGCGTCCAACCCTCAGCACCGACCACTCGGCACGTCAGTTTCAGCAGCGCAGACTCCCTCCCCGAACACTGCATGAGACAGTTCTTTGGAGGAAATCCACACTCAGAACACCAGGAGATCAGGGCGTAGCCATGCCGACGACCGGATAATGGTCTGAGTAGTCCCAGAAGTTACGGCCGCGCATCGCATAGGGCGAAGAGTGGTAAGGGAAGACCCAGTTCGCCCAGCCGTGTGCTGGACGAGCGTGATCGGTGCGAAGAAAGACGTAGTCCAGTCGGCCGGGAGATCCTCCTGGATCACGGTACCTGGCGATGGAGTTAGTCGCGGGATCGTAGCTGACAGAAGACGTGGATACAGGAGGGGAGCTCACCTGCAAGCGCTCGAGGAGTTGGGTGTATTCGTTGCTTGTGGAGCGGATGTTGAAGTCCCCAGCGATGATAATCGGTTCGGAAGTAGGGATAGCACGTTGAGCTAGAAAGGAAGTTATGGCGTTCATTTGGTCGGCTCTTTCGTGCTGGGCTTCGCCATCATCGCAGCCCGAATCGTTGGCCTGCAGGTGCGTTCCCACCACGTGGACCCGGGTGCCGGCGACATCTATGACAGCGTAGGCGAACCCTTTGGCTGCCCAGTAGTCAGCCCCGCATCCGCCGCCGTATATGTGCTGGGACCGGTAGCGAATGGGCCATTTGCTGAATATGGCCACTCCACCATCTTCAAGGGGTGGTCCGTAATAACCACCGCTAGTGCTATTCCACCCAAAGGAGCCGCGGCCGACCACCGGCGTGCGGTATGGATGCTGGTCAATCAGCCTGGGAAAGAGTTGCTCTGCCGTGGCGCTGTTATCAAACAATTCGGTCAAGACCAATATATCGTATGATTTAAGATAACTAGCCTCGCCTACGAGGCGGGCACGCAAGTCCGGCTCCCAGTCAGTGATACCACTGGGTAACAGCATCAGATTGTGCGTCATAAGGGTTGGGAATATGGCTGTCGCTATGTAGCCATCCGAATCACGGGTAGCGCTTGCTGGGGCACTAGTGCAGAACAACGAAGCGGCTGCGCAGACCGTCAGCATTAGCGCTCGAACCGTTGCGGTTTTTCCACTGAGAGACATAGAGAACCTCATCTATGGAGACGTGATTGTGCTGATTTCGGTCGCAGGCCGCCGCGTTGCCAGCACGGATAGAGGGACGTGCTGCGCCACTGTGGGACCTCACGATCGGATCCGCCGCGCTTTGCTGGTGTGCCCCAGAGTTCACCGCGCTTTGTGGCGACGTCTCCGATGGGAGTGGGCGCACTCGATGGGGACTGGGCTGCTCCCGAGGTCGCCGGGAGCCTTACCCCGAACTGGATGAGTCTCTCTGCCAGAGAAGCTGATCGCTGTGCCCATGTCAAGGTGCTGGCGTGCCGGGCCGGTGTGGTCATGCCGCCATGGCGAGGTGCGACGGCCTGGACCGCGTGGTGGAGGCCGTTTCCGCGCTGACGGGCAGTCACGGAGAATCTTGTAGTGCTTGATGTGGGTGAAGGTGTGCTCGACGCGGGCCCGGACGTCTCGGTGTTCGACGTTGTCTTCTTCCTCGCCGGGCAGTAGGGCCCGGCTGGGCGTTTGGGTGCGGGACGACGAGCCCGGTGCTTGATGCGCAGACGGTGGCCAGGCCGGAGTCCTGCCAAGGCCTTCGCGTCTGCGGTTGGGGCACCGGTTCCGTTGCCGTGCGGGCAGCGTCAGGCCCTGACAGCAGCTCGGCAAGGCCGGCGGCAGTCACCGCAAGCCGGCCTTCCAGACCGGCAACTCACCTGCACCTTCACTCTGCGCCGCCGATACGCAAGTTGCCGACCAGTCGCACGCGGCGACGGCGCCGTCCGGCAGGATCCGCCTCGCGCAGGACTCTCACAAAACCCGGCGCACCCCGAGCAAGGTTGGTGGATGGCCACTTGGTGCAAGCGCGGGCGGTGGGCTGTGGATCCCGGACGGTTAGCCATGCCATGTAGATTCCTGCGTGCCTGCAACCGCCGCGCAGCCACGCTACCTGCACTTGGCCGGTCACTCTGCCCTCAGCGACTCTACGATCAGGGCATGTAGGTCGAGGAAGGTCCTCCGCCGGGGAGAAGGTCCCAGTCAGCCAACTCCAGCTTGTTAGGGGCTTGGGCTAAACGCTCGACGTCCTTGCAAGAGGCTTGTCTCCTCTGCGCGGCCGTGGTTCAGTGGCTCATCCAACATGGAGAGGGGAACCACGAGATGCTGCCCCGCGAGACGATTGTCGACGTGCTGGAAAAGCAGTTGCACAAAGATATTCTGAGCGGCCGTCATGCGAGCGGAGGGCTACTGCCCCCTGAACGTGAAATGGCTCAGCATTACGGGGTAACTCGCACGACTCTTAAGCATGCGTTCGGCCGATTGCTGCAGGCTGGCCTGTTGGAAACCCGGCACGGCGTGGGAACGCGAGTGCGTGACTACGCAAGGCTGGGCGGTGCCGACCTGCTACCGATTCTAGTTAAGCACGATCCGCGTTGGCTCGTCGAGATATTTGAAGTGCGTCGCAGCGTCGGTGCACTGATCGCGTCGCGTGCCGCAGAAAAGGCAACAAGCGTGCAGCGCGCAGAGTTGATCGAATTGTTGGCCGCGGTCTCCGCAAGCGAAAGCCCGGAGGAAGTGCAGTTGGCAGAAATGGATGTCCACCGCGCGTTGGGGCGGGCGAGCAGTAACCGCGTCTACGCATTGCTGACTAATACGCTACTCAGCGCCTATACGCCTGTGCGTGACCGGCTCGCGGGGCCGTTTACCGACGCTCGTGCAGCATACGATCGCCTTGCACCAGTGATCGCAGCGGTCACTGCGGGCGACTCTGCGACAGCGCATACTGCGGCCACGGAGTATCTGATGGCCACGGAGCGCGTCATGCTTGAAGGGTTGGGCATCGTATGAGGGCCGGTTCCGGAATAACGTTTCGAGAAACCATGAGCGGGTCGGTGCAGCTCGCCGGAGAAGACGAGAGGCGTGCGGTGCGTCTCGATTTGTCGGTGCGTGCCGATCGTTTACTATTGCCGCATCGTACAACTAGCGGCTTACTGGCAGGCCGAGTCCGCGTCGCCGGGTGGGCAAACGATTTAGAGGCTCGGGGCGACATTGAAATATCTTTGATTCCCCGCCACCGCATTCGATATCGACTTCAATTTTCCGCAGGAGGACGCTTCTACACACTGGAGGGGTGGAAGTCGGTATCCGCTCGTCGCCCTATCCGTTCGATGACGACGCTGCCGTTCACCATCTCGGCAGACGGCGCAGAAGTAGGGCGAGGAACAATCCGCTTCAGCCTTGCTACTGGATTCCTTCCTTTGTTGGCGAGCATCCGCCTGCGGACCGCCGGCCGACGTCGGAGTACCGGCTTGGTGTCCCCTCGTTGGAATGGCGCTGCGGGCCGTACCGAGGTGTGGTATACCACACTGACCGACCCCGCTACTCGCACCGGCGTGTGGCTGCATCACGAGATGGTCGCACCGACGGACGGCTCCCCGGCCTACGCCCACGGATGGGTGGCGGTCTTCCCTCCCCACGGGCCTGTGGAACATGCTCGCTTTGGCCCGGAACGCTGGGAAGAGAATCGATTCGGGTTCGAAGCCTGCCAGGTCGTGGCCGGCGCCACCTACTTGCGGGGATCCGCGGCAGGGTTCGCCTGGGATTTGTCGGCACGAACCGAGAGCAAGCCACTGTTCACGTTTCCACGGTGGGCGTGGCAGCATGAGCTGCTGCCTGGCGTGCAGATCCTTCCGGCCGCCCGCTCCCAGTACAGCGGAATTCTTAGACACCCTTCGGGTGAATTGCATCTTGTTAACGCCCCAGGCGCCTCTGCCCGGATATACGGGCATGGCAGTGCCCGGCAGTGGGCCTGGCTGCATGCAGACCTCGGGGGTGGCGACATACTGGAGGTCGTGGCTGCTGTGTCTCCGCGGCCGGGTCTTGGGCGGCTGCCTCCGCTGACGTTCCTCCGTTTACTCCACAACGGCCGCGCCTGGCCGCGTCATGCCGAGAGAAGCGCGTTTGGCTGGGCGGGCTTCCGCCGCTTCCGGACACGCATTGGGTTGCCTGTGTGGACGGTGAGTGGACGAGCCGGGCTACGGCGCATCAAGGTCCGGGTCACTCAGCCGCCAGAACAGACCCTGGCGCTTCACTATACAGACCCCGACGGCGGGACAGCAGTGTGCCGCAATAGCGAGGTTGCGGATGCGCACATTGTGCTGCAGCGCTGGTGGGGGCGATGGCGCGCAGAGGCGGAGTGGGTTCTCGATGGCAGCGCGCACGCGGAGGTTGGGAGTCGATGAGTCGCAGTCTCAGAGGGCTGATCGCTGCCCTAATCGCCGATGATGGCAGCTCAGGGTGGCCGAGCAGCGTGCCGAACTGGGTTGACGACATGCTGGATTCCATGCCTTCAACGGTTCGTACCGGGATACATGGGGCCGCACGAGCCATTGACTTTTATGCTGCCGTGCGTATGGGGCGGCGGCTGCTGGCACTCACGCCGTCGGAACGCGAACAGGTGCTGGCGTCACTTGCTGCCCATCCCGCGATGATGATGGTGCTGGATGCTGTGAAGGTGCCGGTGATGATGGCTGCCGGGACAGCCCGCATGTTGCAGGAGAAACCCTCGCGGGCGATCCTGTCGGCGCCCGCAGACCCGCCGCTGAACTGTGTGCATTCAGCTGAATGGCCAGACCGTGCCTACGCGGACGCCATCGTGATCGGCTCTGGTGCGGGTGGCGCGATCGCCGCACGTACATTTGCCCGGGCCGGACTGGATGTGGTTGTTCTTGAGGAAGGCCGTCGGTATAGCACGGCTGATTTCGAACGCGGGGTACCATTGATGCGTTTCGCCCAGCTGTACCGCGACGGCGGCGCTACGGTGGCGCTGGGCAATCCGCCCATACTCCTTCCAGTCGGGCGCGCGGTAGGTGGCACTACCATTGTCAATTCTGGTACTTGCTACCGCACGCCAGATCATGTCCTGGCTCGCTGGCGTGAAACTTACGGCCTCAGCATTGCTGACGCTACAGCTTTCGGGAGGCATCTTGATGAGGTGGAGCGCACCCTGCGTGTGTCCGCCCAGCCACTCGACGTCCTGGGCAGGAACGGACTCGCAGCTCTGGCTGGCGCCGAGCGCCTCGGGTGGCCGGCCGGGCCTTTACGGCGCAACGCCCCCGGCTGCAGGGGTTCTTGTGAGTGCGTAGTCGGCTGTCCCACAGGCGCCAAGCAGAGCGTCCAGCTGTCGGTGCTGCCCGACGCCTGCGCGAATGGGGCGCGTATCGTTACATCAGCACATGTCGTGCGGATACTGAGCGAACGAGATCGCCCCGGCGGCGCGCGCGCATACGGCGTCGCAGCCAGGCGTCCTGATGGCAGCTGCTTCGAAATCCTCGCTCCACTGGTAGCGGTTGCTGCAGGAGCGTTGCATTCTCCACCACTGCTGCGGCGTTCAGGGTTAGGCAGTCACCCCCGTACCGGTCGCAACCTGACTGTGCATCCGGCGACGAGCGTGGCCGGTCGCTTCTCTCAGCGGATCGCAGCCTGGGAGGGCGTACTGCAGAGTGCAGGAATCGAACAGCATCGCGCGGACAGGATCCTCATCGAGGCGACGGCTGGTCCAGCGGGCATGGGATCATTCGTGTTTCCGGGCGTGGGACGCCGACTGCGGGCCGAACTGGAGCAAAGTGCAAACTTCGCTATACTTGGCGCCATAGTCGCAGACCGTCCGTCGGGTCGCGTATTGGGAGCACGCCGCACCCTTCTGCGCTACAGCCTGCATCCAGGAGACGCGCAGCGTCTGGTGCGAGCGGTACAGGCCATGGGAGATGTCCTGTTCGCTGCAGGTGCCGAGGAAGTGCTCACAGGGATCTCTGGCCTGCCGAACGCCCGAACACCGTATGAACTCCGTGAGCTCCTCGCGTCAGTGACCGCACGGCGGCTGCATCTGTCAGCGTTCCATCCCACTGGGACGGTGGCAATGGGCGCCGACCCCCAGATCGCCCCGGCGGACGACATGGGGCGGTTGCGCGGAGTACACGGTGTGCTCATAGTGGACGGATCGACTCTTCCGAGCTGCCCAGAGGTAAACCCCCAGATGACCATCATGGCGACAGCTCTCTCAGTTAGCAGTCACGCCGCAGGCAAAGGAAGTTAACACGGCACTTTCCTTTGAGAGCGGGGGCCCTGGGCGTGGGTGCGTCCAGGGCAGGAACCGAGAAGCGCCGGTGTGGGAATTGGTGTCGGCCGGCACGGCCAGGGCCAGGTCCTCAGGAGCGTGAAGGCGACGGCATTTACGGGCCCTAGCTATAAGGCATACAGCTCTGAAGACCTCTCGCCGGAGCGGACGGTCGCGCACGGCTCCGGCGTATCCGCATGTTGGAGGGCAACCGCCCACCAGGCTGAGCCATGATAATCCGACCCTGTCAAGTGGAAAGGCGAACAGCAGTCAGTCCTCCAGGTGTAGATCGCGGGTGGAATCGCCCCGAAGAGAAAAGGACGCTTTGCGAGCCTGATGTAGTCTCGAGCTCTTCGGCCGACGGCAACAGTGGGCCGGTGTCTTCGCGGCTGGCACCTCCGACGTCCGGGTAGTGGTGTGCGCTCGAAGTGCCATGGGTGACTCGTTGCGGGAGGCCAGGCAACTGCGGCGGGACCTCGGCTATGAGTTATCGGGAAATCCGCCGCTCCTGACCGCCCGTTCCGGGCACCTGAGCGGCCAGCAGGGCTATCTGACGTCGGGACGTTTGATGAAGCACAGAAGCATCGCAAAACCTGAACGTCCGAGAGCGGCGCTGATGCTGACCATTCAACTCCGCGAGCTTGGCGGCGACGATCTGCACCTGCTCCGCGGTCAAATAGCACACCGTACCGGCCCGTTGCCGTGATGACTGCCCAGCTTTCAGCGGCAGCCGCCTGAGAGACGGTTGCCACGAGCACGGCGTCTTGCCATGCGAAGCGGCTGGTTGGGGGCTCGGCACAGCACGACCAGTGGGGAGCTGAGGAACGCGGGGGAACGGCTGGAGTCGTTCCTGCCTCGCGGTGGCGCGCGGGGTGGCCGCTGGTGTGATCACCGCAGGGTGATCAACGGGGTGCTGTATCGGGTGCGGATGGGTGCCCAGTGGCGGACCTGCCGGAGCGGTTCGGTCCGGAGGCCGTCTCTAAGCGGCGTCGCCGCTGGTCGGCGGATGGGACCTGGGCGATGCCGCTGTTCAGGATCCAGGCCGCTGAGGACGCCGGGGGCCGGATCGACTGGGATGTATCGGTGCACTCGACCGCGGTACGGGCCCACCAGCACGCCGCCGGCGCGCGGAAGACACTGGCAGTCGCGGGGACTCAAAGGGGGAGCATGCGGGGAATGAATCAGGTCGATCCGGTGCTGCGGAAACTGGCAGTCCTGCTGGCGAAGTTGGTCCGATCGGCGAGTGCCTGGGACGCTCCCGAGGCAATTTTCACCACCAACCACCTCGCAGCCCAAGAGCGCTGTCGGCCCCTCACTCTCGTCCCGACCCCCGACCCCCGACCCCCGGCCACTACGGCGACGGCCCACCACTTCGCCATTTGCTGGAACAGGGCCGTGTGCCCCCCGCACCGGGGCAGGCCGACCCCGCACCCGCCCGATCATGTCCTGCCGACAAGGCCTACGCGTCCCGTGCCAACCGCGACGACGCGGCATCCAGCACACCATCCCCGAACGCCTCGACCAGCAGCGACACCGCAAGAACCGCAGCTCGCGAGGCGGCCGGCGCACGGCCTCGACAGCGAACGTTACAGGAAGCGCAACACCGTCGAACGCGCCATCAACCGCCTCAAGGGCTTCCAGACTGTCGCAACTCGCTACGAGAAACGTGCCTACATCTACCTCGGCACCCTCACCTTCGCAGCCCTCATCATCTGGCTCCGAACATGATCCGAGAAACAGTCCCTGGGCCGCAGGCCAAGAGCAAGCAACCTTACCTTGTCAGCTCTCTTGACGAAGGACGCGGTTAGCAGTTCTCTTCTGGATGAGTCACTCATCCACTGGGCAGAGATGAGGGAAGATGCTTACGCGTCGTGGCGTTCTTGGTGCAACCGCGCTGGCGGCAGCTGCCGCCACACTGGACCTGGGGACAGGGAAAGCAACCGCGGCCGAGACAGCCTATGGTCTGACTACCTTGAGCCGGACCCTGCTGCCAGGGCCGGCAGGTACTGGAAATTACCGGCCGCTCGTGGAAGGTCCTGGCGAACCACACGCGGTCAGGAACGATCTGGGAGGCGTCCTAGCATTCTCAGCTGCGCGTCCGCTTCTAGCATTCGCGCAGTTCACTGACCTGCATGTGATCGATGCTCAGTCTCCGGCCAGGGTGGAGTTCTTGGACCGCTACGGGGATCCAGGTGGGAGCACTCTGGGGCGACTTCTAACGGGTTCCTATCGGCCTCAGGAAATGTTGTCAACCCACATTGTCGATGCGATGGTCCGTGCGGTGGGACAGATAGGACGTGGGCCGTCGACTGGGCTGCCCCTAGCCTTCACCATAGTCACCGGTGACAGTGTAGATAATGTACAGCTCAACGAAGTCCGCTGGTACATAGACCTTTTGGACGGTGGGGTGATCCGACCTGATTCGGGTGATCTGTCCCGATGGGAGGGTGTTGCGGATCTGGCGCGGTTTGATGCCGCTTACTGGCACCCTGACCCAGCAGCCTCAGGTGACCGGCCCTCCGGCCTGTGGGGATATCCGCAGTTACCGGGGCTCCTGGATGCTGCGCGTCGGCCTTTCATTGCTGCAGGGTTGGGCATGCCGTGGTACGCGGTGTACGGCAACCATGACGGTTTAGTCCAAGGAAACGTTCCCCCCAGTTGGCTGCTGAACGAGATCGCAACCCGTTCCTCCAAGGCAGTCGGCTGGCCGGTCTCGCCAGAGGCAGCTCTGACAGCCGCGGCCGAACTCGGATACTCCGGCGATGCCTTAGCAGCGGCATTCAATGGCCCCGTTCGGACTGTGTCACCGGATGCGCGCCGACGCCTATTAAGTAGAAAAGAGGCCATCGCCGAACATTTCGCAACGGATGGCGTTCCCGTTGGGCATGGTTTCACGCCACAAAACCGTTCATACGGAACCGCGTACTATGCCTTTGACCAGGGCCTTGTACGGTGCCTCGTGCTGGATACAGTCAATAGCAACGGCGGTGCGGATGGCTCGCTGGATGCGGATCAGCATCAGTGGCTGCGCTCTCAACTACGTGCCGGCAGCCACCGGTACTTAAAGGAGGACGGCAGCAGCGTCACTCACGACGCCGAAGACAGACTCTTCCTGATATTCAGCCATCACACGCTGGACACGATGGACAACACCGCAGACTCCTGGTGGGGAGCGCCACGCGTCAATGGCACAGAGCTGCGTGACACTCTGCTGCGCTTCCCCAACGTCATCGCCTTGATTAGCGGCCATACGCACGCAAACCGCATCCGCCCCCATGCGAGGCCCGCGACGTGGGACGCCATCGGAGGGTTCTGGGAGATTACTACAGCTTCCCATATCGACTGGCCGCAGCAGAGCAGACTCATCGAAATAGCCGCCGCTCCGGGCAACCTGTCCATCTATACAACGATTGTCGACACCATTGCGCCGCCAAGCCACGGCGGGGAGTTGGACTCTCCCGTCGCTTTGGCCGCGCTCGCCCGTGAGCTGGCCGCAAACGACTGGCAGCACCGCGGCGAGTCAGCTCTGAGACGCCGTGGCACGACTGTTGACCGCAACACCCATTTGCTTGTGCCAGCCCCATTCGCCCTTTAGCACTTCCTTGCTGCCCCACATACGCGGGCTGATCCCAGTGCCAGGGCACAGAAAAGCACGCACTTGTCATGCAAGCGCCGAAAGGCTCGAACGGCAACGGCGTATCTGCGAATCTGCCCAGCCAGCTGGCATGTTCCTGGTTCAGCGCACCACAAACAAGGAGGAACTTGTATGGCACTGCTGCGTATCACCCGGCGAAGGATCGCCGGGACTGCAACGGTCGCGGCAATAGCCGCATTCGCTCTAGGGATCGGCTCGGCGCCTTCGGTAGCGGCACGTGCAACCGACGCCTCTTTTGAGGGCCATGTACATGGCTCAGGTTCTCCCGAAGCTGTGAAAGACAGCTACATAATTATCCTCAAGAAGACATCGAGTGCCGCTTCACCTTCTGGTAGAGCCATCGTCCATAAGTTCGGCGCCCAGATCGAGCGGACCTACCAGTCAGCCCTGAACGGTTACGCCGTCACACTGCCATCCTCCCGAGCACGGCAGCTCGCCGCCGATCCGGCAGTGGAAGCGGTGGTGCAAAATCGCCGCGTGTCTCTCTCAGCGACCCAGCCGAGCCCGCCCTCTTGGGGGATGGACCGCATCGATCAACGAGCTCTACCGCTGAACGGAAGCTATGCCTATCCGGACTCCGCAGGGACGAGTGTAACCGCCTACATCATCGACACAGGCGTCCGAATCAGCCACAACGACTTCGGCGGCCGCGCACGGTACGGCTACGACGCAGTAGACAACGACAACACCGCCCAGGACGGTCACGGGCACGGCACACACGTCGCCGGAACGGTGGCTGGTAACGCCTACGGTGTCGCCAAGAAGGCCTCTGTTGTTGCTGTGCGTGTACTCAACAATCAGGGGTCAGGCACGATCGCCCAAGTGGTAGCCGGCATCGACTGGGTAACGCAAAACGCTGTCCATCCGGCTGTGGCCAACATGAGTCTAGGGGGCGGAGCCGACGTCGCACTCGACACGGCAGTGCGCAACTCCATTGCCTCGGGGATCACCTATGCAGTGGCAGCAGGCAACTCGAACAGCGACGCCTCCAACTATTCGCCGGCGCGGGTCGCCGAGGCCATCACCGTCGGGTCCACCGCGAACACAGACGCTCGCTCCAGCTTCTCCAATTACGGTGGGATCCTGGACGTTTTCGCCCCCGGCTCCTCGATCACTTCTGCGTGGAACAGCAGCGACACCGCGGTCAACACCATCTCCGGCACATCCATGGCCACCCCCCATGTGACCGGAGCCGCAGCCCTCTACCTCGCCGCCAACCCCTCGGCTACCCCGGCGCAGGTTTCGACGGCCCTCACCACCGCCGCCACAACTGGCACCGTTTCCGACCCCGGAGTTGGATCGCCAAACCGGCTGCTCTTCGTCAATAGCATCACTACACCTCCCCCCGGCAAGAAATTCGAGAACAACGCCGACTACACCATTGCAGACTTCATGACTGCCCACTCCCCCATCACCGTGAGCGGCGTGAGCGGCAGCGCACCGACAACCCTCGCAGTCTCCGTCGACGTAAAGCACACCTACATAGGCGATCTCCAAGTAGACCTGATTGCTCCCGACGGCACCGCCTACCGTCTCAAGAACTACGGCACGGGCGGTAGCTCCGACAACCTACTCACGACCTACACGGTGAACGCTTCGTCCGAACTGGCAAACGGGATCTGGGGGCTGCGCGTACGGGACAACGCCCTGTACGACACCGGCAAGATCGATGCCTGGTCGCTACAGTTCTAGTCCTTGACGGGCTAACCTGACCCTCCGCACTCACCGAGGGAGCCGTAGCACGGTTCCCTCGGTGAGGCTGTACTCATGTCCGCTCAATCCTCCTGTTGATAGCGGGTGGGCTTGGGTGGACCGTCAGCTCGACTCCAGGGCCGGGGTCAGACCGGCTTCCGGCGGGCACGACGCGATCGCGCCAATCATCTGCCGATGATCACACCACCGGCCACCTTTGGTGTCTGGCTCGCAGACACGGATCGCTCCGCGCCCTGGCATGTCGGCGACCAAACACGCCTGCCCAAGATCCTACCCATCTTCACATTAGCTACTGCGACTCAATCCGGGGTGCTGTGGCAATCGCTCAGATCGGACAGCCTTCGCGAAGCCTGGTGGTAGCCCGAGCTACCCCTGTAGGACAGCCAGCTGCTTTTGGTTGCCGTTCCGACTGGAGAAAGTGAGCCTGTTTAAGGTGTGGCTACTGCCTATGGCCGGGATTCCGGTGCGGTCACCACCTGCGGGTTCACCCCGTGCCGTCGGCGCTTTCTCGATTAGCCGGCCCGGTCGCGTCGGCCGATCTCAGCGCTGTGGTCAGGCTCGGCGCACGTCCAGTGAGATGGCCGTGGGCTTGATCCGCTTTGACGGACATCTGAGATCAGGGGCTCCCGCCCCGGAAGGATGATGTTCATCATGGAGAGCATGGGGAAGAAGAAGCCGC
>NZ_JBITXX010000041.1:0-16615 GCF_044544925.1 Streptomyces sp. NPDC053431 | reverse complement strand
GGCCAGGCCGGCCCGAACAACGGCGGCACCTGCCGTCACGTGCACCCCGACGTCGCCACGAACACGATCGCGGCTAGACACTCACGATCCCCGGCTCGCAGGCGGCCGCCTCCTTGCCGCACCACCACCGACCGAAGGACCTGACGACCATTACGACCGTTTCCTACGTGTGAACCGCGCTTCTCCCACGGTCATGGGCTGCGCTCATACGCGGCGTCGGATCGGTCGTCAGGCGCCGACCTCTCGGCTAGCCCTCGTAGCCTCTCCAGGCCAGCCAGGATGTCTGATCGATTACGCCTACTCTTCATCCAAACTGGCAACCGCGCAAACATTGCCATCGTTGGCCGCGAACCGCCACGCTCTCGTAACGAGGCGCTAACGTAGGCGGATAAATCGTCGACGTGATCCTCATTATAGGCCCATAAGATTTTCCCGACACAGCGGGTCTGTAACCACACTGGACGTTGGAAGAAGGGATCCTCCGCGCCACCCAGCTGCACGCCGACGCGTGCAGCTGGGTGGCGCCCCTCAAGACGCCAATCAGCTGCGGCACCGCACCGAGCACAGGCCATACGGCGCGGCTGGAGCAGAAGATCGTTGAAGTATTTGGGCGCGGGCAGACCTGGCCGCGGAACCACGACCGCGCAGCCGTGACACTCTGGACAGACCACGAGAATTCTTGCGGTATATCGAGCTATCGAACCTCCTGGGTCGAAGTGGCGTGCTGGTCCGCTAACGGGCTCAAGTTCCATAACAGATACCATTACAGATCTGCGATGCTGAGCGGACCGTTCGGTTGGGGCGCAGCGGGCGCATATGGTGGCACAGGCGAACGAGGGCGCACACGCGGCAGACATCGTCCCGAAGCGGTGCGCCGCCCAGCTGCCAGCCACGGGTAGAAGCCGGAACGGCGCAACCCGAGCACCCAGCAGAGCGAGGCGACGAAATAAGCCCACCGAGCTGTCGGCCGTGGCCCTCTCTACAGCACTAAAGATCTTCGGAGTGGTCACCGATCGGGCGACGGCTGAGTGGATGGCAGGCGAGGCCTTTGGCGCAGTGTTTCGGATGTCTAACGTCTCAACCGCTGTAGTCGGAGGCTCCGTTGGCCGTCTGTTCTGCCGCACACCCCGGTGGAGTGGGTCACGATGCTGATCGTCACCCGGGAGGGTGACCGACGCTGCCGGCTGTCACCGTCCGAACGTGCCCTGGCCGCACTGGTGTACTTGCGCAAGAACGACACCCTGCGGCAGCTCGCGGCCGGCTTTGGATCAGCCTGGGCACGGCCCACGCCCCCGTCCATGCCGTGATCGGTCACCTTGCCGAGCTTGCGCCTGGTCTGACCGCGGCCCTGAGAACGGCCGATGCCCGCTACGTCCTGCTGGACGGGACACTCGCCGACAGCGACCGAACAGGGGACGGCCGGACGCACTACTCGGGAAAGCACCGCCGGCACGGCGTGAACCTGCGGGCAGTGACCTCTCCCGACGGCACGCTGGTATGGACCTCACCCGCCCTGCCCAGCCGGACCCACGACTCCACCGCCGCCCGCCGGCACCGGATCACCGCCACCCGCATCCGCCTGGGCATCCCAGTCCTCCCCGACCGCGGCTACCAGGCCGGCGACATCGTCGCCGTCCCCCACCGACGACGGCCGGGCAAAGACCTCGCGATCAAACAGAAGTGCGTCAACCGGGCACACTCCCGCCTGCGGTGGCCCGTCGAGATCCATCGCATCGATCAAGACCTGGAGGATCCTCCGCAAAGCCCGCTGCAACCCCCACAAGATGACGGCAATCGCCAAAGCCATCCTCACCCTGGAGACTCATCGCTGAACAAGCTCACTGAGTACGTGGTGGACGGCACCACCTATCGGGTGCTACCGCGTAGGCGACCATGAACAGGACTGCTGGGGGGAAGGCCATGACGCCACGGCGTGCACAGCCAGGCCGTCCCCGGACCCAGCCGGTGAACGCAGCGGGCACTCGCCTGCACTCCCCGACCGCACCGTCGGCATCAACGCCCGCCCGCGGATTCGGCCACAGGCCCGCACGCCCGACCGGGAACGCTGCAGAGCACGAGCCTGCCGGGTTTTGGCGAATCGACGAGCTGATCGCCAGGGCGCCTGGCAGCGGCTCTCCTCCGGCGACGGCGGGGGGCGAGTCTATGACCGGGTCTGCGGGTAGTTGCCGGCGATCGGCTTCTTCGGCGGTGACACCCCGACCCACAAATGCTGGGTTCTTGCCCGGGCCGGAGGGCCTTGACCCCGAATCCTGGACACACGAGACACTGGATCCTGAGGATCTGGGAACGGACATCTCGTGGTCATGAAGAACTATCCGCCGCAGTTCAAGGCGGACGCGGTCGCGCTGGACCAGTCGCGGCCCGGAGCGACGATCCGGCAGCTCGCCGCCGATCTGGGGGTCAATCCCGAGACCCTGCGCAACTGGATCCGGGCGGCGGGCGCGAGCCGGCCCCGGGGACACCGGTCGGACGCGCCCGCCGAATCGCCCACGCCGCTGGAGGCCGAGCTCGCTTCCGCGCGGAAGAGGGTCCGCGAGCTGGAGGAGGAACGCGAGATCCTGCGGAAGGCGGCGAACTATTTCGCCGGGGAGACGCGCTGGTGAACCGCTTCCAGTTCGTCGCCGACCACCAGCGCCGCTACGGCGTGAAGCGGCTGTGCACCATCGTCGACATCGCCCGTTCCAGCTTCTACTACTGGCTTGCGACGGCCGCGGACCGCGCCGCCCGCCAGGCCGCCGACGCCCGGCTGACCGCCCGGATACGGGCCGTGCACCAGGAGTCGGACGGCACCTACGGCGTCCCCAGGATCACCGCCGAGCTCCGCGAGGCCGGCGAACCGGTCAACCACAAGCGGGTCGCCCGCGTGATGCGGAGCATCGGTCTGGCAGGAGTGCGGCTCCGCCGCAGGCACCGCACCACGATCGGGGACCCGGCCGCGGCGAAGGCCCCGGACCTGCTCGGAGGCGACTTCACCGCGGCCGAAGCGAACACGAAGTACGTCGGCGACATCACCTATCTGCCGCTGGACGGAGGGAAGTTCCTCTATCTGGCCACGGTCATCGACCTCGCCTCGCGCCGTCTGGCGGGCTGGGCGATCGCCGATCACATGCGAACCAGCCTCGTCACCGACGCTCTCGCAGCCGCCCAGCGGACCCGCGGCAGCCTGACCGGAGCGATCATGCACACCGATCACGGCGCGCAATACACGAGTCGGGCATTCGCAGAAGCCTGCAGGTCAGCAGGGGTTCGCCAGAGCATGGGCGCGATCGGGTCCAGCGCGGACAACGCGCTCGCCGAGTCCTTCAACGCCGCCTTCAAACGCGAAACACTCCAAGGCCGCAAGAACTGGTCCAGCGAGCGCGAGGCCCGCCTCGACGCCTTCCGCTGGCTCCACCGCTACAATACCCGACGAAGCCACTCCCGCCTCGGACGCCCCATCGCCTACGAGACAGCAACCGCAACGCCATCAACTACGCTGGCCCAAGCCGCATAACCCGTGTCCAGGATTCGGGGTCAAGGCCCGGAGTCTGGCCCGGGCGGACGAGCTCGTCTACTGTTTCTCCCTCGCGCCGATGGCATTACCGTTGGCAACCTCGCGAGTGCTTCCAGGCCGCGAAGAACGAGTGCGGTCTCGACGACTACGAGGCCCGCCGTTACGTCGGCTGATACCGGCACATCACCCTCGCCATGCTCTCGAGAACACGCATTGAACTCGTCCCACTGGCGCAGACGCCATCAGGCCGTCGCCCGACACTGCCGCTACCCGCAGAGAAGCAGCTCAGGCCACGAACCGCCGCTGGGGTACTATCTTTTCGACAGTTCTGTGGGGTGGGTGGATGGGGGGCCGGGTGGTGGGCGAGGAAGGCCCGTGGCGGTTGTGGGTTGTCGTTGATTCGGTGGCCTTGTTCGGTGGCGGCGATGGTGTCGGCGAGGTGGTCGCGGGTATGGTTGGTGGGCTTGTGTTTCTTGAGTGAGACCGCAGCGGTTCCAACGGGTTGGGCTTGGGTGCGTAGGTGGGTAATCGCTCGAGGGTGAGCCAGTTCTGCTCGGCGGCCCAGGCGCGCGTGGCCTGGCTCCCGTGGGCGGGCGGGGGCCGTCCCAGACCAGGATCACCCGCTCGCTCGATGAGGGTGGTGGTGTCGTAGCTGTCGGGCTTGAGGTGGAAGCCTGGGCGGGCCTCTCGATCGGGATTGGTGGAGTGGTATCCCCGGGCCGCGGCCATCGCGGCGCGTTGCCCGTTCAGCCGGTTCCGCAGGAAAGGGGTGCGGCCGCAGGTGTGTGGGCGCGGCGGGTCTGAGGCAGCAAAGAGATGCCTTATTCGTCGAGGGGGACACGATCCAGGCACGTGTGTTCACCGCCCCCCTTTTTTTGATCCGCGGCCTCGTGCGCGATCCAACGGGCGATGTCGGACTCGTCCCACTCGACCGCCCGCCGCTCGGGACGTTGCAGACTAAATCCAAGTCGGCCGGTCAGCAGTCGCCACCGACGCCCTCTACAACGAAACCCCCGTTACCCGCTCCACGGCGGCGCCGACTCGCTCCAGGGTCCACAGGTCGGCCTCGAAACGATGAGCCAAAGCCCCTTGCCTCAAGGCGGCCCGAACCGTCCTGACCTGGGCGTCGTCCAGCTTGGGCGGCCGGCCGGTGTTGCCGCCCGTCGCCGCAGGGCCGAATCACCTCCCTTCTCCCCCCGACGCCAGCGCCGCACGCTCTCCGCAAGATCAGTAGGAAAGCTCTCACAAGGTGCCGCCCCTCAGCGTCGGCGTGTGCTGTCCGGGAGCCCCCAACTGGGTCGTCGGAAAGGGGCGGCAGTGTTGAAGCACAAGACAGGAACGTCCCACTCTTCGCGTGAGTGAGCCGTTTTCATCCTGTATAGATGCGGGTCAGCAGGGTGTGGATGGCTTTGATGATCCGGCTGATGCGGTGGGTGGAGCATCGTGCCCGTCGCGGGATGCGCCAGGACTTCAGCTGTGCGAAGGCGCGTTCCCCCAGGGCCCGCGGGCGGGCGTGGTCGCGGTTGAACTGCTGGTAGTGGGCCGGCTGGATCCGGTGGTGGTCATAGGGGGTGCGGACGGTGGCGCCGGCTCCTTGGTAGGCGCGGTCGGCCAGGACGAGGATCTGGCGGGTGAGGCGGGCCTGGACGATGCCGTGGACGCGGGCCGTGGTCAGGTCGTGGGTCCGGCCGGGCGAAGCCCTCGAGAACCACAGGGGCGTCGCGTCCGATCGGGCGATGAGCTGCACGTTCATCCCGTGCCTCTTGTGTTTCCGCGAGTAGTACGGCTCGTCGGTCCTGATGCGGTCGGTGCCGACGAGGGTGCCGTCAACGATGACGAGGTCTCCTTCACCCATGCCGACGAGGACCTCGTGCGGGCCCGGTGCCCACGCCGCCAGGACGTCGAGGGTCTCGTCGACGTACCGCCAGGCCGTTGTCGTGGAGACACCGAAACCCGCCGCGAGCCGCGGAAACGTCTCGTTCTTCCGCGGATGCGCCAGGGCCAGGAGAGCCTGCTTGCAACAACCCAGGCGCCGCCAAGGCGAGTTCAACTCCTGCCTGGCGGCCATGGATCAACCACGAGACATGCTCAACAAGCTCATGCGGAACGTCGAGCGTGGAAGAATACGCAACCAACAGGGCCCCTCGGACGCCGGTGTGTTGAGTGAAGTCACCACGCCAACGACCAGGGGCCCTGCCACGTCACCAGACACCCCTCTGACCCCCATCAGAGGCGGGATGAAAAGGGCTCAGTCACCTTCACGCCACTGAGTGAGTACACGCTGCTCATGGCAGGCACTCCACCCCCCGGTCTAATCGTCCCTCCCGGAAGGAAGGATGTGTGATGAGAAAAGTCGAAGGCAGTTGGAGATACATAGCCCGGGCGTCGCGCCGCCTGATCATCATGTTAGCCGGCGCCGGTGTGGCCGTCGGCATGACATTGAGTGCTGCATCGCCAGCCGCTGCCACTCCAGCCAGCAAGATGCGGCTCAAAGGGTGGATCAACCATTCGCTGGATGTGATGCGAGCGCACCACATCCCAGGGAGCTATGAGGGTATCTACCGAAACCTTATGCGTGAATCTAGCGGGAACCTTTATGCGATCAACCTGTGGGACTCTAACGCCCGTGCAGGAATCCCCTCGAAAGGGCTCATGCAAGTCATTGAGCCGACCTTCCGTGCATATCATGTAAGAGGCACGTCCTGGGACATCTTCGATCCCATCGCGAACATCACTGCGGCATGCAACTATGCGGCGCACCGCTACGGCTCCATCGACAATGTGAACGGACCCTATTAAGACCGTGTCCTGTGTGGTGAGTTTGAGCAGGCGCTCGTGGAAGGTGAGTGCTGCGGCGAGGCCGAGGAAGGCCAGATAGTTGGCGGGGAAGCGTTCGTAGCGGATGTCTAGGCGGTGGTAGCCGGTCAGCCAGGTCCGCTCGATCACCTACCGGTGTCGGCCGAGACCTTCCTTCAACTCGATGATCTTGTGGGCGATGCGGGGCATAATCCGCTGCGGCGGAGCCACCTTCGCAGGTCAGAAACATCGTAGGATCCTCATCGATGTCACCTGTGTCGTCCTCTCCACCCTCCTACTGATCCTTTCAGAGTGAGGTTCGGCTGAGGGCCTTGGCAGGCGGGCTGGATGGCGGCAGCGTCAGGCGGGTGTTGGATGATCCGTGGGATCGTGTGGCTCCGTTGCCGCCTTCCCGCCCGCCGTGGCGCTGGAGGTATCCCGGCTGGCTACCTGCGGATGACCGAGCGGCCCTCCGCAGGGATCGTTTCCGTCCTTTGTGAGGGCGTGCGCTGGCGGCGCCTTCGCGACTGGACAGAGGCCGGCGTCTGTCCCCGCCCGCACGAGGTCCTTTTGACAGAGCTTCGGGCGACTGGTTCGCTCGACATGAGCGACACCTCGATCGACGGCTCCCACGTCAGGGCCCTCAAAGGGGAATGCTCACACCGGGCCTTCGCCGGTCGACCGCGCGTCCGGGAAGCAGGCACCAGCTGATCACCGACCGGCATGGCACACCCTTGGCCGTCTCGCTGACCTGCGGAACCGTCACGACGTCACGCAGTTGATGCCGCCGCTCGACGCGATACCCAGCCTCCGTGGCGCCCGAGGGCGGCCACGTCACCGGCCCGGCAGGCTGATCACCGACCGCGGCTACGACTACGACAAGTACCGCCGCCCCCTACGGGCCCGCGACATCACCCCGAGATCGCCCGCGTAGGCGTCGCTCACGGCTCCGCCCTGGGCAAGACCCACTGAGTCGTCGAGCGGACCTTCGCCTGGCTCCACCAGTTCAAGCGGCTCCCGATCCGCTACGAGATACGCGCCGACCTCCACCCCGGTCAGCCCCAACCCGACTGCGGCATCACCTGCTTGAGACACCTCCGAACCTCCATTCTGAAAAATGATCAGTTAAAGCTGCCTGTTCCCGTCCGGGACGCGGATCAAGGAGCGTCATTAGCCGTGAGTCTCCAGGGTGAGGAGGGCTGTGGCGATTGGCGTGAGGCGGTGGGGCTGCAGCGGGGCTTTGGGGAGGGTGCGCCGAATCTTGATCCGGGCGACGGCTCTCTCGGCGGGCCATCGCACCAGGGAGTGGGCCTGGTTGACGTACTTCTGTTTGACGGCGAGGTCCTTGCCGGGCTGTCGCCTGTGGGGGAGGGTGACGATGTCGCCGGCGCCCTGGTAGGTCTTGTCGGCCAGTATCGGGATGCCGAGGTGGACCCGGGTGGCGATGATCCGGTGCCGTCGGGCTGCGGTCAGGTCGTGGGTCCGGCCGGGCAGCACGGGCGAGATCCACACCAGTGCGCCGTCGGGGGCGGTGGCGACCCGCAGGTACACGCCGTGCCTGCGGTGTTTTCCGGAGTAGTCCGCGAGGCTGTCGCCGACTCGGTCGCACTCGGCGAGGGTACCGTCGAGCAGGACATACCGGGCGTCGGCGGTCCTGAGCGTCGCGGTCAGGCCAGGCGCCCGGCCGGCTAGGAGCGCGATGACGGAATGGACGTAGGGATGCGCGGTGCCCATGCTGACGCCGAAACCTGCGGCGATCTGTGTCCAGTGTGTCGTTCTTGCGCAGGTACACCAGTGCGGCCATGGCGCGCTGGGACGGCGGGAATTTGTACCTGCGGCACCCTCCTGGGTGACGATCAGCATCGTCACCCCTTCCACGAGTGCATGTGGGACATCGAGTACGGCACGAGAAGGAACCGACTGAGCCCCAAGGCTGAGGGGTTGAGCTTAGACACCTTGCTCAACAGCCCTGGGGCTCCGCCCCTTGCACACCCACCTTCATGTCACCCGATCAGCGGCCGAGCCGAAGACGCGCAAGGAGCCTGAGTTCCGGGTGACCGGGCGAGACCCGCGTAGGCGGCCGGGCTGTCGTCGCCGACCCCTGGATCCGCCCGGCCAGCAGATTGCACTGGTCAACCAGGCTTGGGGCGATCGGTGTCGGCTACCTCGTGCCTGGAACGGTGCCGGTCTGCTCGTCCAGCGGGCGAAGGTGTCCTCGACCAGCCGCTCGGTCGTCAGCAGGTCTCTCGGCTGTAACAGGGTGACCGGCTGGCGCCGGCCGGCCCCGCCGATTTGGCACCGCCTCCACCGCATCTCCCGTCCACTGACATCGCATTTGACGACTGACCCACACACGCCTCATGCGGGTCCACAACCCACCTGTCGCCGCATGACTTACCTACTCAACCGGCCGGGCGGAATGTTTTTCAGTAAGTGCTGATCGTAACGTCCCTGACTCCCCACCAGCAGCCGGAGTTGACAGTTGAAGAGTAGGTGCCGCCTAAGTAGTTGTTCTGCCAATTACCGGAGTAGGTCCCCCCGTAGAAACATGTGACCTTAGCGCGCCACCACCCATTCTGAATGCCGCTACACGTTAGCGACCCATTACCCAGCGAGTTGGCTCCGGTCGAGCACGTGAGATTCCCATACTGAAAGGAGGTTCCTGGAGTCACCGCCAAAGCGGTGTTGACACCTGCCGCTACGATACCGACTGCAATTACAGCGGGTGTAGCTGCTCTGACCCAAGGCCTAGATAACAGTTTTCGCATACTCTCATCATGTACGAGCAGAGACATTCTGGCGTGAGTGATCACCACTCAACTAGGTTTGTTTGTAAGGAAGTTGAGTGGCAGCTCTTGTTGATACACCCCAGCTCAAAGGGGGTGGCATGGAGTCCGAGATCGCGAGGACCGGAAGAAGTCGCGGGGCCTGACGAGGCTAATCCGGAAGACGATGGCATACTTCCCGTCACCCACCGGGCTACAGCAATAAGGAAGCCTGAGCTGGATCATCGGCATCGAGCTTGACGTTACTGATGGCCGTTGTCTGGTTGTCGCCATGGTTAATAGCGTTTTGGGTCTGTGTCGTCGTCTTTGGTTGTGGTTTGTGGTGCCCGAAAGGGGGGTTCGTTGATGTCTGTTGATGGGGTTGTTGGGCGTTCTCGGTGGTTGGCGGTGGCGGTGACTGTGGTGGTCGCTGGTTCGCTGGTGACGCCGTTGGGGGTGCCGGGGTGGGCGTCGGTGGCGGTGGCTGCTGTGGGGGCGGGGGTGTCGCCGTTGAGTGGTGTGGGTGCGCCGCAGTCGTCGCACGCGGTGCCGGTGCCGGAGGTGTTGACGGTGAAGGGGGCGGGTTCGGGTTATTTGCCGGGTTCTTCTTCGGTGTCGCCGGATGGTGTGTTGTCGTATGGGGTGCCGTTGGATGTGCCGGCGGGGCGGGCGGGGATGGAGCCGCGTCTGTCGCTGGAGTATTCCGCGAATGGCGGGAATTCTGTGGTGGGGCGGGGCTGGTCGATTTCGGGTTTATCGAGGATTACGCGGTGTGATAAGAGTTTGTCGGCTGATGGTGTGGTCGACGGTGTTGATTTTGCGGACTTTTCGGTGTCGTCGTCTGGGTCGACGGCTTCTTCGTCGGTGGATGATTTATGTCTGGATGGGAAGAGGCTGGTCGCTGTTTCGGGCGCGTATGGCCGGGATGGCGCGGAGTATCGGACGGAGTCGGACTCGTTCGCGAAGATCACTAGTTCGGGGGCTAGTGATGTGGCGGCGGGTCCGGATCTGTTTACGGTGAGGAGTGCCGATGGTTTGGTGCGTGAGTATGAGCCGGTGACGGCGCCGCGGGTGGCGGCGAACGCGACGGGTGAGTCGGTGTTGCAGGACCGGGCGCGGACGGTGTGGGTGTTGAAGCGGGAGAAGGACCGCTCGGGGAATCAGATCAATTATGTGTATGAGGGGTCCGCGCCGCAGCGGATCAAGGAGATTGGTTACACCTACGGTCCGGGCGGTCAGACGGATATTGGTTTTCGTAAGGTGAGGTTTGTTTATCAGGATCGTCCGGATGTGCGGGTGTCGTGGGTTTCTGGGGTGAAGTCGACGCTGGATAAGCGGTTGGCGGCGGTGGAGATGTGGGCGCCGAGTCCTGGGGCTGTGGAGAAGGTGTGGCAGTACAACCTGGAGTATGAGCCGAATCCGGTTTCGCAGGGGAGCCGGCTGGTTTCGGTGCAGCGGTGTGGGGCGAAGGGCGGCTGTCTGTGGAAGAAGAAGTTCCGGTGGACGGAGAAGGGGCTGCCGGAGTTTGACTTCGCGCATGTGGATGATGTGGGCACGATCCATTGGGATGGTGCGGCGCCGCCGGTGATGCAGGTGGCGGATGTGAATGGTGATGGGTTGGATGATGTGCTGTTTTCCACTGGTGCTGGTCAGTGGGGGGCGCCTAGTTTGGCGGTAGGCAGCCGCGGCGCGGCGGGTGTGGTCCAGCCGTTGAGTCAGGTGTACGCGGGCCAGACCGTGTTGTCGGGTGTGGATTTGACGAAGGTCCGCATGGTCGATCTTGAGGGGGATGGCCGTGCTGAGGTGTGGGCGCTGAAGAAGAATGGCCAGGTGTGTGAGCAGCAGGCCTACCGGTGGAACGCGACGAGCCATCAGTTTGAGGCGGTGGGTAGTGCGCTGCAGACGACGGGCGGGGAGTGTGAGAAGGAGCCGGCCAACTTCGCTGATCTGAATGGTGACGGGTTGGTGGATCTGATCCGCGGCGATAGTGGTCATTGGACGGTGCGGTTTAATCCGGGGGGTGGGTCTGTTTCCCCGGCGTCGTGGCCTGGCGCGGGCACGAATGAGCCGTCTGGTTATGCCCGGGTGGTGGATCTGGATGCGGACGGGCGTGCGGAACTGCTGTCGAGTAAGCCGTTCTTGGGCGGCGGGATGATGGGCACCGCGATCGGCACGAATGACGCCGGTAATGTGCAGGGCGTCGACGCCGGATTCCCCGACGTCTTCCCCGCCCCCGACGCGGTGAAGGAATACGGAGACTTCAACGGTGACGGTCTGAAAGACGCGCTGCGGGTGGTCAAGCAGGGCTCCGATGTGGAGGGTGCCTGGATCCGCACGAACACGGGTAATGGATTCGGCCCGGCCCAGGCCGTGACTCTGCCTGAGGACATGTATGACAGCCCTGATGGCGAGGGAAAGAGTAACGGCGTGTATGTCGCCGACCTCAACGGCGACGGACTAGACGACCTGATCACCTATCACCGCCATCCCGGTATCAGTGACGCGGATCTTGCGGAGATGGAGGATTTCTGCGAGGTCTCCCACCAGGCGGCGTGTGAGACATTCGACTTCGACCTGCCCAAGGCCACATCGATAACGACGTTCATGCTGTCCAAGGGCGATGGCACGTTCACCATGATGGACGTGCCGCTGGCCGGCGCGTTCGCCCCAGTCGCAGGCTGGACAAGCAGGCACGGTGACTTCAACGGTGACGGCCGTACCGACACGATCCGGTTCGGCGTAAACGACCTCAACCTGCGCATCCAGCGGGAAAGGTTTTCTGACCGGATTGACGCGGTCTTCGATGAGAAGACTGACTGGCCGCGCGAGCAGTACACCTACTCCAACTCCTGGTCCGACAAGCCAGGGCCGTCCGGTGCCTGCTCGTATCCGACCGCGTGTGTGCGCCGGGGCCTGACGGTCGTCCGTAAGGTCACCTCGCACGCTCACCTGGTCGACCCTGATCTGACCAGCCCCCGGCCGCGGGAGATCACCTATTCCTATGAGGATCCCACGCGGGATGTCCGAGGCCGTGGATTCCTTGGTTTCGCCAAGGTGAAGGTATTCGATAAGCAGCGTCCCGCGCAGACGGTGACCACTTACGATAACCGCACCCGGGTCACGAATCCGTCGAAGCCGTTGCTGGCCTACTATCCGAAGGCCGGGCTACCACAGACGGTGACCACCGCGATACCGCTGCTGACGCAGCAACAGGTGACCGATAACCAAAACACCCCGGCGCCGGTGACCGCACGCGTCACCCAGGAACACGACACCCACGAACTCGTCTTCGGGCACAACAACAGTACCCACACCATCCAGGCCACCACCTGGACCAGCGACGAGTGGGAAGAACAAGTCAACATCGACTGGGACGAGTTAAACGTCGCCGGCGTCTACGAGCACATCTACAACATCGCCAAGCCGGCCACCGTACCCCGGCACCGCTCCGGCGCCCTGGACTACGACAGTTACGGCAACGTGCTGCACGGCACCACAACGACCGAAGGCGGCGTCAGTGAAACCACGGACGCTACCTACGACAATGATCCGTCAACGTGGTTGATCGGGTTGAAGCGTACGCAGGCGGTGACTCGGTCGGAGGCCGATAACTCTCCGGCTCCGGTGACCCGGCACCGCTCCTACACCTACACGACGAATGGTTTGTTGAAGTCGGCGACGGTGGAGGAAAACAACACCAATGCCAGTGTTCCGGTGACGACGACGCTGGATTACACGAGTCGTGGTGTGATCAAGTCGGTGAAGACCACCGCCGGCGCGGCGGGGCAGGCGGCGACGACGCGAGAGACGCGTTATGAGTATGTGCCGCAGTGGCCGGGGCAGCCGGATGAGCAGGTGTATGCCAGCCAGGTCTGGTCGCCTTTCACTCCGGCGCAATACCAGCCGTCGCAGTGGTTGTGGATTAACCCGGCGACCGGTAACCAGGCCGCGGCGCTGGATGTCAACGGGGTATGGAATACCGGCCAGTTCGATGATGTGGGTCGGCTGGTGACGGCCACGGCCAAGGGCGGTGAGCCGGTCAGCCTGACCTACGCCGGCCGCCCGGACGCGGCTGGTGGGATGAACGGCACCATCACCACCGCGACGGTAGGAAACCGCACGGGTAAGACCGTCGCCGACGCGATGGGCCGCACCATCACCTCCACCGGAACCGGCTTCAACGGCGCGCTGACCAGCACTGACGCGAGTTATGACGTGCTGGGGAGGGCGACGGTCGCGACCCGGCCGCACCCGGCGGGGCAGGCGGCCACGTCCTCGACGACGCGGACGTTCGATGCCCTGGACCGCCTGGTCAAGACGGTCACCCCGGACAACAAGACCAGCCGCGCCACCTACAGCGGACTGTTCGAAACCCACCACTTCGACGCAAGTAACCACGAGACGTTCACCGTCAGCGACGTCAATGGCCGCATCACCCAGAGCACCGCGCTAAAGGGCACCGAGGAAATCAGCACCCACTTCGCATACGGCCCGTTCGACCTGCTGGAGAAGGTCACCGATGACCTGGGCAATATCACGTCGCGTGCCTACGATGTGCTGGGCCGACTCATCCAGGAGACCGATCCCGACACCGGCACGGTGCAGGCCGAATACAACGGTTTCGGGCAGCGCCGTAAGCTGACCCACACCGGCAGCGGAGAATCGACGACGTATTCCTTTGACGCTCTGGGCCGTGTCACCGGATTCACGAACCCGGACGGCACCACGAGTTTCACCTATGACACGCGGCCGAATGGTATGGGGCGTCTGGCTTCGGCGACCAGCCCTGACCAGGTCACAACCGTTCCCAGCTATGACGACGCCGGGCGTTCCACCGCGGTCACCCAGACGGTCAACAACATTCCCTACACGCTGTCGACCGCCTACGACCCCGTCACCGGGCGACCCACGCAGCAGAACTATCCGAGCATCGACAACACCACGAACCCGGGCCTGTCGCTGAAATACCACTACAACCCACACGACTACCTGGACAAGATCGGCTACACCACACCCGGCCAAAACGAGCAGCCGCTGTGGGCGGTCAACGCCCGCAACCTCGATTTGAGCCTCGACAACGCCACCCTCGGCAACGGCACTACCACCTCACGAATCTATGAGGCCTCGACCGGGCAGCTGAAGCGACTGAAGGCCACCACCAGCGGGCAGACCGTCTTCGATCTGGAATACACCTTCAAGGACAATGGCCTGGTCGAAAACAAGACCGACCATGTCACCGGACGGCGGGAAACCTACGGCTATGACGATCTGAACCGGCTCACCAGCTGGGAACTGATCAACCCCGGCACGGCGGCGAAGACGACCGGCTATGCCTACGACAACATCGGCAACCTCACCGACGTCACCCTCAACACCACCCCCATCGAGCAAAACCTCTACGGCGGACCCGGCCAAACCCGCCCGCACACCCTGCGCGAACAGCGTGACCTCACCACCGCCACTCCGACCGCCACCACCTACACCTACGACGCCCGCGGCCGGCAATGCCCCACCCCGGCAACCGCGGGAACCTGCGGCGGACGCACCCTCAACTACACCCAATTCGACCTACCCAAAACCGTCACGAAAAACGGGCAGGCCACCAGCTACCTCTACGACGCCTTCGGCCAGCGCGTGAAGAAGACCGGACCCGACGGCACCACCGTCTACGTCGGCGGCGTCTACGAAAAGCACACCGCCACCGACGGCAAAACCACCCACGTCTTCACCGCCCACGCCGGCGACGGCCCGATCGGACAGATCACCCGCACCGGCACCAACGGCACCCCCCAAACCACCTACACCCTCACCGACCGCCTCGGCTCCACCGAAGCCGTCATCAACCCCAACGGACAGATCACCCGCACCTACTACGACCCCTTCGGCAAACCCATCAACGCCGACGCCACCCCCTACACCGGCCCCGCCAGCCCCGTCACCAAGGGCTACACCGGCCACGAAATGGAAAACAACCTCGGCCTCATCAACGCCCACGGCCGCATCTACGACCCCACCCAAAAACACTTCCTCACCCCCGACCCCATCATCCACAACCCCCTCAACAGCCAGCACCACAACCCCTACAGCTACGTCGCCAACAACCCCGTAAACGCCACCGACCCCACCGGCTACGAAATCAGCGACTTCTTCTGCGGAGCCCCCGGCTACCCCGCCTGCGAAAGCGGCGGCGAAAACGGAAACAACTCAGGCGGAACCAGCACCATCGACAACGGCGGAACCTGCGACAACGCCAACGCCAGCTGCACCCCACCCGACACCACCGGCGACCCCACCAACGACACCGGCAGCGACAGCGAAGCCGCCCCCCAACACACCCCCGAACAACTCCACGCCTCCCGCACCGGCACCGACGAAGCCATGACCACCGTCACCCAAGCCCAAAAAACCACCAACCGCATCACCAACCGCTTCAAACCACTCGAAAAACAAAAACGCCAATACGTCCGCGAAGGCAACAACGGCCAAACCTTCTACTACATCGGCATCACCTGGGACGCCAAAGAACAATGGTGCTCCGGAGACGACGAAGACCCCCAACAGTGCTACACCATCCCCACCGGCCGCGCACTCACCGGCGTCCTCACCGTCGTCCTCCCTGCCCTCACCCCCACACCAGGAGCCAAACCCACCACTCCCGCCCAATCCGCTAACGAACTCGATGCCGCTGCGAGTAGCGGCAAGGCAGCGAAGGAAGCGGCGAGCCACGGGGAGGTAGTAAGAAGAGACGCAGGTCACCGCTACGCAGCGGGTGTTTACCCCGGTGGCACAGGCGACGCCTTCGCAGGCCATGGACACTGGGAAGGCGGAGGGATGACCCTCAAGCCAGGAACATCCATTACGGCACCCGCTGATGGAGTCACGCTCAGTGGTGAAGTAGGAAGGGCGATGGAGAGAGGGAAATGGGATGAAATAGGCAAAATGCTCCAGGAGGGGCGAAATCTGGAGAGTATAACTGGCATGCAAACGTATGTGGGGAATCTAGGGGCCACGATGAAAAACTATACGGGCCTGCCCCCGACAGGAATCAGGATCATGGCCGAATCGATGACCGTGGAGGTCCCCACACGCTTGTCCGATATGCCTATCCCGGCATCAGGTAATCTTTGTTGGGCTGCATGCACCGGATCCGCGTTCTAAACCTCTACATCTTCGGCGGTTCAGGTTGTCGGTGACGCCGGCAGCATAAACTCGTTGTGCAATCACGCGCTGCATCGGAGAAGGTCATAAACCCGGTCCCGGGTGCCGGTCTGGGTCCGCCGCCGTCTGCCGTCTTTTAGCTGACGGTGTCCACCCTGGGGCCGACCTGGCCTGATGCCCTGCGGCGGCAGCGGCTCAAGCCGGGCGCACGGGCCGTTCGCCAGATCCACACGTCCCACGACGGTGATCATCAACGAACAAGATCCACTTTCACAAACAGACCCTAACTTGATCTTTAACCTGTGCGGCGAGGCCGTGGGGTCGTTGACTTCTTCGCCTTCGGTTTCGTGGTGTCTGTTTTGCGGACTGTGTGGACGTCGTG
>NZ_JBITXX010000040.1:0-16933 GCF_044544925.1 Streptomyces sp. NPDC053431 | reverse complement strand
CAGGTACGACAAACTCGCCGTCCGCTACGAAGCGACCGTGCTGGTCGCAGCCATCAACGAGTGGCTGTGATCAGCACTTTCACAACAGACCCTAGGCCGTTTCCTCCGGATCATCTGATCGTTGGTTGATGTGTGTCGTCGGCTGGCGCCCAGTGGGTGAGGATCGAGCCGTTGCGGCCGGACCGGACACCGAAGCGGGGTGGCCGGTGGCGCGATCACCGCCAGGTGAAGCCCGAGCACTTCGGCTCGTGGAAGGGCGCCCACGACCGGCTGCGGAAGTGGGCCGCCGACGGAACCTGGGAGCGGGTGTTCATCTGCTCGCCCAGGCCGACGCCGAAGGCGACCTCGACTGGGTCGTCTCGGCGAACCGGACGACCATGCCCCCCTCGGACGGTCCCGCGGCGGACTACCACCACATCTACCTCGCCGCGGACAGCCGCTGCCGGCCGCTCGCGTTCGTCCTCACGCCCGGCCAGGCAGGTGACGCGCCGGCGTTCCCCGAGGTCATGGCCCGCTTACGGGTGCCCTGAGCCATTGGCCGGCCCAGGATCACGCCGGAGGTGGTCCTGGCCGACAAGGCCTACTCGTCCCACGCGATCCGAACCCATCTCCGCAGGCGCGGGATCCGGGCCGTGATCCCACAGCCCTCCGACCAGGCCGCCCATCGCAAGCGCCTCGGCAGCCGGGGTGGCAGACCACCGGCCTTCGACCGCGAGGCCTACAAGCAGCGCAACACAGTCCAACGCTGCATCTCTTCGCCGTAGCTGCGGGAGAACAGGGCAGAGTCGGCGACACCACCCCCAGGCCATTCGCTCTAGCCGATTGCTTGGCACGCTTGCGATAACCTGGGAAATCAAGGCCCCGCCAAAAATGTCAGCCACAAAAAGCCTGCGGCGGAGATCGGAGTCTCAAGCCGTGTGAGGCGTACCCGGAATCGAGGCCCGAGACTAGAGTACTCGCTGCTCATGGCATCTCCTCAGGGGGTTGGGATGATGTGCAACCATACGCTCAATGAAGTGGTAGGAACAAATAGGCTTCTCGTCGTAGCATAAATGCGCACGACAGAAAGGCGCGGAATGTGCAGTTAATTAACCTACTTATATATGTCTTCCGCTGCCGCTTCTTGCTCAAATTGCAGAGTCGGTTGATTATAAAGGCTTCTGTCATGTTCGGCGGGGCGCCTTTTGCATAATATTGCTTCAATGTAAGGACTGGGCGCAGGTGCTCAGCTGAAAGACCGAGGAGGCCCGCCTTGGGCGCGAGGAGCGCACACTCAAAGACAGAGGAGGAGGCGCGTGACCAACTTTGGTGGGTAGTTCACCAGGCTGCAGGCGGTCCAGGAAGAGTGCCCACGCAAACAGATAGCCTGCGGCGATGGTGCAGCCTTCTAATAGATGCCCTTCTGTTTTGTCACCACAACTTGATGCTTCTGCCGGGAGATAACGCCCGTAAGCATCACCTTCAACTCACTTCGTGTACTGAGCAGCGGCTAAGACCAGTCCGGGCTGCCATGTCATGCGATCGATGGCTGGTCCACGCACGCCAACGCACCCATAGTCGGCCCGGCTCAGCAATCGACCGCCGAGTTTACAAGTCCTGGATCCCTCACCTTGCAGCAGCTGTAAGAGGCCTCATCAGCGAACTTGCCGCAGCGGCTGCGCAAGCCATGCGCGCAAGGGACCAGGCCGTCGCGGCTTCTCTGTTACGAACGCGTCATGTGCTCCAACAGGCATGTTGTCACTTGCATACGAACTGGGGATGAGCGGCAGGCACCGTGCCACAACTTTCCTAAGACGTCATCTCATTTGGTGAGTCTGCGGTAGCAGATGAGGGTGCAGGCGATGGCGGTGAAGGCCAGGAAGTGCTCAGCCTTGCGTTCGTAGCGGCGGTGCAGACGGCGACAGCCGCCCAGCCAGGACATCGTGCGCTCGATCGTCCAGCGATGCCGACCCAACCGGGTGGAGGACTCAATGCCGTGCCCGGCACCGACGCTGCGGCGCTGATCGTCCCCAGCCTGGCCTCCTCGCTCACCGCCGTGCTCGACCAGCGCCGGCTCCTGGCCGCCAGGATCGAGGAACTACTGGAGGCACACCCTCTTTCGCAGGTCCTAACCTCCATGCCCGGCATCGGGGTCAGGACCGCGGCCCGCATCCTGATCGACGTCGGTGACGGCATCGGCTTCGCCACCGCAGGCCACCTCGCCGCCTACGCCGGCCTGGCACCCGCCACCCGCCGGTCCGGCTCCTCCATACGTGGCGAGCATCCGGCCCGGCGAGGCAACAAACAGCTCAAACGAGCCTTCTACCTCGCCGCGTTCGCCTCGCTGTCCCAGCCCGACTCACGCGCCTACTACGACAGGAAACGACGGGAGGGGAAGCACCACGTCGCAGCCCTCGTCTGCCTGGCCCGACGCCGCATCGATGTCCTCTTCGCCATGCTTCGGGACGGCACCTTCTACGAACCGCCCAAGATCGCTACCGCTTGACGAAAACCATAGGGGCACTTTTTAGCGCGGACGTGAGCGGAGTTGAGGACCGCCCGGGACAGGTCGATCAGGCCGTGGCCGTCAAGGAGCTCGAGCACCTTCTGGTGCGGCCGGCCCCAGACCCCGGCACGGGACCAGATCAGGAACCGGCGGTGGACGGTCGACTTCGATGCCCCGAAGCACGGCGGCAGGGCCCGCCACGCGCAGCCACTGAGCAGCACGTAGACGATCGCGGCGAACACCGCCTCATCGTCGATGTTCGCCACCCCGCCGCCTTGCGGCCGCACGCGAGCGGACGGCAGCAACGGCTCGGCTATCTCCCCCAATCCGTCCGGAACGATCCATCCCCACCGTCCACTCCCCATGACCAGCCCAACAGACGACCAGCCATGTACGACACGGTCTAAGATGGCCAACAAGACGTGCCGCAGGAGATCACACCGCGATCCTGCACAGAGAGAAAGCTCCTAAAGGCGGTATGTAATGGAGCTACTAGAGCGAGAGTCCGAGAATTCCCAGCTGCGAGATTTCCTCCATGAGGTGAATGATTTTCCGCGAAAAAGACTCCTCATACTTGAAGGGCCGGCAGGGATAGGCAAGACCCGCCTGCTGCAGGAGGCGCAGGTTATGGGCGGGTCTTCCGGGTGTGTCCTGCTTAGTGCGCGGTGTTCGGAACTCGAGCAGGGATTTGTTTACGGGGTAGTTCGACAACTGTTGGAACCGGCTCTCGCCGCCACGGGAGAAGCAGAACGAGCTGCTATTTTGGCTGGACCTGCCAGTGCAGCTAGCGCTCTTTTCCTCCCAGGAGTATCAAATCCTCCTGACCAGGGTGCGGATGCCGCTTCCTTCGCAACCCTGCATGGCCTGTACTGGGTCTTGGTGAATCTTACTGCCCGTAGCCAAATACTAGTGACGATCGATGACCTGCAATGGTGCGATGCCCCGTCACTGCGATGGCTCTTGTATCTACTTCCCCGCCTGGAAGGGCTTTCTGTAAAGCTGATTCTCACATTGAGACCAGAAAACGTGGACCCTAGCGATCTCCTGATAACGCAGATTATCACGGATCAGCTGAGCGAAATTATACTGCCTGCTCCACTAAGTGAAAAAGCTACCGCCCAGCTCTTGAAGCAGGAGCTGGCAGAGGAAGTCGAGGAAGAGTTCAGCGCAGCATGCCACACCGAAACGGGAGGTAACCCGCTACTTCTGCGTCAGCTTATAAATACGCTCGTTTCCGAAAGAGTGAACCCTACCCAAAGTAATGTTCCACGGCTGCGCTACCTGGGAGCCAGCGCGGTGGCGCGAATGGTCGTACTGCGAATGTCGCGACTCTCTTCTGATTCCGTCAGTCTGGCGCAGGCCGCCGCGATACTAGGTGATGGAAGTGAGTTGCGCCATTGCGCGGATCTTGCCGACCTGAGTTATACGGCTGCCAGCAGAGCCGCCTCTGAACTGGCAAAGGCACAGATTCTGCATCCTACAGAACCAATGCACTTTGTACACCCAGTGGTGCGGGCTGCAATCTATGCCGAACTGACGCTGGAGGGGCAGCACCAAGGACATGAACAGGCGGCGCGGCTGCTAACAGAGGCTGGAGCGGAACCCGAGCGCATTGCAGCTCACTTGCTCAGGCTGCCTCCGGTCGGCGAGGGCTGGTCAGCGGACGTGTTGAGGAGCGCAGCTACTCAGGCGCTAGCCCGCGGAGCGGCGGACACGGCAGCCGATTACCTGCATCGGTGTCTGCTGGAACCCATTGATAACAGCAAGCGACGCGATGTCCTGATTGAAGCCGGTGCCGCAAGCCGACAGGTCGATTTCTCGAGAGCAGCCCCGTATCTACAGGAAGCACTCAGCCTGACAGTCGATCCCCGCCAACGGGCGCAGGTCGCGCACATGCTGGGGCAAGTACTGTTGTTTCTGATGAGAGGACGAGAGGCTGTCGACATTTTGGAGGCAGCGGCAGAGGCGTTGCCTCCGGAAGAGATTGACCTTCGCCGAAGGCTGGAAGCGGGAATTGCTCAAGCACCTTTGACCGATCTGGATCTCCAGCACCTCGCGGGGCGTTACCCTCATCTACAGCAGCTCAAGCCGCACGACGGTGTCGGGGGTCGTTCTCTCGACTCTGTTCTTGCGCTGCACGAGATGCTGACTTGCGATCCCAGAGCGATACAGCGCAGTAGGCGCGGAATTGCTGATGGTGTTCTTGTACAGCAGGCCAATGGGGAAATCCCATTGCTCACGGCATGCCTAGTTCTTGTAGGAAGCGATGATATCGATCTAGCTATAAGTAGCCTGGACGAAGCGGTGCGGTTGGCGCAACTTAACGGCTCGTTGACAGCGCTTGCACACGTCTACGCTTGGCGAGGGCTGGTCTGGAACGCTTGTGGACAGCTCGACGAGGCAGAATCTGACACTCGTGAGTCTCTCCAGCTTATGAACCTCACCCGTGTTCACATATTCCAACCTTTCGCCGCAAGCCAGCTCGGTGAATCTCTAATTGATCAAGGCCGCCTAGATGAGGCGCAGAAAGTCCTGGACGCCGCCCACCCGTCCGGCCCTGTACCCAACTCCGGGGCTTATGGGTGGCTCCTAAAGACGCGTGCACGGCTACTGCGCCTGCAGGAGCAGCCTCAGCAAGCGCTCGCGTCAGCAATCGCCAGCGGACACCGGTTTGCTCCCCATGGCCCCAACACATCCCCCCTAGTAGCATGGCGTTCTGAAGCCGCACTTTGCCTGCACGCCTTGGACCGAGGCACCGAAGCTTTGCACTATGCCAACGAAGACCTGCAATGGGCTCGCAAGTGGGGGGCCAAGCGATCTTTGGGTAGTGCCCTGCGAGTTTGTGGCCTCGTGATAGGCGGAGGCGAAGGTCTTAAGGCGCTTCGTGAGGCTGTAGCTGTATTGAAAGAGTCCCCGGCACGTCTTGCCTATGCCAGCGCCCTAGTCGATCTAGGCGCAGAGCTTTGCCATGAAGGTGAACGGCAAGGCGCTCGTCCCCCTCTGCGGCAAGCACTCGATGTGGCCACCCGATGCGGCGCCTCCCCTCTCGCTGAAAGGGCACGCAGCCAGCTCGCAGCGGCGGGCGGGCGCCCCCGCCACACCGCTCTCACGGGGCCCGATGCCCTTACGCCCAGTGAGCGGCGAGTGGCTGAAATGGCTGCGCAAGGCGCCTCAAACCGAGAAATCGCACAATCCCTTTATGTCACCCCGAAAACTGTTGAAGTACACCTGTCCAACTCCTATCGTAAACTCGACATCACCACCCGTGCTGAACTCGCTCAAGTTTTGACGGCGTCATGAACGTCCACGAAGGCGAAAGCAAGCGGCCCGGCCACCGCCGCAGCCTGAGCCTGAGTATTGGGTGCTGGATCTGGCAGGCAAAGGATCCGCTCGAGGAGTGAGAGGCGGGTCCCGTCCGCTGAGCCGGTTGCGGCAAAGCCGCATACTTCAACCGCGTGAGGAAGTCTGCCAGGTCGCTCGAGGTCTCTGGCTGCAGGTAGGCGCTGCCACGCGAGTCGACAAACCCCCGCCCACCGCCGGCTTCTAGGTTCTGTCGTCAAATGTCACGCCCACATCAGCAGTGACGCGAGGCGACAGCGGCTTCGTAGGACTCGGCGGTCTTGTCGTACCGGGTGGCGATCCCGCGCCACTGCTTCAGCCGGTTGAAGAAGCGTTCCACGACGTTGCGGTGTTTGTATGCCTCGCGGTCGAAGGCCGGCGGGCGGCCTCCGCGGCTGCCGCGGCGGGCCCGGTTGCGGACCTGGTCGGCCCGCTCGGGAATCGTGTGCGGGATGCCGCGGCGGCGGAGTCAGGCGCGGATCGCCTTCGAGCTGTAACCCTTGTCGCCCAGAACATGATCGGGCCGGACCCGCGGCCGTCCCGGTCCGAGGCGAGGCATCCGGATCGCCTCCATCACGGCGGTGAACCGGGTGCAGTCGTTGGTGTTGCCGCCCGTCACCACGACGCGAGCGGACGGCCCCGCCCGTCACAGGCCAGATGGATTTTGCTGGTCAGACCGCCTCGGGACCGGTCGAGGGCCGGATCGAGGAGCCTCCTTTTCGAGCCCCGGCCCCATGCTGGTGAGCCCGGACGACGGTGGAGTCGACCGACACCAGCCACTCGACGTCGCCTGCCGCGTCCGCCTTCGCCTGGGCGGCCCGCAGCATCCGGTCGAACGTGCCGTCCGCCGCCCACCTGCGAAAACGCGTGTGCAGCGTGGCAGCCGGGCACGGGACGAGAGGGGGGAGGGCACGTCGACCATGTTCTCACCCGCAGCAGCCAGCTGCTGGGCGAGCGAGCGGCCCAGGCCGCCGGCGCCTTCGACGGCGAATCGGCGATCGGGCCACTGCTCGTACCAGCGCATCGGCTGGCGGAAGGTGCCTGCATTGACGACGAACCGGCGCTTGGCCACCTGACGGCCGGCGGCATCGACGGCGACGGCGGTGTGGGACGACTTGTGGGGATCGACACCGATCAGGATCACAGGCTGCTGCCCTCGCACTCGATGAGACAGGAACGGGAATGCGATGGGCACCCTGACTTAAAGTCATCGTGTCGTCCTCATGCCTCTGTCGACCCACACCGCGTGGGTGTCGGCCGGCGGCGGCACGCTATCGGTGAGCCAGCCCAGAGGCGGCAAGGAGCACTGCGGGCCCGTGCCGACCGACACCCTGGACGCTACGGCTGCAGACCGAGCGTCTGCGCTCGATTCAACAAGTCAGCGGCCTTCGCAACAGGCACCGTCACAGTCTTGACCACCCTGCCGACCCGGTGACGGCCACCAGCCCTACGGTTCGATGGCAGGAGACCGATGACCCGTGCCAGCATGGCCCAGCCGGCCCGATTGGGGGTACTTCGCTGTAAGCCAGGCGGGAGTGGCCGTCGACCGGCCGAGTGGAGGTAGCCGTAGCCGATCACCGGCGGGCTGCTTTTGCGCTCGGTGATGGTTGTGGTCGTCGGCGGTTCTGCCGACGGTTCGGCATCTGCCGCGTCGGGGATGTTGCCGAGTTTCTTGATGTCGACGTGGCCAGTTCGCCGGGCCTGGCGCGTTCGTAGCGGCGGATCGGTTCGCGGGTGGGCCGGTCGAGCCAGGCCAGGCGGTTCAGGCCATGGCGGAGACATCCGGTGCACGGTCGAGGCGGGAAAACATGATCGGGCCAGACGAGCCGTGAAGGATGAGTAGCGGCTCGGGCAGCCCGCGACAAGTCCTAAAGAGCCGGGAAAAAGACCGTGGGCTTGCACTCGTGTAACGAGAGAGCATGCTTGTGCTATGGAACCTAACGTCCTGTTGGAGCGCGAGGAAGAGTTGGAAGCGCTGGAACATGCGCTTCAGCTGCTGAAGAAGGGTAGCGGATCCTTCGTTGGCATCGAGGGCGGAGCAGGAATGGGGAAAAGCCAGATTCTTGCTTACGCTAAGGAGATGGGGGAGACGGCAGGAATTCACGTTCTAACAGCCAGAGGGTCCGAGCTGGAACGGGAGTACCCATTCGGCGCTGTGCGTCAACTCTTTGAATCGGAAGTCTTCGGTGCAGACACTCAGAAGCAGAAGGTAATGCTTAGTGGTCGAGCAGCCCCAGCTATGACGATTCTGGGGGCTGTCGACTCGGCGCAGGAGCCGGTTGGAGACCTGAGTGCGCTTTACAGCTTGTACTGGCTGGTTTCTAATCTCGCCCACCAAGATCCATTGATGCTGATTATCGATGATCTTCATTGGGTGGATGAGACGTCATTGAATTTCCTGACCTACCTACTGCCGCGCCTAGAAGAGACGGGAGTATTGCTTCTCGGAGCTTTCAGGCAATGGGAACCTCACTCGACCTCTTCCTTCAGGCGGATCGCAACTTCTCAGTCAGGGCAAATCATAAAGCTACCTCCCCTTAGTGAAGATGCCAGTGGAAAAATCATCCGAAAGGTTCTTTCCGTGGCGTCGGATCCTGTCTTCATAGCGGCCTGCGCGAACGCTTCTTCGGGCAATCCGATGCTACTTCAAGAGGTTGCGGCAGAATTGCGACTGAGAGGTGTCGAACCAATAGCCGAAAACGTCGATGTGGTGGCTGACCTAGCGGTGGACGCGGTCGGGCGCCGGGTGCGACGGTGGATAGGAAGCCTGGCGCCCGAAAGTGTGGCTCTGGCACGTGGCATCGCTGTAATGGGTGGGCAGGAGCTTCTCGGAAGGGGAGCAGCCCTAGCTGACATATCCGAGTCGTCGGCACTGGCAGCAGTCCAAGAACTCGAGATAGCAGAGCTCTTTATAGTGGATCGTACGTCACATGCTGAGTCGCACTGGCAGATTTCATACGTCCACCCCTTGGTTCAGGCGGCAGTTTATGAGACGCTGACCTCCGCAGAGCGTATTCAAGCACATCGGAATGCTGCCGCCATTTTGAAATCGGTGAATGCCGAGCCCGAACGTATCGCAATCCACCTATTGCGAGTTCCAACGGTTGAAGAAAAGTGGACTCAGGAAGTTCTGCGTGAGGCGGCATCCCATGCCATGGTTCGCGGTGCGCCAGAAATTGCCCTGAAATATCTGCAACAGGGTTTGCACGGGGCTCTGTCTGTGGCAGCTCGACGTACCCTTTTGAATGAGCTGGGCCGAGTGGCGGGCCTCGTTGACTTGCCTGCGGCTGCCGAGTACCTGCAGGAAGCACTTGAGCTCACGGAGTCGCTCGAGGAACGCGCCGAGATAGCATACTTGCTCGGTCGAGTGTGGTTTTACTTGGGGCGTTCCGAAGAGGCAGTGTCTCTCTATCATCAAGCTCTGGAGTGGGTTGGACCCACACACGCCGAGCTGACAGCCCGTCTGTATAGCGGCATTGTTCAGGCGGAATGGCTATTTATTCGCCCTCAACCCGCAGGATTTCGCGACCTTCTGACGACTTTGCGAGCCGTTGAACCAAAAGCGAACGTCGGCAGCAGGATGCTAGACGGAGTTATCGCTTCTCACGACACTATTGTACTGAGCGCTCCCAGTGCAGTGGAGCGTGCCCGTCGAGCGCTCGCTGACAATCTACTCATAGAGAAATCAAACGCTGATGTTGGTATGGTACACGCGTGGGTAGCGCTACTGGCGGCTGATTGTGAGGAAGCGATGATCAGCCTCGATCTTGCCATAGCCCGCGCCCACGAGGCGGGATCAACGTATGCACTCACAGCTGCGCTTGTGTTCCGCGGGTTGGGATGGCTCTGGAGAGGGGAACTGCAGGAAGCCGAGGATGATCTGCGAGCAGCTAAGGAGGCAGCCGAGTCAGCGCAGGTGGACGTCGCGCGACTCCAAATCGGCCCCTATTTGACAGATGTGCTTACCGAGCAAGGCCATCTGGCCGACGCGAGAGAGGCCCTAGAATGGACAAATGCTCCTGATCCCTTGCCGCCATTTGGTACCTGGTTCTATTTTCTCGACAGTCGTGCGCGTCTGTGGGCAGCGCAAGAAAATCACATAGGAGCCCTGGAAAGTGCCCTGGAAGCTGGAAGACGTCTGGCCGATATCGGTGCTACCAATCCAGCGTACGTCGCCTGGCGTTCGGAGGCAGCATTGAGCCTTCATGCTCTGCATCGAGCCGATGAAGCTCAAGATTATGCAAACCAGGAACTGGAGCTCGCTCGCTCCTGGGGCTCACCGCGTGCGCTCGGACGCTCTCTGCGTGTCGCAGGTCTCCTCGAAAACAGCAGAGAGCGCAAACTGAGTCTTCTCAGTGAGTCCGTCAGCGTTCTGAGGTCTTCGCCCGCACGACTTGAATACGCCAAGTCACTTACGGCTCTCGGTGCGATGTTGCGCCGCACGGGAACGCCTCGGGAGGCCCGTCTCCATCTCAGCAGCGCGTTGAAGCTGGCACAGACGTTGCATGCAGCACCACTCGCTGAGCAGGCCAAGGCCGAACTCCGCGCAGCTGGCATCAAGCCTCGCCGTTCCGCCGTCACAGGTCTCGAAGCACTTACCCCGAGCGAACGTAGAATCGCGGAACTTGCCGCCCAGGGCCGGGGAAATCGCGATATCGCTCAACAGCTATTCATCACGACCAAGACGGTGGAGGCCCATCTCAGCAATGTTTATCGAAAGCTTGGAACTAAAGGCCGTGCGCAGCTCAGCGACAGCGGCTTGCAGATCCAGGCGGGCTAAGGGGTGTCCTATGTGGTGAGGCGGAGAAGTCGTTTGTAGCAGCGGAGGGCGGTTGCGAGGTCGAAGGAAGGCCAGGAGTGTGGGCAGGGTCGCGTCTTCGGCGTTGGCACGGTTCTTTCGTCCGGCCTGACGGCCGAGGGTCTTGTGGCCGCCGCCGTCGGGGATGTTCCCGAGCTTCTTGATGTCGACGTGGACCAGCTCGCCGGGCCGGTCCCGTTCGTAGCGGCGTATGGGCCGGCCGGTGGCCCGGTGCAGGTGGGACAGGCGGGCCAGGCCGAACCGGGTCAGGACCCGGTGCACGGTCGAGGGCACCAGGTGCAGCAGGTGCGCGATGCGGGCCGGACCCCACCGGCGGGTGAGCCGGACCTTGATGATCCGGCGCTCGGTCCGCGTCGGTGTCCGGCGCGGGCTGAGGTGTGGCCGGCTGGAGCGGTCGGACATGCCGGCCTGACCGGATGCCCGGTAGCGGTCGGCCCACCGCTGGGCGGTCGTGGGTGAGACCTGGAAGCGCTCGGCGGCCCGCCGAAGCGGCCAGCCGTACTGGGAGCGCGTGTTCACCGCTCTGCTCGCCCAGGCCGACGCCGAAGGCGACCTCGACTGGGTCGTCTCGGTCGACTCCACCATCGTCCGGGCTCATCAGCACGCGGCCGGGGCCCGTCAAAAGGGGCCCCGGCCGGCGAGCCGGACGACCATGCCCTCGGACGGTCCCGCGGCGGACTGACCACCAAGATCTACCTCGCCGCGGACAGCCGCTGCCGGCCGCTCGCGTTCGTCCTCACGCCCGGCCAGGCAGGTGACGCGCCGGCGTTCCCCGAGGTCATGGCCCGCTTACGGGTGCCCTGAGCCATTGGCCGGCCCAGGATCACGCCGGAGGTGGTCCTGGCCGACAAGGCCTACTCGTCCCACGCGATCCGAACCCATCTCCGCAGGCGCGGGATCCGGGCCGTGATCCCACAGCCCTCCGACCAGGCCGCCCATCGCAAGCGCCTCGGCAGCCGGGGTGGCAGACCACCGGCCTTCGACCGCGAGGCCTACAAGCAGCGGAGCACCGTCGAACGCTGCATCAACAGGCTCGAGCGATGGCGTGGCCTTGCCACCCGCTACGACAAGACCGCCACCATCTACCTCGCCGGACTCCACATCGCCGCCATCTTCATCTGGTCGGCAAGATGATCCGAAAGAAACGTCTTACCTTTTCTTAATTTTCGTAAGTTCGGTGGGTGCGGTGGAGTTGCTGATGGGATCCTGATGCGGTGTCTTTCAAGCCTTCGCCTGTGGTTCCTCCTTTGACACGGCCGCAGTCGGCCGAGGCCCGGCGTGTGCGGGCGGCTGAGTTGTTCGACCAGGGACGTTCGGGTGCTGAGATCACGCGGATGCTCGGTGTCAGCGAGGAGAGTGTGCGGCGGTGGAAACGCGTCTGGGAGAGGAACGACGCCGATGCTCTGCGCCGGCGCCCGGCCACCGGGCGTCCGCCCAAGCTGGACGATGCCCAGGTCGAGCAGGTGCGGACCGCGCTGGAACAGGGCCCCAGACGCATGGTTTCGAGGCCGATCCGTGGATCCTGGAACGGGTCGGCCTGTGGTCGAGCGGGTGACCGGAGTGGTCCTGTCGCGGGCCTCGGTGTGGCGGCTGCTGACCGGCCGGCTCGGATGGAGTCTGCAGCGGCCAGAACGACGGGCGGTCGAGCGGGACGAGCCGGAGATCGGCCGCTGGGTCGCGCACGAGTGGCCGCGGATCAAAAAGGGGCCATGAACACATGTGCCTGGATCGTGTTCCTCGACGCATCGGGCGTGTCACTGCTGCCGCAGGTCCGCCGCACCTACGCGCCCCGCGGCCGCACGGCTCTTCTGCGACACCGGCTGAACTGGAAGCGGGCCTCGATGGCCGGCGTCCTCGGTAAGCGGGAATGGACATAGTCTTGATTGGGTAGAGCCGGTAGACGGGTCAGCCAGGCTGGCGCGGCGGTGCGCCGCCGGCGGCCTGTCCCTCTTGCGGGGCAGGCCGCATCACGGGACGGACCCTACCCATCCGGCACCAACCATAAAGTAGCACGCGTCTTTCGAACGCGGCAGCGAGCGGACGAACAAAGCGGACTTCCCAGAAGCCCGCAACCGAGTGAGGCTTTGGACGCGGGCAGGCTGCTCGCTATGACCATCTGGCCAACAGGGGTTTTCCCTCTGCTGTCCAAAGTTCCAATGAAGTTGGTGATTGTCTAGCTAATTTTGTAAAATTGTCCTATCTTTCGTATTCGCATGGAAATAGAGCAGGCGCCAGCCTGAGGGCTGGATCCCGGAGACATCATCCAGCCCTTCCAATCCGAAAGCTTTTGGAGCTCTTCGTGGGACATTGATGGAAAATCTCGCCATGCACGGCAAACAGTGTCGTCGCCGCTGAGGTCGTCGTAGTCGAAGGCGTTGATACGAGTTCGCAACGATTCCCCGGGACGGATTTTAATCTGCAGAACATTGCGTTCCTTGGCGTAGCCGGCACCGTCTGTACAATTTGGTATCCCTCCTTCAGGCCACCAAACCGGAGGGTTCTCCATCGGAGCCACATTACACATTTTTGTGTCTGTCATCTTGTATGAATGATCCTTCCATACCGCGCGCGGACAGCGGCTCGCATCGCTCCACGCGTCTGGCGAGTAGGAGCGGCATGGGGGGTCGTCAAAATCGCCGAAATCGCGAGCGGTCCAATCCCCTCCGCCTGTGCTGACACTAATCTGACCGTAGACTTCAGCTCGATTGCAGTTCTCTTCCGTCCATGGATTAGAATTCTCGCAGTCGAATCCAGTTTGCAGAGTTAGCGTTCCAAACTCCACCTCAAGTAAGTATGCTTCCGGAATAAGTGGGACTGTAGACGCAGTCACCGGCCCTCCGGTCCATGCGATGCTACCTCCAGCGACAGCGAGGGCAGCGACCCCTCGCATGCAGTTGACCAGGCTGACTTTCATTACGAACCTCGCTGTTCTAGTAAATGTACTGCTCGGTTTGGATCTGATATTGAACCTGACATCCTCCATCAGAGGATGTGCTAGTTAGCGTATATGTAGAATTCAGATTCTTGAGCTGATCGGCAGTGAAAGGGCCTTTCCAGTTCGCGGCCTTGCAGAAAACATCATCAGAGCTCAGTTCGTCATAGTCACGGAAGGTGGCAGCTGCCCTGATAGCCTGCCCGGGCTTCACATGCAGTAAAATGCTGTTATTTTTCTTCTTCCAGGATCCAGTGCATACGTCATAAGTGCATGTCCGGGCCAGTGTTTCTGCTAAATTGAAGGTCTGTACATTATCTGCCCATCGCCGGCAAGAGCCACCAACGGGATCGTTCCATAGCGTTGCTCCGCCTGAGATCGAGCAGGATTCGCTATCCGCAAGCCCGATGCGGCGGACTGGCCATCCTTCTGTGAGGTCGGAGTTGTTGGCGCTTACCATGCCGTAAATTTGCGTGCAGTTATACTGGCCGATCGAGCACTCATCGCTTGTGAACTGAGCAGTCCTGAATGAGACGCGGACGACGTATTCCTTTGGCTCCATCAAGGAAGGGCTGGAAGCTGCTGCCGGAAAAGAAAATGGCGCGGACACCGCAAGGGAGACCAGCGCTAGAGCGGCAGGCCTGTACCTTTTACTCGGATTCTTGGGTGCCTTGTTGTGCATTGGCTATCTCCAAATCTCATCGCAGGGCTGGTTGCTTTATATCTGCGCTTGGGGCGCGCTGGATGCCATTGTTTTTCTACAGCGAATAATTTCTTGACAATCCGCTACTGCAGTCCCTGTCGAACCAGTGCACGGTGTGAATTGTAGATTACTGAGAATTGCCATTCTCGCATTGGTGCCTCAATGCAGCGAGAGAAATCGCTACTCATCTCTGTAGACCTGATAGCGATGGCGGGCAAAAAGCAGGTTTAGGCCAGCCGATCCGTGCCGGACCGAGCGTGCGGTCGGCCCGCAGCTGGCAGATACGGGCCTCGACCACGGCATCCATTCGGTGCAGGGTGGGTGCGGGGCGGGGCTGGAACGGTCGGCAAGGCCGGCATCGCCTCGGTATGCCAGCGGCGAACCAATTGGGGGCCGGGGACCGGGATATGCCCACTACCATGGCAACGGCGCGGCCGGGCGGCCGCCAGAACGCGTCGGCCCAGGATCCGCCTACCGTGAACGGTCCGACGCCCGACTCCGCTCACCTGTGGAACGAGCCTCCGCACGGCTCAAAGCCCGGCATATCTCCCGGAAAACTCGCATCAGCCCTAACCGACTCCCGTCAATAGGCCAGCCCCCAGGCCATCCTCACCCTGGGAAAGCAACGCTGAAGAAGCTCAAACAGGCCCCAGCAGAGCGGTGAAAACGCCGGCGTGCCGGCCAGACCCGGAAGCTCCGTAGTTCCCGCCACTGACCACTAGGGAGTGTCTCTTTGAACCGTCCGTGAGATCGTCGTGCTCGTGATCGAGTCCTGGGTGATCAGTGACGACAGCCGTGTGCCTGTGTCGTCCGAGACGGTGTTGGAGGCGCTCCGGTCGAGGATCGACAGCGGGCAGCTTGAGGCATGGCTGACCAGCTCGTCCGGACGATCGCTGGCCTTGGTGACGAACACCGAGCGCGCGATGGTGATGCTATTCGAAGAAGAGGGCGATCCCGGCGAGCATGCCGTGGACCCCGGGGCTCAGAGATCGAGTGACGGGTTCGTCCTCTCCAACGGGCAGGACGACGAGTACCCGGACGAGGACACCGTCCGCATCCGTGAGGCGTTCAGGCTCGTGAAGCACATCGTTGGTACGGGATCCTGGCCGACGGACGCACGCCGGGTGGTCGATCGCTGAGCGGGTTGTCGCCGTGCCCAGATGAGGTGCTCGCGAGGTGGAGTGCGACTTGGTAGGCGATGGCGAGCTTGTCCGTTCGCATGGCCAGGCCGCGCCACTGCTTGAGCCGGTTGATGCAGCGCTCGACCGCGTTGCGCTGCTTGTACGCCTCGGCGTCGAAGGCCGGCGGGCGACCGCCGGCGCCGCCTCGCCGCCGACGGTGGCTGATCTGGTCGGAGGGCTGGGGAATGACAGCGCGGATGCCGCGTCGGCGAAGGTGATTCCGGATCGCGCGGAATGAGTCCGCGCGGTCCGCCAGGACGATGTCCGGGCGGGTCCTTGGTCGTCCGGGTCCGCTGCGAGGAACACAGATGGCGGCCATGACGCTCTCGAAGCCGGTGCGTCGCCCGCCTGGCCTGCGGTGACGCGGACGGCGAGGGGCCGTGCATGGCCGTCGCTGGCGAGGTGGACTTTTGTGCTCAGGCCGCCGCGGGAGCGTCCGAGCGCGTGGTCGTCGGATTCAGTCCTGCCTGGAGCCCCTTTTTCCTGGCGCCGGCGGCGTGCTGGTGGGCACGGCAGACGGTGGAGTCCACCGACACGGTCCAGCCGATGTCGTCAGGGTCGCCGGCCGCTGCCAGGACCGCGGCAAGGATGCGTTCCCAGGTGCCGTCCACGGCCCACCTGATCAACCGCTTGTGGGCGGTCTGAAACGAGCCGAGCTCGTCCGGCAGGTCCCGCCGCGAGCAGGTGCGGTACTTCCACGCGATGGCCTCCAAGGCGCGGCGGTGAGCGGCCCACCGCCGACCGCAGACCGGATCGGCCGGCATCAGCGGCTCGATCCGGTCGCACATCGCATCAGTGATCACTAATCGGACGGACATTTCCGATCAACTGACCAACCGATCAAAGTGACACGCTCTAGTGATCTGAGTCAGAGATTCGTCGGCAGTAGGCGGCGACTTTGTCGAGGATCTCGTCGGCTGTCTTCGTCCAGACGAACGGTCTGGGGTGCTCGTTCCAGTCGGCGAGCCAGGCCCGGATGTCGCGTTCGAGGGCCTGGACGGAGCGGTGGACGCCGCGCTTGAGCTTCTTCTGGTCAGCTCGGCGAACCACCGCTCGACCAGGTTCAGCCAGGACGCGCTGGTCGGTGTGAAGTGCAGGTGGAACCGGGGATGCGCCAGCAGCCACTTCTTGATGTCGGGCGTCTTGTGGGTCGCGTAGTTGTCCAGGATCAGATGAACCTGGAGATCAGCCGGGACCTCCTTGTCCAGCTTCGCGAGGAACTTCTTGAACTCCGCTGCCCGGTGGCGGCGGTGGAGGGAGCCGATGATCTTGCCGGTGGCGACCTCGAGGGCGGCGAAGAGGGTGGTGGTGCCGGCACGGACGTAGTCGTGGCTGCGGCGTTCGGGAACACCGGGCATCATCGGCAGGACCGGCTGGGACCGGTCCAGGGCCTGGATCTGCGACTTCTCGTCCACGCAGAGCACCAGGGCCTTCTCCGGCGGATCGAGATACAGACCGACGACGTCGCGGACCT
>NZ_JBITXX010000039.1:0-18602 GCF_044544925.1 Streptomyces sp. NPDC053431 | reverse complement strand
CTACTTCTGGTGCTCTGACGGCCTGATCGTCCGGGACCCCGGCATCGAGAGCATGACTCAGGTGCTCGCCGACCTGCTCGATGCTGGTGACTTCACGCAGGTTCTTCAGCGGCTCGACGACGAGTGACCGGCTGACTCATTTTGAAAGGATCAGTAGGCATAGGACCCCGTGACTCACGTCCCTCACATACCCACATCGGCCTGAACTGCGGATAAGTTCCGCGAACCCCAGATAATGATGGTGCGCAGCGCGGTGACGAAGTACAGGACGCGCACCTGCTCGATGTCGTCGGTGTACTGGCGCAGCTGGGGGCCGGCGGTGTCGCCGGAGATCGGCTCGCCGACGTCGGGGTCGACGGAGACGACGACCAGGGCGCGGTCCAGGGCGTGGATCTCCGCCTCGCTGGTGATGTTCCCCAGCTGCTTGGCGGCGGAGTCGGAGAAGGCGATCCGGGCGCGGCGAGGGCCGTGCTGCGGGGCCATCAGGCGACGGGCGGGCGCTGGCGGGCGAGGCGGGCGAGGTGCTGCTCGCGCAGCTCCTCCCACGGGGTGCACTCCTCGACCGACGGCAGGCCGTTCGCGGCGATGTCCTCCAGGACGCCGGCGAACTGGTCGGCGGTGGCCCGGGTGTGGGCGGCGTACGCGCGTACGGCGTCGGCGGCCGCGGGGTCCAGCTGCTGCCGGGCGGTGTCGGCGGGGGCCGGCTGTTCGATCATCGAAGGCTCCGTAGGGCGCGGAACGGACGGGTCTCACCACGGTATCGCCGGACCCTGGCGGCCCGGGACCACTGCGGCGGAACCCGCGGGCGCGGACCCAAGGCCCCAGGTGGACCCAGGTACGGCAGCGGTCGGCGTCGACCAGGGGAAACCCTGGACCCAGGACCCAGCAGACCCGGCTCGCCGAGCCCGCTGAGGTAGCGAGTCGGCCGGCCGCACGCCGCGCCGCTGGCTACCGCCCGTGACGAACGGGCGGGGTGCGGGGCATGAACTCTTATGTGTCACGCTCCAGCCCCCGAACGGCCACTCGAGGGGGGTTCGAAGGTCTGGAAACGGACAAACGCGCCCATACTTAGGGCGGCGTGACACCGCTCTTTCGAGGAGCGTGACACCGCTCTCTTTCGAGGAGCGTGACACCGCTCTTTCGAGGAGCGTGACACCGCTGTCACGCTCACGCTCCGTCAGCGTGGCAGCGGGTCTGGCGGGTTGCCGAAGGTGAGGTGCTCCCAGGGTGGGCACGTGCACGGTCGGCAGGCGGCGCAGTCCGCGCAGCTCATGCAGAACCGGCGCGGGACGGCGGGGCAGTCGCAGATGGGGTTGTAGTCGGGGTCGTCCTCGCCGGGGTAGTGGCGCGGGTGAGGAGCGCGGCGAGGCTGGCGGTGGCCTCGGGGTCGGCGGCGGCGAGCCGGGCTACGACCGCCAGCTCGCCGGGCGCGGCGGCCGGGACCAGGCGGGCGAGCTCGGACAGCAGCGCGGCGTGCGCGAGGACCGGCTGCGGCAGGAGGCCGGCGGCGGCCTCGCGGGCGGCCGGGTCGGCGTAGTGGCCGCGCTGCGCGGCCAGGGCGTGGGCGAGCCAGGCGTCGACGTCGGCCTGGACGTACGACCCGGCGCGGCGGGTGAGCTCGTCGCGGACGGCTTCGTCGCCTTCGCGGGGTTCGGCCTGCTCCAGCGTGCCGAGCTCGCGCAGCGCCTGGAGCTCATCGGCGCGGGCGGCGATCCGCTGCGCCTCGCGTACGGCGGCCTCCCGTTCGGCGGCGGCCGCGGCCTCGGCGGCGAGCTCGGCCTGGACGACGTCGTCGGTGTCCGGGTCGTAGGGGTGTCGCCGAGATAGGCACCAAAGCCGCCAGTAGTTGATCTTGGGTGACGCCGAGGCGAGTTCAGCGCCCCGGCATGGCGTGGGCCAGTGGTCCGAGGTGTCCGTAGAGGGCCGCGTGGAGCGCGGCGGCCAGTTCGCGGGCCCTGTGCTCGCTCTCTACGTCGTACAGCACGAAGGTAGACCGGTCCGGCGGAGGAGTCGGGGCGGACCTCGAGGGAGGCGTTCGCGGGCGGGGCGGCGTCCCAGGCGGCTTTGCGGTCCTTGGCGGCGGCGGCCAGGGCCCGGTGGGCGCCGGCGGTTGCTTCGTCGAGGCTGTTCATGACGCCGGGGCGCCAGACGATCTGGCTGTCGGGGAAGCGCCGGGTGAGTTCGGCGTGCAGTTCGACGGCGCCGGCCGGGCCGTCGGGTTTTGAGGGGTGCCAGGCCGGGGCTCGGTGCGCCGTCTGCCCGGACGACGCGGTCAAGTCGAGCGGCTGGTTACCCTCCCCGTCGTCGGTGAGGTCGAGCAGGGCGCCGTCGTGGGCGCGGACCTCGATGGCTCACTGGCCGAGGGAGTCGATGCCGAAGTCGACTCGCTCGGGGAGCCGGACGGCGGGCGGGTCGGCGTCGACGATGCCGGGCATCTTCGAACACCCATCAACCTCAACTGACCAGCTGATCACCACCTCCCGACCAACGGGGGAACCTCAACGCGATCCAGCCGCCCGCCGCTGGCGTTTAAACCCGGAGCAGTTCAGAAAACCTGCGGCTCGGGTGGACCGGCGCGGGCATGTCTGTCAGGGTTCGGGATCGGAGTGGGGCGGCGTCTCCCACAGCTCTGGGAAGAATCGGGTGTCGAGGTGGGCTTGGAGGTAGGCGGCTCCGGGGGTGCCGCCGGTGCCAGGTCTGCGGCCGATCTGCCGTTCGGCGACCTGGGCGTGGTGGGTGCGCCACAGGGACCATGACTGGTCGTGGCCGAGGAGGGACTGGGCGAGGCCGAACAGCGGCTGCTGGTCCGGGTCGCGGGTGATCGCGGCGAGGGCGGGGCGCCTGAGCTGACGGGTCGACACGTCGTGACCGGCCCCGGTGAGGAGGCGGAGGAAGCCGTCCCAGAGGCTGGGCTCGGCCATTCGCTCCTCCAGCCGGGCCCGTTCGGTGGGGGTGAGCCAGCCCATCCGGCCGATGCGGTCGGAGTCCCGGCGTCTGGAGAGAATCTCGATCTCGTGGAACTGGGCGGACTGCGCGCCGCTGGCCGTCCCGAGACAGCCGCGGAAGGCCAGGAAGTTGTGGGGTGTCATGGTGTCCAGCAGGTGCAGCGTGTCCAGGAGGGTGTGCTCGATCGCCCGGCAGCGCTCGATGCGGATCCGGGCGGGCTGTGCTTCGCCGGCCAGCATTCGGTCGCGGGCGCCGGAGAGTTCGGTGAGTAGCAGCTGGAACCACAGCTCGTGGACCTGGTGCACAGTGATGAACAGGTGTTCGTCATGGGCGGCGGAGGCGGGGGCGTGCTGGGCGAGCAGGGCTGGCAGGCGCAGGTATTGGCCGTAGGTGAAGTCCGCGGGTGCTGCGGGAGCGGTACGCCCAGTGGTCTGCGGGATGGCCCGGGCGGTGTCGGCGCTGTCGCAGGGGGGTCCTGGCTGGGTGGGCGCAGCCGGGCACTGGCTGGCTTGAGGCTTCGGGAGGGTCTTTCTCATAGGACGCTGCTCTTGGGCCGCGCGGGTTCGATGCCGGTCGGTCATGTCGTCGGTGTCGGCTGCCGGGTGGCCGGTGCCCCGGTAGATGGCCATGGTGCAGGTGAGCACGGTGGCCCGTGCGCCGGCCACGGCCTCACGGAGCTGCTCGAGCCGTTCCCAGCGGTCGGTGGTGTGGAGGGCGGCGAGCGCCTGCATCGCGGTGTCCGCGGCCTGCAGAGCCGCGGACAGGATGGCCTCCTGGTCGGGGGCGTGGCAATCGGCTGCGACTTGTCCCAGCAAGCGGGTGCCCGCCGCGAAATACGCAAGGGCGGCCTCCGGTGTTGCCCGATGTTCGGTCTGCTGCCGTGCCGGAGGCTCGGCCGTCGGGTTCTTCTGCCCGGGCCCGTTGTGTCGCTCCTTGTCCTCACGCCACTGTCCGGCGTTGTGGGCGGGGCCGGCCGTGGCGTCGGCTGTCGGCTGGCGTTGTCGGAGCCCGGTCATCGGCTGTTCTCCCGCTCGGGGAGGTCGATGAGGCGGTCGTCCAGGATGAGGAAGTCCAGGCCGATGGCGTGGGCGGAGTTGATTGCACCGTCGGCGGTGTCGACGATCGGTTCGCCGCGCAGGTTGAAGGAGGTGTTGATCAGCACCGGTGGGGCGCCGGCGCGCTTGAGGTGCTGTAGGACCTCAAGCAGGGGCTCGCCCTGGTCGGTGATGATCTGGGGTCGGGCGGTGCCGTCGATGTGCACGGCGGCGGGGATGTCCTTGTGGCCGCAGTCGGTGACCTGGGCGGCGCCGAGCATGTAGCGGTGCAGGGTGGGGTTGGCCGTCCAGTAGGCGTCCTCGGCCTCGGCCAGGCCGACTGGGGACAGCGGGCGCCACAGTTCGCGGCCCTTGGCGAGGTTGAGCCGGTCGCGCATCAGTGGGTCGTGGGGTGAGGCGATGATGGAGCGGTGGCACAGCGCGCGGGGTCCGACCTCGGCCCGGCCGGTCACGATCGCACCCATCTGCCCGTTGACCAGCCGCTCGCCCACCTCCTCGGGGGACAGCGGGCGGACAGTGAGGGCGTGCCGGGACAGCGCCTCGTCGATCTCGGGCGCGGTGACGGCGCGGCCCAGGTAGGGGGTGATCGGTTGGCCGGGGGCGCGGGGTGGGGCGATGGTCCAGGCGGCGCCGAGGGCGACTCCGGCGTCGTGCGGGACCGGCGGGACATAGACCGGCTGCGGCAGCAGCCCGTTGGAGGAGCAGTTCAGGGCGACCCCGCCGGCCAGGCACAGCGCGTCCTGGCCTGTCACGTCGCGGGCCTGCCGGGCGAGCAGGGCGCACACCTGCTGCAGGCTTGTCTGGGCGCTCCAGGCCAGGCGGACGGCGTGCTCGTTCTTGTCCAGGTCGTCGGTGGGGGTTTGCTGTCGGCGGTAGCCGAGTTTGCGGAAGTGGTCCCACCAGGCGAGGATGATCTGCCGGTCGGGTGTGTCCGCCGGCAGCTGGAATGGTGGGGTGAAGGTGTCGCCGTCCTGTTCGAAGATCGGCCAGGGCTCGAGGTTCTGGGCGCGGCCGTAGGCGGCCAGGCCCATGGTCTTGCCGGCCTCCAGCATGTGCAGGCCGATGATTTCGGAGACCGCGTTGTACATGTGCCCCAGCGAGTGGGGGATGGGCCAGCGGTCCTGGCGGATCAGCGGCAGACCGTGCCGGGCCTGGTAGATGGAGGCGCTCTCGTCGTCGCCGTAGCCGTCCAGCACCACCACGGCCGCCGCCTCGTACCCGGAGGCATGGAACGCGGAAGCAGCGTGGGCCAAGTGGTGGGGGACGAAGACCAGATCCGGGTGACGGACCGGGTCCGGGTCCCAGCCCAGGGCATCGGCCAGGAATGCGCGGCTGTCACCGAACCGCCACGGCCGTCCCGGCACGGGCGGATCCAGCCGGCCGAGGTCGGCCCGGCATGCGTGCCGGGGCAGGTCCCAGCCGAGCGCCACGACGTCGATGTCGGCCGGGGAGAGGCCGGCCATGTCCAGGCAGGCGCGGGCAGCCTGGGTCGGGTGGGCGTGTAGGCCGTGCTTGCGGCGGCTGATCCGCTCCTCCTCGACCAGCGCGTGCACCACCCCCTCGCCGTCCACCAGACAGGCGGCCGGGTCGTGCCAGCCCATCGGAGGGGCATTCAGTCCAAGGATCCACACAGAATTGCTCCCTTCGTCTCACCGTGCGGGATGGCGGGACGCCGGTCCGCCGTAGATTTGGTCGATGGCCGTGGTGAGGCGGGTGAAGTTCTCCGGGTCGGTGTAGAGGGTGTAGTGGTTTCCGGGGAGAGGGACGACGGTGAGTTTTCCGGTGGTGTGTTGCTGCCAGGTCTCCGGGGGGAAGTTCTTGATTCCCACCAGGTCGTAGACGGGGTTGTTGCGGTCGGTGGCGGCCAGGACGGTGAGGTCGGCCCGGATGGGCGGTGGCTGGTCGGCGGTGGTGATGGCCATCGCATTGCTCACCAGGGTGCTCACGAAGCGGTGGGTGGTCTCCTCGGTGCGGTGGGACCAGGTGGGCTGGCGCAGAGACGCGACGACGTCGTCGACCGTCTTGGCATCCGACGGGCGGACGGGCAGGTTCAGGAAGTAGGACAGGGTGAGTTCGGCAGCACGGATGTAGTCGATCTCGATCGCGGGTCGGGGGTAGGCGTACAGCGGGAGGGGGTCGATCATGACGATGTCGGTGACCGTTTCTCCGAATTTCTGGAGTTGGTGGGCCATCTCGATCGCCAGGTTTCCTCCCATGGAGTAGCCGGCGAGCCGGTAGGGGCCGTGCGGGGCGACCGTCTGGATTTCGGCGATGCATTTAGCGGCCATGTCCGCGATGGTTCCGGGCGGGTTCGGATCGTCGAAGGGGTAGGCGAGAACGTAGGCGGGCTTGGCGAAAGTCGTGTTCTGGATCAGCTTGTGGTAGCAGAACACGGTCCCGTTCACGGGGTAGATGAAGAAGATCTCCTCGCCCGGTGTGCCTGCGCGCAGTTGGATGAGGGAGGGGTCGAGGAGGTTGCCGGACACCCAGGTGCGGATCTCCTCGGTGACGCGGCGCGGCGTTTGAAGCTGGACGAACCGTCCCAGGCCGATGGCCGGACCCAGCCGGTCCGCGATGGCGTCCACGATTTCCACCGCGGTGAGTGAGGAACCGCCGACCGTGTCGAAGCCGTCGTCGGGTCCCAGGTCGTCCCTGCCCAGGTAGGTGCGGAAGATCTCCACCACCTGGTCCTGCAGGTTCCCGACCGGTTGCTGGTCGCTGCTCGGGCCCTGGGTGGTGCCGGAGGGTGCGGCGGCGGTAGTTGTGGTGGGAGGGCTGATCCAGTGGGGTTCGGGGTGCAGGGGGTAGCCCGGCAGCGGGATCTTTACCGCATGCGGCAGGGCGTCTTCGGAGATTCCATCGTCCTGGGACGCTGTTGGTGCGGTGGGCTGCGCGAGGTACCGGCGCAACGCCTCCTGGGCCTGGCCGATGGTGCGGGCGCGGAGGAGCGTGGCCGTGTTGAAGCGTGCCCGGCCGCGGGCCAGCGTGTAGGCGAGGTCGTCGATGCGGACGTCGTGGGTGAGCAGGTGGCGGTACAGGTTCTCGGCGGATTCGTGCAGGTCGGCCTGGTTGCGGGCGGACAGGAAGAGCGGGTAGTCCGCGTCGTTCGGTGCGGGGCGGGGGGTGGGGGGTGGGGTGGCGGTGAGGATCATGTGGGCGTTGGTTCCGCCCATGCCCAGTGAGGTGACGGCCGCGGCCTGCAGCGGGGTGGCCGGGGTGTGCGGGCGGTCATGGAGGACGAGTCCGGCGCTGTCCAGTTGCAGCAGGGGGTTGGGCTGGGAGCAGTTGATCTGCGGGGGAATGGCCTGATGGTGGAGGATCAGGGCGGTCTTGATGAGGCTGGCGATGCCCGCGGCGGAGGCCATGTGGCCGAGGTTTGCCTTGATGCCGCCGAGGCCGCAGCCTGGTGCCAGACCTCCTGCGGCGGTGTAGGCCTTGACCAGTGCCGTGACTTCGAGGGGGTCACCGAGCGGGGTGCCGCTGCCGTGGGCTTCGACGTAGCCGATTTGGGAGGTGGGGATGCGGGCATCGGCGATGGCCCGGTTGATGACGGCAACCTGCGCGGAAGTGCTGGGCGCGGTGAAGCTGGTCTTGTCGGCGCCATCGTTGTTCACTCCGACGCCGCGGATGACCGCGTAGATGCGGTCCCGGTCGGCAACAGCGTCGGCCAGCCGCTTCAGGACCACCACCCCACCGCCGTTGCCGGCCACCCACCCGGAGGCGTCGGCGTCGAACGGGCGGCAGTGCCCGTCCTTCGACCACACCCCGCCGTCGGAGTACACATAGCCGGCGGGCTGCGGCAGCCGCAGCGCCACCGCCCCCGTGACGGCCGCATCGCAGCGCCCCAGCGTCAGCGCGGTGCAGGCGGCATCGACGGCCACCAGCGAACTGGAGCACGCGGTCTGCACGGCCACTGACGGGCCGGTGAAGTTGAGGAGGTGGCACATACGGCTGGGCAGGAAGTCGGCCTGATTGCCGATCCGTACCGAGTACGGGATGTCACCGCCAAGGTTCTTGGCCGGGATCAGGTTCTGAACGAGGTAGTCCGCGTATCCCGTGCTGGCGAAGACGCCGACATTCCCACCCGGGGGTACACCCCCGTCCTCCAATGCCCTCCATGCCAGTTCCATGTACAGCCGGTGCTGGGGATCGGTGGACGCTGCCTCGGCGGGAGTCATGCCGAAGAATCCGGCGTCGAAATACTTCATGCCGGACACCGAGGCACCGTAGGGCACGTAAGCAGGGTCGGACAGCAGCGGTTCCGGTACTCCGGCGGCCCGCAGCTGGTCGGGGTCCAGCGGTTGGACCGCTTCCCGGCCTTCTAGGAGCAGTTGCCACAGCTCGGCGACACTGTCGGCTCCGGGGAACCGCCCGGCCATTCCGACGATGGCTATTTCCGTTGTCGGGTGGATTGGAGAGGTCACGTTTCCGATCCGTTCGCTTGTCAAGGGTGGGCTGTAACGCGTCCGCGTACGACCGGCGGGTGGTCAGGATTTCGGTGCGAGGAGGGAGGCGAGGTGGTCGGTGTAGCCGCGGAGGGTGGGGTAGCTGAACAGGTCAAGCGGGGTGAAGTCCGGGGGATCGAGGAGTTCGGTGATGCGGGTGTGGATCCGTGGCACGTCGAAGGAGGTGCCGCCCACGTCGAACAGCGTGTCGCCGGGTGCGATGTCGTGCGCGATGCCGCGCTCGAGCAGGACCTCCTGCCAGACGGTTCGTACCTGTTGGAGAAGATCCGTTGTGGACGCGGTCGACGGTGGGGTGATGGCGACTGCTGTTGGGGCCGGGAGTGCGCTGCGGTCGATCTTGCCGTGCGGGTTCAGGGGCAGTCGGTCGAGCCAGGTGAACGCGTCGGGGATCATGTGGCAGGGCAGACTGCGGGCCAGGTGGTCGTGGAGCTCGGCGTCGCTGACGGGATCACGGCCTGCGGAGCGGACGAGGTGGGCGACCAGGTGGCCTTCGCCGTCGACGGTGGTCTCATGGCGGGTGACGACAGCACCGGTGACGGCGTCGTGGCCGCACAGGGCGTTTTCGATTTCGGAGGCTTCGATCCGCATGCTGCGGATCTTGAGTTGGGTGTCGCGGCGGCCGTGGAAGTCGATGGTGCCGTCCTCGCGCCAGCTGGCGATGTCTCCGGTGCGATAGAGCCGGGCCGCAGGGTCGTCGCCGAACGGGTCGGGAATGAACCGCTGGGCGGTCAGTTCGGGATCGTTGAGGTAGCCGGCCGCCACGCCGTCGCCGCCGGTGACCAGTTCCCCCTCCTCACCGATGCCGGCGAGAGTGCCGTCGTTACGCAGGATGTAGCAGGTGGTGTTGGCGATCGGGGTGCCGATAGGCATCACGGCCGCGTCGGCGGCCAGACGGTTGACCGGGTAGGCGGTGGTGAAGGTGGTGTTCTCGGTCGGCCCGTAGGCGTTGATCAGGTGCTTGGGCGGGCGGTGGGCCAGCACCTGCCGGGCCAGGTGCAGGTTGAGCGCGTCACCCGCGACGAGCACCTCACGCACACCGGCGAAGAGATCGGGTTGCGGGCCGACCAGTTCGTGGAAGACCGCCGTGGAGATCATCGCAACGGTGATCCGCTGCCGGTCCAGGAACTCGCACAAGTCGCGGGGGGAGAACTCCAGCTGCCAGGGCGTGACCACCAGGGTGGCTCCGTTGAGGAGTGCCCCCCAGATCTCGAACGTCGACAGGTCGAAGGTCAGCGCCGTGATCTGCAGGACGCGGTCGTCCGGGGCGATGGTGGTGTAGTCGGTATTCACCACCAGCCGGGTGATGCCACGCTGGCGCACTCCGACGGCCTTGGGCCGGCCGGTGGATCCGGAGGTGAACATGACGTAGGCGAGATCCTCTCCGGTGACCGGCCGGGCCGGCGCTGGCGGATCGTCCACCGCCGAGTCCTCGACCCGCAGCACCGGGCCACCGGCAAGGCCGTGCTCCGCAGCGCCCGGCAGGGCGACCAGTGCGCCGATCTCGGCGTCCTCGGCCATCGCCTGCAGCCGCGGCAGCGGATGGGCCTCGTCCAGCGGCACATACACCGCCCCGGCCTTGACGATGCCCACGATCGCGACGACGGCCTCCGCGCAGCGCTGCCCGAGGACCCCCACCCGCTGCCCCACCTGCACGTCGTGACTGGTGAGGGTGTACGCGAGGGCGTTCGCCCGCCGCTCCAGCTCCCCGTAGGACAGGTGGCGGTCACCATCGATGACGGCCACTTCGTCGGGCCTCTCCCGGGCCCAGCGGGCGAACAGTTCGGCCAGGCCCGCCCGGCGTGGGTAGGGCCGGGCGGTGGCATTCCACTCCCGGACCCTGGCGAAGTGGGCGGACGCGGCGATGCCAGCCGGGTTCGCCATCACGGGGGATTCCATGTTCGCTTCTCCAGACTGATTGGAGGGCTACGGGTGACTGGCCGATGCCGACGTGCCGGTGAGCAGATCGGTGAGCTGGCCGAGATACGAGGCCAGCTCGTTCGGGCCGTAGCAGTTCGGGTTGGCGTCGATGTCGAGGCTGAGGGGTTCGCCGTCGGTGCGGGCGTGCAGCTGGATCGCCATGTCCTCGACGAACGCCGCGCCGGTGGACAGGTTGTAGGCGCGGGCGGGGCTGTCGGCGAAGTTGATCCGGTAGTCGAACGGCATCACGTTGACCAGCGGGCCGACCAGGCGCCTTCGGCCGCCGACGAGTTTGAGGTCGCGCCGCAGCTGCTCGCCGCGGTAGCGCTGGTGCGGGCGGATCGCCCGCAGTTCGGCCGCGACCGCCCGCACCGTGTCCGGCAGTGCGTCGCCGCGGTGCACGGGGATGCGCAGCGGCACGATGTTCATGATCATGGCGGGGGTGCGGGCGGCCGGGCCCCAGCGGCCCATCACGGGCAGGCCGAGGATCACCTCGTCGGCGCCGGTGTGCTGGTGCAGGTGGCGGGCGATGAGGGCGATGACGGCCTCGGCCCAGCCGGCGCCGGCTGGGCCGGCCGCCGCCCGCCAAGAGTCCAGGGCCTGGGCCGGGAGCTGGGTGCTGGAGCGCAGGAGTCGGCCGCAGGGGACGGCGACGTACCGGCTGAGGCTGACAGCTTGGGGGCGGTCGGCGTAGCGGGTGGTCCAGAACGTGCGGTCCCGGTCGTTCTGGGTGGAGTGCTGGTAGCCGAAGTCGTCATCCACCAGCGGGCGCAACGGGCCCAGGGGCGGTGTGGTGTCGGGGCGGCCGGTGCTGAGGGCGGTGTAGTGCTGGGCGGTGCGGTTGGCGATGACGGAGAAGCCGTAGCCGTCTAGGGCGATGTGGTGGGCCCGGTGGTACCACAGGTGTTGGTCGGGGCCGAGGGTGATGAGGGCGTGGGCGAACAGGGGGCCCTTTTCCAGGTCGACCAATGTCTTCAGATCGGTACGCATCCAGACGAGGGCGGCGTGGCGGGGGTCGGGGTGGTGGCTGGTGTCGAGGTGGGTCAATGGCCAGTCGTCGGTGGGTTGCAGGAGCTGGAAGAGGCCGTGGGGGCCGGTGTGGAAGCGGGCGTGCAGGGTGTGGGCCTCGGCGACGGTGCGGCGCAGGGCCTTCTCGAAGAGTCCGGTGTCGAGAGGGCCGTCGATGCAGAGGTATTCGGCGGCGTTGTACAGCGGGTTGACCGGGTCGAGCTGCTGGCCGATCCACACTCCCTGCTGGGCAGCGGTCAGCGGCAGCCGGTCCACTGCCGGCGGGCTAGCCATGGTGTCCGTTCCGGGCGGTCAGGAGTTCGCTCCACTGGTTCAGGGTGGGTTGTTCGGCCAGGTCGGCGAAGGTGACCTCGGCGCCTTGGGCGCGCCAGCGCTCGACCAGGGTCATGAGTCGGATGGAATCCAGGCCCTGGTCCGGCAGCGGCACATCCGCTGCCAACTGCTCGGTGGGTACGCCGAGCAGGTCGGCCACCTCTCGCCGCAGCCGGTCCAGGGACGGCTCGCGGTGCGCAGTGCTCATGTCGGCTCTCCGGCGGGTTCGAGGGCGGCGGCGATGCGGTCGCGCAACTGCTGCTTGCTGATCTTGCCGACGGCGGTGCGGGGCAGCGCGTCGAGGAACTCGATCCGGTCGGGCACCTTGGCCGCGGCCAGTCCCCGGCTGCGGACGAAACCGGTCAGCTCCGCTACCGTGGGCCGCGGATCCCCGGGGACGATGTAGGCGCAGACGCGCTCGCCGAGGAACGGATCCGGCATCGCCACCACCGCGGCCTCCGTCACACCCGGGTGGGCGAGGAGGTGGCTCTCGACCTCCTCGGCGGCAATCTTCTCGCCGCCGCGGTTGATCTGGTCCTTGGACCGGCCGACCACCACCAGGTGACCGGTGGGCAGCCGGCGGACGATGTCGCCGGTGCGATAGAAGCCGTCCGCAGTGAACGCGATGGCGTTGTGTTCGGGGGCCTTGTAGTAGCCGCGGACCGTGTTCGGGCCGCGCACCAGCAGATGTCCCGACTCCCCGCCAGGCACCTCGCGGTCCTCGTCGTCGACCACTCGGATCTCGTCGGCGGGGGACAGCGGCCGTCCCTGGGTGGTAAAGACGATGTCGTCGGGGTCATTAAGACGGGTGTAGTTCAGCAGTCCCTCGGTCATACCGAACACCTGCTGCACCCCGCAGCCCAGCACCGGCCTCACCTTCCGGGCCAGCTGCTCGCCCAGCTTCGCCCCGCCCACCTGCAGCAGCGCCAGGCTGGACAGATCGTGCCCGGTGTACTCGGCGGCCTTGAGCCATAGTGCGGCCACCGGGGGCACCACTGCGGCGACGGTGGCCCGTTCCTGCTCGATCACGGGAAAGGCCACATCCGGAGCAGGGGAGGGGGCCAGCACCACCCTTCCCCCGGACAGAAAGGTTCCCAGCGCCCCCGGAGCACTCAGCGAGAACTGGTGCGCGATGGGCAGCGAGCCCAGATACACCGTCGTCGCGTCGAAACCGCACAGATCGGCGCTGGCCCGCGCCCCGTACAGGTAGTCGTCGTGCGTGCGCGGGATCAACTTCGGCACACCGGTCGTCCCACCCGACAGGTGCAGCAACGCCACACCGCCCGGATCGGCCGCCGGCCACGGCCCGCCGCCATCGCCGGCCCAGCCCCGCACCGCATCCAGCCCCAGGAATTCGCCCGGATCGCCGGCCACGACCACGTGCCGCAGCGCGGGCACTTCCCGCCGCACCTCATAGGCCAGCTCGCGGTAGTCGAAGCCGGCGTGCCGGTCGGCGACCACGTAGGCCACCGCCCCGGTGAAACGGCAGAAGTAGGCGACCTCACTGCGCCGATAGGCCGGCAGCACCACCACCGGTACCGCTCCCAGCTTGAACAGGGCGAACAGCACCTCGAAGAACTCGGCGGCGTTCGGCAGCTGCACCACCACCCGGTCGCCGCACCCGATCCCCAGCGTCTGCAGGCCCGCAGCCAATCGTCCGGACCGATCATCCATTTCCCGGTACGTCCACCGCTCACCGCCCGCCACCATCGCCACACCGTCCCCGAAGGCGGCCGCCCACTCACCCGGCAGCTCTCCGAGGGCCCGGCCAGACCAGTACCCCGCATCGCGGTAGCGCCGGACGAACCCCTCCGGCCAGGGTGTGAACCCATCCATAACAGCCTCCTGACCGGGTCGAGCGGTGTCCCGCGCCCAAGCGGACGGCACCGGATGGAAACGGGGCCGGATCAGTGGGCGGGCGGGAAGCCGACTCTCGCGTCAAGCCCTTCCCGATATGACCTGCGACACTCGCGCCGCTCTTCCAACCTCCGTCCGCGTCACGAACGATGGATGAGTAATCGCTACTCAAGGGAGAGGTGGCGGTCGCTTGTAGGTCATCACCGGATTTTGAGTGGAGAGTCGGGCGGCGGGGCTGGTTACGCACCGAGGTCGGACAGTGGCACTGGGGCCACGCCCAGCCGCGGCGGGCGCACGCTCGCCACGACCGCGACGGCCTCGCGGCGCTCATCGGCCCACTCGAGCAGATGCAGGCCGCCGAACCAGGACGACCGCACCGCCGCCCCGGGCTCCTCGCTGAGCAGCGCGGACAGGTCCAGCCGATGCAGCGTGTCCAGCGTGGCCATGCCCACCTTGACCAGCGCCTCCTTGCGCACCCAGTGCCGCAGGAACGCCGCCTCCGGCTGCTCCCGGCGATCCAGTATCCGCAGCTCCGACGGGGTGAGCACTTGCCGCAGCACCCCCGGATGGAGCGGAGACGTCGCCTGCCGCTCCACATCGATACCCACCGGCTCCCAGCCGGCCACCGCGGCAACCACATCGCGGGTGTGAGAGAGACTGACGTGCACACAGGGCCGGTCGGCCAGCGCAGGCCTGCCGTGGCCCTCGCGGCCGCATGCGGCACAGTGCTGAACCACCTCCAGCAGCCCGGGACCAACCCCGAGCAGGCACCCCGCGCACATCCGCACCAGCAGATGCGCGGCCACGAAGTCCCGCCGGTCCCGCGGCGACCGAAACGCCGCACTCCGCGACCGCTCCACCTCGGTCAACAAGCCCTCATCCGCCCCCGGGAGACCGAGCACCTCCTGCGTGTTCGCCACGACCGCCAACGGACCGGGAACGGCCCCGGAAATCCCTGCCATGGCATCCCTTCCACGGCCGAAGCGAGCGAGAGGAACGATCCTGCTGGCTGTGGCAGCGATCATCCCTAGGCTTCCGGCACCCTCTCCGCCCGTTACCACTTCCCAGGCTGCCCCCAACAGGGTGGCCCCGGCCAGACAAACCACCGGGCCGCGCCCCGAACGCGGCTTTGGCTCCTCAGCCCAGCGGCGACATCTTGGCCGCCACTCCCGGATTCCGCGGCGCTCCGCCTGCCCCGCCGACGCACCGCCGTCTGTCCGACACCTCCGGTCCGCCGCCATCGCCATCACCAGTCGTCAAAAAGTTTGACGGCAACACCGGTTTTTGTTCCGTTCCTACCGGGACCCCGAGTTCTACGAAAAGTTCCGGACCGGGACGGCCTGGCGGGACGTGCCCGAGCGTTATGGTCCGTGGGCCACGCTGCACACGCGTTTTCGCAGGTGGGCGGCGGACGGCACGTTCGACCGGATGCTGCGGGCCGCCCAGGCGAAGGCGGACGCGGCAGGCGACGTCGAGTGGCTGGTGTCGGTCGACTCTACCGTCGTCCGGGCTCACCAGCATGCGGCCGGGGCTCGAAAAGGGGCTCCAGAACCGACCGCTCGGCAGCAGTCAGATCCAACGGCGCAAGCTTCGGTCCCGGACGCGTCATACACCTAACCCTACGGGAACTTAGGACTCAGGACACAATACTCCGCTTGTGCCAGCGGTAGGTTGCAGTAAGAAGTAAGCGGGCCATACTTATCGTATGAGTCAGCCGCTACTGCTTGAGAGAGAGCCGCAACTCGCAGAGTTGGACCAGGCGCTGGAGTCTTTGCTGAGGGGAAACGGATCCTTCGTTGTGGTCGAGGGGGCTCCCGGGCTTGGCAAGAGTCGCTTGCTAGCGCAGGTGAGGGAGTCGCCCCATGTGGCCGGGGCACGCCTCTTTACTGCACGGGGATCGGAACTTGAAAAAGAGTATGCTTTTGGCGTCGTTCGCCAGATGTTCACCCCCGTGCTACTTACTCAAAGCGCAGCTGCTAAAAACGGAGCTTTTGCCGGGTCGGCCGCACCGGCCTCTTCGATCCTCGGAGCGATGGAAACGGATCAGGAGGTGGGTGACCTGGCAGCCCTTAACAGTCTCTTCTGGTTGACTGCAAACCTATCCCACGAGATGCCACTGGTGCTGCTCATGGATGATTTGCATTGGGCGGATGAACCATCCTTGCGGTTCCTGCACTACCTACTGTCACGGCTGGACGAAGTACCCGTGCTGGTTATCACTGCTGTACGCCCCCCGGGTGCGGAATCCTACTCAGCTCCACTGAGGCGTGTCATCAATAACAGCAGTCGAAAATTGTTGGAAATATCACCCCTGTCAGTTCAGGCGTGCGATAAGATCTTGCAAGATTCCTTTTCTTCGCCTGTCGAACCAGGTTTCGTCTCTGCCTGCAGTGCCGCAGCAGGCGGCAACCCCATGCTACTCAAGGAAATGGCTGCAGCTCTGCGTATGCGTGGAGTGGAACCCACTGCGCAGAATGCGGCGTCCGCCACAGCGCTCGCGGCGGATGCGGTAAGCCGAAGGGTACGTCTCTGGCTGAACAGTTTGCCCGCAGAGAGCGGGGATCTGGCACGTGCCGTGGCAGTCTTGGGAGGGGAAGCGCCTCTAGAATGGGCTGCCGCGCTCGCAGGGTTGGAGCCAGCGTCCGCCGTGGAAGCGGCTTCGGCTCTGGAAACTGCTGACCTGTTCACATTCATCCGACCCTCCTCTTCTGATTCGGCCGGGCACTTCGCGTTTGTACATCCGCTCGTGCGTGCTGCCGTCTACGAAACCCTGGGATGGGCAGTTGGCCATTTTCACTTGGATGCCGCCCAGGTCCTTCACACCGCTGGGGCTGAGCCTGAACGTGTCGCAGCGCACTTGTTGCGTATCCCTGCCGAAGGCCGCACTTGGATGGTGCAAGTGCTGAAAGAAGCCGGCGCCATAGCCCTGGCACGCGGCGCTGCGGACACCGCCTTTCACTACCTGCAGCATTGTCTCCCCGGGCTTTCTGAGGGCGAGGCAAGAGTGGATCTGCTAATCAAGCTCGGATATGTAGCGTCACTAGTGGATCTGAGCGCGGCCAGTGACTACCTTGAAGAAGCTCTTGCTCTTTGCCGTGACACGCAGAAGACAACTGAAATCGCCTATCTACTGGGGCGAGTTTGGTTCTACTCAAACCGTTTCGAAGAAGCGGTCAATCTCTATGAGGACATTCTTCGAACCTCTCATAGAAATAGCGATTTCAGTCTTCGCCTTCTCAGTGGAATCGTTCAAGCTAAATGGCTGTATGTTCCCGTTCCCAAAAGCGAGCTGAGTAATCTGCTTACCGAGCTGCGCAGAATTGAACCTCAGGAAACAATTGGCAGCCGCATGCTGGACGGCGTAGTGGCTTCGTATGATGCAGCTGTCCTGCTCGACCCGTCCTCGGTAAACCGGGCTCTCCGGGCGATAAGTGACGGATTGCTGCTCCAGAGCGCGCCCGCCGATATTGGGATGGTACACGCCTGGTTTTGCTTGCTTGAAGCAGACCGCCAAGAGGTGATGTCGAGTCTCGACGCTGTCATTGCGCAAGCCCACAAAGTAGGCTCCACCTATGCACTTACTGCAGCACTCACCTTCCGGGGCCTCGGGTGGCTCTGGCGTGGCGAGCTGACAGAGGCGGAAAACGACTTGCGTGCAGCAGTGCGAGCAGGTGACGCCGGCCAGGTTGAGATCGCCCGTTTCCAAATTGGCCCCTACCTCGCCGAAACTCTGATGGAACTGGGACGACTCGAGGATGCCTCAGCCGCGTTGGAGTGGACGCAGGTGCCAGACCCGCTTCCACCCGCGCACGGTGTCTGGTTCTACTATCTTTACAGTCAATCCAAACTGCTGCGGCGACAAGGGCTACATGAGGAGGCATTGAATGCCGCCTTGGAGTCGGGAAAGCATCTCGCGGCCATCGATGCTGCGAACCCGGCCCCGGTAGCATGGCGTTCTGAGGCGGCTCTGTGTTTTCACGCACTTCAGCGCCCAACCGAAACCAGAGAGTATGCGGAAGAGGAACTCGGGCTAGCGCGCCGCTGGGGTGCGCCGAGAGCCCTGGGGCACGCTTTGTACATTAATGGTCTACTCAACGTCGGCCCTCAAGAAGATCTACTAAGAGAAGCGGTATCCATACTCGAATCCTCGCCTGCACGCCTTGAATACGCCAAGGCGCTTCTTGCGCTAAGTGGAGCACTGCGGAGAAAAGGAGCCCGCAAAGAAGCGCGAAGCTACGGCTACGAGGCCCTTGAACTAGCCAAAATGTTGCATGCGGCATATGTCATCAATGAAGCAGCCTCCGAGCTGCAGATCACCGGCATGCAACGTAGCCGCCTTACGCTTTCAGGCCCCGGCGCCCTAACTCCGAGTGAGCGAAGAGTTTCAGAACTGGCGGCTGCAGGAAAAAGCAATAGAGAGATCGCGCAAGAAATTTACGTAACAATCAAAACGGTGGAAGTCCACCTCTCGAACTCATACCGGAAATTGGGGATCAACCGCCGCGACCTCCTCAAAAAGACCCTCGGGCCATAGATGCGTTGGCCGCACCTATCAAATCCGATACCCGAAGCCACGACGACGCGAAAACAGCAGGGGCAGTCTGAGGCTGACGCTGCGACACACAGTCGGAGGCACGGTTTGAGCACATCCGCTCCTCTACTCACTACAGCCTCAACATGAGGCAGCGTCCACCACGGTGCCGGATGCGGTACAACCCCTGAACCTGACGAGTGAAACCCCCCCTTCAACACCGGGCCCACGGGCCCGTTCCTAATGAGCAGATCCCCCGCCTGTCTGGCGCACTGACCAACGCCCAAGCGCGCGCCGCCCGGAAACCGTAGTCCCGGCGGACGAAATTGCGGCGCTCTCAGGCCTTCGACCCCCAGGCCCCTACCCGTGTGCGGAGAGCAGCCCACCTGCGAAGTGAGCTTGTTCCGCTTTGGCGGACACCATCGGTGTGGTGGTCAGGCCGCGAGGACGGCCTCGTATTCGGCGGGACTGCGGTAGCCGAGGCTGCTG
>NZ_JBITXX010000038.1:0-20360 GCF_044544925.1 Streptomyces sp. NPDC053431 | reverse complement strand
CCATCGGCCGGCCCAGGATCACACCGGACGTGGTCCTGGCCGACAAGGCCTACTCGTCCCGCGCGATCCGAACCCATCTCCGCCGACGCGGGATCTGGGCCGTGATCCCACATCCCTCCGACCAGGCCGCGAACCGCAAACGGCGCGGCCGGCTCGGTGGCCGTCCGCAGGCCTTCGACCGCGAGGCCTACAAGCAGCGCAACACCGTCGAACGCCGCATCAACAGGCTCAAGCGATGGCGCGGCCTGGCCACCCGCTACGACAAGACCGCCACCATCTACCTCGCCGGACTCCACATCGCCGCCATCTTCATCTGGTCGGCGAGATCATCCGAAAGAAACTGCCTAGCCGGCACAGGTGCCGAGGAGACCGGCTTCGGAGATTTGAGGACCGCGCTGCGGCCAGGTGCCTGCCACCGTCGCTTGAAGACACCTGCGAGTAGGAATTACTCAGATTTATGGATGCCGGGATGTGTTCTCCTCGAAGGAAGACATACACAGCCATTGGCAGCAAAGGTTTCCCCGGTGAGGTGTAACTCACTCGTGTCGGCAGGCACGGGCAGCGAGCTAGCAACGAGTCCGTGCCGAGGAGGAGCGGAGGAAACGAGTGGGCTGACCGGGATGTTAAGCAGGTGAGGACCATGGTGGTACGCGATCACACGGCTCAGCGGAAAACCTCGATAGGACAGCCGTATGCCGCGTCTGGCGGCAGTGCGAGCGATTGGAGGCGCTGGGCGGCCTGCGCCGACCCAGCTGTCGACCCAAACCTCTTCTTCCGGCACGGAACCGGAAAGCCGAGCCGCGCCTGGGCTCACTCCGCCAAACAGGTATGTGGCCGCTGCCCGGTGGCCAAATTCTGTCTGCAAGTCGCGCTGCAGGCCCCCGAACGGGTAGGCGTATGGGGAGGCAAAACCCCGTCAGAGCGGCGCAGAGTCGCATTGGAAAAGCAAGACGCATCCGGTGCCCCCGGCCGTACACCGCCAACTCTTGAGAAACAATTGCTGCTCAGTAACGCACAGTGGGCACGGATCGAGCCCCTGTTGCCCGCTGCGAAGCCGTCTAGGGGCGGGCAGTGGCGTCCTCACCGGCAGGTTATCGAGGCAATCGCTTGGAAGTACCACACCGGCGCTAGCTGGCGCGCTCTACCCGCGGCCTATGGTTCGTGGAGTGGCGTCGCCAAACGACACCACCGATGGCTCGCTGATGGCACCTGGGATCGCCTTAAACAGGAGCTGCTCACCCGCGCCGACCCCACCGATGATTTGCGCTGGCTGCACCTCGCCGTGGGCTGTGGCACCAGCGAGTGATTCACCGGAATTGCTGTCCCTTTTTCTGAAGCAGGGCCCGATGATCCGGTGGTAGGCGGCCACGGCAGGGCGCCGTGACCGAGATCATGAGTGGGAGGTAATAGGTATGGAGACTGGGATGGTGAAGTGGTTCAGCGCTGAGAAGGGCTTCGGGTTCATCCAACGGGATGAGGGCGGGCCGGACGTCTTCGTGCACTACTCAGGCATCGCCGGTTCTGGTTACCGCGAGTTGCGCGAGGGGCAGAAGGTCCGCTTCGACATTGGGCAGGCCGCCCGGGGGCCGCAGGCTGAGAATGTCACGCCGGTCTAAGTCCCCAATCCGTAGAAAGCGGCATGAACCGTTCCCACTTATCTGCCGATCCGTTGGGAGCAACCAGGGACGATGGAACTCGTGTCCAAAACATGGACGCAGCTTTTCGTATCCAGGCGGTGCGGCTGACGACAGTGCACAGCTACTGACTAAGACGTCATCTCATTTGGTGAGTCTGTGCGACGATTCGTCGGCCAGTGGGCAGTCATGAGCGGGGGCGAAGGTCGATGGAGTACGTCAATCTCGATGCGCAGGTCGGCGACCTGTCAGGGGGCTTGGACCCGGCTCGCTACCTGAGTCACCTGCCCTCGGTCTCCGGTGACCTGCCGCCAGGCGCCCGGGCCTTCGCCACGGACACGGACCACTACGACTTCCGCAGCAGGCGATGTGTGAAGGACCTGACACTCCGAGCCGTCCGGGGTGCCGGCGGCGAAGAGATGGAGGTCGAGTTCCAACACAACTGCTGGAAGCACGACCAAGACCTGCTGATCCGCTACGCGGGGGTGTCCGGCTTCGTCATCGATCCCGTCGACGAGGACCGGGGAACGGACCTCGGGACGGTGATTCTCGACGAGATCCTGCCGCATAGGGACGGCTGCAGCCATGAGATTGCCTGCTGGGACGGCACTCTCACCATTGTCTGCCGTGACCTCCGGGCGACCTGGACCGAAACCGTCTGCTCGAGCGAGTCGTAGGCGCGATAGGTCGTGGGGATTGTTGAGCGGCTGGTGCCGGACGAGTTGTGGGAGTTGTTCCAGCGGATGGTGCCGGAGGCGCCGTCTCGGCCTCAGGGCGGTGGTCGGCGTCGGCATGGCGACCGGGAAGTGCTAGCGGCGATCGTGTTCGTGGCGACGTCGGGCTGCACGTGGCAGCAGCTGCCGACAGCGTCCTTCGGGCTGTCAGGGGCAACGGCTCATCGGCGGTTCAGCGAGTGGTCGAAGGCCCGGGTGTGGGCCAAACTGCACCGCGTGGTGCTCGACGAGCTCGGCGCCCGCGGCGAGCTGGACTGGTCGCGCTGCGCGATCGACTCGGTGAACATGCGGGCCTTGAAAAGGGGGACCTGACAGGTCCGAATCCTGTGGACCGGGGCAAGTACGGCTCGAAGATCCACTTGATCACCGAGCGGACCGGTCTGCCCATCTCTGTCGGAATCTCGGGCGCGAACCTGCACGACAGCCAGGCCCTGATCCCCTTGGTCAAAGGCATACCGCCGATCCGCTCCCGCCGTGGACGCAGGCGGCGCAAGCCGGGCAAGCTTCACGGAGACAAGGGCTACGACTACCCCCACCTGCGGCGATGGTTACGCGGGCGCGGCATCACCCACCGCATCGCCCGCAAGGGCATCGAGTCCTCACAGCGGCTGGGCCGGCACCGCTGGACCATCGAACGCACCATGTCCTGGCTCGCCGGCTGCCGACGCCTCCACCGACGCTACGAACGCAAAGCCGACCACTTCCTCGCCTTCACTAGCATCGCCTGCACTCTCATCTGCTACCGCAGACTGACCAAATGAGATGACGTCTAAAGTGCCCGGCCGGCGCTGGACGCTTGAGTCGATTGCGATCAAGGGGTTCGAGCTGGTGGGGCCCTCACGGAGCCTGGCCAGGCCGCGTCCACACAGGTCGAGCACCGGCTGCCGACGCTGCGGCCAGGAGGACCGTTCGGCCGGGTGACGTCGGCGCCAGGCGGGCGGCAGGAACACAGTCAGCTGCCGTGGAGCGAGGATGGCTCTGTTCACTTCCACCGACAGCTCTGTCCGCGAGTTTCGACGGTTGGCGATCACTGGGTTTCTGGATGTTCGCGAGTTTGACGGCGCCGTCGCGTTGGGTCGAGAACGAGGAACGGTGATCAGCGGGTGCTCCGGAGTCGTAGCTGACCTTGTCAGCGTCGGTCTCAGGCGTCAGAGCTCGATCGCCGTCAGTGCACCGCTCATGCAGTGGATTGCTGACCACCAGGTCGCTGGGGCGGGAGATGTGCTGCCCCGGCCGGTCGGGCTCCGAGACTGCGGAAAGATCGCGAAGCGATTCCAGCGCAGTGTCGGTTTCGCGCCCGGGGCATTCGAGTGCTGCGCGGGCCAAAGCCATTGGGAGGGTCGAGGTGAAGATCCATGTGGGCATGCCCAGTAGCACGGGTAGCTAGCGACAGCAGTTGTTCACGGGTTAGGGAGGCACCCCGATCCACGGTCGGGTGATGCCCACGAGTTCGAGTTTTGACGGCGCTGCGGGTCCTTGCCAGGGCAGCAGCGGGATGCTCCTGGTGAAAGGTGTTGGTATGCCAGCTGACGCGGCCAGATTCACCAGGGCCTGCCCCGGGCACCCAGCAGCAGTCACAGCGGAACTTGTGGAACCGCCCCCGGTGGCGGCGAAGGGAGCTGACCTTGCGGGTGGTGACCTCGCGCCGGATAAGGTCGGGGTGCCGGCCCGAACGCAGTCGTGGCTGCGGCGTTCAGGAACGCCGGGCACCACCGGCCGGGACCCGTCCGGGGCCTGGATCCGCAACGTCTCTCTCACGCAGAGAACCAGGGCCTTTTCCGACGGATCAGGCAAAGACCGACAGGTCAGGTCCTTGTCGATGAACTGCGGGTCCGTGGGACAGCTTGAACGTCTGTAGCCGGTGCGGGCCTAGGTTGACCCGGCACGATAACGACCTTGTCGTTGGTCGAGTAACGGTGCGGAAGCGGCCGCAGTGAGCAAGAGCCCGGAGCTGGCTCACAATCCCGCCTGCGGCCGACTTCGAGATCCCGAACAAGGGAGCCAACTGCCGCAGGGTCAGGTTCGTCCCCCAGTACGCGGCAACCCAAATACACCCATCTTCCAGCGGAAATCTCCACGGACGGCCCCTGCAAACCAAGGGGGCCGCGTCGCAGCATGGAGATAGGTTGATGATGCTGGGGCACGTCACCCCGAGGGTTGACGTCTTGCCCGACGGGGCCAACCCGCCGAGCGGGTCCGCCCTACCCCGTCGGCAAGCCGCTCCGCGTCTCCCCCGCGCCGCTTGGCGCACTCACGGCCCCGCACCCGCCGCCATCACCCCAAAGCCCGCTGCAGCCCAACCACATAACTACCATCGCCACTGCGTTCCTCGCCCTGGAGCACCAGTGCTTAAAAGGAAGTCTCGCGCAGATGGCGCCGGACGGTGTCCATTATGTCCGCAAAGTAGGATACCTGCTGCGGGGTCAGCACATCGAAGAACCCCTGCCTGACGGTGCCAACGTGGCCGGGCGCCGCTTTGCGCAATACCTCCTGGCCGGCCGGCGTGATGGACACGAGCACGGCACGCTCATCCGCGGTGTCGTTCTCGCGACGCAGCAGGCCGGTCTTCTCGAGGCGGCTAACTTGGTAGGTCAGTCCGCTGCGAGAACACACCATCGCATCGGCGAGTTCGGTCATGTGGCACTTCTGATCCCGGCGTTCTTCAAGCCGAGTCAAAATCTCATACTGGACCTGGGTGACCCCGCTCTCACGCAGCTGTAGTTCAATCTGACGGCGCATGAGGTCGCCAGCCTCCAAAAATGAGGTCCAGGCGCGCATCTCGGTGTCGTTGAGCCAGGCGGGTTCGGTCACACCTCACCCTAACCCTCAAGCGCTAAGGGGCCACCTCTCTGGATGGCGAGCGCCGCTTCACACACTTGCTTCGAATTCGAAGCGAATCTAGCATCCAGGGTACTTCGAATTCGAAGTGGCCTCGGCGTAAGCTGACTGTCCCCCAGCGTGCCGTCAGGTGCCGTCTGTGCCGCGATTGAAAGGATCAGGATCATGAAGGTGCACATCATCGGCAAGGGCAATGTTGGGTCCGCTCTGGCAGACCGTGCCGCCGCAGTGGGCCACACCATCACCATCTCCAACTCGGCCACTGAATCAGGGCAGGTGGCCACCGACATCGCTGCTGCGGACCTGACTGTGCTGGCCGTTCCACACGCCGCAATCGCGGATTTCAGCGCCGAAATCAAGGAGGCGTTCAGAGGCCGCACCGTGGTAGACGCCACTAACCCGTTGACCGCGGACTTCATGGGCCTAACCGTTGGCTACACCAGCTCCGGCGGCGAACAGGTCGCCGAGACTCTGCCCGGCGCCCATGTCGTCAAGGCGTTCAGCAGCGTACTCGCGCCCCAGCACGCTTCGCCCGAAGCGGCACCGGGGACGAAGCTGTTCGTGCCGGTGGCAAGTGACGACCTGACCGCCAAGAAGCAAGTCCTTGAATTCGCCTGCTCGCTGGGCTTCGACGCTGTGGACGCTGGTGTGCTGGCGAACGCCCGCTTCATCGAGCCCGCGACCGAATTGCTCATTCACCTCGCCTACGGCCAGGGCCTGGGCGCCGGCATCGGCTTTGCGCTGACCCGGGCCTGACCCTACACCTCTGCCGCCGACCTGCCGTCGCCGAGTCGGCGGAAGAGCGCCGTGGCACCAAGCCCGCCTAGAGAACCGCAATGCGGGCCTTTCTGCTTACCGGTGTCCGCACCGCCTGCCAAAGGCTCCCGGCGAGCGAGCTGCTCGCCGGGGGACTGGATTCTTGGAGCAGGCACAACCAGAGGCCGCGGATGGCCGCGCCCGCCTCGCCAGCCAAAAAGACAGGGGCGGAACGTGGCGGGGGACGCGTGGGCCAAGCCTGGGAGCGGTGACGGCACGGCGGGCTGAGGGGGCGAGGTGGCGGTTGAGCTGCTGCCGAATGTGACGAACTCGCCGAAGACGCCGATCTCCATTCGCCGTTTCCACTCTCGGCTGCTACACAGCATTACCTTTACCGTCCGGTCTGGCGACGAGCTGAACGTTCATCCCGTGTTTCTTGTGTTTCTGCGAGCAGTACGACTCCTCCTCGGCCATGCGGTCGGTGGCAATCAGCGTGCCATCACGATGACGGAGTCGCCCTCACCCAGCACTGCCACGCCTCGTGCTGTCCGGGAGTCTAGACAGCCAGAACCTCCAGCCTCTAGTCGACGTGCCGCCAGGCCGTCGTCTACGGGACGGGACACCCAGCCGGCTCAGGCCTGCACATACGTCTCGCTCCTGCGGACATGCGCGCGAGAAGGGCTTGCCTGAAACAACCGAGCCTGCATCAGGACGAGTCGATTCCAAGCGGTGGTCACAGAGCAACCACGCAACGTGCTCGACCTGCCCGTGCGCAAGTCAAGCGCGGCAGAATGCTCAATGAAGCGTCCGCAGCGGCACGATGCGGGAGAACACCACATCGCTGGGTTTACTCGCAGGGCGTCTGCATCCTCTCGGATGGCGCTCTCGATAACGGCGGCGGCACTGCTCCATACCTCTTCTGTCACCGCAGGTCGCTGACAACGCAAGCCTGAAGCGGAACGCTCCGCAATCGCTGTGAAAGTCACTCAACTACTATTTGAGTATTGAGTACTCAAGCCTAGGGGTATTTTTTGAAGAAATGTTGGCGACGCACGGTTGATTCTACGAAAACTCGTTTCTGCGTTGGAGGTATCATGGCGGGTGCACCCATAGTGGGAAGGAATAGTCCGGTCGTCGGAGCTGAGCGCGAGCAACTGGCATTCGAGCTTAAGTGCCTTTACGAGGCAGGTTGGTCGGTACGAGCACTGGCGAAAAAGAGCAGTCGCTCATACGGCACAGTACACCGGCTTCTTCAAGAAGCCGGCGCAGACTTTCGCGGTAAGCAGTGCTGAACCAGCTGCCCGCTGTTTGAATCCCCGGTCCGACACAGCGTTCTTTGAGAGCCCTGAGCGTCACTGCCACAGGTCAGGGACTCTGCCATGTACCACCGCTGGCCTGGTGCGGGAACACCACTGCTGCGCTTTTCGAGGCTGCTACGCGGCAATGATAGGCGGCCAGCTGAGAAACTGGAGCAATGGAGTGCACAGAGCCGTAATCCGCGCTGGTGGCCGAAGTTGCACACGACTCTGGGGACGAGATAAGCGTTCAGTAACAACTGACGAGGCGTCCTCCGGCTCGGGTTGCAGTTCTTTGAACAAACGATCCACGGTTCCTGTCTGATCCTGTCTCACTCCGGCCTTTTGAGGGGTGGTAGTAAAGCCTCCGTCGTTGGTGTGGTGTTCTCACCCATTGTGGCGCCGACCGAGGCTTCGTTGGTCCCGTCTTCTGCCGCGCTTGACGTTCCGCACGGGCTGGTCGAGCACTTGCGTGGTTACTCTGTGACCACCGCTTGGAATCGACTGTCCTGATGCAGGCTCGGTTGTTTCAGGCAAGCCCTTCTCGCGCTCGCGACGTCGCCTCCATCAAGGCCTGGCGGATGCACCGCAAAAGCGCTGCAGCCCAAGCCGGATAGAGTCAACCTCAAAGCCATCCTCACCTGCGAGACCCGCCGCTGAACAAGCTCACGGTGGCAGCAGCCCGGGCCCCGGCACGTCTAGGCCTGCCTCACCAGGCAGATCCCTGTTATGGATCCGGACGAACGCACAGTCGCCCAGCTCAAGCAATGGCGGATCCCGCGCCGGACGCCGATGGCTCTCGGCCGGCCACCGCAGACGTGATGGGCCCGGTTGACGCATCCAGTGGGCATGCATGTCGGTGCGCAGGATGCTGGCCAGGACCAGCGTGCCTTTGTCGCCGGACCGGACGCCTCGGCGGGGTGGACGGTGGCGGGATCACGGCAGGGGATCGACGCATCGCTTTCAAGTACCGCATAAGCCGCCTGCGGAAGTGGGCCGCCGACGGCACCTGGGAGAAGGTCTTCACCGCCCTGCTCGCCCAGGACGACGCCGAGGGCGACCTCGACTGGCTCGTCTCGGTCGACTCCACCATCGTCCGAGCCCATCAGCACGCGGCCGAGGCCCGGCAAAAGCGGCCCCCGGCCGGCGAGCCGGACGACCATGCCCTCGGACGGTCCCGCAGCGGCCAGACCACGAAGATTCACCTCGCCGCGGACAGCCGATGCCGTCCGCTCGCCTTGTCCTCACGCCCGGGCGGGCCGGTGACGCACCCGCTTTCCCCGGGTCACGGCTCGATTAAGGGTTCCGCGACCAGACGGCAGACCGGGCCGACTCGCCGCGTGCCATCGGACCTGTCTGCGTCGGCGCGGGAGCGGGCAGTGATCCCGAAGCCCTCCGAACCGCACACGGCTCGGCCGGCTCGGCGGCCGGCCGCCCGCCTTCGACCGCGAGGCCTACACGCAACGAAACACGGTCGAACGCTGCATCAACAGGCTCAAACGATGGCGCGGCCTGGCCACCCGCTACGACAAGACCACCACCATCTACCTCGCCGGACTCCACATCGCCGCCATCGTCATCTGGTCGGCGAGATGATCCGAAGGAAACTGCCTAAGCCCGGATCGCGAAAGCGCCAAGCCACTGGCCGCAGAAGGGTATTGTTGACAGCTACACACAATCTGACCTCACCATGAGGCAGTCATATTCGAGAATGCGTAGAGTTCGTCCGTCTTGATTCACCGGAGCCATTCCGGCAACCTCAAATCCCGCTTCTTCGTACGCACTCAAAGCCTCGGGCATGCGGGGCATACCCTCATAGATGGTAAGCAGGGCCATCTCCGATTGGATCCCAACAATGGACCTCATGTGACGACCAAGTCCGGAAAACACTTCCAGGTCAAACCCTTGAGTGTCCATTTTGAGGAAGATACGAACGTTGTCTAGCCCTTCCGGCATAAGATCGTCCAACAAGTTCTCAAGTCTCCGAACTTGAACTTCTTGAACGACAGTATGGCGAAGGCTGTGAAAACGCTCACTCCCGTATTCGGAAGCAGTATGTATCGAACTCAGGGTGTTTGGCGTGACGTTTAGCTCCGCCGTTCCCTCATCAGATCCCAAAGCCAACTCATACACGTCCCATTTGGCATCTGCAGCCGCCTTTTCGGCGAGCACGTCATAGAATTGCCTTACGGGCTCGAAGGACGCAATGCGACCTTCGTAGCCGAGATTGCGAAGCAGCTCTGCGTACTGACAAATATTGGCACCGACATCCAGGATGAAATTGACTTCATACCGCTCAATCAGCTCCGCAATACGCTGTGCATTCACCCAGTCTGTAATCCACTTGTCACGCTGCCATCGATCCCCTGCACGAGTCCCAGGCCGTGCAAGGATAGCACCGTGCGAACTAACGCTTTGGAGTCGGACGAGGCTTGGCCACGGCTCACTGCGTACGGTAATTGTATCTCCTCCAACGTTATCCACATAGAAGCCGAAAAAAGATAGGAAATGTCGAATTAAACGGCGAACGCCGCGACGCATCACACTTATTCCCTTCAAGTGCTAAGCAGGTGCTTTCCCCTGTGAACATGTTAATCCACCTATCCGTCCAGCAGCATACAAGACCCTTATACAGCCTCTCCCTCGTGAGACCAGGCCCAAACGAGCATAGAGTAGTAACCACTCTTGCCGAATGCGGTCGAACAATAATACACTTATATACACGGAGAGTTGCGGCCAGTAGACGGTAAGCGAATTGAATCTCTGCACTCTCCGGCAGCCAGTTTTATAAGAATTGCAAGTGCGCGGCACAGCCGATCGTTAATTAGATCGACGATGGTGAGGGTTTTGTGGATATTAACTTGCGTCACCCTTGGCAGCTCCTGCTTGATCGATGGAGAATAATCGCGCCAAGTGGGACACTCTCGGATGCGCCCCCTTTAGAGCTTAGCTGCGATGAAGTCGACGACCTGCTGTCCTACTTACATGAAGTGCTCAGCGAAATTGACTGTGATCACACAATAACTCACTGTCGCGAATGGGCCGAGCGCAAAGATATTGGATGGTCTGCACTTTTGAGTGAATTGGACACAACCTTCGAATGTGACTGCGGTGTTCTCATGAATATGAAACGCTCACCCAGCTAGGAGTTACGGAAAATCTAATCCAGGAAACTTCATATGCTCATCAGTATCGCTAGTTCAGATACTGCCGGGAAATTCTGCGATGCAGCCAAATTCGGAGCGTGGCACTACCAGTTGATGGCACGTGCATCGGCTTGTAGAAAAAGCCGGTGTAGAACGTTTCCGTCAGCAGTGCTCTCCACTGATCCCACGCCCCGGCAGGATAAGTTCCAGTCGAGCTGGCGGTTCCGGCGCCCGCACACGTCATACCGCATGCCCTATCATCCGCCTCTCTTCCAGCCCAGCCAGACAATCCTCGGCCGCCGCCTATTGGCCACATCGCGTCAGTGCCACCACCAAGGGCTTGCTCTATTTACGCTGATCAGCATCGCCCACAGTCGGGCCGTCGGCTGAACCACCGCCGGCCACCTGCCCAACTCATCACTTCAGGCAGCACACTTGGACGTCCGACTGTTGATCGGACGCAGCGGGTCAGTGCGGGTGCATCACCATTGCTTGGTACAGAACGACCAATGATTCCTAATGCCGTCTGTCAATCCGCGAGGGCGTCGGCGGCGTGAGCTCGTAGCACCGTCCGTTGCGGAGGAGGTCCCAGAGGACGTTGACGCGACGGCGTGCCAGGGGCGGGGACCGCCTGGATGTGACGCTTGCCCTCGGCACGCTTGCGGATGCTGACAACCGACGTACAAGACGCGTTGGAGTCGGCGGTAGTAGCAGCGCGGGCGGCGGAGGTTGCCGCTGATCTCGCCGGAGTCGCGAGGCGTGGGGGCGACGCCGCCCAAGCCGGCGAGGCGGTCCGCAGCGAAGGCCCCCGGTGCTCGCGGAACCGGGCCTCGCTCACCCTGTCGATCTTGGCGACCTGCTCGTTGAGGGCCATCACTTCCCTCGCCAGGGTGTGCGTCATCGAGGCGGTCAGCTCCTCCCCGGGCAGGCTGGTGTGCTGGCGCCTCCGGCAGCTACAGAGCGTGACCAAGTCGCTGGCCGACCGTGCTCCCTCGCTCACCCGTGCCCTGCGAAGGGCACGCCCGCAGTACGTGCGCGTGGACGGAACCCTCGTTGAGTGCGACCGCGTGGGCAACGGCCAGGACAAATACTCGGGCAAGCACCGCAAGCACGGCGTGAACGTTCAGGCTGTCACCGGCCCAGCGGGCCGACTCATCTGGTAGCCGGTCATCTGTGAGCGGCTGAAGATCCCCGCTCTCGCGGAAAGGCCTATCAGGCGCCAGGGAACGTTCGCCACACCCGTCAAAAGGCACCGAAGCCGTGACCTCACCGTCAAGGAGAAGTCCGTCAACCGGGCACACGCCCGGCTCCGCTCCCGCTGAAGTCCTGGCGAATCCTCCGACGAGCCAGATGCCCCACCCGCCGCATCAGCACCATCACCCAAGCCGTCCACACGCTACTGACCTGCAGCTCCTCAGGATTAAAAAGGTTCACTGATGGTGCGTTTTACCTGCGTCGATGCCGGCCCAGATCAGAGTCTTGCGGTGCCTCCGTGCGGTGTTATGCGGACGACTTCGCTGTCGATTCCCTACTCAGCGATCATTTGCAATTCCTATTGGCAGCCGAGTCGTCGTGGGGTGCCGGGCGGCCAATCGCTGAAAGCCACGAAGGCGGAGCTTTTGAAGCACACCCGGCACCCCTGGGCGGGTCAACCATACGCAGGGCTCACCACATCCCACAGGACAACGTAGGGAGCCTCTTTCCTCCTGTGCTGGAGAGTGAACTGGGCTGATCAGCGGGTGTGGTGACGAGGCAGGGCCCCTCGACGTTGGCGTGGTGATTCCACTCATCACACCGGCGATCGAAGGGACCCTGTTGGTTCCGTATCCTGCCACGCTCGACGTTCCCCCTGAGCTCGTCGAACATGTCGCCTGGCCGCCGCACGAGCACCGCCAGGCCCACAAAACCCGCTGGCGTAAGCTCGACTGTTACCAGCAGGCGCTGCTCACGCTGTCCTGGGCTTGATCCGCTTTGACGGGCATCAGAGATCAGGGGTTTCGGCCCCGGAAGGATGATGTTCATCATGGAGAGCATGGGGAAGAAGAAGCCACGCCCTCGCCGCTCGTTCACGCCGGAGTTCAAGGCCGAGATCGTTGAGCTGTGTCGTCGTGGGGATCGCTCGGTCGGTGAGGTCGCGAAAGACTTCGACCTCACCGAGACCGCGTATCGAGGCGGAGAAAGCCGGAGGTCACAACGTCAAAACGGCCGTGTGAGCTCCTCGAGATCTCAGAACCGCCTACTATGCCCGCCGCACTGGCGCCTCTAGCCCCCGAGCGGTGTGGGACGCTGAGCTGACTGAGCAGATCACCGCTGTCCACCAGCAGTCCCGCGGCACCTACGGAGCCCGGCGCGTCCACGCCGTCCTCAAACGTGAGGGCGTCGGCTGCGGGCGCCGCCGGGTCGCCCGGCTGATGCGGCAGGCCGGCCTGACCGGCCGGCGCCGACGGCGCCGGCACCGCGCCACCATCCCCGATCCGCATGCGGTCACCCGTCCTGACCTGGTACTTCGCGACTTCCGGCCCGACCCGGCCGCCGTCGACACCCGCTGGTGCGGCGACATTACTTACATCGCCACCGAGGAGGGCTGGCTCTACCTGGCAACTGTTATCGACATCGCCTCCCGCCGCGTCGTGGGCTGGGCCACCGCCGACCACCTGCGAACCGAGCTCGTCGCCGACGCCCTCACCGCCGCGTGCCGCACCCGTCGGCCGGCCGATCCGGTGATCTTCCACTCCGACCGCGGCTGCCAAGGCGGATTTAACTGGTCGTCGCAACACCTCGTGATTGCAGGGGTGTTGGATGGTTCGTCGTCAGCAGGCAGCGGATCGAGCGGTGCGTCCGAAGCTGAGGTCCCCGGGGCATCCGAAGTACCAGCGGCACGTCGAGGCGGTGTTCTGGGCGGAGATCGCCAAGGGGCTTCTGGCCGAGGAAGCCGCCGCTGTCGTCGGTGTGGCGCCGGCGGTGGCTACACGCTGGTTCCGTCAGTGTGGCGGCATGCGACCGTTCGATCCGAGGCCGTCTTCTGGCAGGTACCTGTCGTTTCGCGAGCGGGAGGAAATCGCGCTCCTCAAAGCCCAGGGCAAGGGAGTCCGCCAGATCGCGCGAGACATCGGCCATGACCCAGGAGCAATCTCCCGTGAACTGCGGCGCAACGCGGCCACCAGAGCTGGCAGGCGTGACTATCGGGCATCAGTCGCCCAGTGGAAAGCCGACATGGCCGCGCGCCGGCCGAAAGCGGCGAGGTTGATTGCCAACCCGCGGTTGCACACGTACGTTCAGGAGCGGCTGGCAGGTGAGATCACCACGTCACGCGGCAAGGCGATCACGGGTCCCGCCATAGGTAAGTGGACGGGACGGAACAAGCCGCACCGCAAGGACCGGTCATGGGTCCAGGCGTGGAGTCCGGAGCAGATCGCGAACCGGATCAAGGTCGACTTCCCCGATGATGAGTCCATGCGCATCAGCCACGAGGCGATCTATCAGGCCCTCTATATCCAGAGCCGCGGAGCGCTGAAACGCGAGCTCATCCTCTGTCTTCGGACTGGTCGCGCGCTGTGTGCGCCAAGGGCGCGTGCACGACGCAAGACCTGGGCGCACGTCACGCCGGAGGCGTTGATCAGCGAGAGGCCCGCCGAAGCCGAGGACCGCGCTGTTCCCGGACACTGGGAAGGGGATTTGATCATCGGGCTGGAGCGTTCCGCGATCGGCACCGTGGTCGAGCGGTCGACCCGGTTCACCATGCTGGTCCATCTGCCACGTGAGGAGGAATACGGAACGATCCCTCGCACGAACGGCCCCGCACTGACCGGCTACGGAGCCATCTCCATGAAGAAGGCACTCGCCAGCACCATGTCGACGCTGCCCGAGCAGCTTACGCGGTCCGTTACATGGGACCGCGGCAAGGAAATGTCGGCCCACGCTCAGTTCCGGGTCGAGACTGGCATTCCCGTGTTCTTCGCAGATCCCCACAGCCCATGGCAGCGAGGCACGAACGAAAACACCAACGGACTCCTTCGTCAGTATTTTCCGAAGGGCACCGACCTTTCGCGTTGGTCCGCCGAAGAACTCGAGGCCGTCGCCCACACACTGAACAGCAGACCGCGCAAGACACTCGGCTGGAAGACCCCGTCCGAGGCATTCAATGAGCAGCTACAGTTGCTCCAACAGGACAGTGTTGCAACGACCGGTTGAACCCAAGCAATACACCAGCCATGAACTCGCCACCCTCGCAGACAAGTTCAGCATTCGTCTGTCGGTCGGCCGCACCGGACAGTGCTGGGACAACGCCCTCACGGAATCGTTCTTCTCCACCCTGAAGAACAAGCTGGGCGACGCACATCCCTGGCCCAGCAGGGCCGCCGCCCGCACCGCGATCTTCGAGTGGATCGAGAGCTGGTACAACTTGCACCGGCTCCACAGCAGCGTCGGCTACCGCAGTCCCGCCGAATACGAGACCGTCCTCGCGGCCTGACCACCACACCGATGGTGTCCGTCAAAGCGGAACAAGCTCAGTACATCTACGGAAGAACGAGACATTCTCGCGGCTCGGAGCGGGTCTCGGGAAATCCCCTGGCCACCGTCTGGCGCTACGTCGACGGGGCGTTGGCCGTCCTGGCCGGCTGGGCAACCGGCCTCGGTGAGGGCGACCACGTCATCGTCGACGTCACCCCGCTCCCCATTGACCGCATCGCCGCCGACGAGCCGCACTACTCGATGAAACACCGCAAGCAGGGCATGAACGCGCGGGTATCGCCCGCCCCGACGGCACACCACCGTGGTTCCCCGGCGCGACACCGGGCCCCACCCACGACCTGACCACGGCCCGGCCCCATGGCATCGCCCAAGCCCGCCCGCCCGGCAGATCCCGCTCCTCGCCGACCGGGCCTACCAAAGCGCCGGCACCACCCTTCCGCACCCGTAACCACCACCGCCAACAGCCCGAGCGCCACCAGCCGTTCAACCACGACCACACCCGACTGAGAGCGCCAGCGAACGCGCCTTCGTCCAACCGAAGTCCTCGCGGCTACTCCGGCGGGCCCGATACCCCACCCCGCCACATCAACACCATCACCCAAGCCATCCATACTCCGCTGACCTGCAACTATTCAAGATGAAAGAGGCTCAGTGAGCTGTTTCAGCGTTGCCGCTCCAGGGTGAGCATCGCAGCGGAGATTGACGTCATTTGATTTTGGGCTGCACCGGGACCTTCGGAAGATCCGCCACGACTTCAGCCGTGCGACGCCGCGTTCGACCGGCGCTCGTGCCGCAGACAGCGCGCGGTTGACGGTCTGTTGGGTAGGCGTGAGGTCACGGCCGGGTGGGCGTCTGAGGGCTGTTGTCACCCATGGTCCGGCTCCCGTGTAGGCGTGGTCGGCGAGGACCGGGATGCCCTGGCGCTCACAGATCCGGATGATCCGGTGGGCGCGGGCGGCGGTCAGGTCGTGCGCGCGGGCGAGAGCCACAGCAGCCTCCCGATCGGGTCGGTCACGACCTGCACGTTCACCCCGTGTCGGCGGTGCTTGTGGGAGAAGTCAGCTCGGCTGTCGCCGACCCGGTCACACTCCGCCAGCGTGCCGTCAACGTAGTCGGGGTCGGCCTCGCGCAGGGCGCGCAGCCGGCCGGGCGCGCGGTCGGCGAGCAGATTGATGACGGCGGTGGTGTATGCGTGGGCGGTGCCGACGGAAATGCCGAAGCCGGCAGCCAGTTGGGCGAGGGTGTCGTGCCGACGCAGGTACACCAGGCCGACCAGCGCACGCTGGTGCGGCGGGAGCTTGCAGCCGCGGTCACCCTCGCGGGTGACGATGAGCATGGTGACCCACTCGACCAGGGCGTGTGGCAGGTCGAGTGCGGCGGCAGAATTGGGAACCAACGAGGCTTCGGCGCCGATGAGTTGATACGTCGAACACCTCCCTCAACGGCACGGGAGACTCGTGCGTTGCGCACACCACCGGGCTCACCCGATCAGTGGCCACTCTGAAACGGCTCAGTGAGCCCTTTTCATCCCGCCTCTGATGGGGTGAACGTGCTGGTCAGAGGGGTGTCTGGTGACGTGGCAGGGCCCCTGGTCGTTGGCGTGGTGACTTCACTCAACACACCGGCGTCCGAGGGGCCCTGTTGGTTGCGTATTCTTCCACGCTCGACGTTCCGCACGAGCTTGTTGAGCATGTCTCGTGGTTGATCCATGGCCGCCGGCAGGAGTTGAACTCGCCTTGGCGACGCCTGGGTTGTTGCAAGCAGGCTCTCCTGGCCCTGGCGCATCCGCGGAAGAACGAGACGTTTCCGCGGCTCGCGGCGGGTTTCGGTGTCTCCACGACAACGGCCTGGCGGTACGTCGACGAGACCCTCGACGCCCTGGCGGCGTGGGCACCGGGCCCGCACGAGGCCCTCGTCGGCATGGGTGAAGGAGACCTCGTCATCGTTGACGGCACCCTCGTCGGCACCGACCGCATCAGGGCCGACGAGCCGTACTACTCGCGGAAACACAAAAGGCACGGGATGAACGTGCGGGTCATCGCCCGATCGGACGGGACGCCCCTGTGGTTCTCAAGGGCTTCGCCCGGCCGGACCCACGACCTGACCACGGCCCGCGTCCACGGCATCGTCCAGGCCCGCCTCACCCGCCAGATCCTCGTCCTGGCCGACCGCGCCTACCAAGGAGCCGGCGCCACCGTCCGCACCCCCTATGACCACCACCAGATCCAGCCGGCCCACTACCAGCAGATCAACCGCGACCACGCCCGCCCGCGGGCCCCGGGGGAACACGCCTTCGCACAGCTGAAGTCCTGGCGCATCCCGCGACGGGCACGATGCTCCACCCACCGCATCACCCGGATCATCAAAGCCATCCACACCCTGCTGACCCGCATCTATACAGGATGAAAACGGCTCAGTGCCCGCCCCACGTTGTCCAATTGACAGCAGCCTCGGTACCGCAGTCCCGCCGAACTACGAGACATACTATCGGCTTGGCCATTCCAGCAATGTCTGTCAACGCGGGACAGACTGTCCGATTCGACCGATCCAGCGACGCCGGAGCCGGGCAGGCTGGCAGAGGGTAAGCGGCGCCAACTCGCAGACGCCCGGTCGGAGGCCATGAACCGAAAATGAAGGCACTACCCTTCGAGCCAGGGGCTGCATTCCGATGCTCGGCTACGGCTACATCCCGACCACTCTCACTGGCCTACAGCGAATGATGCACAGTGCGCTCTCTCACCTTCGGCAAGTGTGAACGCACTCTACCCGGCACTGTCGAACCCGATAACGGACTGCGCCGCCCGGAATCGGCCTTCGCGCTCTCTCGCCTAGACGCCCAGCTCGACGAACTTGGCCGACCAGAATGGCACACTTGGTCCTTTTAGAGCAGCGATAATAACGAACATCCCAACCACCCTGGCGAGCTGTCTGCCGCATCCGCGAATAAGATCCACCTGGGATTTGATCGCATTTAAAAGGCTGGTGAGGGTAAGGTACTATCCATAGAAACATACCCAAAGCAGCACACGTGCGGGCTCCTGACTCCAGTGTGCGACGTTAGAAGTCTCACGGAGCCGCCAGGAGCCCACACAACACCCCACCACGCCAGTAACCTGATGAGTTGCCAACGCGAAAGGCGTAACCGCTGCAGCACAGCAGAACCTCAGAGCCGTGCTGTGGTGGGATCAGGGCAGTTTCACCGGGCGGAGATCGGGGTTGTCAACCGTGACAATCCCCCCCGGGAGAAGGTCTGGATTGTCAACAGTCACGACGGGCGTTCCTGTCAAGTAAGTACTCGCCTGAACGGCGCTGGGGGTGAAGAGTGAAAATAGGGCTATCGCCCCACCAGTTAGGACTCCGAGGGCTGTCTTCTTGAGTAGCATTCACATCACCTCACAAAGAGAAGGGTTATGGTTATTCTGGCCCCCTTGCTTCAAGGTTCCTAGAGTCTTGGATACTCAAGTGCGCTGCGACTCGGTTAATGCCAATCAACAGGCACACCGAGGCAGAAGGCGCCTTCGATGCATTTGAATCCAACTCTCTCATGACCGGGTCTTCAGATGGCAAATCCTGCTTCACGAGACTCGATGGCAGTGGTACCGCAGATCGGTCGATGAACGCAGTAGCGAGCTGCAGGAACTGGGCAAAATGGGCTTATGCCTTTCCCGGCACCACCGAACGCAGGGTATTCCAGGCCCTTAAGGTTGTGTCCTATGTGGTGAGGCGGAGAAGTCGTTTGTAGCAGCGGAGGGCGGCTGCGAGGTCGAAGGAAGGCCAGGGAGTGGGCAGGGTGGCGTTTGTAGCGGATGCATCAGGCGCCGGCAGCCGGTCAGTGAACCTGTTCCCTGAGGGGCTGTAAGGCCTGGTCAGCTGGGGTGGTGACATGGCAGAGCCCCCAGTCGTTGGCGGTGTTGATTCCACTCGACACCGCCGACAGTCCGGGGGCTGTGTTGGTTCCGTATCCTTTCATGCTCGACGTCTCCTACGAGCTGGTCGAGCGTGTCTCCTGGCTGATCTACGCCCGAAGGCGTGAACTGAACTCGCCATGGAGACCACTCCGTTGCTTGCTTCCAGCAGGCCCTGCTCACGCTGGCGCACCTTCGCGAGAACGAGACGTTGGCCCAGCTCGCAGCCGGGTTCGGCGTCTCGACCGCGACGGCCTGGCGCTACGTCGACAAGACCCTGAACGTCCTCGCGGCCTGGGCGCGGGGCCTGCACGAGGCTCTCACCGGGCTGGGCGAGGGCGATTTCGTCATCGTCGACGGCACCTTGATCCCCCACCGACCGCATCGCCGCCGACGAGCCGTACTACTCGATGAGGCACCGCGAGCACGGTATGAACGCGCGGGTCATCGCTCGTCCCGACGGCACGTCGCTGTGATTCTCCCGCGCGACACCGGGCCGGACCCACGACCTGACCGCGGCTCGGGCCAGCTGCCAGGGCGGGCAGCGTTTCTTTCTTGCGCGGGTGCACCAGCGCAAGCAGGGCCTGCTGGAAGCATCCCAGCTTTCGCCACCGCGGACGGCGTTCACACCCTCGTGCGTAGATGAGCCAGGAAACGTGCTCAACCAGATTATGCGGGTCGTCGACCGTGGCACGATACGAGACCAAGCGAGGCTCCTCGGACGATGCGTGGTGCGTAGCGAACACCACCGCAACGACCAGGAGCCTCGTCTCGTTGCGCACCTCTGCTGACCTGCCATTTCACTCCACACAGACAGGATGAAAACGGCTCACAGAAAGACTTTGGCCCAGCGAGCGCGAGGCCCCACGGCCGCAGCGCGGCAAGTCGTGCCGGAGGTAGATCAGCGTGGCGGCCAGCCGGCCGACGAAGACAATCTGGCGCCGGGCGCCGCCCCTTGCCGGCCCCGCCGTGGGCCTCATGTCGGCGGCCTGTCACGGCCGCCCAACTCCGCAGTCCAGCAGGCGAGATACAGCCGATAGATGCCCTTGAACAACTGAAGCGCTAGAACCGTCCGGCTGACCATGTTCCCCATAGCCGCGAGCAGGTGCGGTATTTCCACGCGATCGCCTCCAAGGTCCGGCGGTGATCGGCCCACCGCTGGCCGCGAACCGGAGCGGCCGGCATTAGCAGCTCGATCCGGTCCCACATCGCATCAGTGAACCGATCAAAGAGACACGCTAGGTGTATTGACCCGCAGGGTTGTTGACTCGGCTGATCGGAGGCTTGCCTCCGAGTGCGGTGCCAGGTCTCGCTGTAGGCCAGGCGGGAGTGGTCGTCGACGGCTGAGTGGATGTAGCTGTAGTTCCTGATACTGCGCGATCCGTTCCTCTTATGGGGCAATGGCAGCAGGTACTCACCGGAGGCGCGTTTCGACATCATTCCACAGGATCACGCGGGATGAATCGGAGCCACCGGGCCTTGATCCCGGATGTTGGACACTCGAGACACTTGGATCTTGATGGTCCAGGAGAACGGATGTCCCGTGGTCATGAAGCATTACCCCGCCGAGTTCAAGGCG
>NZ_JBITXX010000037.1:0-22551 GCF_044544925.1 Streptomyces sp. NPDC053431 | reverse complement strand
CATCGCCATGACCGACCTCATGGCCCGCCGCCTCACAGGCGAGAACACCATCTCCTGGCGCGACCCAAAGAAGGCCGCCAACCGGCCCATCTCGGTATGAAACATCGGACGAAAACGCCCTCTAAGTTCGGCTTTCTGGGCGGTGTGATCGCCTGGCCGGGGTGGTCGCGACTGAGCCCGAGGTAGCCGTTGTCCAGGAGCACTTCCACCTCTGGGAAGTGCTGGAAACAGATCCCGACGCCTTCGTTGCGTGTAGCGGTCGCATCGTGCATCCGGCCAGGTCGCAGTGCGTCGGTCCAGAACGGGCGGGCCCTGGTGGTCGGCGATGACGGTGGCCCTCTCACATTCTGCTTCTTGTTGCCCGAGATGAACGCGCGACGTCCGCCGCAGCCGGCCATGGGTCGGCGGACCTGGACCTCGGTGGCGTCCAGCCGCCGCTCGATGCCCTCGGCCCGGGCATAGGCGAACACATCGGCCAGGTCCGCAGCCGCGGACCAGGACGGCCGGGAACCACGCATCCGCGCTCGGCCAGGAGCCTGCGTATCTTTCCTATCGCGCGGGTGACGGCGGAGCGGTCCGCATCGAGTACCAAAGCGAGGACGAGTGCGGGAGATCAAGCCGCAGGTTGATCAGCGTGGCGACCAACCGGTCGACAAACACCAGCCGATGCCGGGCACACGCCTCCGCCTCCCGTTTCCTGGCTCCGCCACGTGCCTCGTGAAGACGACCCTCGACCACAGCCTCCCACGGGTCGGCCAACTCCTCGATCGAAGAGCGAGATGCCGCCGGGAGATACCCGTGAACAACCGATGCGCGAGAACCGTCCGACTGATCATGATCGTCACAGCCAGGATCATGCCACCCACCAGCACGGACGTTCACCCTCAATCACGCACCAGCTCGTTACTGATCATTCAGAATGAGTTTGGTTCGCGATCTTGGCGGTGGGGCTGGTGGGCGGCATAGTTCTGCAGGTGTCGAATAATCTTGTGCCTGATGCTCTATGGGATCGTGTCGCCCCGCTGCTTTGATCAACACTTGCATCACGCTCAGCATCCCTGTCCTTGCCGAGCCGGAAGAGTTCTCACCGTCCACTGAGGCCGTTGATCAGGGGTACATACGCGGCCGCGCTATCCCGTCGACTCGGAATCGCCCGGCTGAGGACCCGGCGGATCTTCCGTTGCGCCCGATGCAGCCCCACCTGGCTCACCTGAGTCGGCAAAGCGGTCCTCACCCTTGCGAGCTCCCACCGACTCGCTGTGGACCGGATGCAAGATCGCGCTGGCATCCGGTTGAGTCCAGTGGATGAGTCACTGACTAACCTATTTACTTTTAGTGAATCTTGCACCACGCTGAGTGGAGAGGCTGCCGCCGCCCTCCGTAGTCTGGTAGCGGCAGACAGCTTTGCCGACCGACTCGCATGTCGGGGGCATCTGGCCCAGCCGATCAGCCATGAACGAGAGGTGAGCTCGCCATGACCCGTACGCGCACGATCAGATCTGTCATGAGCATGCCATTCGTACTAACGTGCACAATGGCTGCACTTGCGAGCAGTGTTAGTACCGCCCCCCATGCCCTTGCCGCAACTCCTGCTGAAGCTGTGGTGGCCCCTTTCAAAGAGCCTGCATTTGCCTCCGCCTGCCCCTGGCACCGTTTCGGTGAAGGAGAAGTACCCCCCTGGTGGTTGATGCTTTCCGATCCGTTGTGCGTGGAATACAGCAAACGTGACATAACATTTGATAACGGAGGTGCGCTTCGTTTCCTGGCCGCAGAGCCGTCTCGCTTCGCTCTTGCGATGCTCACATGTCGGTATTACCAGCGTGACCACTGGAGTGTGCAACCCACCGTGGGCTCAGTTCCCTGGGTGACGTGGGACGGGCAGTACTGGTGGGATAAGACAAGGCAGCAGGCAGGCGCGCGACTGACCAACTTTCGCGTCAATGGCCAGAGCGTGGGCATTGGTGATGCTGTCGCGGCGCTACGGCCGAGCTTTCCTGATGTTGCCGACGCTCTGGATGACTTCGGCCAGGCAGCAGGCGAGACGGGACTCACCACAGCCATTCCCATCGATCTGCGCTGTTCCTGGAGTGGCACTGATGTCGGCTATTGACCGGCGTGCGGTCCTTCGCGCTCTTGTCGTCACAGCCGCCGGAATGGCAACAGGCCGACTCTCCAACCTTTCAGAGGCGGGCGCTCAGGGGGCCGTGTCCGGATGGAGCGTTCAGACGCTGGAGGCATTCGCCGATACCCTCATACCGGGAGAGCGCCGTTTCCCTGCGGATGTACCGATCGCTGGAGTGGTAAGCGGCCCCGGGGCGGTACAGGCAGGCGCAGTCGCGGTGCTCGCTTCGCCCCAACTGCCGCTCGCTCCGTGGCTCGACGAGATCACTGCCTTGCTCAACGCCAGAGCGATTGCCTACGCGGCGGCTCACCTCTTGGTGCTGCCGATCACATCTCCGGCGCTCGTAGGACTTTCGTTCCGCCACAGGACCGATCTTGTCCGAAGCCTATTCGGCCCTGACGACGTAGATCGCCCTATCTGGCAGGTACTCAGTCTGCTCGTGAGTCTAGCGTTTGACACGGCGGCCCACCTGGATACCGGCAGAGCACTGTCGTTGGACCACCCCGGGCTCTCCTGGATTGGTTTCCCGGCCCCCGACCCTGACGGCCTATGGCGCTTCCCTCACTACTCCTATGGCAGGGCCCTATCCGATCTACACCCGGCTACTACGCCATCAGGGAGCCCGGCATGAGCGTAGAGACGACAGACGTCCTAGTTATTGGCAGCGGATTCGGCGGTGCCATCCCGGCCTATTATCTGGCGGCCGGCGGAGCTCGTGTCACCGTGCTGGAACGGGGCCCGCGTCTCTCTGCCGCCGACTTCAGTCATTCTCTAAAGTTAGGCAGCTACAACCGGATCGTCGATGTTATCCGCGGAGACGGGATCTCGGTAGTAGCGGGCAACTGCGTAGGCGGCGGTAGTGTTGTCTACTTCGCAGCCTCGCTAAGAGCCCCAACTTTCGCTTTCGAGCGCCAAGGTAGTCTTGGCAGGCGCATTTGGCCTGCAGATTTGACGCGCTCCGCACTTGATCCATGGTACGACCGTGTGGAAGAGGCATTGCCAGTCACCCGCACAGCCTGGCCCGATGTGTCCTACGCCGGCGGAGTGCTAGCCGCAGCCTGTCACCGCGCTGGTATGACCTGCAATCCTGTGCCTCTGGCCGTCGACACGCGGACCTGCACGAATTGCAACTGGATGCTGTCGGGCTGCCACTTCGACGCGAAGCGCTCTCTGCTGCTCAATTACCTGCCCGCTGCTGAGGCTTACGGAGCATCAATACGGCCGCTGCATGAAGTGCAGACACTGTCACCATCGAACCTCCCCGGATACCGCTACACAGCCACATTCACCATCCTTGATCCAGACGACTACTCATGTACCGCATCCAGCGGCGTCTTCCACGCGAAAGTGATTGTGTTAGCCGCCGGGGCAGTCGGCACACCTATAATCCTCAAGCGCTCAGCGCTGCTACTCGGCGGCATTCCAGAAGCCGTCGGACGCTACTTTTCCGGCAATGGGGACCGAGTTAGTGTCGCCGATATAGACGACAATAAGGCGCGCACTCTTCTAGGTCTCTCCCGCTCCAATGAAGCAGCGTACCAGGCGCTACCGATCGGCCGTCCCATCACAGCTGCGACCTTCGACTTCTTGGACCCGGGAAAGCCAGAGTTCAGCCGGTTCACACTTCAGCAGATCTACTTTCCTCCGATAGTCAACCTCCTCGCGCAGCAGTCAGGACAAACCCACTGGTTCGGCATTTCACAACGAAATCTGCGCGCCCGCTGGCGGTCATGGCTTACCCTCTTGGCAATGACTGAGGACGACAGCGAGGGCTTTTTCAGCTCCGTCCCGCCGACAGGCAGCTTTATCCGTCTCGCCCCAGGAATCGGACTCGGCAGCATGTGCTACCGTCCCACTGCGCGAACCCGGGGCGCCTGGCTCAAGGCCGATACCGCAATTCGTGCCATTCTCGAGAAAGACGGGCTAGCCCAAGTACGCCCATGGCAGGAAGAAGTAACCCCGGCTGTAACCGCACACCCCCTCGGCTCCGTCCGGATCGGGGACGACCCCCGCACCAGCGCCCTCACTTCTGCGCATGAACTCCGCGGTCACCCTGGCATCTTTGTAACCGACGGCTCCGCGCTGCCCGCCGCACTGACCGTCAACCCATCACTCACCATCGCAGCTCTAGCAGAGCGAGCCACGCCGGGAGTTATTAACTGCCTGAAAGGGATGGGCGCCTCAGTCCATTATGGAGCCCCACCACCCCAGCCGTAACGGTCTCACCGCGGAGCGTACACATTATAGTTGCCTGCACTCAGCGCCCTCCATTCTTGTCGGCGGCCTACGGCCGCGGGCCTGTCCAGGAAACGGTGTAGCCGGGTTAGTTTGCAGGTTCACCCTGTGCCGGCGGTGCTTTCCTTAAAAGGTCCTAACAGAAGTCGTTGATCATGTGACTGTCGGCTTGGTTGCTCGTTGGTCCGTTTCGTGGCGAAGAGGAACTCCCGGCCGTGGATCGTGTCGGACGAACTGTGGTCGCTGGTCGAGCCGTTGTTGCCGGTCCTGGCGCCGAAGCTGGTGTCGGGGCGGCCGCGGGTGCCCGACCGGCAGGCTCTGTGCGGGATCCTGTTTGTCCTCCACACCGGGATCCAGTGGGAGTACCTGCCCCAGGAGCTCGGTTTCGGCTCCGGCATGACGTGCTGGAGACGGCTTGCCGCATGGAACGAGGCAGGTGTCTGGGACCAGCTGCACCTGGTCCTGCTCAAGAAGCTGCGCTCGGCCAAGCAGCTCGACTGGTCTCGGGCGGTGATCGACTCCAGCCACGTCCGGGCCGCTCGACGCGGCCCAAAAGCGGACCCAGCCCGGTCGACCGCGCACGTCCGGGCAGCAAACACCACGTCCTCGTCGACGGTCAGGGCATCCCACTCGCCGTGTCGCTGACCGACGGAAACCGCAACGCCGTCACCCAACTGCTGCCCCTGCTCGCCAAGATCCCGTCCGTCGCCGGCCTGGTCGGACGACCCAGGCGACGACCGGACACGCTGCTGGCCGACCGCGGCTACGACCACAACAAATACCGCCGTCTCGTCTGGGCACAGGGCATCAAACCGGTGATCGCCAGACGCGGAGTCCCGCACGGCTCCGGCCTCGGCGTCCACCGATGGGTCTCGAGCGGACCATCGCCTGGCTGCACGGCTTCCGGCGTCTCCGAGTCCGCTGGGAACGACGCGACGACATCCACGAAGCCTTCCTCGGCCTCGCCACCTGCCTGATCACCCACCGACACGTCCAACGCCTTTGTTAGGACCTCTAAGACCGTGTCCTATGTGGTGAGGCGGTCGTTGCGTCGTCTATCGGGCGGGGTACATGGAGTTGGATCGTGCCGGATGGGTTGTGGGAGAGCGCGAAGCCGCTGATCCCGCCGTCGAGGGTCCGGCCGCAGGGCGGCGCTGGACAGGCCTGATGAGACGCTGTTCGCCGCGATCATCCACCTCCTGGTCAGCGGCTGCGTCTGGCGGACCTGCCGCCGTGATTCGGAATATCGAAGTCGACCGCCCATCGCCGGTTCCTGATCTATGCGGCCGGAGTATGGGGGCGGCTGCACGAGGATATCCCGCACCGCCTCGACGACGCCGGCCCGCTCGACCTCTCACGCGCCGTCCTCGACTCCGCCCACGTCAGGAAGAAAAGGGAGGCGAACCCACAGGTCCGGGCCCCCGTGGACCGGGGCAAGCCGGGTTCCAAGACGCACGTCCTGTCGGACGCGAACGGCCTACCCCTCCTCGTCGGCGTCTCGGCCGCCAACACCCACGACAGCCAAGCCCTGAAGCCCATGGTGCTCGGTCACCAAACAAGACACGACCCCACCGCGGCCGCCACCTCAAGCCCCAGCGCCTGCACGCCGACAAGGCCTACGGCCTACCTGAACTGCGGAAATGACTCCGCGGCAAACGCATCGGCGTCCGCATCGCCCGCAAAGGCATCAAGCCCAGTGAACGACTCGGGCGCCGCAGGTGGGTGGGTGATCGAACGAACCATGTCCCGGCTGACCGGCTACCGCCGACTCAACCACCACTACGAACAACACCCCCACAACTACCCGGCGTTTCCCGGCCTCGCCGCAGCCATCCGCTGCTACAAGCGACCCCTCCGCCCCACCACAAAGGACACGATCTAAATGATCCGCCCGGCCGTCACCGGACCGGTCACACTCGGCAAGCGTCCCCTCCAGCAGGACGTAGCGGGTATCAGCCACTCTTAGGACTGCGGTCAGGCCGGGCTCAAGCCCTGCGAGGTGCCCCACCTCGGGGATGGACGTGGGCGTGAGCAGTGCCCAGGCTGATGCCGAAGCCGGCCGCGACCTTGACGCAAGGTGTCGTTCTTGCGCAGGTCCACCAGTGCGACCAGAGCACGCTCCGAGGATGACAGCCGGCACCGCCGGTCACTCTCCCAGGGCATGCGGGACATCGAGTACGGCACGATAAGAAACCAAGACAGCCCCTGGGCTGAAGAGTTAAGCGGAGACGCCTTGCTCAACATCCCTGGGGCTCTGCCCGTTCCGCCCACGTCACCCGATCAGTGGCAACTGACGGTGCGGGCGCGTTCGGCCACCAGGTCCATACGCCGACTGGTGAGGATCTTGAGAGGGTCTGTAAAGATTTCGGTGTATCTGGGTTGGTTGGTCGGTTCAGATTCGGTTGCGGGTAAGGCGATGTCGAAGGCCTGCAGGGCCCGCTTCCAGCGGCTGGTCCAGCGTTTCCTGCCCATGCCGGTCGGGTCGAGGGACATCACCGCGAGGTAGACGCGTTTCAGGACGGTGTTCTCCGAGGGGAAGGGCCCGCGGGCGCGGACGGCCCGGCGGATGCGGGCGTTCACCGACTCGATGGCGTTGGTGGTGCGGACGATCCGGCGGATCTCGGCGTCGAACCGCGGGAACGGGGTGAACTCGGCCCAGGCGTTCTCCCACAGCTTTCGCGATCTTGTCCCAGTCTTGTGGTGCGGCATAGCGGAACGAGGCCCGCAGGAGATGGACGACGCAGGTCTGCACCACGGTCTGGGGCCAGACCTCGCCGACGGCGTCGGGCAGGCCCTTCAAGCCGTCGCAGACCAGCATGAGGACGTCCTCGACACCGCGGTTCTTCAGCTCGGTCAGCACGCGAAGCCAGTGCTTGGCACCCTCGCCGCCCTCGCCGCCGGCCCACAGGCCGAGGATGTCGCGGTGGCCTTCGGTCGTGACCGCCAAAGCCATATAGACCGGCCGGTTGGCGACCTACCCGTCGCGGAACTTCACGTTGACGCAGTCGATGAAGACCACGGGGTAGACGCGGTCGAGCGGCCGGGCCTGCCATTCGGCCACGCCTTCCATGACCGACTCGGTGATCGTGGAGATCGTCTGCCTCGACACGTCGGCGCCGTAGACCTCGGCCAGGTGCGAGGAGATCTCGCCGTGCGTGAGGCCCTTCGCCGACAGCGACAGAATCATCTCGTCCACCCCGGTCAGCCGCCGCTGGTACTTCCTCACGATCTGCGGCTCAAAGCCTTTGTCCCGGTCCCGGGGGCGGGAGTTCGACCCGTTCTTCCGCGCTGGACCCTTCCGGTCATAGCCGAGATGATCAGTCATCTCGCCCTGGAGAGCCGACTCCAGCAGACGCTTGGTGAGCTGCTGCAACAACCCGCCCTCGCCCGACAACCGCAGCCCCTCGGCCTGGGCACGGGCCACGAGCTCCTCCACGAACTGATCATCCACCGAGGCAACAGCCTCGGCCTCTAACTTCTCACTGGTCACAGGTGCATCTTCTCTTCCACGAGTCGGATACACCGAATTTCATACAGTCCCGTGCGTAGCTGTACGCCAGGACCCGCACCACACCGGTCTCCAGATCAGACGCACGCAGAAACCGGAGCAGGTGCCCTTGGCCGCCGGCATTCTCATCGCCAGGCGAGCTGGGCGCTGGCTCGGCCGACAAGGGCCTCAGCGACCCGCCAGCAGCTTGCGCAGGACCGGGGTGTGTCAGGCATAGGGACTGATCAGACCTGGTATCTGTTCGGCAAAGGTCACCGTCGGGAATGGTCACCGTAGTGCAGCCAGGACTGAGGCACTTGAACCCGCGGACTGTCAGCCCGATCACCACTGGCGTGGTGCCGGGTGTGAGGAGTTGGATGGGAATCCCGTCGAGGTTTCGGGTTTCGGGTCCGACCCCGGCAGCGGGCCGAGGCGGTGCCGCCAGCCGGCCGGTCCAGTACGCGGCCCGGGCCAGGCGCTCCAGAATGCCGCGGGCTGGCAGACGTCGGTCCGGCTCGGCGTCCAGCGCCGCAGCGGACGAGGTACGCTCGGCTCCTCACGCCTCTTGAACGAGGGCAACCCATAGCCGGGGCGATCGTCAGGTCCGCGTTGTCGGAGTATCCAGCCTCCGCCGCCTGCGCAATCATGGTCAGCTGGCACCTGAGATTGTCCACGAAGCCGTCGGCGGTTGCCGGAAACCCTGCCTGTTGGCAGACCAGGGGGATCTGCGGCGCCATCCGCTCCCAGGGAAGCAGCATGCTCGTCCAGTCACCGAAGTCCTCGCCACCAACGACGGCGGCTTCCCCGCAGCAGAGCTTTCGACGAAGTGAAAGATCGTGGCCTCAAAGTGCCGACGAACCAGCGTCCCGGGCTGGTCTTTTTTGCGCACACCGTAGTACGCCACTGTACGGAGGCGAATGATAGATCCAGCACAGAGCCCGTCCGCGTCGGCGGCCGGGATCAGCTCATGGGTCAGTACCGAGAAGCGATGGCGTGCTCCCGAGCACGTTGCGGTCTTGTGAGGTGAGCACGGAGGTGAGGTCTCGTGAGCCGGTCCGGACGGAAGAAGCGTTCCACCAGCGGCGTCCGGTCTCCTCTCCGATAGATCGCCAGCGCATCGATCTCCCGCCAGCTGCAACTCGTACCCGCCAATGACTCGACGACCTTGCGAATGGGCTTCCACCGCCAGCGCGTGGTTCAGACTGCGCCCCCTCCCCCACCTGGTCGGCGCGCTCGTCGACGACATGCTCTTCCATACGATGAGCACGTCCTTGTAGGCGCAAGGACGTGCTCGGGCGAAGCCCTTATGACGCTGGTCCAGAGCCGTCAGCTCCTGGGCTCGCTTGGCGTGCCTACCATCCGCTTGGAGAGCTCAGTCCCGACATCGACCCAGGCAATGACAGGCCCGGGACGTGGTCACACAGTTCTAAACCCGGGATGAGGCCGAGATGGCATGGGCGCGGTCGCGAACCTGAGAGCGCCTGGAGGGCCTGTACGTGATCGACACCCTCAATGGTGATCGTCGGCTTCGACAACGACCTGGCCAACGAGGCCACCAGGGGTCCGCCAACCGGATGCACAGCCTGCTCCCCCAGATCATCGATTGCAGCACCCGGCCCGCCCTGCTGGGGGGTGGCGCTTGCCCTGGGCGATTTTCCTCTCGCAGTAGGCCCGCGATGGAGGGTCGCCCGGGGGGAGATGCCGACTGCGACCGGACGGCCGGACTAGCCGGTGACGAGGTAGGTCTCCCGGTGGCGTATTTCATGTGCCGCGACGATCTGGTCCGTTTCTGCGGCGACCGGCCAGTCGGTCCGGCAACAGCAGCTCCGAACGCCCGCATGCTCACCGAGCCGCCACCGGTTCCGGCACCACCGTGCGGAATAACTCCCACAACAGGCGCTCGTTCTCTCAGAATGCCACTCTGCATCCGCGAACGATCGACTACGTGGCGACGAGGCCCCTGTGGAACCTCGTCCGCCCTCTATGTCTTACCAAGGCTCCGCTCGGTTCCCTGGTCAGAGTGGGCATCAGCCCATTACCTGGTAACGAGATCCGCTTTGCTGTGTGGATCAGTTCGCCGCTTCGAAAGCTTGACGGACCTCGGCTGACACGCGACCACGTTCATTAACCTCAAACCCGTTTTCCCGCGCCCACTCGCGGATATGGGCCGTGGACGGGCCATCAGAGGCGCGCCCCGGAGACTTCGCCTTCTGCTTCCTTCCTCCGACCTTTCGCCCTGCCTTGAGATACGGGCTGAACGCCTCGAGCATCTCGTCGTAGCTGTCGGGCGAGAGGTCGATTTCATACTGGACGCCGTTAAGCGTGAACGTATGCGTTGCTCCCTCGCCCGTCTCTTCGCCCGTCAGATCGTCGATGAAGATCGTCACGTGTTTCTTTGCCATGAGGTCACCATACACCGAAATGAGTGCCGACAAACACATCGTGGAGTAATGATTAGAGGGAGCGATGGGCACAAAGGGGGTGCTTGCTCACTTGAGGCCCGGGTGATGCACGAGCGGCGGCGCAGCGTCAGGCTGTAAGGGGCGAGGAGCGCAGAGCAGAGCGACTACTATCTTCTGAGAGGAACGAGTAAGTTAACGCATTATGCCGGGCCTGGGTGCCGAGTCGGCACCAACCCACACCATAGACCGCAGGCCGGCGTAGCCACTAAGTGGCAGCAAATCTTTCTTCGGGTGCGCTGATCCACGGCGAGTCTGCAGACCTCATGGGGCTCACGCTAAACCTCCTGCACCTAGCATCCGCCCCCCCTGCGAAGGCACCAGTCAACGGTTGGACTGCCCAAGCAACGCCCCTGCGTTCTAAGTCGTCCCGAGTCAGGGCAAGCCCGCCATACCCCTCGCAGGTGAGCGAGGCCCCAACCGGCCCCTGGTTGTAGGTGAACCTCCCCGCCTGTTAGAGGGAGCATCCTCATCATCGCCCCCTTCACGCTGCGGAATGAGGCTGCTGTGAGTGTGGGCCGAGCGCAAGGGCAAGCTGACCGAGGAGGAGGTACCACCGGCGCCTGGGCATTGGCAGCCCGCGCAGCGGCCGATGCAGCTGTCGGCCTCTACCTTGACACGTCTGTCGGCGAGGCATACACCAGGCCATCGCCGTATCAGGCGGAAAAGGAGTGCGCACCGCTGCTCGAACAGCTGGCAAGGCGGCGATGACCGTTCAGACGACTGCAGTAGGCAAGAGGAGGCGGTGAAGCGTAGATCAGCTGGCGTCAGCTCCATCGGTGATCTTCGCGGCGGTTGCCCAACAAGACGCTGAGGAGTTCGCAGCGGATGCTCAGGCGGTGAAGCCGGTCAACCAGATGGTGCGTGACAAACCCTGATGCCGACCGGGATGTTTCCTAAATCCGACCCTTCGTGTGGTGCGCGTTGTGATGTCGGATCGCGGCGGTAGGGGTCACAGGGCCTTGCCCGCGTGTACTTCTCCGGGCTGGAGTGTCGTCGGCGGCGAACCGTATCACTGCGCGCGATCCGCTTTGACGGACAACCGGACCAGCTACCGGGACAACATCCTCGTTCTTCTCCGCCCTGAAGAACGAGCTGGGCGACAGCCGGCCCTGGCCTAACCAGGCCGCCGCCGACATCGCAATATTCGAGTGGATAGAAGCCTGGTACGTGCACCGGCTCCTCAGCAGCGCCCGCTCACGAAGTCCCGCCGGGTACCAGACCACCTCGGCGGCCTGGCCGACACACCAAAGGCGTCTGTTGACTCGGCCCCCTCCGTCTCCTCGAACATGCCCTGGATTCGCGAATCCAGGATCCGGCGGTGCTGCTCGCCGGACGCTCAGCGAGACGCCGCTGGCTCATTACTCGGATTCGTCCCAAGGCTCCGCGGATGGCCGAGAGGCTGGCCGGGGACATCTTCACCCACACTTCGGCGAGCAGAACACCGTCGTTCCATGCGCCGAACTGCTGCGGCCCTGACCGCCCCAGCCTCGCGGACTGAGCTTGTTCAACTCGCCCACCGATCGAGTGACAAGACTTTGGCATCGATACATGTCAAAGCCGTCTCGGCTCTGAATGCCGGGCTCGGGTTGAACAAGCTCACTCACTCCAGTCCGCCTTTGTCCAGCGCAAACTCCTCGCTCACCGGACCGATGACCTCGGGGTAACGCACTCCCTACCCTCGTTCTTGGCATCCCGCACAGTTTGGCGAAGCCAAAGAGGCACCGCCGGGGTGTGTGGGCGGGAGTCGAGAGACCCCGAGGCATCGGCGAGGCCGACGTAAACACACGGCCCGATGCGCCAGTCAGGCGGGCTTCCATGCGACCAATCTTGTCATGATTCTGTCATGCCCTGATTCACCGCCACGCCTTCGACCAGCTAACGCGCCACTTCCGCCAACTCAGTATGGCCGAAGCATGTAGGTAAAAAATACTCAAGGCTAGGTCGCATGGATTTATTAGGGAGAGTCGTTCGGGCGCCCCCTAAGGTAATCACTGACCTTGGATCCCAAAATGAAGGCACTCTCCGGGGCGCCCCCCATCTTTAGGCTCCTTCGAATTCCCTACCCCGCCCCCTCGACGGCCCGAGCTTCCAGATTTTTCATCTACGTAAGGATTAGCTCTCATGTCCATGCATGAGCCCAAGAGGCACCTTATCCGAGGCTCCTTCCTTCATGGCCTCTGCGCATGTCTTGTCGCCGCCACCAGCGGCATCTTTGTCGTATTCGGCAGCACCTCCTCGGCGAGCGCTGCATCTGCTGAAACATGGGACAGGGTCGCCGAATGCGAAAGCAGCGGAAACTGGCAAATAAATACCGGTAATGGCTACTACGGAGGCTTACAGTTCACGCAGGCCACCTGGGGGGAATTCGGAGGCCTTAAGTACGCCGCCCGAGCGGATCTTGCGTCAAGAGAACAGCAAATCGAAATCGCCGAGGCAGTATTAGCCGTCCAGGGGCCCGGTGCCTGGCCAGTATGCTCGGCACGGGCGGGCCTAACTCAGGACAGTCAGGCCGGTCAACGATTCCTTGCAGAAGAAACTTCACAGCCGGGCAGCACCATCACCGGTTTCTCACAACCAACTAATGGCGAGATAACCACGCAATACGGCATCGCAGGATCGATGTGGTCCAGCGGTCACCATACGGGAGTTGATTTCGCCGTTCCGATGGGAACGCCCGTTAACTCAGTTAGCGCAGGAACCGTGGTTTCGGCCGGGTGGGGCGGAGCGTACGGCAACGAAGTGATAATCCGCCACAGCGCTGATGGCCGGTACTCACAGTACGCCCACCTGTCTTCACTTGACGTATCCGTGGGCGACGAAGTAACCGGGGGGCAGCAGATCGGCCTGTCAGGATCTACCGGCAACTCTACTGGCCCACATCTTCACTTCGAGATACGTACAACTCAAAGCTATGGCTCTGACATTGATCCTATTGCATACCTCCGCGCTTACGGAGTCAAGGTTTGACGCATCCCAGCCTAATAAGTAAACCGTCGACACCAGGGGGGTGTCCGATACGCGAATATAAAACTGAGTCACATAGTGCTCGAAGAACCGGATATCCTCGTCGACCCAATGCTTTCTGTGAACGTTCGCGACAATACCTGCCGAGGCCCGTTCAGCCCCACCTTTACATCTGACCGAGTGTCGAGCGGGCCGATAGCAAATAACACTGCGGCATGCTTAACTGATCGTCTCTGAATGAGGTTCGGAGGCGTCTCAAGTAAATGATGCGGCAGGCGAGTTCAAGCAGGGCAAGATGGAGGTCGCCCGTATCTCGTAGCGGATGCGGAGGCGCTTGAACTGGTGGAGCCAGGCGAAGGTTCGCTCGACGACCCAACGGGTTTTACCAGGCCGGAACCGTAGGCCGCGCCTCTGCGGGCGATCTTCGGGGTGATGCCGGCGGCCCACAGGAGGCGGCGATACTTGTCGTAATCGCCGCGGTCAGCGAAGTGATGGCCGGTGACGGGGGCGCCTGCGGATGCGGGGGATCGCGTCCAAGAGAGGCATCAGCTGCGTCACGTCGTGCCGGTTCCCACTGGTCAGAGTGGACGGCGAGGGGTGTGCCGCGGTGATCAGGTGGTGCTTCTGCCCGGCCTCGCGCGGTCGACCGGGGAAGGTCCGGTGTGAGCCCCCTAATCCATTGCGTAAGCAGATGGCCCCGGCCCATGCAATTACCCGAGGCAACTGCTCGCACTGGAGCGAATGCCCGAATCCCCCTGGCCGTCAACTCCTCCTCAAAGGCCCCGAACTCCTATCCCTGACCCGAGCCGCAAACTATGCAGCCGCGGGGTGGCTTTCTGATGTTCAGGTTTCCCGTTTCCCTGCTGTCGACTGACTCGTTGATCCGAACGAGTGGGGCCGGGAACGAGATGAGGCAGGGCATGCGGCAGGAGTGGTCGCCGGAAGATGTGGTGGCGTGCTGGACGCTGGTGGACGGTGACTGGCTCCTGGTGGCCAACAAGAGCGGCCCGACTCGGCTGGGTTTCGCCTTGATCCTGAAGTTCTTCGAGCAGGAGGCCCTATCGGTCGCGGAGTTCGGGAAGTACGCGTTCGCCGGCCGGACCGCCGAGTACCACCGCAAGCAGATCAGAGAGGCCCTGGGCTTCCGGCCGTCCACGCGGGCGGACGAGGAACGGCTAATCTCGTGGCTGGCCACCGAGGTGTGTCCGGTCGAGCTGGTGGAGGACCGGTTGGCAGAGGCCCTGCTGCAGCTGTGTGTCCTGGTGGCGCTGCGGGACGCAATCCGGCGGCGCGAGATCTACGTCGAGGGCGGGCTGCGCTGGCGCAACCCGGAGAACGACCTGCCCGGCGACTTCGAGGCCACCCGCACCGCGCACTACGCGGCGATCTGCCAGCCGATGGACCCACAGGCGTTCATCGCGGACCTGAAGCAGCGGATGACCGTCAGCCTCGACCGGCTGTCGGCGGTGCTCGCGGACGGCTCGGCAGGCGGGGTGAAGGTCATCACCCGCAAGGGCGAGCCGTGGATCACTGTGCCGAAGCTGGAGCCGCTGGAGGAGCCAGCCAGTCTCCAGGCTCTGAAGGATGAGGTCGTACGCCGCTGGGGCGTGCTCGATCTGCTGGACGTACTGAAGAACGCCGACTTCCTGTCCGGCTTCACCGACGAATTCGTCTCGGTCGCCGCCTACGAGCGCATCGACCGGGCCGTCCTCCAGGGCCGCCTCCTGCTGGCACTGTTCGCGCTGGTTATCTTGAGCTGCCCGAAGGGCGTCCTTGACGTCGAGCAAGCCCAGATGAGGCCCCGGGTTCTGCCTGGTGGAAGTGGTTATCTGCCGTCGTCCATCACGCAGATCCCCTGGAGGTCCGATGCTCGTACAACGTGTGGTGATGCCGTCCTCGCCGCTTGAGTCGTGGACGGTGCTCTGTGATGACGCGGCCCCGGTCGAGGCGATCGAGCGCTACCTGGCCTACCTCACCGATATTGAGCGGTCACCAAACACGATCAAGGCGTACGCGCACGATCTGAAGGACTGGTTCTCCTTCCTTGCCGTACGCGGCCTGGACTGGCAAGAGGTACGGCTGGAGGAAGTCGGCGAGTTCGTCGCCTGGTTGCGGCTGCCGCCCGTGCCCCGCACCGGGGCGGTCTCGGTGCTCCCCTCGGTCGAACACCACTGCGGCGAGACCACGGTGAACCGGAAGCTCTCAGCGGTCAGCACCTTCTACCAGCACGCCGCCCGACACGGCGTCGACCTGGGCGAACTGCTCACGACTTGGCAGCCAGCCGGGCGCCGCAGCACTGTTGCGGGACCGGCTGCTGTTCGCCGTCCTGTTCGACTCCAGCATGCGGATCGGGGAGGCCCTCGGGCTGCGGCACGAGGACTGGGCCGTTGCCGAACGTGAGCTGACCGTAGTGCCCCGGCTCAACGCCAACGGTGCCCGCACAAAGTCGGCAACCACCAGGACGATCCCGGTCAGCGTGAGCTGATGAGGCTCTACGCCGACTACATGCACACCGAGTACGGCGACCTCGACTCCGACTACGTGTTCGTCAATCTCTGGGCGGCCCCGCACGGGCACGCGATGACCTACGCGGCCATCTACGACCTGGTCAGACGCTTGCGCCGGAAGACGGGCATCGACTACGACCCCCATTGGTATCGCCACACCTACGCCACCAGGCTATTGCGGGGTGGCACCCCGATCGAGGTCGCCAGCAAGCTCCTCGGACACGCCTGCCTGACCACCACGACCGACACCTACGGTCACCTGACCGCCGAGGACGCCCGCCGGGCCCTGGAAAAGGCCGGATTCCTTACCGGGACGGAGGTGCGCTGGTGACCTCGCCCGCCTCGTCCCCGCGCCAGCACGGGCTGCTGGAGAAGCTGATGGCCACGGTCCGCACCGAAGTCATCGACATCGACCCTGATGACCTCGTCTTCGGCGGCCCGCCATGCCGCGTCTCCGGATGCTCGCGGATCGGCCGCAGCCGAGGACTCTGCATCGGTCACCATCACCGGTGGAACGGCCAAGGTCGCCCCGATCTTGAAGAGTTCGCCGCGACGACCGAGCCGCTCATGCGCGGATACGCTCCGCTGGCCGCATGCCGGGTGACCGGCTGCCACTACGGCGTCCAGGGCCGCGGCCTCTGCCAGAATTACCGGTGGACCTGGAGACACGCGGGAAGCCCTCCACTGGAGCAGTGGCTGCCCGAGCAGAGCCCAGCGGAGAAGCCGCAGGATCATGCTCAGTGCCTGGTCAGCTTCTGCGACCTGTGGGCGCAAGGCAGCACGCCGTTCTGCATCTCGCACCGGTCGCGTTGGCGGCAGGCCGACTTTCCCGAGCCGGCGGAGTTCATCAAGCTCTATGAAGAGCACCCGCCTGGCCACGAGCGTCTGGACGTGCGCAGACTGACGGGCCAGCTCCGGCTGGAAATGCAGTACGCCCTCCAGCGGCGGCACGACGACCAGCGCATCAAGACCCCGCCCAGCCGCGTCCGCCACGTCGTCTGCTTCGTCGCCGGCACCGGGGTCCGATCCTTGCTGGACTGACCTGGCGGGAACGCTTCCCGCGGGGCAAGGCCACCACCGGCAGCTCCTCCGTCGCGCTGGTGATCTACGCCCGCCGCCAGGTCGAAGAGCTTCAGCAGGGCCGGGGCTGGGAGGTGGAGTATCCCCGGGATGTGTGGCGGCTGCGGCAGCTCGGCATCGCCTCGCCCCACGCCCACCTGAGGTTCGACCGCATTCCGCAGCCGTGGCTGACGGACCTCGCCAAGCGCTGGGTGCGCTGGCGCCTGAGCACCGGACTCGGAGCCGGCCAGGCCAACAAATGCGTGGTGGCGATCACCCGGTTCGCCGAGTACCTCGCTGCCCCGGCCGTCGGCGTCGACGCACTCGCGCAGATCGACCGGCCGGTGCTGGAACGCTACCTCGCCGATCTCCAGGCTACCGTCAACGGGCAGAAGACCCACGGGGAGTTCATCGGCCAGGTCAACCACTTCTTCCAGACCATCCGGCAGCACCGCTGGGACGACACCCTGCCCACCACCGTGGTGTTCTTCGCCGAGGACTACCCCAAGCGCGCCAAGCTGCTGCCCCGGGCCCTGGCCGAACACGTGATGACCCAGCTCGAACAGCCCGCCAACATGGACCGCTGGCACGACCCCGTCGGCCGACTCGTCACCCTCATCCTCATGCGCTGCGGCCTGCGGGTCTCCGACGCACTGCGGCTGCCGCTGGACTGCATCGTCCGGGACGCCGACAACGCCCCCTACTTGCGCTACTTCAACCACAAGATCAAGCGCGAGGCCCTGGTCCCCATCGACAACGAGGTCGAGGCCGCCATCGCCGCCCAGCAGCAGAGCATCACCGCCCGTTGGCCCGAAGGCAGCCCGGTGCTCTTCCCGCAGAAGACGGCCAACCCGGACGGCACCAAGCCGCTGATCGACAGCAGCTACCGGCGCATGCTCAACCAGTGGCTCGCCGAGGTCGACGTCCGCGACGAGCACGGCCGCCGCGTCCGGCCGCCCCCGCACCCATGGCGCCACATCTTCTGGACCCGGCTGATCAACCGCGATGTCCCGCAGGAGGTCGTACACGTTCTGCTCGACCCCGACTCGCACATGATGACGGCCCACTACGCCCGGCTCAACGAGAAGACGATCCGCCGCCCTGGGAACAGGCCCGCAAGGTCGACATCCGTGCAGGTCGCCCTCGACCCGGGCCTTCGATGTGGGGATCACCTGCCCTGTAGTCGCCCGTCTCACCCTGCGGTCTGCGGCGGCTGGTCCCCTCACTCACCCACCGCATGCCGGCGGCCCCGGCTGCGGCAATGTTCTACGGGTTTCTTTGCGCCCTGCGGGGGTCGTGCCTTCCCCGGATGCAGCCGCCCGTGTTGATGTCTAGAATATAGTTTAGAGACTCTCCAAAAAATGCCAAAAAATGCCCCTGCTTCAAGGGAAGGAATGTTGCCGGAGACGGCGGCTGATGTGCTTACTACGGCCGGCAGTAAGGAAGGTCCGATGACGAGCTCCACTGGGAATAATGACCGCCCAGTTTCAGACCTGACTCGAACAGTTCGCGAAACAATTGAGAAGAACGACATCGAGACAGTGATCGTCGGCGGATCCGATATCAACGGAGTATTCCGTGGAAAGCGGATTTCGGCGCATCAGTTTCACGCAGACCCTTCGGCACCCGTCTTGTTCGCAGACTATCTGCTTATTATGGACCTTCACCAGGATGTAGTTCCTCCGCCACCCGAATTCGAAGGATGGTGGCCGACTTGGGAAGGTGGATTCGGTGACATAGACGCAATCCCCGACCTGGCATCATTTCGCTTGGCAGGATGGCTCGACCGAACGGGTGTAGTGCTATGTGACTACCAGCGACGAGACGGTTCCCCCGTTATTTATTCCGCCAGGCAAGTACTCAGGCGAGTTGTCAGGGCTGCCGAAAAGCTCGGATATTCGATAAAAATAGGGCCGGAGCTGGAATTCTACTTGTTCCAGGGAACCACTTCCATTCAAAGCACCCGAGAAATAAAAAATATCGCCTCCGATCCATCAGCGTACAGTATCCTCCGCGGCGTTCTCGATCAGGATTTCTTGCTACCCCTCTGCCGGAATCTTGAGCGATCCGGAATCCCGGTTGAAAGATTCAACCCAGAGGGTGGAATAGGCCAGTATGAGATTAACTTGGCGTACTCAGATCCGCTTGAGGCTGCAGACAGGGCTTTCCTCTTTAAGGAAGCGGTTCGAGTCTCAGCCATGCAAGATGGAAAAATAGCGACGTTCATGGCAAAGCCGATTGCTCAAGGATTTGGTTCCAGTTTCCACGTGCACCAGTCTTTGTGGTCAGAAACACGGGAGAATATGTTCGATGACGCAACCTCCGCTGGACTTTCGCAATGGGCACGGAGTTACATCGGCGGAACTCTCGAAACATTGGAAGACTTTACGTGCCTGTTCGCTCCCACGGTAAATTCGTATAAGCGCTTGGTTCCCTACTCTGCTGCTGGTACAAGCGCAACTTGGGGTAGGGAAAATCGCACAGCAGGCATCAGAGTGATCACCGGCCGGAAAGGAGGGACGCGCATCGAACTACGCACGGCGGGCGCGGACGCCAATCCTTACCTCGTCATCGCTGCGGCAATTTCTGGCGGCCTCCATGGCGTTACAGAGAAAATTGATCCACCGATCGAGACCATCGGCGACGCTTATCAGCAAGCATCGACAAACATTCCCAAATCTTTGGAGCTGGCGACGGAAAGGCTTAGCACCAGCCAGGTGGCAGCGAAGTACTTGGGAGAGGATTTTGTGCGGTACTTTGCACAGACCAGGCGTTGGGAGGCTCAAAAGTACCAGGCAGCAGTCACCGATTGGGAGATCTCTCGATATTTCAACCCTACATAGCGCTTCTGCCGCCGCGGCGCAATTCTGCCACCACTCATTGGTGGCCCGGGTTCAGTCCCCCCTGCTGGCGCCAGACCACCATAGGAAAATTCATTGGACTGACGCCGATACGAGGTCCAAAATACCTACTTTACCATCGCCTTCGGTATAGTAGGCACGGACGATACCTGCAGCCATAAGAGCCTTTTGGCAGCGGCTGCATGGGCGGGCCATCGCCGGCATACCCACTGCGCTCACCCGTGCGACGTAAATTGTTGCACCGGAAGGATACCGGACACGCCGCAGTGTTGCTTCCTCAGCGTGAAACGTTGCATGCCGGAAGTCAACAGTCGGTGAATTGCGATGGCGATTAGGGGCAGCGGCAAGAACACGCGATCCCGCAGCAATTACCGCTCCCACTCTGTGTCGACACGACGACGTGATCGCCTGCCTAAGGGCCAGATGTATAAGCGTCATAGATAATCCCATGCCATAGCTGCGCAGCTCTTGGGAGTTGATCCACTGCGCGTGGCACGTGAGCAAGGTGCAGGATAAGAATTCACAGCATTTTTCTCAGCATAGGACGCTCGGACTCTCAGGTCTTGAGTAGTCGTCACTCAATGCGCGGATCCAAAGTTTACGGGCTGCGTGCAATCGACCGATGCTCGGTGAGCTCCGCCTTCTCATCTCCTGCGGGAGTGCTGGAACTCTGCTTCAAGGATCGGGTGGTCTACGCCGTGGGCAAGACGACTCCGCGAGCTCCGCTGACATGGTGCAGAAAGATTGAAAGATCCATCTGAGCGTGTCTGATGGCGGCAGCTCTTCGGCCCGGATCGTGCCGTACCTGGTCGTGCACGACGCATGCGTCACCCGCAGTGCATGATCGCAGGTGTCAACCGTCGCCGCCGGAGCGGCCCTGGCAGCACCGATTGTCGGCTTTTCAGGTTCCGCCGCGTATAAGAGGCACTTCACACCAGGCCCTAATTGTGACCCATTTCTTAGCGATCAGACAGGCGCCTCGAAATTTCACTTCTTTTCGATACATTCAGCTTACGAAAGACTTTTGCCAAATGAACTTCGACAGTTTTTCTTGTGACAGAGAGACGTTCAGCAGTAGCACGGTTGCTGAGGCCCTCTGCAACCAGCCGGGCTATCTGTTCCTCTCGCGGTGTCAAAGACTGCTGTGCAGCGGACCGCCGGCTGCTCTGCCTGCCTTGGTGCGCGATAGAAGAATTTAATTTGTACCTCGATGGGGCCGAACCTGTTAGGTGCTGCTCCAGTTCAGCCAAGGCATCGTCAAAAATATCTCGGATGCGGCTGGCAGTTCTGTGTACCCCGGAGGCAACCGGCAACTCGTCTGGTCTTACGGCATAGAGGAGCCTGCTCGTTGCTCGCACTGCCTTTCTAACCCATGCAGCGCAGTCATCAGAGGCCTCTTCCTCTCTCTCGAGCTGGGTTAGCGCTTCCAAAAACCAGCCGGCGTGGTGATCTTCTCCGCGTGGGAAGAAGTCTCGGAATAGCTGCTCGTGGAGATTCCTTAAATAATATCTGCCGTAAGGATCTGCTGGGGTTGCTAGGTACCGGACTCTCGCGTGCGCCCGCAAAAGAATCTGGGCGCAGACGCGCAGAGACTCCTGATCAGAGTTAGATGAAGAGTTTTCTGCAAGGGTAAACACTTGAGCCAGCATTGCATGTGCAGAGTTTTCACGTACTGTCGGGCGGGCACGAACTTCATTTGCAGTACCGGGGCGCTGGTTCATGGCGTCACCTTTCAAGTCAATATTTTCCCTCGTCATAGCCGACTGTGTGCGACACCACTGAGAGGAAGAAGTCATCGCTAGCAGCTCGGTGGGGGTTGGGGCGGTTTGTAGACGCATGTATCACCCTGTGCTGTATGCCCTCTACATACGTGAGCAGAGCCTACTCAAAACGGCATCGCATCAGCTCTCGGCCTGGGGCGTTGTTCGCTGGCCCGCTCCGCGCTGGGGCGCTGGACGTATATGCCGCAGGGCTCATCTCGAAGAGCCCATGAGGATGTTGAACTGGCGATCTCGGCAAGGATTGAACGACGGCTGAAGTTTCCCAGCAGACTGTTTCGCGTGGTCGCCCATTGAGTGTGCCGGCGAGGGGACCGCTCGCGGTCAAGCCGCCGGGGACTTCGATCTGGCCGAGACCGGGGTCTGTGACTGGGTCCGTCAGGCTCAGGTCGACGCGGGTGAGCGTGAGGGCCCGACCAGCAGTGAACGCGAGGACTGGCCGCGTTGCGGCGGAGAATCGCAGGCTGCGGGAGGAGTCGGCATCCTCAAGCGTGCGACGGCTTTCTTCGCGACGCAGACCCGGTGAACGTAGACCCGTTCATCGAGGCGGAGAAACCCGCATGCCAAAACGTCAAACGGGCGTATGAACCTCGAGGTCTCCCGGACCGCCTACTACGCCTGCCGCTACGGACCCCCGGCCCCGTGCGCTGTGCGGAGCTGACCGAACAGATCACCACCGTCCACCAGCGCACGCGGCACCTACGGGCCCCCGCGCGTCCACGCCGTCTTTGAGCGTGAAGGCACTGATCCTTCGAGACTTTGACCTGACCCGGCTGCCGTCGACACTCGCTGGCGCGGCAACAATCACGTACATCGCCAAGGGCTGGCTCTACCTGGCGACCGTCATCGACATCGCCTCACGCCGCGTCGGGGGCTGGGCCACCGTCGACCACCTGCGAACCGAACTCGTCTCCGACGCCCTCACACCGCCTGCCGCACCCGTCGCCCGTCCGACCCGGTGATCTCCACTCCGACCACGGATGCCAAGGCGGATTTAACTGGTCGTCGCAACACCTCGTGATTGCAGGGGTGTTGGATGGTTCGTCGTCAGCAGGCAGCGGATCGAGCGGTGCGTC
>NZ_JBITXX010000036.1:0-22686 GCF_044544925.1 Streptomyces sp. NPDC053431 | reverse complement strand
CAACAGCGGCGCGATCACCGCCCACGCAGCGTCAGAAATCTCCCCATCCCTCACGACCAGACCAACGATCCGATGATCGGAAAGACACCCCCTAGCCCGCCACCGATGGCCAGCCAGAGGACGAGCATCAGCGGCGGCAGCAGTCGGCTCGCCCACCGCAGGGGTGCGGACATGAGAACTCCCGAGCACTTCTCTCGATGATTAAGAATCTCAATGATCGAGGTAAATTGAAGCACGAACCCGCGGAGCCCTGTGGGGTGGTCGGTCGGAGGGGTGCCAGGCGTGCCCGAGCTCCACGGCGCTCACCGTGTCTTCCGCGCAGCGGCACGGTTCGGATGCAGTCGGTGGGAGAGGCGATTCGCCGAACGGCGGGGGCGCGCCGCCGGCCCGCGCAAGATGCGCCGGGCACGAGCCACGGGCGACCGGGCCACGACCATGAGCCACGGGCCAGGGCCGCGGAGCCCGGTCTTCGGGTCGATCTGGCCGCAGCCGCTCAGCGGCGGGGGACGTGCAGCTCGCCGAGTTCGTCGTTCAGCGCGTCGAAGTACCGCTGCACGACCGCGAGTTCTTCCTCGGTGAACCGGTCGCGTGCCCGGCCCGCCGCCTGGGCGAGGGGCAGGAAATAGGACCGCGCCACGGCGCGGGCGCTGGGCACGTAGTGGATGCGTACCACCCGCCGGTCGCCGTCCGCCCGGCTGCGCCGGATGTGGCCGGCCTTCTCCAGCCGGTCGAGGCAGGCCGTCACCGCGCCGGAGGTCAGGCCGAGATGATCCTTGAGCAGCCCCGGAGTGGCCGTGTCGGGGTGGTCGAGGACGAAGGACAGGGCGTGGATGTCTGTCGGGTGCAGGCCCTGGGCGATCGCGAAGCCGTGGACCAGACGGTTCGTCTCCCCGATCGTCCGGCGCAGGGCGACCGCGAACTTCTGCGGATCAGCACTGCTTTCGTGCTCCGCCGCGGCCTGCCGCCCTTGCCCGTCACCCACCCGGCAAGCATAGGTGGAAGCCGCGCGAACGGGGAATCGACGCCGCCCCCTTACCTGTGCCTGGTCAGCACCTGGGTCGGCACGGGCGTCCGAGCAGGGCCTCGGAGACGAGACGCACCCCTCGGGAGAGCCGGCCCAGCTGTTCCAGTTCCAGGGCGTACATCCGGATGCTGTTCTCGATGAGCGCCTCGGACACGCCTATGGCCGGAAGTTCGACGCGGCTGGTCTGCAGGGCCTCGCGCACCGCCCGCATCTCGTGCTGCAGGTGGAGCTGGACATGGCGGACGAGCAGCGCGGGATGGCGCGTGAGCGTCGCGTAACTTCCGTAGCGGGCCGGGAGCAGCTCCCTCAGCCACCGTTTGGCGCTGCGTTCCCAGTCGTGCGTACCGGGGGCATTGACCTGGAGGGGCCAGTCAGGGCTGCGCGTGAAGGTGGCCGTCTGAGGCATGCTCGTCACTTCCGAGGGGTGGAGAAGCTCTGATCGAGGTCGGGGACGCGGCGGCCTCGGCGAAGGGGTGGCCGAGGCCGCCGCGGCGCTCCGGGCGTTCCGAGAACCGTGCGTGTCACCCGGGTGCGCCGGGGAGGGGTGGCGCACCGAGTGGCTGTTCGAGAGGACGTGCGGTGTCCTCCTGGTGTCCGTCCGGCCGGAACGCCGCCGTCAGTAAACATATATACCGTCGAGTAAGCAAGAGTATGAAAGATTTCATGCAAACTTTGATCGTGAATATCTTTCTTCAGGATCTCGCCCGAACGGCCCGCCGGAGCGGGCCGCAGGGGGACGGACAGCCGCGTGGGGACATGGGGCGGCCGGGGTTCGGTCAGCCGACCGTCCACTTCTGGTTCGTGCCGCCGGTGCAGGTCCACAGCTGGAGCCGGGTGCCGTTGGCCGAGCTGTTGCCCGTCGCGTCCAGGCACTTGTTCGCCTGGATGTTCACGATGTCCCGGGCTCCGCTGACGGCCCAGCGCTGGGCGCCCGTGCCGTTGCAGTCCCACAGCTGCACCAGGGTGCCGTCCGCCGTACCGCCGGAGGCGGCGTCGAGGCACTTGCCGAGCGCGCGGATCGTGCCGTCCGAGCCGACCGTCCACTGCTGGGCGGCGGTGCCGTTGCAGTCGTAGAGCTGGATCGGGGTGCCGTTGGCAGTGTCGGCCGCGGCGACGTCCACACACTTCCCGCCGATGCCCGTGATCCGGCTGCCCGTGCCGGAGGTGTCTCCGGTGGTGACGCGGACGTGGTCGACGACGAGCTGCTGGGGGAAGGCGGTGGAGCCGTCCGGGTCGCCGGGCCAGTAGCCGCCGACGGCCAGGTTGAGGATCAGGAAGAACGGCTTGTTGAAGACCCAGCTGCGACCGTCCAGGTCCGCGGGCGTACGGGTCTGGTACACGACCCCGTCCACGGACCAGGTGATCCGGTCGGGCGCCCAGTCGACGGCGAAGGTGTGGAACGCGTCGGCGAACGCCTGCCCGCCGGGCAGCGTGTAGCCGGCGCCGATGCCGCCGGAGCCCGAGTAGCCCGGGCCGTGCAGGGTGCCGTGGACGGTGGAGGGCTCGAAGCCCACGTTCTCCATGACGTCGATCTCGCCGGAGTTGGGCCATCCGACCTGACCGATGTCGTTGCCGAGCATCCAGAACGCCGGCCACATGCCCTGGCCGCGGGGCACCTTCATGCGTGCCTCGACCCGCCCGTACTGGGCGGTGAACCTGCCGGAGGTGTTCAGTCGGGCCGAGGTGTACTCGCACCGTCCGTACCAGCACTGGTAGTTGCCGGGGTTCTCGCGCCGCGCGGTGATGACCAGGTGGCCCTGCCCGTCGAGGGCGGCGTTGGCCGCGCCCGCGGTGTAGTACTGCCGCTCGTGGTTGTTGACGTTGTCGCCCGTCTCGATCTGCCAGCGGCCGGCGTTGACGGCGGAGCCGGCCGGGCCGTCGAAGTCCTCGTTGAACGTGACGACGGCGGCCTGGGCCGCCGGGGCGGTCCGGGTGTCGACCGCGGTGGAGGGCCCGGGGGCGACGGCGGCGACACCGAGCAACAGGGCGGCGCCGGCGAGGGCCGACAGGGCCTTGCGGAGGCGTCGGGGGCTGGGCGGGGAGGAGTCCATGCTCTCTCTTCCGTCTGGGGTGTGGGGGAGGAGGCGGCCCTTCCGGAGGACGGAGTGGGGGCGCGCCGATAGGGGGGCCGTGCCGACGGCGCGTCGACGTCCGGGGCGGCCGGCCCTTTGTTGTGTACATGATTTAAGAAGTGAGTTAAGGGTCCGTCAAGGGTCGGCGCACGCCGGGAAGGCCCACCCGGCCGGCCTCGCGAAGGCCGGCCGGGTGGGGCGCGTCACCGCCCGGGGCACTCCTTCCACGCGAGGTGGTAGACGGTGCTGATGTCGCCGTCCGTGGAGTCCATGGTCATGTAGCTGGTGCGGGCCGGGTTCGACGTGCCGGCGTTGACGCGGAGCTCGGTGTTGATGTTGAAGTTCCGCTGCACTCCGCACGGGGCCCAGACGAGCTGGGCCCAGTCGGTCGTGTCGGTGGCCTGCCAGTTGTCCTCGTAGGGGCCTCGGAAGGCGTGCGTACGCGATGCGGTGCTCGGGGAGCCCTGGAAGTAGTAGGAGGCCTTCTCGGTGCTGCTCGCGCCGGGCTGGAGGGAGGCGTAGCCGCGGTAGTCGGCGCTGGCGATGGCGTACGTGAAGCCCTGGGGGACGTGCACGACGAGGTTGAGCTGACAGTTCTTGCGGGCGGCCGTGGGGGCGGAGTCGCCGCCCACCTGCGCCAGGTAGTCGCTGTAGGTGACGGTGAAGGCGGTGTTGTCCTCGGACACGGCGATGGCGGCGGTGCCCAGGGGGCAGCCGGAGCCGTTCACCGTGGCGATGTCGATGACGATCCGGTCCGGGGGCGGGTCGGTGATCGACGACGGGTCCGCGTGGGCGGGCAGGGCCGAGGCGCACAGCGCGGCGGCTGCCGCGCCCACGAGTAAGGGGATTCTTCTCATGGTCTTCTCCCATCCAGAGCTCGGGACGTGGTTTCGTGCAGGGGGGTGGTGCAGTCGGCAACTGTTGAAGCATCATGGACATGCCATACGTCCGGGCCGACGTGTCCCCGCCGCTCCGGGCTGCGGTGGGGGGTGCTGGAATGCTAGGAGTCCCGACGCCGAAGGGCAGTGCGGAGCCCGGCCAACAATGGCCCCGTCAGTCGCCCTTTTCTGGCTCGGACGCAGCGGTCGGCGCCTCAGGGATCCCACCCGCATCACGCGCGCCACACCCCTCGCCCGTGGTCGGTCACGGACCGACCGTGCTCAGGCGAGGACGTTGACGGCGCTCAGGCGAGGACGTTGACGGCGCGGGCGACCACCAGCCCGAGGATCAGCAGGGAGACGAGGGACTGGATGCCCATGGCGATCTTGGCCCAGGGCGCCAGGGGCATCACGTCGGTCGGGCTGAACGCGGTGGCGTTGGTCAGGGCGAGGTAGAGGTAGTCGACGAAGCGGGGCCGCCAGCCGGCGCTCGCCACTTCGGGGTTGAGCTGCTGAGGGAAGGCGAGCGCGGGCGTGCGGGGCATGTGGTGGGCCCGGGCCGCCGCCCCGCCGCAGTCGAGCTCGAAGTACAGCAGGGAGAAGGCGAGCACCGTGCAGGCCCACACCGTGCCGCCGGTCTGCAGCAGGCTGGTGGCGGAGCCGGTCTCCTTGCCGCCCTGAAGGATGTCGTCGACGAGCTGGACGGTGGACCAGACGGCGCTGAGCGCGAGAACGCACACCAGGGCGATCGACGTGCTGCGCAGGACCGTCGAGCGGCGGTCGATCCGGCCGGGGTCGCCGGCGATGAGCGCGAGCAGGAGCAGTCCCTCCACGGCCGGGAGCACCCAGCGAGGCGCGAGGCGGAGGTCGTCGGGGAGCAGGACGGTCAGCACCATGGCGGCGAGGACGGCCGTGGCCATCGGCCAGCGCGCCTCGCCGAGGTCCTCGTGCCGGCTCGGGCTCGCGGTGGGCTCGGTGATGCGTCCGGTCACGGTGGCGGCCCTTACGGTCGAGTGCGGAGTGGCTGTCGCCGTCCTGCCCTCGGAAGATATAGCGGTCCGGTGGGCAGGCGGCGGATCTCGAGGGCAGGCACGCTCGGGACGACCGCTGTCGTCGTAGTCAGTGCCGTGCCGTGCCGTGCCGCGGCCGGACCGCCCGCGCCGACCAGGGCACAGGGAGGGGAGAACGCCCCGTCAGGAGGCGTCGCGGCAGGCGATCCGCAGGGAGCCGCCTCCGGTGCGCCGGGGTGCCTTCAACGGACCGGTCGGCAGCGGGCCGAGGCCGAGCAGGGCCGCCGTGGCTTCGGCCGCCGTACGGTGCCAGAGCGGGGCGCCGCGGAGCATCGTGTGGCCGCCGGGGGACATGCGGATGCTCAGGACCTGGGCCCCGGCGGCCTCCGCCCGGCCGAGCAAGGACCAGGTCTCCGGGGCGGCGGTGATCCGGTCGGACTCGTCGTGCAGGGCGACGACCGTGCGGCCGCGGAGATGGTCGACGGGCTCCCCGGGGGGACACCATGGGGCGAGCGCGACCACGCCCTTGACCTCCGGCTCGCCGGCCGCGCGCAGTGCCGCGCGGGCGCCCATCGAGTGACCGACGAGGACGACGGGAACGGGGCCCACCAGATCCCGGAGCTCGCCCAGGGCGCGTACCGTGTCCGCGACCGGGTGGGCTTCGGCGCCGTTCCAGCCGCGGTGCCGGTAACGGACCCGGGCGACGAGCACCTCCGCGGGGGCGGTGGCCCGTGCGATGGCGCCGGCGAAGGGCTGCATGCGCAGGGCCGGGAGGTTCAGCAGGGGCGGAGCCTGCAGCGCCTCGGCCTGTCCGCCGTGGAGGAGCAGGACCGCCGCGGCGACCCGCTCCGGGGGACGCTGCCCGAGAACGGGACGCAGAGCCGGGCGTGAGCCGTCGACGGACGGGCGTCGCGGGATCTTCACTGTCCACTCCTGTCGTGCGTCGAGACGGGCCGACTCCCGCGCGCCGCACCGGCCGCGGCGAGGAGGCGGGGAAGGGGCCGCCGGTCCGGTGAGCATACGCGGCGGCGCCCGAGCCGCCCCTCGTACGGTCCCGTCACGCGATCACTCGGCGTCGGGGCGCCGGCCGGAGGTGCGACTGCGCCGGACCGCCCTCCGGGCGCGCTGCCTCGCGTCGTTGACAGCTCTCGATCTCGATCGATCTAATGCGGACGCACAGCACTCGGACCTGTGGGGTCCGCTCGTCAGGGAGGGGCCAAGTCGTGGGCGTGCACACCGGCGTGCCGGACAACGCACCGGCCGGGATCGCGGAGCTGTACGAGCGGGACCGCACGTGCCGGACCCTGGGCATCGCCCTGGAGGAGGTCGCACCGGGCCGGGCGCTGATGCGCATGCGGGTGGGCGAGGACATGGTGAACGGCCATGGCATGGCGCACGGCGGGTTCCTGTTCCTCTTCGCCGACGCGGCGTTCGCCTACGCCTGCAACGGCTACGGGCCGGTCACGGTGGCCCAGTCCGCCCAGGTCACCTTCCTGCTGCCGGCCGCGGTGGACGACGAGCTGCTCGCCGAGGCCGTGGAACGGACGCGCTCGGGCCGGAACGGCATTTACGACGTGACGGTCCGGCGCACGGACGGAACGGTGGTCGCGGAGTTCCGCGGGCAGAGCGTGATGCTGGCCGGCCGAGCGCAGCCCCGGGGCGACTGAGGCCCGGGCGGCGACGCCCGTGACATCGCCTGCCCGGCCCCCGCGGCAGCCGGCGGGCGCCCACCCCGGCCGGCTGCCGACGGCTCCCCGGGCAAGCGGCCGGTGTCCTCGACCCGGTCGCCGGCCGTCCGACCCCCTGGCGTGCGACCAGCCGCCCCACCCGGTCGCCGGCCGGCCCCTGGCGTGCGACCGTCCGCCCAGGCCTGCGGCCGGCCGCCCCTCTGGCGTGAGACCGGCCGCACCACCAGGCCTGCGGCCGTCCGGCCCCTGGCGTGCGACTTGGCCGCCCACCAGGCCTGCGGCCGGCCGCCCCCCTCAACTGGCCGGACGCTCGTCCACCACCTGCTGCAGCTTGCCCGTCCTCGGGTTGGTGACCAGCTCCGACCGGGGCACCCACTCGATGCCCAGCTCGTGGATGGCGCCGTCCGCGACCTCCGCCGGGAAGAGCGGCCGGGCCGCGTAGACCGCCTCGACGAGCCGGGCGCTCAGGTCCGCCGGGGGCTCCTCGACGTAACCCAGGCGCAGGATCAGGCCGTCCCGGCCGTCCCAGCGGCGCTGCACCATCTGCATCCCGGCGATGTACCGGTCCGGGTCCGCCTCCACGAGCACCGCGCGGACGTCCTCGATCGGCATGGAGACCGTACCGACGCGCCCGCCCTCCATGGAGCGGCCCAGCAGCCGGAACCGCCGGCACTCCGGGTCGACCCACTCGGCGCGGTCGCCGGCCGGGAACCTGATGACCGGCATGAGCGTGCGGAACAGGTTGGTGACCAGGAGCCGGCCCGGCACGCCCGGGGTGGTGATCGGCTCGCCGGTGACGTCGTCCACGAGTTCCACCACCGTGCGGTGCGGGAACGCCTCGTGCACCCGTACGTCCTCGCCGGGGACGGGCCGTCCGACGAGACCCGCGTCGATGGAGGCGTAACCGACCGAGGCGATGGCCGCCTTGGGGAAGGCCCGCAGCAGGATCGGGCGCAGATCGGTGAAGAGCAGGTCGCCGCCGAAGAGCAGCAGTTCCACCGAGTCGGCGGTCAGGCCGCGGCGGACGAGGCATTCCGCCACGGCGGCCAGCTTCATCGGGACACCGGCGAGGACGTTCACTCCGAAGTCGCCGATCAGGTCGGCGACGAACTCGTTGGGGGCGCCGGCCCCGACCGGCAGCCGGACGTTGTCGACGGGGGCCGCGTGCAGGGCGTGTTCGATGTAGAGCATCCCGCCGTACAGCTCACCGGCCCAGAAGAGATTGGCCACCCGGTGCCCCGGCTTCAGCCCGGCCCGCACGATGCCGGCGCCGAACGCGGTGACCGAGTCGGCGTGCTCCGACCGCGACCAGACCGACAGCTTGGGAACACCGGTGGTGCCACCGGTCTTGTAGACCCCGGCGTCGGTCAGCGGTCCGGTCAGCACCCGGTTGTCCGGCCAGGTGTTCGCCGCCCAGAACTCCGTGTGGTCGATGACGGGGAGCTGGGTGAGGTGCGAGACCGTCCGCGGCACGTCCCGGTACGCCTCCGCGTAGAACGGCGAGTGGGTGCGGGCGAAGTCGACGAGCTCCTGAAGGGATTTGGCGGGCACTACCTCTCCTGCTCTCTGTCGTCGGATTCCGGCCGGCGCCCGATCCAGGTGCGTGCGAGTCCCTGGACGACGGAGCCGTCACGGTCGGTCAGCTTGCTCTCCAGATAGGCGGCCGCCCAGGGGCTGGTGGGGACGCGGAAGGCCGGCCGCTCGGCCCGCAGGGTCCGTACCACGACCTCGGCGACCTCGGACGCGGCCTGCCCGGCGCCTTCCCATCCCTGGTGGGTGACCCAGTGGACGTAGTCGGCGAAGGTGGGGGCATAGGGGCCGGAGGCGGCCTCGATGGTCTTGCGGTTGACGTCCGGGAAGATTCCGAACGAGGTGTCCCTGACGAAGCCGGGGACCACCACGGAGACCTTCACCCCGTGTGCCTCCGCCACCGGGGCCAGGCTCTCCATGAAGCCTTCGACGGCGAACTTCGCCGCGCAGTAGGCCTCGTTGAAGGGCTGCCCCACGATGCCGTGGACGCTGCCGATGGTGAGGAGGCGGCCCCGGGCCGCCCGGAGCAGCGGCATCGCGGCCCGGCTCACCTCGACGACCCCGAAGAAGTTCACCTCCAGATTGGCGCGCAGCGCTTCCGTGGTGGACATCTCCAGGGTCGGGTCGAAGTTGGAGACGCCCGCGTTGTTGACCACGGCGTCCAGCCGGCCGTACGCCTGCCGCACGCCGTCGACGCAGCGTGCCACGGAGTCGGGGTCGGTGACGTCCAGTCGGCGGATGTCCAGCGTGACCCCGGCCCGGTCCGCCGCCTCCCGGAGCGCCCCGGCGCGGGCGGGCTCGCGCAGGGTGGCGACCGTGGCGAAGCCGGCCCGTGCCGCGGCGATCGCCGTGGCCAGCCCGATGCCCGAGGACGTGCCGGTGATCAGCACGACCCGAGGCTCCCGGTCCGCCGCGGTCATGAGGTGCCCTCGGCCAGAGCCGGTGCGGCGTCCCCGCTGTCCGCCTCCGGCGCCCGCTGCCGCTCGGCCGCGTCCAGCAGGGGCTGGATCCGCAGCGCCGGAAGGAAGGAGCAGGCCGCGAGCAGCGTGCCGCCGGCCATGGTGACCCGGGCCGCGTCCAGCACTCCGAGCGGGCCGGTGAGCAGGCTGACCGCCAGACCTCCGACCAGGGCGGCCAGCGGGATCACCCCCCAGGTGGCGGTCCGGAAGGCCGCGTGCATCACGCCTTGGTTGTGCACGGACATCCGCGACTGCCGGATGGGCGCGCTGCACACGTTGATGCAGGACATGAAGAAGCCGTAACAGCCCATGGTCACGGCGATCACCGCACCGGCCGGGAGGGCGGGTGCGGCCAGCACACCGAGCCCCACCAGACAGTGCAGCAGCAGCGCCCAGGCCAGCATCCGCCCGCTTCCCAGCCGTTCACCGGCCTTCGGCGCGACGGCCGCGCCGACCAGCGCGCCCACCGCCGCCACCGACATGGCGGCGCCGAAGACCCCGACGGAGACGCCAAGTCCCTGGTACGCGAGGATCGGGAGCACGGTGACGAACACGGGGCCGCCGCAGTTGAGCGTCACGGCCGCCACCACCACCCGGCGCAGCACCGGGTCGGCCCAGTTCAGCCGGAAGCCCGCCGTCAGCCGCTGCCACACCGACCCCTCGGCGACGGTCCGCTCGCCCCAGGGCCGCATGGACCGGATGCACAGGGCCGAGACCAGATAGCTGGCGGCGTCGACGAGCAGGGCGGCCACGCCCAGCGCGCTGTAGAGACCGGCCGCCAGGGACGGCCCGGAGACCTCGGAGACCGAGCGGGTGCCCTCCAGCCGGGAGTAGGCGCGCACCAGGTGGTCCTTCGGCACCACGGCGGGCACGGCGACCAGGTAGCCGATGGTGAAGAAGATCGTCGCGCCGCTGATCACCGCCACGCAGGCGAACAGCAGCGGCGTGGAGAGCCGGCCCTGCCAGTACGCCAGAGGGATCACGGCCACCGCCGCCAGCCGCGCGAGGTCGCAGGCGAGCAGGGTGCGGCGGTTGTCCCACCGGTCGACCAGCACGCCGGCGAGCGGTCCGAGCAGCGGGATGCCCAGGTACTGGGCCATGGCCACGATGCCCACCTGGAAGGCGGAGGCGTCCAGGACGAAGATCATCACGGTCGGTACCACGAAGACGGTGACGCGGTCGCCGACCGTGCTCACCGACTGGCCGATCCAGAAGCGGTTGAACTCGGGGCCCAGGGACACCGGCCGCCGGGGCTTCACCGTTCCTCCCGCACCACGAGGCCCGCGGTCTTGCCGGTGCGGTCGTTGCTGATCAGCTCGGCGACCGGGCGCACCCGGAAGTTCTCCGGATCGTGCTGGAAGGCGGTGCTCAGGGTGAAGGTCTCGGCCAGGAGCTCCTTGCGCAGCCGCTCGACGTCCACCGCCGCGCCCGGGGCGGTCAGCAGCAGCACCTCCACGGCGCCGGCGCGCCCGCCCGTCTCGGAGATCACCACCTGGGCGCGGGAGACACCCGGATCGCGCTCCACGCGCGCGATCACCTCGTCCACGTCCAGGCCCAGGCCCCGGACCTGGACCACGCTGTCGCGGCGGCCGAGCACCCGCATGGCCGGGCCCGGCCGGCCGCACGCACAGGTCACCAGGCGTCCCGCGTCGCCGGTCCGGTAGCGCAGCACCGGATTGAGCATCTCGGGGTCGAGCGTGGTGAAGTCCAGCAGGTGGTCCTCGCCCACGTGGACGAGCTGGTGGGGCAGGGTGTGGAAGGTGTCGGCCGGGCACTCGGGCGTGTTGGTCCCCACCACCCACGTCTCGGTGCTCCCGAACATGCCCCAGCGACGGGCCCCCGGCGCGACCGCGGCCATGTCCTCCTCCAGCTGCGGCTGCCAGGCCTCGCCCAGCCAGAGCACCTTGCGCAGCGCGGGCAGTTCCACCCCCGCCGCCCGGGCGTGGGCGAACCAGAGCCTGAGCACGCTCGGCGTGCCACCGATCGCCGTCACCTCGCGCGCCGCGAAGAAGGCCAGCCACTCGGCGTACTCGTCCTTCGTGACCGAGCCCAGCGCGATCACCTCGCAGCCCGACAGGTCGGCCAGGGCGGCGGCCAGGAAGTGCGCGCCCCACATGCGGCCGGCGCCCCAGGCGTTGACGAAGACGTCCTCGCGGTCCAGCGGTTGCCAGTGGGCGTGCACCCCCGCCATGTAGAAGCCGGTGGGCGCGTGGCCCAGTTTGGGCGCGCCCGTGCTGCCGCCGCTCTGGAAGAGCCAGGTGGCGCCGTGCTCGGCGCGCGGTCGCAGGTGCGCCAGTGCCACGTTGAGGTCGTCCTTGAGCAGCGGAGGGAGCGCGGCGAGGCCGTCGAGGGTACGGACGTCCCCGCAGTCGCGGTAGCGGGCTGCCAGGTCCGGCACCTGCCGCAGGCGCTCCAGCGTTCTGCGGGCGACCCGCAGCCGCGGCTCGGCGGCCTCCTGGGTGAGCGAGAACATCGCGGTCAGCTCCTTTCCGTCGGTGAGGTGAACGGGGGACGACCGGACGGCGCTCCGCCGCCCGGGTCGGCGAGGTGCCTGGCGTGCGCCTCCCGGTAGGCCGTGAACCGGGCCCGGGTCACCTCCCGTTGGATCGTCCGGCGCGGATCGCCGGGATCACGGGGTATGACACCGTCGGGCTCCAGTTCGGAGAACCAGAACCGCCGGCCGTCGTGGAGGAAGTCGACGCAGAAGAAGGGGATGGGCAGCCGTTCGGCGAAGTAGGCGGTGGCCTTGGCCAGTTCCTCGGGGACCGGCACGAACTCCATGGTGCCGCCGCGGCTCGCGTTGGCGACCGCCGAGCCCGGTTCCGGGGTCCGCTTCAGGACCGTGTGGGCCGCGCCGTCGATCACGTACACCCGGTAGTCGACCGTGCCGTCCCCGAGGTACGGCTGGACCACCAGCGTCGTGTCCCCGCCCTGGGCGAGGCTCGCCAGGCCCCGGATGTCCCCCGCGCTGCGCGCCAGGTTGATGCCGCCGCCGCCGCACCAGCCGGCCGGCTTGACCACGGCCGGATAGGTCATGTTCCCGAGCGCCACCTCGTACAGGTGCTTGCTCACATCGCGCCCGGTGCCGATGCGGACGGACGGGATCGGGGGGATCGGCGAGCCGCCGAGGTGGAGCAGGGTGGCCAGCTTGTCGTTGCCGATGAGCGAGATCTCGGCAGGAAACGGCAGGTAGAACCCGGCCTGTTCCAACACCGCGCACAGGGCGTACTGGTTGAAGACGTCCATCTGCTGGTACGGCAGCGAGTAGAGCGCGGTGATGAACAGGGTGTCCTCGGGCGTGACCGGCTCGTCGTCCACGTAGACCCGGGTGCGGCCGGGGTCCGTGCAGTCCACGGTCACCGCGTCGGGGGAGTGCCGGGTCCAGCTCATGCCCAGGTCCTCGGCGACCTCCGCGTAGAGGTCCCAGAACATGGCGTGCCAGGACTCGGTCGTCCGGGTCGACTCCCGGTCGGGGAAGATCCAGCACATCCGGCGCAGCGGGCCGGCGGCGGAGCGGTCTGGGGAGGGATTCACAGGGTGTCCTCGGGTGCGGTGGGTCGGGGGTGCGAGGCGCCGGTGGGCCCGTCCTGGGCAGGGGCCCGGTCCGCCCACCAGCGGCGGCCGGACTCGGGGAGGGTGTCCAGCGGGTCGTAGTAGGGATGGCGCCGCGCCAGCGTGCTCTCGAGGTCCGCGTCGGGCGCCTGTCGGACCTCGAGCTCGGTGCGGTAGTTCTTCGTCCAGTACGAGATGCCGCGCTCGCGGTCGTAGGCGGCGGCCTGGTGCACCCAGCGCTTGCCGACGTGCGGTACGTCGCACACGATCCGCGGGGTGGCGTAGCCGGGGAGGTACCCCATGATCGCCTCCTGGAGCCACTGGGCCTGGTGGAGGGAGGTCCGCCAGTGCTCGGCGTGGGGGATCAGGTCGCAGAGGTAGAAGTAGTACGGGAGGATGCCCGCCTCGCCCTGGAGCGCGAAGCAGAGGTCCAGCAGGTCCTCGGGGGTGGCGTTGACCCCGCGCATCAGCACTCCCTGGTTGCGGACGTCCCGGACGCCCGCGTCGAGCAGGGCCCGGGCGGCCTCGGCGACCAGGGGAGTGACGGACTGCGCGTGGTTGGCGTGGGTGTGCACCGCGAGGTTGACCGCACGCCGCGCGGCGACCCGGGCGACCCGCCCCACGCCCTCGACCACCTCGGGCCGGAGCCAGTGCTGGGGCAGCCCCACCACGGCCTTGCTGGCCAGCCGGATGTCGCGGACCGATCCCAGGTCCAGCAGCCGCATGAGGAACGCCTCCAGCTGCGGCCAGGGCACGTTGGCGACGTCACCGCCGGACACCACCACGTCGCGCACGGCCGGCGTGCGCTTGAGGTAGTCCAGCATCTGCTCCTGCCGGTCCCGCGGGCGGAGCACGAGCCTGGCCTTGGTGATCTGCGGGGTGGAGGTGCCGACCAGGTCCATCCTGGTGCAGTGCCCGCAGTACTGCGGGCAGGTGGCGACCAGCTCGGCCAGGACCTTGTTGGGATAGCGATGCGTGAGGCCCTCCACCACCCACATGTCGGCCTCGTGCAGCGAGTCCCGTCCCGCCTTCGGATGGCTCGGCCACCGAGGGTGCCGGTCCGAGCGCACCGGCAGCATGTACCGGCGGACCGGATCGGCGAGGAACGCCTCGGTGAACGCTCCCGGCTCCAGGGCGGCCCAGGGCGCCATGGTGTTGAGCATCTGCGGGGTGACCAGCATCGCCATCGTGGCGAACTCCGCCTGGTCGGCGGCCAGATCGTCACAGAAGCGGTCGGTGAGCAGGTCACCGGCGACGGCCTTGAGCTGGCGCAGGTTCTTCACGCAGTGGGCCCGCTGCCACTGCGCGTCCCGCCATTCGCGCTCCGTGACACGGCGCCAGCCCGGCAGCCGGCGCCAGTCCGGCTCGGTCAGCGGGGTCCGCGCGTACTGGTACGGCTGCCGGATCATCTGACGTCCCCGGCCTAACGGGCGGTCAGAAGGGTGGCGAAGCGGGTCCGGAGCTCACGCTTGAGCACCTTGCCGGTGGGGCCGAGCGGGAACTCCTCCGGCGTACGCGCGATGCGCACCGCGGCCAGCGGGGTCAGCCCGGCGGCGCCCAGGGCCTTGTTGGCAGCCTCCTGGACCTCCTCCGCGGTGCTCTCGGCGGCCTCCGCCTGCAACCGGATTACGGCGACGGGCAGTTGGCCCCGGCCCGGGCCGGCGGGAACACCGATCACCGAGCAGTCCTGCACCAGCGTCGCGCAGTCGGCGAGCAGGATCTCCTCGATCGGCAGGCTGTACGCCGGACCGTCCGCGGTGTCGATGACGTCCACCGTGCGGTCGAGGTGGTAGAAGCGCCCCTCGGAGTCCCGACGGGCCACGTCGCCGGTGAGCCAGTAGCCGTTGAGTTCGAACGTGCTGGTCAGTTTGTCGTCGTTCCAGTACCCGGGGGTCCGGGACGGCGTGACCACGCCGAGCATCCCCACCGTGCCGTCCGGGACCTCCTCGCCCGCCTCGTCGAGCACCGCCGCCTTCGTCACCACCTCGAGGGGCTTGCCGACGCAGCGGTCGTCGCGCTCGCTCTCCGGGGTGGTCATCTGCCCGAACAGGGCCATGCCCATCTCGGACGAGCCCAGTCCGTCCACGAACTGCGAGCCGGGCAGGGCGGGCTGCTCCTCCCTCTCCTGCGGCAGCAGCCAGGGCCTGATCAGGCCGGCGGGCCGCTCACCGAGCTGCACCAGCCGGCGGATGTGTCCGTAGTGGGCGCTGTCGCCGGTGTTGAACCAGGAGTGCACCTTGGCCGCGCCCTTCACCGGGAGTTCGCCGGTGGCCAGTTCCACGAAGGTGCGCGGGAAGGAGGCGATCATGGTGGGCTGGAAGGCCTCCATCACCGGCTCGACGACCGCGCGCCGCCAGTCGGACATGACCACGGTCGGCAGGCCGAGCAGGGTCGCGGTGAGGAAGTAGCTCAGCCCGCCCGCGTGGGTGTGCGGCATGAGCGACATCAGCCGGTCGTAGTCCTCGGCCGGGAAGCGCACCATGCGCGGCTGCTTGCCCTCCCAGAACTGGCGGTGCGCCAGCTTGGTGGACTTCGGTGTGCCGGTGGTCCCGGAGGAGTGGATGAGGGCGACCACGTCGTCCGCGGCGTGCCGGTACGGATAGACCTCGGGGAGCTCGGCGGACCCGGCGTCGAAGGCGTGGAGTTCGGCCGCCATGGCGATGAAGCGGGGACGGCGGTGCGGGGTCTCGCGGTACGCGGCGGCCAGTCGTGTGGGGTCGTCCGCGACCACTCCCACGACACCCACGTGGTTCAGGTAGCGCACCATCACCTCGTGCCGCATGGCGTCGTTGACCAGGGCCGGGACGGCCCCCAGCGCGGCGAGCGCGAGAAAGTGCAGCACCGGCTCCAGGCCTTCCCCGACCACCACGCCGACCGGGTCGCCGGGCCGGACGCCGTTCGCCCAGTACCACTTGGCGTACCGGTCGCGCAGCGCGGCGAGGTCGAGCAGGCTGTGACCGCGCAGCTCGACGGCGCCCCGGTGGTCGACGCGGTGGGTGAAGGCGTACGGGACCGCGTGGTGCGGATTGACGGCGATGGCGTGGTCGAGGAAGTTGCCGGCTCCGAGCGTGGGCTCGGTCATCAGCCGCTTTCTGGCGGCGAGAGGGGCGATGGACGTGTGGTCGCTCATGGCGGTCTCCCGTTACGCGCCGCCGGGACGGGGCCCTGGTGGGGCCGGGGCCCGGCGACTGGTCGAAGGCTTGCTGTTCTCGGCGGAACTCGTGGTTCGGCTGCCTTGCCCGTGGGGTCGTGAGGCACGCCGCACGGCCTGGGCCCGGGCGCGTGGGGACGCGCCACGAGCGGGACGGGGGAGGGTGCCGGCGGATCCGGTCGTCGCGTCGCCGAGGCGACGACGACGCGACGACCGACAGGGGTGTGATCCGCGGCGGGTCGGAGAGCAGGGGTACGTTCGGGGCCCGTCGGGCCCGAGGGGTGGGGGGTGGGGCGGTTGCCGGTGGAGCGGTTGCCGACGGGACGGTTGCCGGCGGGACGGTCACGGACGGGGCGGTCACGCACGGGGCGGGCGGTTCGTCGACGTCGCGGCGGGAGCGGCCTACGGCTCGTGCCGCGTCCCCCGGCACGACCCGTACCGTGGCCTCACGGTCGGGCGAAGACCTCCGCAGCCACCCGGCGGCCGGAGCGGATCGCCCCCTCCAGCAGCCCGAAGAACTCGGTGCTGGTCTCCGTGCCGGCCCAGTGCACCCGCAGGTGCGGTGCGGTCAGCGTCGGGCCGTGCCGCACCCAGTCGCCGGGCCCGAAGAGGGATGCGTAACACCCCTTGCTGTAGGGCTCGTTGACCCAGTCCGTCACGTGGAAGCCCACGGGTTCGGGAAGCATCGGGAACAAGCGGGCCGCCTGCTCGACCGCCGCCGAGCGCTGCGCGCGCGGATCGAGCGCGGCGAAGCGGTGGGCCTCGCCGCCCGTGACGAAGCCGGTGAGGACGCCGACCCCGGCTCCGGCCCCGGCCGGCGAGTCGTCCACGGTCGACAGCAGGGGACCGTCGGCGTTCACCGACCACCCCGACAGGCCGTGGTCCCGCCACACCGGTGCCGGGTACACCAGGTGCACCTTGACCGCGCAGCCCCGCGCGGTGCGGTCGCTCGCCCGGCGCACCGGCGGCTCGGGCCGGTGGTCGACGGCGTCGGCCAACAGGGGCGGCAGGGCGATCACCGCGACGTCGGCCCGGTACTCCCCGCCCGCGCCGCGGACCGTGACGCCGTCGGCGTCCTGGTGCACGGCGTGGACCGGCTCACCGAGTCGCACCCGGGACCCCAGCCGGGCGGCCAGCCGCTCGCACACCTGATGGGCGCCTCCGTCGACACGGTCCTGCTGGGCGCCGCCCTCGAAGGCGTTGAGGTAGCGCAGCCCGCCGCCCGAGCGCAGGTAGAAGGCCACGTGCAGGATGGACACCCTGGCCGGGTCGGCCGCCATCATCTCGCCCAGGAAGAGCGGGAAGAAGAGCTGGGCGTCCGGATGCGTGAGGTGTTGCTCGGCCCATGCCTCGGCGGTCAGCGCGTCCAGTTCCCCGGCGCCCGGGGTGAGCCAGGGCGCGTCGGGGCGGACGGTCGCGGTGAGTTCGTCCAGCCGCTCGAAGAGATCGCCCAGGGCCACGGCGTTGAGCGGAGGGAACCGGCCGTCCCGGGTGGTCTCCGCGGTCCCGAGGGCGAAGCGGCTCGCCCCCCGCATGGTGGTGGGCGTCGTCTTGAGGTCCAGCTCGGCCAGCAGGGCGTGGAGCTCCGTGTGCCGGTCGCCCAGGTAGGCGGCACCCGCGTCCACCCAGCCGTCGGGGGAGACCTGGAGTCCGCGGGCCCGACCGCCGACCCGGTCGCGTGCCTCCAGCACGGTCACGTCGACCCCGCCGGCGACCAGTTCGGTCGCGGCCGTCAGCCCGGCGAGTCCGGCCCCGACCACCACGGCGCTGGTGACGGCTCCGGAGCGCTGGGAGGTGCCGGCGACGAGGGTCCCGTCGCGGGGCGTCACCGGGCGGCCGCGATCTTCTCGGCGAGTCGTTCGGGGGTCGGAGCACCGAGGAAGTCCTCGAAGGTCAGCTCCACCCCGTAGGAGCGGGCGATGGCGCTGAGCACCCGGGTGGCGACCAGCGAGTCGCCGCCGAGGAGGAAGAAGTCGGAGTCCGCCGAGATCTCGTCGACCTCCAGAACGCGCCGGAACATCGCCACCACACCCTCGGTGTCGGCACCGGCAGGGGAGCCGGCGGGAGCGCCTGGGCCGGCAGGCGAACCCCCGGCGGCTGAGGCGGTGGTGTCAACGCTCATCAACGGTCTCCTTTGACCTGTTCACGGTTGCGTAACGCTGATGCGAGGCTTTTCTGTCGACCTTGCCGCTTGTGGTCAGCACGAGCTGCGGGACGACGGTGATCCGGCTCGGTACGAGGTGGGTGGGCACCCGCTCGCGCAGGTAGGACCGCAGGTCGGCGTCGAGATCCCGCGTCACGGCGTGCGGCCGGGGCACCACATAGGCGACCAGTGCCGCGCGGCCGACGGTCGTGGCGCCGGTGACGGCCACCGCGTTCACCGCGGGGTGTCCGGCGAGGTGCGCCTCCACCTCGGCCGGGTCGACCCGGATGCCCCGGATCTTGATCTCGTCGTCGATCCGGCCCTCGTGGGTGAGGAGCCCGTCAGGGGACCTGCTGACCCGGTCGCCGGTGCGGAACCGGCGTTCGCCGCCCACGCACGCGTAGGCCTTCTCGGTGGCCCCGGGCAGCCCCGGATAGCCGAGGGCGAGCGCCGGGCCGCCGATCAACAGCTCGTCCTCGTCGCCGATCTCCTCGACGACGTGGGGCAGGGGCCGTCCGATCGGCGCCCTGGTGCCGCCGTCCCAGGCCGGGACCGGGGCGCCGGGCCCGTGCAGATCGACGGCGTGGGTGATCAGGGTCGTCTCGGTGCACCCGTACGTGTTGACCAGGCGGATCCGACCGGTGTCGAGGCGGCTCCAGTCGGCCAGCCGGGCGGGGCTGACGGCCTCCCCGCCGATCACCGTCAGCCGGACGCAGTCGGGGAGGGGCGTCCCCTCCTCCGCGAGGTGGAGCACCAGCTCGTGCCAGAAGGCCGTGGGCAGATCGAGCACGCTCACGCGTTCGCGCTCGACCATCCGCAGGAACCGCGGAAAGGATCCCGAGTGCGCTTCGCGGTCGAACACGAGGGTGGCCCCCGCGGTCAGCGTGGGGAGGATCTCCTCCAGGGAGGTGTCCCAGTTCAGCGAGGCGAACTGGAGCACCCGGTCCTCCTCGGTGAGGGCGAAGAGGTCACGGAGCGAGCGCACGGAGACCGAGATGGCCCGGCGCGGCGTCGCCACCGGCTTCGGCCGGCCGGTGGATCCGGAGGTGAAGAGGACGTACGCGGCGTCCTCGGGGCGCACCTCCCGCCCGCAGCCGTCGACCGCCGTGGCCCCGGCCTCCCAGTCGAACTGGACGACCGGTAGGTCGAGTTGTGGAAGAGGCGCCGCATCGAAGGCGATGGCCGCGCGACACTCGGCCGCCGACGCCATCTCCTTCTGCCGCGCCGGCGGAAAGGCCGGATCGACGGGGCAGTAGACGCCCCCGGCCGCCAGCACGCCGAGCAGCGCGACGACGGTCTCCGGGGTGTGGGCCGCCGGCACGGCGACCGCTCCGGGCCGGGCCCCGAGCCGCCCCGCGAGGTCGTTCACGAGTTCGTGCAGCCGGCGGTACGTCACGACCCGCCCTTCATGGACGAGAGCCGCACGCTCCGGGTCGCGAAGCGCGGCTTCCGTGAAGTCCCTGATGAGGTCCGGGGTGGTTCCATGGGTCTCGCACTGCATCGACTTGATCGCCCCAAATAAGCTTGAAAGCGCCTGTCCGTGCCCGACGAACGGGGACTCTACCTCCGAACATGTGTGGCCACAACGGAAGTTGAGGAGAATGGGGCGATCTCTGTGGACATCGCGTGAGTGCCCGCGCTCCAGCAGGTCAGAGCCCCTGCGAAGGTTCCGCTTCCACTTCGGCGGAGCCCCCGGTTCCATCCCGCCGGCACACGGCGGGCGCCGCCGGAAACACGCTGCCCAGAGGCGGCCGCGCGCGGCCCCCGACCCAGGGGCGGCCGAAAGCCATGGGGCAGAGTGGACGGCATGACCACATACGAGACGATGTCGTGTCACCTCGAGACCGAGCGGCTGACACTGCGGCCGTGGGCCGAGTCTGACGCCGCCGAGTTCCGCGCCCTCCTCGCCGAACGCGGCAAGGAGCCGCCCACGGTCGAGGCCCTCCGGACGTTCATCGCGGAGCTGCTCGCCGCGACGGAGAACACGGGCATCGCCCTGTTGCCCATCCAGCGCCGTGAGGAGGGCGACTTCATCGGCTACTGCGGGCTGATCACCGGCCGCGCCACCCTGGACGAGCCCGAGATCGCCTACGAGCTCTTCCAGCGCGTGCACGGGCGTGGCTACGCCACCGAGGCCGCCGGAGCGGTGGTCGAGGCCGCGATCGCGACCGGGCGGAAACGGCTCTGGTCGACCGTCGGCGCGTGGAACGCCCCGTCGTTGCGGGTGCTGGAGAAGCTCGGATTCGAACGGGACCGCGTGTCCACGGAGGAAAACGGCGAAGTGGTCTGGCTCACGCGCTCGTTGCCGTGACGCGAGCGTCCGCTACGGCATACTGACTGGCCGGTAACAATGGACTCCTCGTCCCACAGAACCGGCCGCCCGTCACCCGCTCGGAGGAACCCGATGGCCTCGCACTCACGCTCCGCTCTGCTGCTCGCCGGACTGCTCGCCTCTGCGGGAGTGGCCCATTTCGTGGCGCCGAAGCAGTTCGACGCCATCGTGCCGGAAGCGTTGCCGGGGAGCCCCCGCGCCTGGACCGCCGCGAGCGGCGCGGTGGAACTCGCCCTCGCGGCAGGTCTCGCGCTTCCGGCGACCCGCCGAGCGAGCGCCCGTGCCGCCGCCGTGTTCTTCGCCGCGGTGTTCCCGGCCAACGTCAAGATGGCCTACGACTGGCGTGACCGGCCGGCGTCGGCCAGGGCGATCGCCTACGCGCGCCTTCCTCTGCAGGTCCCCCTCGTCCTCTGGGCTCGCCGGGCCGGCCAGGTCACGCAGGAGGCGCCCCGCGGCTGAGGCCGGCCGGCGTCGGCCGCGCCGGTGGCAGCGCGCCGCCCACCGCGGCCTCCCGGCGGGACGACGACCGGAGCCCGCGGCCTCAGGGACGAAGCGGAAAGGTCACTGCTCGGGCGGCGGCAGCGGTCGGGCGGCGAGGGCCTGGGCCGTGGCGTGAAGATTGGCGGCCATGGTGCGCCCGGTCCTGCGGGACCAGTCGTGTCCGCGGTCGTCGTCCAGGTAGTCAGGACCCGCCCCGGGACCCAGGTGCCAGTACGTCCAGGCCTGACCCGGGACGGTGTAGCCGATGTCGCAGAGCGCTCCGGAGATCTCGCTGATGACGTGGTGGGCGCCGTCCTCGTTGCCCGTCACCACGACGCCCGCCACCCGGCCGTAGGCGACCGGCCGGTTCTCGTCGTCGGTCTCCGACAGCATCGCGTCCATGCGCTCCAGTACGCGCTGGGCCACCGACGAAGGCCGGCCCAGCCACGTCGGCGAGGCGATGACCAGGATCTCGGAGTCGAGGACGCGCCTGCGGATGCCGGGCCACTCGTCCCCGGCCCCTTCGTCCGAGCTGACGCCGGGCGAGATCGCCAGATCCACGGCCCGGACGAACTCGACGTCGACGTCGAGCTCCCGCAGCCGCTCCGCCACCACTTCCGCCAGGGCGTGCGTGTTCGAAGGGGTCGGGCTCTTCTTCAGGGTGCAGTTGATCACGAGGGCCTTCATGGCCTCACGGCTTCCCCGTGGGCACGTTCCGAACCAGGGCGCTCCGCCATCCGGGCCCGGCGCGACAGGCTTCCCCCGAGCCGTGGGCCGCCGCGCGTCGAGGCATAAAGCGGAGGTGACGGCGCGGTTCGGGCGGCGAGCGGATGTCCCGTACGGTGGGAAATCATGCGAAATTGGATGTTCGGCGGAATTTACGGGACCGTCCTGGCGAGCGCGCTGCTCGCGGCGCTGCAAAGCGAAGGAGAACGCTTCGCCCCGGTCTACCCTTGATTCTGGCCAGTGCTCCGGCGTTTACGCCGGGTGGAGGCTATCTCAGAATTGCTCTGACCTGCACGTAGGCACGAGTCCGTGCTGTTCGTCTCAGTTCGCGGGGCGCTTCTGGTTCTCGATGTACTGCTTCACGACGGCCAGAGGCGCCCCGCCGCAGCTTCCGGCGAAGTGGGAGCCGGACCAGAAGTGTCCGCCCCACGGGTACCGGCGTACGTGCGCGTCGTACTCCTTGCGCAGCAGGCGGACGGAGACGCCTTAACCCCTAACGAAATGACCTTCTGGCTCGTTGGATGGCTTCCAGACCGTTGATCTGGGGGTGCCGGGTGGCTCGGCGAAAGCCATGGGAAGTCGACGACGAGCTGTGGGCGATGATCGAGCCAATCCTGTCGAAGGCCGAGCGTCGGATCCGTCATCCTGACCGGAAGAGGCACCCGGATCGGCTGGGGTTCCAGGGAACCCTGGTCTACCGGGATCGAGTGGGAACATCTCCCGCAGGAACTAGGTATCGGGTCGGGCATGACCTACTGGCGACGCCTGGCCGAGTGGTTAAGTGAGCGTGCAGGTTTAAGACAACCTGACGGCCGGTGCGTACGTCGGGATTTGGGTTTCGGTGTGGTGGCATGAACCGCATATGTATGGTGATCGCTATGCAGCTCAGGTACGGGTTCCGTCTGTATCCGAACGGCTCGCAGCGTTCAGCGTTGGCCGGGGCGTTCGGGTGCGCTCGGGTGGTCTTCAACGACGCGCTTCGTGTCCGTGAGGACGCCCGTGCGGCTGGGCTGGCGTTCGTCACCTCCGGCGAGCTGTCCAAGCGGCTCACGGCGTCGAAGAAGACGCCGGAGCGGGTTTGGCTCGGTGAGGTGTCGTCGGTGATCCTCCAGCAGTCCCTTCGTGACCTGGACACCGCCTA
>NZ_JBITXX010000035.1:0-22952 GCF_044544925.1 Streptomyces sp. NPDC053431 | reverse complement strand
CCAGCTTCTCCAGGCCGGCCCGGATGACCTCGACCTCGGTGGAGTCCAGCACGATCGGCAGGGTGGACGCGGTCGCGAAGCGGCCCGCCAGCTCCGCCATGTCCGCGACACCGTCACGGCCCACGTAGTCGACGCACAGGTCGAGCATGTGCGCGCCCTCACGGATCTGGTCGCGCGCCATCTCGACGCAGTCGTCCCAGCGGCCCTCCAGCATGGCCTCACGGAACTTCTTCGACCCGTTCGCGTTCGTCCGCTCACCGATCGCCAGGTACGACGTGTCCTGCCGGAACGGCACATGGGTGTAGAGCGAGGAGGCGCCGGGCTCCGCCGCCGGGCTCCGGTCCGGTACGGCCGCGCCGCGCACCCGCTCGACGATCTGCCGCAGGTGCTCGGGCGTCGTACCGCAGCAGCCGCCCGCCAGGGCCGGCCCGTAGTCGCGGACGAACGCCTCCTGGGCGTCGGCGAGTTCGGCCGGGGACAGCGGGTAGTGGGCGCCGTCCGAGGTGAGCACGGGCAGGCCCGCGTTCGGCATGACCGAGAGGGGGACACGGGCGTGCCGGGACAGATGGCGCAGGTGCTCGGCCATCTCGGCCGGGCCGGTCGCGCAGTTCAGACCGATCATGTCGATGCCCAGCGGCTCCAGCGCCGTCAGCGCGGCGCCGATCTCCGAACCGAGCAGCATCGTGCCCGTCGTCTCCACCGTCACCTGCACGATCAGCGGCAGGTCGAGCCCGCACCAGTCCAGGGCGCGGCGGGCGCCGATGACGGCCGCCTTCGTCTGGAGCAGGTCCTGCGAGGTCTCGACGAGCAGGGCGTCGGCGCCGCCGCGGATCAGGCCCTCGGCGTTCTGCTGGTAGGCGTCGCGCAGCGGCTCGTACGTGACGTGGCCCAGCGTGGGCAGCTTGGTGCCGGGGCCCATGGAGCCGAGCACCCAGCGGGGGCGGCCGTCCGTGGTCGTGTGCGCGTCGGCGACCTCGCGGGCGATCCGCGCACCGGCCTCGGACAGCTCGTACACACGGTCCTCGATGCCGTACTCGGCGAGCGCGGCGAGGTTGGCGCCGAAGGTGTTGGTCTCCACGCAGTCCACGCCGGCCGAGAAGTAGGCGTCGTGGACGGAGGCGACGATGTCGGGCCGGGTGAGGTTGAGGATCTCGTTGCAGCCCTCCAGCTGCTGGAAGTCCTCCATCGTGGGGTCGGCGGCCTGGAGCATGGTGCCCATCGCCCCGTCGGCCACGACGACCCGGGTGGCGAACTCCTCGCGCAGTGAGCGCCTGCCCTGGCTCACGACAGCCCCCTCAGGTGGGTCAGGAGTTCGGCCGTGCAGCCGACGCCGTACGTCGTCCTGATGCGGTCGAGCAGCGGCTCGCGGTGCAGCAGGTACTCCTGCGTCCCCACGTAGTCGAGGACGGTCGCGGCGACCGCGCAGCCCAGCTGGGCCGCGCACCGCTCCGGCACGCCCCACAGGGTCGCGGCGAGGAAGCCGGCCCGGAAGGCGTCGCCGACGCCGGTGGGGTCGACCACGCCCGCCACCGGCACCGCCGGCACGGCGAGCGGGGCCCGGCCCTCGCCCCGGATGCGGACGCCGGCCTCGCCGTGGGTGGTGACCCAGGTGCCGACACGGCGCAGGACGTCCGGCTCGGTCCAGCCGGTCTTCTCCAGGAGCAGGGCCGTCTCGTACTCGTTGGTGAACAGGTAACGCGCCCCGTCCACCAGTTCCCGCACCTGCCCGCCGTCGAGCCGCGCCAGCTGCTGGGACGGGTCGGCGGCGAAGGGGACCCCGAGCTCGCGGCAGGTGCGGGAGTGCCGCAGCATGGCCTCGGGGTCGTCCGGGGAGACCAGGACCAGTTCCAGACGCCCGGTCCGGGCGAGGACCTCCCGCAGGTCGATCTCGCGGGCCTCGGTCATCGCTCCGGCGTAGAAGGTGGCGATCTGGTTCTGCGCCCGGTCGGTGGTACAGACGAACCGGGCGGTGTGGAGCGACTCGCTGACGCGTACCGAGTCGGTGTCCACACCGTGGTCCTTCAGCCACACCCGGTACGGCTCGAAGTCGGCGCCGACCGCGCCCACGAGGACGGGGCGCAGGCCGAGCACACCGAGCCCGAAGGCGATGTTCGCTGCCACTCCGCCGCGCCTGACCTCCAGGTTGTCGGCGAGGAACGACAGGGAGACCCGGTCGAGCCGGTCGGCGAGCAGCTGCTCGCTGAACCAGCCGGGGAAGGTCATCAGATGGTCGGTCGCGATGGATCCGGTGACAGCGATACGCATGGTGTCCGCAGCTCCCCTCAGAACCTCTTGGCCTTTTGCGCGGCCTGCTTCAGGGCCTCGACACGGTCGGTGCGCTCCCAGGTGAACTCCGGCAGCTCCCGGCCGAAGTGCCCGTACGCCGAGGTGGCCGCGTAGACGGGCCGCTTCAGGTCCAGGTCGCGGATGATCGCGGCCGGCCGCAGGTCGAAGACCTGGCCGACGGCCTCCTGGATGCGCTCGTCGGGCAGCGTGCCCGTGCCGAAGGTCTCGACGAAGAGACCGACCGGCTCGGCCTTGCCGATCGCGTACGCGACCTGCACCTCGCAGCGCTTCGCGAGCCCGGCGGCGACGACGTTCTTCGCGACCCAGCGCATCGCGTAGGCGGCGGAGCGGTCGACCTTCGACGGGTCCTTGCCGGAGAAGGCGCCGCCGCCGTGCCGGGCCATGCCGCCGTACGTGTCAATGATGATCTTGCGACCGGTGAGGCCCGCGTCGCCCATGGGGCCGCCGACCTCGAAGCGCCCGGTCGGGTTCACCAGGAGCCGGTAGCCGTCGGACTCCAGGGTGACGCCCTCCTCGACGAGCTCCTTGAGGACGTGCTCGACGACGTATTCGCGCACGTCGGGGGCGAGCAGGCCCTCGACCGAGATGTCGGCGGCGTGCTGCGAGGAGACGACCACCGTGTCGAGCCGGACCGGCCGGTCGCCGTCGTACTCGATGGTGACCTGGGTCTTTCCGTCCGGCCGCAGGTAGGACATGGTCCCGTTCCGGCGGACCTCGGTCAGCCGGCGCGACAGGCGGTGGGCCAGCGCGATCGGCAGCGGCATCAGCTCGGCCGTGTCGTCGCAGGCGTAGCCGAACATCAGGCCCTGGTCGCCGGCGCCCTGCGCGGCCAGCTCGGCGTCCTCTCCCGTTCGGGCCGCACCCTCCACACGGGACTCGTAGGCGGTGTCGACGCCCTGCGCGATGTCCGGCGACTGGGCGCCGATGGACACCGAGACCCCGCAGGAGGCGCCGTCGAAGCCCTTCGCGGAGGAGTCGTAGCCGATCTCGAGGACGGCGTCGCGGACGAGCTGGGCTATCGGCGCGTACGCGGTGGTGGTGACCTCGCCGGCGATGTGGACCTGGCCGGTGGTGATGAGGGTCTCCACGGCGACCCGGGAGTGGGGGTCCTGGGCCAGGAGCGCGTCGAGGATCGTGTCGCTGATCCGGTCGGCGATCTTGTCGGGGTGTCCTTCGGTGACGGACTCGGAGGTGAAGAGACGGCGGCTCATGCCTGGCCCACCTCCACCTCGGCCTTGAAGAAGTGCTGCTCGATGGCGCCGAGGGTCCGGATGGAGTCGACCTCCAGGGTCTCCATCTGGATCGCGGTGCCGGACTCCTGCTCCAGGAGGAAGACGAACTCGACGAAGGACAGCGAGTCGATGAGCCGGTTCTCGATCAGGTCGAGGTCGGGAGCGATGTCGTCGCGCTCCGGGTGACGCTCGAGGATCCAGTTCTTCACCGTCTGCAGGCCGTCGGCCATGATTGCTCTCTCCTTTGGCTCGCTAGCCACTGCTAGCTACTGCTGGGTACGTAGGGGGTGGTGGCGATGATCGGCGCGGCGACCGCGACGGCGTAGTCCACGTCGTGGCTGATGGACACCGTGATCTCGGTGATCCCGGACTCGGCGGCCATCGCGGCCGCGGGACCGTGCAGTTCCACCAGCGGCCAGCCGCCCTCGGAGCGCCGTACGACGATGTCGGGCCAGGGCAGAAACCTGCCGCGGACGCGCAGCGTCTTGAAGGCCGCCTCCTTCGCCGCGATCCGTCCGCACAGGCTCAGCACGTCGAGCCCGGACGAGGTGCGGCAGTCGGCGAGTTCGCCGGGGGTGAGCATCCGCTCGAAGAACTTCTCCCCGTACTGGGAGAGAAGGCGGCGGACACGGTTGACGGACACGATGTCCATGCCGAGGTTCGCCCACCCCAGGCCGCCCGCCGGCGGGGCGGCGGGACGGGCCGGCACGTCAGATCACCGGCCCGGCCGCGAGACTCGCCTCGGCCCGGACCCGGGCGTTCGCGTCGAGAACCGCCTCGGTGGCGGCCGCCCAGCTGCCGTGCCGACGGGTCAGCGCCGACAGCCACCGCTCCAGGCCGAAGGCGATGCAGCTGGTGAAGGCCGGGCCGCCGTCCTCCAGGGTGATGTCGCAGCGCTCGCCGAAGAAGTTCCGGTGCGTGTTGACCGAGGCGATGGCCAGGTCCTCGTACAGGAACTCGTGCTTCACCGGCGTGAGCCGCTGGAGCAGGGCCTTCGAGCCGCCCTTGTCGAAGAACGGGTCGCAGGCGGCCTCCTTGCGCAGCGGCAGGTCGAGTGCCGCGGCGAAGGCGTGGATCCGGGCGGTGAAGTCCACGAGGTGCTGCTCGGCGTGCTCGCGGCCGCCGAGGGCCACGATCTCCCGCATGCGGAAGCCGAGCTGGCGCCTCATGCCCTCGTAGTGCGTCTCCTTGCGGAAACACCAGGAACAGACGGTGATCAGGGTGTCGTCGGCGACCTGGGTGCCCTGGTGGGTGAGGTAGACGGCGTAGCAGGACGCCGAGGGCAGTCCGAGCGCGGCGGGTTCGAGCGCGGCGGTCGGAAAGCGGCCGGTGTCGGTGTCGAAGGGCGTGGTCGCGCGGCGCTCCAGGTCGAGCGGGGCGGCGACGACGGCCTGGTGGGGGAAGTTGTCGTAGTAGTCGAGCCGGGCCAGGTCGGCGGCGGGGAGCAGCGGGGGCATGGTCATCGGGTGGGCGCCCGCGGCCACTCCCCAGCCCTCGAAGGTCTCGTCGAGGAGCCGCAGCAGGCGGGTCCCCTCCGGGCCCAGGGTGGGCAGTCCCCTGGTCGCCCCGACGGTCTGCTCGGGGGTGGTCATGGTCATGATCGGTGCACCTCTCGGCTGGGAGGTCCCTCGGGGGAGCTCAGACGACGGGCAGGGTGTCGTCGGAGAAGATCCCGGTCTTCAGGAAGAAGGACAGCGGCTTGCGGATCGCCTTGCGCTCGTGCGGGCGGCGGCGCTCGTCGGCGACGAGGGCGTTGCGCAGCGCGAGCGGGTCGGGGATGCCGGCGTCGCGGTACACGTGGGGGTTGTAGAGCGAGTTGACGCTGTAGACCACGTACCGCTTGAGGTACGCCTCGACCTCACGGACCCGGTCGGCGCCGACCGCCTGGCACATGCGCTGGTGGAGCAGCGAGACGAGCTCGCGGCCGAAGGCGATGTGGCGGGACTCGTCCTGGTGGTGGATGCGGTTGACCTCGCGGATGGTGTGGCACAGGGCGTCGTCCTTGGCCATCCGGGAGTTGTAGTGGTCGACCAGCTCCTCGAAGAACAGGATGCGGGTGAAGACCAGGAAGTTCTCGACCTCGGGCTCCCAGGCGGCGTCGGCGCGCATGGCGGTGGAGCCGTAGATCTTGTTGCCGTAGCGGCGGCAGAACTCGGAGAAGAACCACATGTGTTCGTTCTCCTCGCCGATGAAGTGGTGGAAGAAGTCCGAGGGGACCTCGAAGCCGGGCATGTGGATGCGGCCGACGACCTCGATGAGGAGCTCGCGGATGCCGTGCACGTTGAGGCTGTAGAAGTTGATCGACTCCCACTTCGACAGGCGCTGAAGCGTTTCCTCACCGAGGGTGTCGAAGTGCTCCGTGCCGTAGACGGTGAGCAGCTCGGGGGTCATCCAGTAGCGGTTCTCCTCCAGGGTCTCGGGCCACTGGAAGGTCTGGTACGGGTTGTAGTAGTCCTCGACGGAACGCTCGCTGAGGCGCTCGAGCACCTCCATGAACCGGTCGGTGACGGGCAGCGGGGCGGTGACGCCCATGGTGGGACTCCCTCTCTTTTCTGCGCGGTGCGCCTGGGGGCCGGGCGGCTCAGGGGCGGACTTCGTAGACCGCGTTGACCGGGGTCTCGGTGGCGCGCCGCCAGCGGGTGAAGCCGGCCTCCTCGGCGATGGCGCGGAAGGCCTTCTCGCCGGAGTGGTTGCCGAGCGCGTGCGGGCCGCGCTGGGCGACCGCGACGGGCAGGCACATCACGGCCGACAGGGCCATGAACATGCGGGCGGCGGGGGTCTGGGTGTCGATGTCGGCCGGGGAGACGTTCGACTCGACGAGCATCCAGGTCCCGTCCGGGTCCAGCGACTTGTGCACGTGCTGGGCCGCGGCGACCGGGTCGCCCATGTCGTGCAGGGCGTTGAAGAAGCAGACCAGGTCGTAACCGGTGCCCGGGTAGTCGTCGGCGGAGGCGACCTCGAAGACGACCCGGTCGGACAGGCCGGCCTCCTCGGCGAGCTGCCGGGCGATGGAGATCGCCTCTTCGGAGTAGTCGAAGCCGTGGACGGTGGCGTTCGGGAAGGCCTTGGCGATGAGCAGCGTGGTGTGGCCGACGCCGCAGCCGACGTCGGCGACGGTGCCGCCGCCGTTCAGCTTGTCGGTGACCTGGTGCAGCGAGGGCAGCCAGTCCGGGACGAGCTTGTGCTCGTAGGTGGGCTGGAAGAAGGAGCCCATGCCGGTGTCGAGGGCCGCGTCGTGCTCGGCCCAGCCGACGCCGTCGCCGGACCGGTACGCCTCGACGAGCAGGTCCTCGGTGGCGTACAGCGCCTTGAGGGCGGTGAAGAAGCCGGCGGCGAAGGTCACCGCGGACGGGTCCGCGAGCACCTCGACGTGATCGGCGGGCAGCGTGTACGTGAGGGAGCTCGGGTGCCGCTCGACGTACCCGGCGGACAGCTGGGCGTGCAGCCACTCCTCGATGTACCGCTCGTTGGTGCCCGTCCGGTCGGCGAGCTGCCCGGCGGTCAGCGGGCCGTGCTCGGCCAGGGCCTTGTAGAGGCCCAGGCGCTCGCCGAGGGCGACGGTCAGACCGCGCACGGCCGCGCCGGCGTCGGTGATGACCTTCTGGTGGAAGTCGTGGGCGCTCATGCGGCCTTGCCCTCCTCGAACGCGGGGAGATCGCAGGTGAACAGGAAGGAACGGGGCACGCGCGGGACGGAGCGCGCCGGGACCGGGTAGGGCCAGCGGTCGAAGTCGGCGCCGGGCTCACCCGGCTGCTTGACCTCGCGCACGGCCCAGCCGCAGGCGTCGAGCAGCGCCTCGGGCTCCTCGGTGCCGAAGAGCCACGGGTTGCCGTCCTCCTTGAGCGCGCTCATGAAGGTGCGGGCGAGCGGGTTCTCCAGGGCGGCCCGGGAGATGACGTCGCCGAGCAGCACGGAGCCGGGCGCGGCGTGCGCGGACAGCGTCGAGATGAGGGTGCGGACGGCCTCCTCCGGGAGGAAGAACAGCAGGCCCTCGACGACCCACAGGACGGGCTCGTCGCTCCGCCATCCGGCCTCCTTCAGGGGGCCGGTCCAGTCCTGCGTGAGGTCGACCGGAACGGTCACCCGGGTTCGGCCGGCCGGCAGCGGCTCGTCCTTCAGCATCTCGGCCTTGGCCTCCAGCAGGGCCGGGCGGTCGAGCTCGTAGACGGTGACGCCGTCGGGCCAGGGCAGCCGGAAGAACCGGGTGTCCATGCCGGCGGCGAGGAAGACCACCTGGCGGATGCCGCGCTCCTCCACCGCCTTGACGATGGCGCGGTCCAGGTAGGTGGTGCGGATGGCGAGGAACGGCACGATGCCGCCCCCGTCGTAGCGCTCGAGCAGTTCGAAGCCGATCTGGTCGGCGACGGTGCGCGCGTAGGGATCGGCGAACAGCCGGTCCTCGCGCTCGGTCTCCAGGGCGCGCGCGGCGGCGGTCCACTGGGCGGTGCGGGATACGGCCTCCACAGGAGGTCCCCCTTCACTGATGGTTGAGAGAGATTCGGACGGCCGTGCTCAGGGGCTCCGACGACGGGCGGTCGTCAGGCGGTCATGGCCGCTGCGACAGTGCTCTTCGCCGCGCGGGTGCAGCACCCGGCGGGGTCCTCGGCCACGGGCATCGACGACAGACGGCCGGCCTCGGCTCCGGCGGGACGGCGCCGGAAGATGCTGTGCAGGATCATGCTGAACACGGCCGTCCCGTCGGCGGTCACCAGCGTGCACCGCGGTTTGACGGTGCCGGTGGTGGGGTTGAACGGCGACGGGGTGGCGCCGAGGATCTCGACGCGCGCCGTGAGGACGTCCCCGGGACGTACGGGACGCAGATAGCGGACCTCGTCGATGCCGGGCGAGCCCATGCAGGCGCTGTAGGCGAGCAGGCCGTCGACATAGCGGCGCATGAACATCGCCTGGGTGTGGAAGCCGCTGGCGATCAGGCCGCCGAACTGCGAGTCCTTGGCGAGCTCGGGGTCCGTGTGGAAGGGCTGCGGATCGAAGCGCTTTCCGAACTCCAGCACCTCCTCCGCCGTGACGGTGACGGTGCCCAGCTCGTGGACGTCACCGGGCCGGAAGTCCTCGAAGTAGCGCATCGCGCGCCCCCCTTGACCTAGGAGTGGTCGTTCCCTGGCGTCACCCAATCTACGAATCAGTCATTTATTTTGTCAACCCAAAAGAAGCCTCAGGGGAGTGCGCGTTCGATGTCCTCCCACAGGTCCTCGACCCCCTCGATCCCGACCGACATGCGCACCAGTCCGGGCGCTATCCCGGCCTCGGCGAGGGCGGCGGCGTCGAGTTCACGGTGGGAGGTGGAGGCCGGATGGGTCACGAGCGTCTCCACCCCGCCGAGCGAGAGCGCCAGCCTGGCCACCCGCACCCGCTCGATGAAGGCCCGGCCGGCCTCCCGGCCGCCCGCCAGCTCGAAGGAGAGCAGCCCGCCGCCGCCGGACAGCACCTTGCGCGCGAGGGCGTACGAGGGATGGCCCGCGAGCCACGGGTAGTGGACGGCCGTCACCCGCCCGTCCCCCACCAGGCGCTCGGCGAGGACGGCCGCATTGGCGCAGTGCTCGCGCATCCGCAGCGGCAGCGTCGGTATGCCCCGCAGGGTCAGCCAGGCCGCGAACGGGTCGGCGCAGGCGCCCAGTTCGACCGTGCGGGGCCAGACGCGGCGGCGCAGCCCGTCGTCCGCGAACACGGCGGCCCCGCCGAGCACGTCCGAGTGCCCGGCGAGGTACTTGGTGGTGGAGTGCACGACGACGTCCGCGCCCAGCTCGATCGGGCGGCACAGGACGGGCGAGGCGAGCGAGTTGTCCACCAGGCTGGTCACGCCGAGCATGCGGGCGGCGGCCAGCAGGCCCGGCAGGTCCGGGACCTGCCCGGTGGGGTTGGCCACCGTCTCCAGGACGAGCAGCCGGGTGGCGGGGTGCTGGGCGGCCCGCTCGAACTCGGCCACGTCGTCGCCGGAGACGTACGTGACGTGGATGCCGTAGCGCGCGGCCAGGTCCGACAGGACGGCGTACGTCCCGCCGTACAGACAGCGCTGGGCCACCACCCGGTCGCCCGGCTTGAGGAGGGCGAGCAGCACCCCGCTGATCGCCCCCATGCCGGAGGCGAAGGCGATCGCCCCGGCGCCGCCTTCGAGCCCCGCGAGCGTCTGCTCCAGGGCCCGTACGGTCGGATTGCCGCGGCGGCTGTATACGTACGGCCCGTCGGGCCCGGCCATCGCCTCGGCGAGCGCGTCGGCGGAGGAGAAGGCGAAGGCCGAGGAGGGCACGAGGGGCACGGAGAGCGGCCGGCTGCCTTCGGGGAAGGGTGGATGGACGACGTGGACGGCGCGACTGCTCAGATCCATGGGATTCCTTTCGGGGGAGGGACGTCGGGGACACGGAGGAGGTACGGGGTCCCGGTACGGAGGTACGCCGGAAGGCCCGGGTACGGAGGTACGCCGGCAGGCCTGGGTGCGGAGTTACGCCGGAAGGCCTGGGTGCGGAGTTACCCCGGGAGGCCCGGGTACGGAAAAGGGGCCGCCCGACGGCCGGTGAACGGACATCGGGCGGCCCCTCTCGGGACGGCGGGTCAGGCGGCGACCTTGTCGCCCTGCTGCTGCGCGGTGGGGCTCGGCGACTCGGCGGCCAGGGCCTTGTCGCTCTTCATCACCAGGAGGGTGACGACACCGCCGACGGCGGCGATGATCGCCGCGCCGATGAAGGCCGAGGAGAAGCCGTCGGTCAGCTTCGGCAGGTTGCCCAGCTGGTCGGCGCCCTGCGACATGGCGACGGCGGTGAGGGCGGCGAGACCGAGCGCGGAGCCGACGTTGTAGGTGGTGTTGACGATGCCGGAGGCGAGGCCGGCCTGCTCCTGCGGGGCGCCGGACATCGCGGCGATCATCGCCGGGATGTAGGCGAGGGACATGCCGAGCGCGGCGACCAGCGAGGCCGGCAGGACGTCGACGACGAAGGTGCCGGTGGGCTCGACGGCGGACAGCCAGACCAGACCGGCGGCGAGGGCCAGCAGGCCGATGCCGATGAGCGGCTTGGCGCCGAACTTGGCCATGAGCCGGGCGGTGACGGCCGTCATGAAGATCATCAGCAGCACGGTCATCGGGAGCAGCGCGGCACCGGAGGCGAAGGCGCCGTAGCCGAGGACCTGCTGGAGGTAGAGGTTGAGGAAGTACCACATCGGGATCCAGGCGGCGCCGAGCAGCGTCATCGACAGGTTCGCCGAGCCGAGGCGCGGGACCCGCCACACGCTGAGCGGCATGAGCGGCTCGCGGACGGACTTCTGGATCACGAAGAAGAGGGCGAGGAGGGCGACGGCGCCGACCAGCTCCAGGATGGTGGCGGTGGCGCCCCAGCCGACCTCGGGGGCGCGGACGACCGCGAAGACGGCCAGCGCGAGACCGGCGGTGACGGCGACGGCGCCGAGGACGTCGACGGAGCCGCGGCGGGACTCGACGTTCGGGAGCAGCTTGGTGGCGGCGAGGGTGGCGAGGCCGATCGGGATGTAGATGATGAAGACCCACTGCCAGGCGGCCCACTCGGTGAAGACGCCGCCGAGGAAGACGCCCGCGGTGCCGCCGGCCGGGGCGGCCGCGCCGTAGAGCGCCATCGCCTTGCCGAGCTCACGCGGGTCGTGCATGAAGAGCATCATCAGCAGGGTCATGGCGGAGGGCGCGATGAGCGCACCGCCGACGCCCTGGACGGCGCGACCGGCGATCTCGACCCAGGCGGTCTGCGCGGCGGCCGCGAGGACCGAGCCGGCGATCATGATCGCCCAGCCGGAGACGAAGATCCTGCGGGCCCCGACGAGGTCGGAGAGACGTCCGCCGAGGAGCAGCAGTCCGCCGAAGACGATGACGTAGGCGTTGAACACCCACTGGAGCTCGCCCTGCGAGAAGCCGAGGTCCTTCTGCATCTCGGGAAGCGCGACGCCGATGATCGAGGTGTCCATGATGACCATGAACTGCGCGGCGGCGAGCACGACAAGTGCCCACCAGCGCCGGGGATTGACGGTTGACATTTGCCCTGCACCCTTCGCTCGCGATGACGGTGACATACCCTGGGGATATACCCCTGGGGGGTACCTGCGTGGAGCACCGTAGCATACCCATGGGGGGTATGTAAGGGTGAGATGAGGAGGGGTGACGGGGCGGAATCGAGCCAAGGGGAGGGCGCGCCTCCGCGGGCCGGGGACACCCGGCGGGCGGCAGAATGCGCCCATGACCGCCGAGCTGACCGCATCCCAGGAACAGGACCTCCTCGCGCGCTGGGCCGCGACCCTGCACGCCGCCCGCGCCGGCCGGGAGGGCCCGGACCCGCTCCCGTACGGCCGGAACCTGCTGACCCGCTGGACCGAGCCGCAGCGCAGGTACCACACCGCGACGCACCTGCGGGCGGTCCTCGACCGCATCGACGAGATCGCCGAAAAGGGCGGCGAGGGAGGCGAGTTGGAGCTCGTCCGGCTCGCCGCCTGGTTCCACGACGCGGTCTACCGGCCGGACCGCTCGGAGAACGAGGAACGCTCGGCCGCCCTGGCCGAAAAGGCCCTGGCCGAGGCCGGCCTGACCCCGCGCGAGATCGCCGAGGTCGCCCGCCTGGTCCGGCTCACCGTGACCCACGACCCGGCCCCCGGGGACCTCAACGGCGAGACCCTGTGCGACGCGGACCTCGCGATCCTGGCCGCCGACCTCGATACCTATACGGGGTATGCGGCGGCGGTCCGCGAGGAGTACGCCTTCGTCCCGGAGGACGCCTTCCGCGAGGGCCGCGCCGCGGTGCTCCGCCATCTGCTGGCCCTGCCCCAGCTGTTCCGCACGCCGTACGGGGCGGCCGTCTGGGAGGAGCGGGCGCGGGAGAACCTGGAACGGGAGCTGGCCGAACTGACGGCGCCGGACGCGACGCCGGGCGGGTAGGGGCGGCACCGCCGCCGTCGGCGGCCCCAACCCGGCGCTGTACTCTGCCCGTTGATCATGATTGGCATGAACGGGGAAAACATGAGTCTGCGTGATGTCCGAGCGGTGACCCGAGTGGTGGGCCGCCGAACGGCCCTGCGTTATCTGGCCCTCGGCGTCGGAGCGTCCCTGGTCGCCGCCTGCAAGAGCGAGAGCACGACCGACGGACCGAACGGGATCACCGGCGGACAGCCGGCGCCGACGGTGACCGGCCGGGCCCTCGCCGCCTTCATGCGCGGCACATGGTCCGTCACGGCGGAGATCGGCAACGAGGACCCCGCCACCTTCACCGCGGTCATCGACGACGGCGTCTGGACCCTGAACTTCGGCGAGGGCCAGTCCTCGAAGGGCACCTGGGCCCTGTCCGGCGGCCGGCTGTCCCTGCAGGTCCCCGAGAGGATCGGCAGCGAGGACCAGGGCGACATGGAGGAGGCCGCGGCCACGAACCTGCCCGCGAGCTTCGGCGACTCCCTCTCCCTGCTCCTCCCCTGGCAGCCGCCCGGCGCCTCCGGCAGCAGCGGCGGCGAGAACCTCAGCGTGGACTACGCCAACAACGTCCTGCGCGTCCGGCACATCGAGGGTGACAACACGAACACCTTCACCTGCACCCGGGCCTGACCACGGCCGGCGCCGCCGGCCGGTGCGCGCGTCAGTAGGACTGAAGCTCGATCAGGCGCCCCTCCGGGTCCCGGAGGTGGGCGCTGCGCAGGTTCGGTCCCCACGCGGGCCGGTCGGCGGGCGCGGCGACGGCGAGGCCGCCGCGCTCCTCGCAGAGGGCGAAGCCCCGGTCGACGTCGTCGACCCGCAGGACGAGCATCGCGTCGTCCTGCGCCGGGACGGCCGGGCGGCCGGGCAGGTCGGCGGTGCCGAGGGCCGCGGCCATCGCGGTGCGGGCGAAGAGGGAGAGGACGGCCTCGTCGTCGCGGTCCCAGTTGGCGTACGGGCCCTCCGGGCCGCCCTTGGCCAGGCGCGCGCCGGCGAGGGACGGCAGCACGGCGTCGTAGAAGCGGAAGCAGGCGGCGAAGTCGGCGACGAGCAGACGGGGATAAGGGCGATCCACGGTGTCCTCCCGAGCAGAAATAGCGGGTCCGCACCCACTATAGGTGTGCACCCTAGAATTCGGTCATGGATTCCGCCCGCTCGGCCCCGCCCTCCCTGCTCGACCTGAGCACCTACCTCCTCTCCCGGGTCGGCAAGACCGCCCGTGGCCGCCTCGCCGACCGGCTGGCCCGGCGCGGGATGCGGCTGTGGGACATGGCAGTGCTCGCCGCCCTGGCCGACTTCGGCCCGCACGCCCAGCGCGATCTGTGCGTACGGCTCGGGATCGACGCCAGCGACATGGCCAAGGTCGTCGAGCAGCTGGCCTGCGCCGGTTACGTGGAGCGGGCGCGCGACGCGAAGGACCGCCGCCGCGTGTCCGTCTCCCTCACCCCGGCCGGCCGGACGGCCCTCACGGAACTGGACGCGGAGGCCCGCTCCGTACAGGACGAGGTACTGGCCCCGCTCACGCCGGAGGAGCGCCGGCTCCTGCAGGAGCTGCTGCTGCGGGTCCACGGGGGGATCCCGGACGGGGAGCGGCAGCCCTAGGGAGTGTCCGGAAGGTCCCGTCTGGCTCGCGACGCACGATCGCCCCGACGCGCAAGGCGAGGCCCGCGCGATCGGGGGTCCGGCCCCCGTCCCGCATGCCGAGACGCGCGGGCGGCGGGGAATGACAGGAACGATCACCAGGTTGCCCATGTCATGCCGACGACCGAGCCCGATGCCACTCCGCCCGCCCGGACCGCCACCCCCGCCAGCACGCCCGCCGCCCGCATGCCCCTGGCCGTCTACATCCTGGGGCTGTCCGTCTTCGCGCTCGGCACGAGCGAATTCATGCTCTCCGGGCTGCTGCCGCCCATCGCGGAGGACATGCACGTCTCGATCCCCCGCGCCGGACTGCTCATATCGGCGTTCGCCATCGGCATGGTCGTCGGCGCCCCCCTGCTCGCCGTCGCCACCCTGCGGCTGCCCCGTAAAACCACGCTCGTCGCACTGATCAGCGTCTTCGGACTCGGCCAGGTCGCCGGCGCGCTCGCGCCGAACTACGCCGTGCTCTTCGCGTCCCGCGTGGTGAGCGCGCTCGCCTGCGCCGGGTTCTGGGCGGTCGGAGCGGCCGTCGCCATCGCGATGGTGCCGGTCGGGGCGCGGGCCCGGGCCATGGCCGTGATGATCGGCGGACTGTCGATCGCCAACGTGCTCGGCGTCCCGGCCGGCGCCTTCCTCGGCGAACACCTCGGCTGGCGCTCCGCCTTCTGGGCCGTCGGCGTCGCCTCGGCGATCGCCCTCGTCGGCGTGATCACCCGCATCCCGCACATCCCGCTGCCCGACACCCGGCCGCGGCTCAGGAGCGAGCTGGTCATCTACCGCGACCGGCAGGTGCTGCTGTCCGTCCTGATCACCGCGCTCGCCGCCGGCGGCGTCTTCTGCGCCTTCTCGTACCTCGCCCCGCTGCTCACCGACGTCGCCGGCCTCGACGAGGGATGGGTCTCCGCCGTCCTCGCGCTCTTCGGCATCGGCGCCCTCATCGGCACGTACATCGGCGGCCGCGTCGCCGACGCCCACCTGTTCGGCGTGCTGCTCAGCGGCATCACCGCGTCGACGGTCTTCCTGGTCGCCCTGGCCCTGTTCGCGTCGAGCCCGGTCGTCACGATCGCCCTGACCTTCCTCCTCGGCGTCTCCGCCTTCTACACCGCGCCCGCACTCAACGCCCGCATGTTCAACGTGGCCGGCGCCGCCCCCACCCTGGCGGGCGCCACCACCACCGCCGCCTTCAACCTCGGCAACACCGGCGGCCCCTGGCTCGGCGGCGCGGTCATCGACGCGGGCCTCGGCTTCGCGTCCCCCGCCTGGGCGGGCGCCGCCATGACCGTCCTGGGCCTCGGCACGGTCGCGCTGTCCCTCCGCCTGACGAAGACCCCGTCCCGCATCGTGACCAGGTCCTCGACCCCGACCCCGGACCGGTCCCGCGTATCGTCTCGCTGACCCTCCGCCTGGAGGCGTACACGTCAACGAGAGCAGGACCTTCCGTGCGATTCAGTACCCTCCGTGCCGTCGTCGCGGCGGCCGGGGCGCTCCTTCTCGGCGGCGCGGGCGCGGTGTTCACCGCCCCGCCCGCGAGCGCCGTGTCCGGTGATTTCACGTACGAGGTGACCCGCAACGCCGACACCTACCTGGACGTGCCCGGCACCGAGATCGCCTTCGACGCCACGGCCGGGGAGCGCTCGTTCCTCTGGTCGCGCTACTTCTCCACCGAGCCGGTCGACGCCCTCTCCGCCGGCGACAACATCGGCAACACCTTCGCCATCCGCTGCCGCGACGCCGACGGCACCGCGCTGCCCGCCGGCACCGAGGCCGGCTCCTACTGGGCCGCCAATCTGGTGCCTCCGGGCGAGGCGAAGCTGACCGCCGCCCTGCGCTGGGTGTTCGTCGCCCCCGCCGACGGCAGCTACACCTGCCGGCTCTCCGTCGTCTCGTACTCCTCGGTCATCGTGAACGGCCGTACGGTCACCATGCGCGTCCCGGCCGGCGCCGAACTCGCCCGCCAGACCGCGCCCGTCTACAACGACATGCCCCGCTGGACCCTGCTCGCGGGCAGCGGCACCACCGTCGCCCGGGGCGCCACCGCCACCACCCTCGGCTACACGGTCACCCCGACCACCGGCAACCGCGTCTCCCTCTACCAGGACGCGGCCCTGTCGACCTGCGCGGCCGGCTCCTCGATCTGCTCCGGCGGCACCACCGCCTACGACGGCACCGTCGTCGAGACCTGGGTCGAGGCCCAGCCCCGCAACGCCGACGGCTCCCTGTGCGGCGGGCCGATCGCGGGCCCGGTCTCGCGCTGGAACATCACCAACGCCAAGCACCACCAGACCGCGGCGAACACCCTCACCCTGACCACCGCCCAACTCGGCGGCTGCACCCAGGTCCGCACGACGCTGAAGGTGCGCAACGTGGACGGCAACCCGGTCAAGATCCACGACGGCTACGCCTCCGGCACGATCGCGGCCACCCACGGCAGCGCCATCAGCTACACCGTCTGACAGCTACACCGTCCGACACGGAGCCGCACCGACGGAGCGAGCCGCACCGACGGGCCCGGCGGCTCCCCGGGCCGCCTACACGTCGTGGCGCGGCAGCGTCTCCCCCTGCGCCGGCCGTCCCTTCGGGCGGCGCAGGCCCGCCGCGGTGAGGCGGAGGAGGAGTTCCTTCGAGCCGACCTCCACCGCACCGGCGGCCACCGCCGAGGCGTAGCGGTCGGAGGGGATGTCGTAGTGGTCGCGCTCGAAGGCGCGGGGCGGGCAGCCGATGCCGGCGGCGAAGGCGTGCAGCTCCTCGAAGGAGACGTCGCTGACCAGGTGCGACCACATGCGACCGTGACCCGGCCAGGTGGGCGGGTCGATGTAGAGAGTCACGTGAGGCCGCCCACCGGGGCGACCACCACTCCTTGCTTGCCGCAGACCCAGTGCGGGTCGGGGCCCATCTCCGGTTCGACGTCGAGAGCGTGCGGGTCGCCGGACGCGCAGACCGGGCAGAGCGGCCAGCGGCCGTACCGTTCGAGCAGGGCGTCCTGGACGTCCTGCGCTACCAGGCCGGCCACGAAGGCCCGGCCCTCGGGCCACTGCTCCACCCACCAGCGGCGGTGGGCGACGGCGTCCTCCACCATCGAGACGACCTCGGCCATGGCGACCTCGCGGGCCACCAGGTCGGCGAGAACCAGGGCGCGGGCGGCATGGAGAGCCTGTTCCACGGGGTCGATGTCGTCCATGTTCACATTCTGCGCCCCTGGTCGGCGCAGGACCAATGTCCTGCCTGGGTCCTGCCCGGTGAGCCGACCGATGTACCGACCCAGGCGCGACCGATATGCCGACCCACGTGCTGGAGGTTTCCTGCGGCGGGGCGGGGTTTCCCGGGCGGCCTCCGCACGGTCCCCGGGGTCTTGACGCACCCCCTGACCGAAAATATCTTTCACATGTGACCAATGAAGTGAAGGAAAGTTTCACCAGCGCGGGCACCGCGGGGCACGCCGCCGCCCCGCCCGCGCCCGCCGCGCTCGCGGCCAAGGTGCGCACCCTCGCCCCCTCCATGACCCGCTCCATGCAGCGGGTCGCCGAGGCCGTCGCCGGCGACCCGGCCGGCTGCGCCGCCCTCACGGTCACCGGTCTCGCCGAGCTCACCGGCACCAGCGAGGCGACCGTCGTGCGCACCGCGCGCCTCCTCGGCTACCCCGGCTACCGCGACCTGCGCCTCGCCCTCGCCGGCCTCGCCGCCCAGCAGCAGTCGGGCCGCGCCCCCTCCGTCACCGCCGACATCGCCGTCGACGACCCCGTCGCCGACGTCGTCGCCAAGCTCGCCTACGACGAGCAGCAGACCCTCGCCGACACCGCCGCCGGACTCGACACCGTCCAGCTCGGCGCCGCCGTCGCCGCCCTCGCCGCCGCCCGCCGCATCGACATCTACGGCGTCGGCGCCTCCGGCCTGGTCGCCCAGGACCTCGGGCAGAAGCTGCTCCGCATCGGGCTCGTCGCGCACGCCCACAGCGACCCGCACCTGGCCGTCACCAACGCCGTGCAGCTCCGCTCCGGCGACGTCGCCATCGCCATCACCCACTCCGGCTCGACCGGCGACGTCATAGAACCGCTGCGGGTCGCGTTCGACCACGGCGCCACGACCGTGGCCATCACCGGCCGCCCGGACGGCCCGGTGACCCAGTACGCCGACCACGTGCTGACCACCTCCACCGCCCGCGAGAGCGAACTGCGCCCCGCGGCGATGTCGTCCCGCACCAGCCAACTCCTGGTCGTGGACTGCCTCTTCACCTGCGTCACCCAGCGTACGTACGAGACGGCGGCCCCTGCCCTCGCGGCCTCGTACGAAGCCCTGGCGCACCGCCACACCCCCCGCACCCGCTGAACCACGAGAGAGCCGCCCCGTGTCCACCACGTACTCCGAACTGCGCGCCCAGCTCGCCACGCTGACCACCGAGGCGTTCCGTCCCGAGCTCGCCGACATCGACCGGCTGCCCACCGCCGAGATCGCCGCGCTCATGAACCAGGAGGACCAGACCGTCCCCGCCGCCGTGGCCCGGCAGCTCCCGGCCATCGCCGCCGCGATCGACGCCACGGCCGAGCGGATGGCGCGCGGCGGACGCCTCGTCTACCTCGGCGCCGGCACCGCCGGACGGCTCGGCGTGCTCGACGCCAGCGAGTGCCCGCCCACCTTCAACACCGACCCTTCCCAGGTCGTCGGCCTCATCGCCGGCGGCCCCGCCGCCATGGAGCGGGCCGTCGAGGGCGCGGAGGACTCCAAGGAACTGGCGGTGCAGGATCTGACCGGGCTCGGGCTGACCCCCGACGACACCGTGGTCGGCATCTCCGCCTCCGGCCGCACCCCGTACGCCATCGGCGCCGTGGAACACGCGCGCGCTCTCGGCGCCCTGACCATCGGACTGTCCTGCAACGCGGACAGCGCGCTGGCCGCGGCCGCCGAGCACGGCATCGAGGTCGTGCCCGGGCCCGAACTCCTCACCGGCTCCACCCGGTTGAAGGCGGGCACCGCCCAGAAGCTCGTCCTCAACATGATCTCGACGATCACCATGATCCGGCTCGGCAAGACCTACGGAAACCTGATGGTCGACGTCCGCGCCTCCAACGACAAGCTCCAGGCCCGCTCGCGCCGCATCGTGGCCCTCGCCACCGGCGCGCCGGACGAGCAGATCGAGACCGCCCTCGCCGCCGCCGACGGAGAGGTGAAGACCGCGATCCTGATGCTCCTCGCCGGCATCGACGCCAAGGCCGCCGAGCGGCGGCTCCAGGACTCCCGGGGGCACCTGCGCGCGGCACTGCACGCACCGGCAGATCCCACGGGCCCCGCTGAGCCCACGGGCCCCGCTGAGCCCACCGAGCCCACGGGTCACTGAGCCCACGCGTCACCACGCCACGCGTCACCGAGCCCACGCGTCACTGAGCCACCGGCCGCCGAGTCCACCTTGCCCACCCCGTCCGCCTCCGGGCCTCCGCGGGGACCCCCCTCACAGCAAGGCACCACCGCACCATGAGCACAGACGACAAGAACCGCGCCATCGCCGCCGCGATCCTCCCCCTCGTCGGCGGCGCCGAGAACATCAGCTCCGTGGCCCACTGCATGACCCGGCTCCGGCTGGGTCTGCGGGACCGCTCGCTCGTCCAGGACGAGGCCCTGCGGGCCCTGCCGTCCGTGCTGGGCGTGGTGGAGGACGACACCTACCAGATCGTCCTCGGACCGGGCGCCGTCGCCCGCGTGACCCCCGCCTTCGAGGCCCTGGTCGCCGAGACCGGCCCGCGGCGGCCCACCGCGGAGGAGCCGGCCGACCGGGGCGCGGCGCTCAAAGCCGCGCAGAAGGCGAGGAACGCGACCCCGTTCAAGCTCTTCCTGCGGAAGATCGCGAACATCTTCGTGCCGCTGATCCCCGCCCTCATCGGCTGCGGCGTCATCGCCGGCCTCAACGGCCTGCTCGTCAACCTCGGATGGCTGCCCGGCGTCACCCCGGCGCTCGCCGCCGTCGCGAGCGGCTTCATGGCGCTCATCGCGGTCTTCGTCGGCCACAACACCGCCAAGGAGTTCGGCGGTACGCCCGTCCTCGGCGGCGCGGTGGCGTCCGTCATCGTCTTCGCGGGCGTCGCCAAGGTCGAGGTCTTCGGCCGGCCCCTCTCCCCCGGCCAGGGCGGCGTCCTCGGCGCGCTCGGCGCGGCGGTCCTCGCCGTGTACGTGGAGAAGTGGTGCCGCCGCCGGGTGCCGGAGGCCCTCGACGTCCTGGTCACCCCCACCCTGACCGTGCTGGTCTCCGGCCTGGTCACCGTCTTCGGCCTGATGTTCGTGGCCGGCGCGATCTCCCGGGCCGTCGGCGACTTCGCCGACTGGCTCCTCGCCCACGCGGGCGCCGGAGCCGGCTTCGTCCTGGGCGGTCTGTTCCTGCCGCTGGTGATGCTGGGACTCCACCAGGCCCTCATCCCCGTCCACGCCACGCTCATCGAGCAGCAGGGCTACACGGTGCTGCTCCCGATCCTCGCGATGGCGGGCGCGGGCCAGGTCGGCGCGGCCGTGGCCGTCTACCTGAAACTGCCCCGCAACGGATCCGTCCGCCGCACCGTCAAGTCCGCCCTTCCGGCCGGCTTCCTCGGCGTCGGCGAGCCCCTCATCTACGGCGTCTCGCTCCCGCTGGGCCGCCCCTTCGTCACCGCCTGCGTCGGCGGCGCCTTCGGCGGCGGCTTCGTGGGCCTCTTCGACATGATGGGCGACAAGGTCGGCTCCACGGCCATCGGCCCCTCGGGCTGGGCCCTCTTCCCGCTCCTCGACGGCGACAAGGGCCTGGGGACGACGATCGCGATCTACGCGGGCGGGCTGCTCGTCGGCTACGTGGTGGGCTTCCTGGCCACGTACTTCTTCGGCTTCAGCCGCGCGCTCCTGGACGAGTTCGACGTGGAGACGGACGCCGTCGGATCGGGTCCACGGCCCGCTCCGACCGGCCCGACCCGCGCGCACGGCACGGGCGGGGGCGGGGGCGGGAGCGGGAGCGGGGGCGGGGGCGGGAGCACGGATGCTGCCTCAGGTGCCGGTCCTGCCCCGGGTACGGATCCGTACCCGGCCCCCGCGAAGGCCTAGCGCCGGTCCGCCCACGGCCTCATCGGCCCCGCCCGCTCCGGCCACCCCGGCCAACCCAGCCACCCCAGCCACCCCGGCCACCCCGGCCAACCCGGCCAACCCGGCCAACCCAGCCAACCCGGCCACCCCACCTGCCCCGACCAAGCCGGCCGCCTCAGCAGTTCACATCGGTGGCCGGGCGCTCCCCCGTCAGCAGGAAGCGGGTGACCGTCCGGTCGCCGCAGGCGTTGCCGTTGCCCAGGTACATGCCGTGGCCGCCGTGGTCGACGGAGACCAGGCGGGCCTTGGCGCCGAGGGCCGCGCGCATCTTCAGGCCCTCGGAGTGCGGGGTGGCGGGGTCGCGGAGGCTCTGGATCATGAGGATGTTGGAGGGCCCGTCAGCGGTGAGGCGGGTGGGCTTCTCGACCGGGCCGCCCTTCCAGAAGGAGCAGGGCGTGATGTTGTACGGCATGCCGGCGGTCAGCGGGTGCGCGGCCCGGTCGGCGGCCACGGCCCGCTCGTAGGAGCGCACCGAGCCGCGCCACTTCACGTCGTTGCAGATCACGCCGACGGTCACGGTGGCGTCGGGGTCGGGCATCGGGCCGGCCAGCATGGGCGGGAGCACCGGCGTCTCGCCGGGGGTGCTCGCCTGCCGGACCAGCTGGGCGAAGCCCTCGAAGGCGGAGTCGGAGTAGAGGGCGCTCTGCAGGGCCTGGCGCAGCAGGGTGCCGGTCAGCGGCACGCCCGGCGTGGTCGTCGGCTTCGGCTCCCGGTCCAGGCGGGCGGCCAGCTCCACGACCAGCGGGCGGACCTCCTCGGCCGTCGGCGCGAGCCGCAGCCCCGCCTCGGCCCGGTCCGGGTGGGCCGCCCAGGCGGCGAAGTCGGGGAACCGGTCCTCGGCGCCCCGCGCCATGCCGCGCAGCCAGCCCTGGGCGACCGTCCTCGGGTTCGGGTCGGCGCTGCTGTCGAGGACGACGCGGTCGGTGCGCCGCGGGAACTTCTGGGCGTACTGGGCGGTGACGTAGGTGCCGTAGGAGACGCCCCACGCCGACAGCTTCTCCTCGCCGAGCGCCGCCCGCAGCCGGTCCATGTCCCGGACCTGGTTCGCTGTGGTGAGGCTGCGCAGCTCGGCGCCGCCGTTCCGGGCGCAGGCCTCGGCGACGCGGCGCGAGCGGATGACGTTCTCGTCGATCGACCCGTCGGCGGCCGGCCAGCTGCGCAGGGTCACCAGGTGCCGGTCCTCGGCGGCGAGCCCGCAGTCCGCCTTCATGCTGCCGCCGACACCGCGCGGGTCGAAGGCGACCAGGTCGTACGCCCCGCCCAGCTCCCGTACCAGAGCCGGCCCCTTGGAGGTCAGCCGCTGCACCCCGGATCCGCCGGGCCCGCCGGGCACCACGAACAGCACACCCCGCCGGGCCGCCGGGTCGGCGCTGCGGATCCGGGACACGGCGAGGCCGACCTGGCGCCCGTGGGGATCGGCGTAGTCGAGCGGGACGGTGAGGGTGGCGCACTCCTGGCCGAGGGCCCGGTCGCCGCACGCGGCCCAGGTCAGGGCGGGCGCGGCGGGTGCCGCCGGGGTGGCGTGGGCGGCGGTCGCCGTGGGGGCGAGGGCGGCGGAGGCGAGGGCGAGCGTGAGCGCGATGCCTGCGGAAGTCGTCATGTGTACAGCCTTGTTGATCGGGCATCAGCTCCCCATCCGGCTGGCACGCGAGCGCGAAGGGGGGCTAGGGTCTGTTGCGAAAGTGGATCTTGTTCGTTCATGATCACGTCTCGTGGGACGTGGAGATCTGACGAATGGCCAGTGGGCCCGGCTTGAG
>NZ_JBITXX010000034.1:0-24527 GCF_044544925.1 Streptomyces sp. NPDC053431 | reverse complement strand
TCGTCCTCAAGCTCGGTGACTCGTTGCCGGAGCTGCGTGTTCTCCGTGGTCGCCTGCCGTTCCGCCGTGGACAGCCGCAGGTTCTCCTCGGTGAGGTCGTTGACGCGGTCGACCAGGTCGTGGTTGCCGAGCTGTTCGACCTGCTCCCCCAGATGAATGCGGGCTTGTTGCCGCAGCTGGCCGTTCTCGGTTCGGAGCTGTTTGATCTCCTGTCGGGCGAGAAGCAGGTCGGTCTGCTCGCTGGCGGTGGAGACCTTCCGCCCGCTGTGCTGGTCCTCGTCAACGGGGACGCCGGCGTCAGCATGACGCTGGGCATAGGCATACCGGAACCGGAAGATCAGTGTGCGGTCGAACGGCATCCGGCTGCCGTGCTCGTCGAGTTCGTCGCTCAGCAGCACCGGGATCGCCGCGACCCACTCCCGCATGGCGTTGGCCAGGCTGGATCCCATGTGCGCGATCCCGCTGCGGTCAGTGATCGACGGGAACAGGTACTTCCGGCTGCGGGAGGGAACCTCAAGCCGACGTCGACGGGCTTGCCAGGTCTTGATCACCGCGGCGGTCTCGCGGGTGATGGGGAGTTTGCGTCCGAAGCGGCGCTTTTTGACGTTGTCCCAGATGAGGGTGTTCTCGTCCGCGCGGGTCTCCAGGCATTTCAGCCGCAGGCTGGCGATCTCGATGGGACGGCGGCCGGTGTCGCGCAGGACCAGGTAGGCCGTCTGCATCATCAGCTCGATGTCCGCCGGCTCCATCTCGCCGTAGGAGAAGCCGACGCCCACCAGGGCGAGGTGGGCATCGAGCTGGGCGATGTCGGTGTACGGACTTTCCTGGCTCTGGCATGATTTTGTAGGTGGAGATCATCTCGGTGGCACGGTCGGCCGGTCCGCAGGATGGGCAGCCTGTGGCTGTGCTCTGTTGAACTGGCCAGTCTGTTACCGCAGTTGTCTGTTGTGCAGGTGGTTTCGGTTGAGGTCTCCGACGCCGCGGTGGCGGTCCGTGCCCGCACGAGATCCGGTGAGCCGGCGGGATGCACAGGATGCGGCTGGCTCAGCGAGTGGTGCCACAGCCGCTACGAGCGACGCCTCGTCGACGTCACGCTCGCCGGCCGTCCATTGCGCATCGACCTGTCCGTACGCCGCCTGTACTGCGAGAACACGACCTGCCCGAAGGCGACCTTCGCCGAGCAAGTACCGGGTCTGACCGTGCGCTACCAGCGGCGGACACCCCGACTTCAGTCCCTGGTCGAGGACGTCGGTGTGGTCTTGGCAGGCCGGGGCGGGTCCCGGATGCTTCGGATCTTGGGTATCAAGCTTCCCCGGGTCGCACTCCTGTCCCAGCTGATGCGGGTGCCGCTTCCGCCGCTGGTCACGCCCCAGGTTCTAGGGGTCGACGACTTCGCTCTCTACGGAGGCACCTACGGAACCCTCCTGGTCGACGCCACCATCCGGCTTCCGCTGACCCTCTGGGAAGGACGTGACGCCGAACAGCTCGGCCGCTGGCTCCGTGAACACCCGGGCATCGACGTCGTCTGCCGCGACGGTTCCCTCACCTACAGGCAGGGCATCACCGTCGGCGCCCCCGAAGCCGTGCAGGTCAGCGACCGCTTTCACCTCTGGCAGGGCCTATCCCGCCGGGTGCAGGACATCGCCTCCGCCCACTGCGGATGCCTGCCCGCAGCCCTGCCCCCAGTCGGCGAGGATGATCGCCCGCTGGTCGAGGAGACCACCCAAAACGCTGCGGCGGGCAGCCGGGCCGGGCGCCATGCCCAGAGCCTGTTCGAGGCAGTCCAAGCCCTGACCCGCACCGGCCGGAGTCATAGCTCCGTGGCCCGCGAGCTCGGCCTGGACCGCCGCACCGTTCGCAAGTACGCACGAGCCCGCACCTGGCAGGAAGTCATGCGCCGGCCGCCCCGCAAGCCCTCCACGCTGGATCCCTACCTCGAGTACCTGCGTCAACGATGGGACGAGGGACAGCACAGCGCGAAGATCCTGCACGAAGAACTGCAGACCAAGGGCTATCTCGGCCACTACCAGCGCGTGAGGATGGCCGTCGCACCACTCCGACGAGGCCTGCCCATCGACGAGCCACGTGAGCGGCCGCCCTCACCTCGCGAAACGGCCCGCTGGATCACCACCCACCCGCACCGCCGCGGCCCGCACATCAACGAGCGTCTGCCCCGGCTCCTCGACCACTGCCCCGAACTCAAACTCACCCACGACCTGGTCCGCCGGTTCGCCACCATGCTCGGCGAACACGACGCGGCACCCCTGCCGGCCTGGCTGGACGAACTCGCAAACAGCGGACTCGTTCCTCTCGCAGGCCTCGCCGCAGCCCTACGCGAAGACCAGCACGCCGTTACCCAGGGCATCACGACCCCTTACAACTCTGGAGTCAACGAGGGCCGCATCACCGACGTCAAGCTGCAGAAACGGATCATGGCCGGACGCGCCAGCGTTTCACTCCTCAGGCACCGCGTCGTCCTGATCGCCCACCTTCGCCGCCGCTTTGCGGACCGGCCGACCGCGCCACCGAGATGATCTCCACCTACGAAAATCTTGCCAGAGCCACGTTCACGTGTACGCCGACAGCAGGTCGGCGCCAAGGGTCACCAGGTGGAGGACGGAGCGGGAGAGCCGGTCGAACCGGGTGATCTTCAGAGTGTCGCCGGGCCGCAGCAGCTGCAGCACGAGGTCGAACTTCGGGCGGGACGCCTTCGCGCCGCTCGCGGTGTCGACGTGGATGTCGCCCCGCTCCACCCCGTGTCGCAGGAGCGCATCGATCTGATGATCAGGATTCTGGTCCGCGGTCGAGACCCGCGCGTAGCCCAAGAGCATGCGTCGGAATCTACCTGGCGCACCGTTCACCGACGTTGATATTCGACGCCAGTTCTCGACACTGCCCACCTGCGGATTTGCGATCGCTGCTCCGAGTGTCGACAGACGTTCGTTTCCCGACACCGGGCATCGGCCATTACACGCAGACCTGCGCTTCGAGGACTTGCCCGGCTCGGTTCGACCCGGCCGGGCGAGTTACCCGCATTACGGCTCACGGCATGATCGTTAACGGCACCCCCACTCGTCGCGAGATCCTCGTGGTGGTGGTGTCGGTGCCCTCCTCGATGCCGTGCAGCCCGGCCTCACGTCAATGCACGCTTTCTCTACTTCCCGGTGGCCGCCTGCAGGGTGCGGATGTGGGCGCTGTAGGTGCGGATAGTGGGGTGGGCAAACAGGTCGGTCATGCGGAGGCGGGTGAGGTGGAAGCGTTCGGCGACGAGTTGGTGGATGCGTGCCACGTGCAGGGAGGCTCCGCCGATGTCGAAGAGGCGTTCGTCCGGGTGGATGATGTCGACCATGATCACGCTTCGCCAGATCGCGGCGACTTCCTGTTCCACGTCCCCGCCGTCGGGGTCCGGAGCGCTTTCGGGCAGGGGCGTGGTCTGCGGTGCTGGCAGCGCGGCCCGGTCGACTTTACCGTTTCCGGTCAGGGGAAACTGCTCCAGGGCTATGTATACCCGGGGCGCCATGTAGGTGGGCAGCCGGGAGGCCGCCAGATCGGTCAGCTCCTGGGAGGAAACCTCCGCGCCCGGGGCTGCGGTGTAGTAGGCGGCCAGGTAGGGGGAGCCAGGCTGGTCCTCGCGCTTGACGACCAGGACCCGCGCCACTGCGGGGTGGTCCTGCAGCACGGTCTCGATCTCGCCGGGTTCAATCCGGTAGCCGTGCAGCTTGACCTGGTCGTCGATGCGCCCCAGGTAGGCAAGGGTTCCGTCGGTGTTCCAGGAAACGAGGTCACCGGTGCGGTACAGGCGCTCGGCGGGATCGTCAGGGTCGGGGATGAAGCGCTCCTTGGTCAGCTCCGGCCGGCCCAGGTAGCCCGCCGCAAGCCCCGGCCCGCCGATGCACAGCTCTCCGGGGACCCCGATGGGAACGGGCCGCAGATCCTGGTCGAGGATCTGGATGCGGGTGTTGGGGGTCGGTCGGCCGATCGGCACCGGGGAGGGCACCTGGTCGGGGTCGGTGAGCAGATGGTAGGTGGCGTACGCCGTGGTCTCGGTCGGCCCGTACAGGTTGATCAGGCGAAGGCCGGGGCTGTGCTGCAGCGCCTTCACCGCATGCGCGTGTTCCAGGGCTTCACCGCCCACCATCAGCGTCTGCAGCCCTGTGAACGACTGCGGACGTTCATCGACTTGGCGGTGGAACAGCGCGGTTGGGAGGAAAGCGTCCGTCACCAAGCCGAGGAGCTGCCCGAGCCGATCCGGGCTCAGCGGCCCGGACTCGGCGATCACGAGCTGGCTGCCGGACAGGAGAGCCGACCAGATTTCCAGCACCGCGGCATCGAAAGAAACCGAAGCGGCATGCAGGAGACGGGACCCGGGTCCCAGCGACGTGTGCTCGGCGCACGTCACCAGGTCGACGATGCTGCCGTGCGTGATCTGAACGCCCTTGGGCAGTCCGGTCGAGCCGGAGGTGTAGATGACACAGGCGATGTCATCGGTCTGCCAGGCGACCGCCGGGGGCGATGCCGGGCAGGTGGCGATCACCGCAGCATCGCGCTGGAGCAGGCGCGGGGTGATTTCCAAGACGAGTTCGGCGTCCTGGGCCATGTACTCCAGCCGCTCGCGGGGGTAGGCCGGGTCGAGTGGCACGTAGGCCGCCCCGGTTTTGAGGATCGCCAGGAAGGCCACGACCGTGTCGATGCTACGGGGCAGGCGCACCCCGATCCTGGTGCCGGGACCGGCGCCTCGCTCGGCCAGATAGTGGGCGAGCCGGTTGGCTTGTTCCTCCAGCTGGGCGTAGGTCAGCGACTCGCCCGTTTCTGCCGCGATTACCGCCACCGCGTCCGGGGTGTCCTGGGCCCGCCGTGCGACGAGGTCGTGCACTGCGGTGCTGGGGAAGTCTCGGGTGGGGCCGTCGAATCCGCCGCAGACCTGGGCGCGTTCCGTCGAAGGGAGGATTTCCAGTTGCCCCACGGGGGTATCGGGTGTGGTGGTGGCGGATTCGAGCAGGGTGTGCAGGTGATCCAGGAGTCGTTCGACGGTGGCCGGGTGGAACAGGTCGGTGCGGTATTCGGCGTTGATCCGCAGCCCGTCGCCGCCGAGGTCGGGGATCAGGGCCAGGGTGAGGTCGTATTTGGCGATGCCCAGGTCGTGGTACTCGAACGTGGCATCCAGCTGGTCGTCGAGGGTGAAACGGTGGGTGTAGACGTCCTCGGGCACCAGCGCGACCTGCACCAGAGGAGTCAGGGACTGCGGGTCCAGACCGCAGGCCCGTACCAGGTGCGGGAACGGCAGCTGCTGATGCTCGTACGCCTCCAGCACCGTGGCGCGCACCTGGGTCAGCAGGTCCCGGAACGAGATGCTGGTGTTGATGCGGGTGCGCAGCGGCAGCATGTTGATGAAGTAGCCGACTGCGCGGTCGAGGTCGGGGTGGGTGCGGCCGGAGGCGGGGGTGCCGACGACGATGTCATCGCTTCCGGCGTGGCGGGCCAGCAGAATCTGGAAGGTGATCAGCAGCACCATGTAGCGGGTGGTGCCGGTGGTCCGGGCCAGCTCGTCGATGCGCCTGATGAGGTGGCCGGGCAGCTGGGTGCGGGCCAGCGCCCCCTGTCCGGAGGGCTGTTCGGGGCGTGGCAGGTCGGTGGGCAGCATCAGCTGTTCGGGGACGCCGGCCAGTTGCCCCTGCCAGTAGGCGACGTCGGCGGCGAACCCGTCCTCGCCGAGGTGCTGATGCTGCCAGGCGGCGAAGTCGGCGAACTGCACCGGCGGCCGTTGAAGCGCCGGCTGCTTGCCTGCCGCGAGTGTCCGATAGAGAACCGTGAATTCCTCGAACAGGATGTTGGCCGACCAGCCGTCCATCGCTGCATGGTGCGTCGACAGCACCAGCAGGCTGTCCTGTGCGGCCAGCCGGATCAGGTGGGCCCGCAGGTGCGGGCCTTCGGCCAGGTCGAACGGCCGTGCGGCCACCGAGCGCACCGCCTGCTCTACTGCCGAATCCCGCTTCCGATCTTCTCCTGCGGTCAGGTCCGCCTGCGTCAGCGTTACCGTGGGCTCCGGCCGGATCTGCTGCACCAATTGTCCGCCGTCCATGACCAGGGCGGTCCGCAGCGGCTCGTGCCGCGCCACCAAATGCTCCAGACACTGCCGCAGCACACCGGTGTCGAGCGGGCCGCGCAGCCGTAGGGGCATGATCTCGCTGTAGACGGCGCTGTCCGGGTGGGCCTGGTCGTGGAACCACAGCCCCTGCTGCCCCGGCGTGGTTGGCAGCACACTGTCCCGGCCGGCTCGCGGGAACGGCACCAGGCCGTTCTCGTTCCCGGTCGCCCGGGCCTGCTCGACCAGGTCCGCCAGGGCGGCAATCGTGCCGTCGAGCAGCAGCGCCGACAGCGGCACATTCACCCCGAACCGCTTCCCGACCGCGGCTGCGATCCGCATCGCGGCCAGTGAGGTACCGCCCAGGGCGGTGAAGGGATCTTCCACTCCTACTTCGCGCAGACCCAGTGCCTCCCGCCACATATCGGCGATCTCTCCTTCTGTATCCGAACGCGGTGGTGTCAGGGCCGGCAGGAGTGTGGAGCGTGTCTCGTCGGGCTTGGGCAGGGCCGCTGTGTCGATCTTGCCGGTGGTGGTGAGCGGCATCGCCTCCAGCCGGACGAATCGGTGGGGGACCATCCAGGTCGGGAGTGCCTGGGACGCGTGCTGGCGCAGGTCGGCCTCCGGCACGCCCGTGCCTGATGCGCTGGTGTAGTAGGCGGCGAGATACGGATGGCCGGGCCGGTCCTCGCGCTTGACGACCAGGGCCTGGGCCACTGCGGGGTGGCTCTGCAGGACGGTTTCGATCTCGCCGGGTTCGATCCGGTAGCCGTGCAGCTTGATCTGGTCATCGGCACGGCCCTGGTAGGTGAGCGTGCCGTCGGTGTTCCAGTGGACAAGGTCGCCGGTGCGGTAGAGGCGCTCGGCGGGATTGGCGGGGTCGGCGATGAAGCGTTCGGCGGTCAGCTCCGGCCGGCCCAGGTAGCCGACCGCAAGCCCCGGCCCGCCGATGTACAGCTCTCCGGGGATCCCGACGGGAACGGGTCGCAGATCCTGGTCGAGGACCTGAATGCGGGTGTTGGGGGTCGGCCGCCCGATCGGCACCGGGTCGGGGACCAGCTCGGCATCGGTCAGCACATGGTAGGTGGCGCACACCGTGGTCTCGGTCGGCCCATAGCCGTTGATCAGCCGAAGGCCCGGATTGACGCGCAACGCCACAGTGGCGTGCGCTGCATTCATCGCCTCACCCCCGACCATCACCGTGCGCAGACCCCTGAGGCATGCAGGGTCTTCTTCCACCCGGCGGTGAAACAGCGCCGTCGGCAGCTGCACATGGGTGATCCCCTCAGTACGCACCAGTTCACCGAACTGGCGTGTCGTCATCGCCGCAGGCGACGCCACGACCAGCCGACCACCAGTGATCAATGTCACCCAGATCTCAAATGTCGCCATGTCGAACGAAGTAGACGCCGCGTGCAAATGCCGCATCCCTGCACTCAGCTGCGCATACCCTGCGCCGACCACCAGATCCACGATGTTGCGGTGCGTGACCTGGACGCCCTTGGGGCGGCCGGTGGAGCCCGAGGTGTAGATGACGTAGGCGAGGTCGCCACTGGTTACGGTGACGGCCGGGGCCGTGTCGGGTTGTGCGGCGATCAGTTCTCGATCGCGTTCGAGAGTTGCAGCCGTGAGGACAGTGGCCAGTTCCGCGTCACCGGTCATGTAGTCGAGCCGGTCCCGGGGCAGCGCGGGGTCCAGCGGCACATACGCGCAGCCGGCCTTGAGCACAGCCAGAAAAGCGATCACCGCGTCTGCGCCCCGCGGGAGACACACTCCGACGCGAGCACCTGTCCCCACGCCGACGGATAGCAGATGGTTGGCGAGTCGGTTCCCCTGGCGGACGAGATCCCGGTACGTCACCTCGCCACCAACCCCGCTCAGCGCAATAGCGTCCGGGGTCTCCTGCGCCCGGCGGTTCACCATGTCGTGGACCACTGTGTCCGGGAATTCCTGCGCCGCACTAAGGCCAGCACCCGGCCAGGGCTCCACCGGCAGGCTTTGAAGGGAGAGGTGTTCCGACATTATTTCCAGCCTTGCTTGATCGGTGTGGTGGTGACGTACAGAAGCCGCCCGCCTGTCGGCAGACGGGAAGGGCGGGGTGATTATTCGACGGAGATTTCTGTGCGGTGCTGGTGGAGGAATATCCACGCGCCCGCTTCATTCCGGGCGAGGAGGTTGGTGATGCGGTATCGCCTGGTGTCCGGTTGTCCTTCACCGGGTGTGAGGGAGACCCGGGTGTTCGTGATCAGTAAGGTGAGGTCCGGTGCGAGATCGCGCGCGTACTCGAGCTGTACCGACCATGCGAAGGATGCGCCGACGGTGATGGCGTCGATGATCGGGGTGAAGGTCTCTTTCACCTGAGCCAGATCGGGGGGGAGCCGTCGACGATTTCGATGAACTGTTCGTCGGAGTGTGGGGTGATATCGGTCGCGAAGTCGAATGTGCCCTTGTTGAGTCGTTTTGTGACGGTGGCAGCCAGTTTTTGGTAGACGGCGAAAGCTGACGCAGCCTCGCCGGAGAAGCCGCCGCCGCCCGCGGAAGGAACCGTGCTGTCCGCCGCTGGTGCGGGTATGGGGGCTGGCGGTGTGGGGTTCAGGAGGCTGCCGTCTGCGGGGGTGGACCAGTGGGATTGAACGATGCGCCAGGAGTGGTCGTGGTGTTCCAGGGTCAGGGTGAGCCGCAGGCCGGGGAGGTGGACGTTCTGTCCGGAGACCTGGCCCCGGTAGTCGGTGGTGGCGTAGGCGCAGGCAGCTGTTCCGCCGGCGAATATATGGGAGCGGAATTCCGTGATCTGGATGTCGGTGTTCTCGATGGCGGAGAACTGGCGGGCGAGAGCTTTCGAAGGCGCTCCAGCCGAAGAAATGGAGGTCTTCGTGTGTGCCCAGCACGACGAGCTCTTTACTTTGAATAAAGAGCTGCCGCAGCGTGTTCAGGTCGCGGTGCTGGTAGGCGCGCAGGAATCGCAGGCAGAGGCCGTAGATGTCATCGCTGCTCATCCGTGTGCTCCTTTGTCTTGTCGGGCTGAGGGGTGTGAGCGGACCGGATCTGGGCGGTCATGGGGGTGAGCATGTGCTGGCTGCCGATCTCGTGGAAGTTCGGTGATGGCTTGTTCGATGGACTGGCGCCACCGGACGGGGCGGCAGAGCTGGTCGGTGAGTGCGGCGGGAATGTTGCCGTGGGTGTGGGGCCGGGCGGTGGTGTTGGCCAGGACCGGGACGGCGGGTTCCTTCAGGACCACGGCGTGCAGCGCGTGGGTGAGTTCGTGTCGCGGCATCGCCGCCGATCGGAACTGGAGGGGAAGCATCTAACGCGTTTCAACTCAATATGTGAGCGGCACAAGGGCCCATGCGTAGGACCGCCCGACCCAGCCTGGCGACGCCGAGCATCCGCCTCGAGAGAAGGGCCTCGACGTCAGCGACACCGGCGCCTTCCTCGGCCTGGACGTCGGCAAGGGCGAACACCACACCACCGCCGTCACCCCGGCCGGGAAGAAGGCCTTCGGCAAGCGGCTGCCCAACAGCGAACCGAAGCTCCGCGAGGTCTTCGTCAAGCTGCAGGCCAAGCACGGGACCGGGCTCGTCGTGGTCGACCAGCCGGCCTCCATCGAAGCCCTGCCTCTGGCGGTGGCCCGGGACATGGGCTGCCCGGTCGCCTACCTGCCCGGACTGACGATGCGGCGGATCGCCGACCTCTATCCCGGCGAGACCAAAACCGACGCCCGCGACGCCTTCTTCATCGCCGATGCCGCCCGCGTCATGCCGCACACACTCCGCTCGGTCGACCTCGACGACGAGACCATCGCCGAGCTGGCCTGCGGTACATGATGCTTAACATCGGTTTCGGCGTCGGCGGCCTGACCGCCGCCCTCATCGCCAACACCGCTACATGGGCACCTTCCAGACCCTCTACCTCACCGACGCCGCCTCCTTCCTCCTGGCCGGACCCCGCACGATGCCCCGCCAAACCCCTGGCACACGCTGCGCGTTCTTTCTGGTGACCGGGCTCTGCGCCGTCTATGGCTCATCGCCCTGCTGGTGGCCACTGCTGGCTTCACCCAGTTGCACACCGGATTCCCCGCCTATGCCACCACCTACACCCACGCCCCGGCACGCATTATCAGCCTGGCCTACCTCGCCAACACGATTACCGTCGTCCTGGTGCAGATGCCGCTCCAGCGCGCCATGGGTGTCGCGCGGGAGAACCAGAGCGGTGTGCCGTCGGGGCGCGCGATGACCTGCACGTTCATGCCGTGCTTGCGGTGCTTCATCGAGTAGTACGGCTCATCCGCCCGAATCCGGTCGGTGGGGATCAGGGTGCCGTCGACGATGTCGCCCTCGCCCAGCAAGTTCATAAGGGCGCGATCTGGTCGAACATGATGGGGCGCCTGCCCCGGGTGCGGTGACGCAAGCGGGCGGCACGGCCCACCGGTGGGCCCGGTGAGGACGAGCCGCCCGGGCAGGGCGTGCCTGTCGGCCAGTGCGCGGACGAACGCCACCGAACGTGACCGTCATGCGTCCAGCAGCAGGCGATCGGTGCACGAGGAGCGCACCCACTCGGTCATTTCGTGCAGCAGCCGACGCTGCCGGCGCATCGAACTCACCGCTCAGTACGCACCTCTTGGCGCTCTTCTTGGCTTTGTGGAGCTCGCGCTCCTCTGATTCACGCCGGCGAGCGCTGCGGGCCCGGCGGTGCTCATACAGCATGTAGGCGACAGCCCGACGATCTCATGTGGGACGTCGAGCATGCCGGGCTACGGAACTAACAGGACTCTCCGGTCGCCAGCGTGCCGAGTTCCTACGCACCAACGATGAGGGGCCCTGCGTCGCTGACCGTCCCATTTACCTTCCAGTGGCAAGTCCCACTGAGGTGTGGCGATGTCGACCGAGTGCTGCTCTGACGCCCGGTAGAAGAAACCCGAGTTTACGGTAGATGATATGAAGTCAGCTACCCGCCCTCTTGCATTGCAGTCAGGGAGAGGTGGATATCAATACACTTTGCACCAGCCAGATTTGACTGGCACATAAGCGATAATCGTGTCGGGCCCTTCTGGATTCACCTTTCCCCAAATTCCGCGAACGGTTGAGGAGTTAACATAGCAGTCGACACCGTGGCCATCCTTGTACGTGTCGGTACCAAAAACATATGCTTGGGCTCGTTCCGAAGTGGTGACCCAATCCGCTTTTCCTCCGGCAGGATATTGCGGACCGTCCGTCCAGAATTGCCAGCAATCCATGGCACCGCATTCGCATCCATGGTCGTGGTGTGAGGCTCTATCGACGGAGGTGCGTCAGCCAACGCTGGAGCCGCTATCACCCCCGTAATTACCATCACACCCATTAAAGTGGCTAAGTTTCTACGCGCGCTACGCATAATATTTCCCTAACTTCCGAATGTGTTTCCCGACTTTTGGCAGGACGGATCAGACTATCCGAACCGCAACTGTCCTCGCCAACCTTATAACTGTGACCAAAATGAGGCCTGGCGACATGCTCCGTAGATACTAAGGTATAGGTCTAAAATGGAGGCGTTATCTGCCGTGAAAAGCTTCATGGCGAAAATAATATGTCACGGCCGATCCAAGTCCGCATGAGTAATTTCTTCTCACGGTCATCGGGCCTTCGTACTCTTCAGGTGCTCCTGGTCAGGCGGAGGCCTCTTGCACCTGGGCGGGTCTCGGGTTCCTATCTGTATATTTCTGAAAACGGGCTTAGTTCGCGAGGTCGTCCAGCGTTTTCTGCCCGTGCCGGTCGGGTCGAGGGACATCACCGCGAGGGAGACGCACTTCAGAGCGGCGTTCTCGGAGGGGAAGTGGCCGCGGGTCCGGACGGCCCGGGCGAATCCGTGCGTTCACCGACTCGATGGCGTTGGTGGTGCAGACGATCCGCCGAATCTCGGCGTCGAACTGCGGGAACGGAACGAACTCCGCCCACGCGTTCTCCCACAACCGCACGATCGCCGGGTACTTCTGTCCCCATTCCTCGCTGAATTCGAGGAACCGGCTCGTCGCGGCGTCCTCGGTCGGAGCCGTGTAGCCGGCTTCAACGCTTTCGCGATCTTGTCCCAGTCCTGCCGGCCCGCACAACGGAACGAGGCCCGCGGCAGATGAACGACGCGGGTCCGCACGACCGCTTCGGCCAGACCTCGCCAACCGCGTCGGGCAAGCCCTTCAAACCGTCGCAGACCAGCATGAGGACGTCCTCGACGCCGCGGTTCTTCAGCTCAGTCCAGACCCGCAGCCGCTTGCCGTTACGCGAGTCCCGACAGACCCGTGCGGGGTGCGGAGGGCGAGGATGGCCATGTCGTCATGGCCATCGCTGGGGTGGCGGTCTGCCAGAGTGTTCACGAACTCCTGCAGGGGCAACCCGATGTGCGTGGTGGCGAGTGCTGCGAGTTGTGCCAGGCCGTCGTCGACGGAGTGGCCGGGGTGTTCGATGAGTCCGTCGGTGTAGAAAACCACGGTGGCCCCTGGGGGCAGCGGGTGGGTGTGGTCCGGGCGGTGCTCTTCGGTATTCACGGCCAGTGGCAGACCGGGCTGGGCGTGGAGGTACCGGCTTGTTCCGTCCAGGGCGATCAGGAGCGGGGGAGATGGCCGGCGGTGCTCCAGCGCAGCGTCCAGCCGTCGTGCGCGGTTTCAATGCGGGCGAGGCAGGCGGTGTAGTAGGTCTTGGAGGCTGGGTCGGCCAAGGCGGCGCACACGGAGAGGAGGAAAACCCGTTTGAGCTGCTTGTTTCCGCGACGGGACGGTTGCTCGCCACGGATCGAGGTGCCGGGCTACGTGTTGCCGGGGCGAGTCCGGCGTAGGCGGCGGAGGGGAACGAACTGCCGTCGCCGACGTCGATGAGGATGCGGGCTCCGGCTCGTCTGTGGGAACACCCCGTCTCGGTATGGGCCGACCTCACAGCAGGCCTGACCCACTCCCCCGCCCCGTACCGGAGAAGAAGACGAAGAAGAGCCGGCCTGACCCACCCGAAAGCCGGAGGCGGCGCGAGAAGACGAACTGCTCCAGACCCGCACTCTGTGGTAAAGCGACGCCGTTCTGCTTGGCCTGACCGGAGATCTCGCCACCGCCCCACTGGTCAATCGGGCCGTCACCGCAGCACTGGCCGGACACCCTCGGACTCTCTGCCTGGACCTGGCCGGCCTCACCTTCTGCGACGGATCAGGGCTGCGCGCGCTGAACCGGCTCACCCGCCAGGTCCTCACCGCCCGCGTGAGCCTCTTTCTGACCGGTCTGATCTCCCTCCTGTACCGGACCCCCGGCCTACTCAAGGCCGCATCCCCCTAGCTCTCGCCCGCTCTCCTGCGCTGGCACCACCAGCAGTCGGCCGCCACGACCGCAGCCCGTCGGCGAAACGGCGGGCTCTCAGGCGTGACGTCACGGCCCGTGCCGTCGTTGAAGAGAACGGACGTGTGAAGTGCACCCCTGTCGTATGAAGACTGGAGACGCGGCCCCCGGTGGGGGCTCTGGACCACGCCTCGCCCAGAGCCCCCACCCCGCATCCTCACCCGTCGCCCGTCGGCGGATTCCATGCCCGGCCCCCACACCACTGGACCCAGCGCGGGTCGTCCAGGACCTCTTCCGGATCACTCAGGCCCGCCGCCTGCAGGAAGACGATCACATCGTGATCGGAGAACGCCGTCCCCAAAAACTCCTCACGACCCCGGCGCATCACACTCACCCGCCGACCACCCGCCCCTGCCGGCTCATCCACCACGATCAACGCTGCCATCCCTCCACCATCACGCCGTTCCCGCCACCGCGCACACGCGCCAGCCATGGCCTCTCTCCCCGGCCCCCTCAGTGGAGGGGAGCGTCACGCTGTGTGCCTGGACGTGCGGGGGGGGCGACGGTGAGCCCGGCCATGTTCGGCTTCGGGCGCAGCATCGCGGTGACCGTCTCGTTGACGGCCATCGGGTGGGAGGCCCCTGAGGAGCCCGCGTCGCGCGCGGTGGAGCCCCATTCTCCGTCACCGGCCGGTTCAGCTCGTAGGAGGCGACCAGAAGGCCCTTGGGCGTCAGGTTCCGCAGGGAGTCGCCCGTCTCGGCGGAGCCGCCGTTCTCGGACAGGCGTGCCCGCCCCCGCATGTCGGAGAGCGCAGCGGTGTGCGACGCGGTGCGGGCCTGCTTCTGCTTCGACGGGGTCGGCTTGTCGGCGTGCCGGAAGGTCAGGTGGGGGGCGCCGATCCGCTGGATCTGATCCGTCGTCGCGACCTTCAGCGCTCGAGCACGCGCAGCACGTCGCCGCGGTAGCTGTTCGTCGACCCCGCCGGGTTGTTCGTCCGCTTCCCCGCCATCAGCTCTGCTCCCTCGTCGCTCGCGACCGGCCGTCGCCGACCGCCGCCGCTGGCCGCGCCCGGCAGGGGAGGCGTCCGGGCCCCCGGAACCCGATGCTCTCCTGCAGTACGGGCAGGAGGAGAGAAAAGGGTTGTGACGGCGCAGTTTTCGCGCCGGTTCGCGGCCTGACAAGGGGTTTCCCTCCGACCTCGGGTGCCAGGCACCAAAGGGGGTTCCCAAGGGCCCTTCGAAGGGGGCGCCCAGGGAGTCCCCTTGGGCTTGCCCGGCGCGGGCCGGCCTTCGGGTGTGATCGGCCCGAGCGGTGCCGCTGCCCGGCCCTCGGGTGGGTGGTCGTCATCGTCTGGTCTCCTTCGCTGCCCCGGCCGGGGCGGTCGGTGCGAAGGAGCAGCGTGCAACCGACCCCCTTGTCCGCGGTCTGACCGTGGCCGGTAGCGGACCCGGTCAAAGAGAAACACGACGGTGATCGGGCGGTAGCAGAGGTGAACAAGGGGTCAGGGCCGGGTTCGCGGTCGGATCGACCCTGCCGACCAGGGGGCCGGGTTTGGCCCTTTCAGCCCCATTGGTCCGGTTCGAGTTGGAGGGGAGAGTTCTCCGTCCCTCTGGCACAGGGCAGCGCGCCGAGCATACGAAAACGACGCCGTGATTCGCACGGCGGTCGTCGTGAGGATCCGGGCTTTTGGGTGGGGGTGGCGTGCGTCAAGAGGTACTTTCGGCGGGCCTGCCCCGGGGTGCGTCGCGGGGTGGTCAGCTGGACCGCGAGGCTCGACGGCTCGCCGGGGGCAGTGGATCGCCGATGAGGTGCCCTTGGATTACGGGCCTGTCTTGGTGGCGCCTCTCGCGCTGCGGTTCAGTTGCCGGAGGTGGTGCCTCGTCCTGTGGCTGGGATGGTCAGAGGCCGAACTCGATGTGCTGGACATCGCTCAGGTGCACTTCCTCCAAGGTTCCGGCGCGCGCGCCGCGGTCTTGGAAGTAGATCTCCTTGAGTCCTTCGGCGGCGATCTTTTGGAGCTGGTCCTCAGAGGCGCCCTGCTCCTGCGCGGTGAAGAGGCGCTCGGCGAAGCGCGGGGGCAGCGCCACGGTGAGGTGGCGCTGGCGGGCCTCGTCGGTGGTTCCGATGGGTGCGCTGTAGCCGAGGCGGCCCTGGACATCGATGACGAGGCCGCTGGTGGTGCCGGCGGTCTTCTTCGCCTGTGCTTTCACGCGGGGCTGCCACCGCTTCTTCACTTCGCCTGACAGCCGGGCAGCGAGGTCCGGGCGCGGCTTTTTGAGCTGGTTCTTGATGTACCGCTCGACGGTGCGCTGGGAGACCCCGAGGGCCTGGGCTGCGGCCTTGGTTCCTTTCAACTGTTTGACCAGGTAGCGCATCTGGGCGCCCGCGCTCTTGGGTGCTGGGCGTGTGACGGCTTGTTCCAGTGCGTTGTTGAGTCCCTCGCCGACCGACTTGGTCATCTTTAGTGTCCTACTCCCCTGTGTCGGCGGTGGTGACGTCGCCGGCCTTGATGTAGCGGGCCAGGTTCAGCTCCGGGGCCTGAATGCGTTCGCGGAGTTCTTCGGCCCACAGGGTCGTCTGGGTGCCTTCGTGTTTGACCATTCCGGGTGATACTCCGAGCCGGAACGACCCGGGTACGGTCTTGCCGGCATCGTTGTAGGGCAGGACGTCGAGTGGTGAGGGTCCGTCGGCGGCGTAGACGGCGCAGTCGGACAGCACGGCGACCGGGTAGCGGCCGGTAGCGGCGGCCAGTGCCACCATCTTGCGGTGCATGCCGATCCGGGCGCGGGAGATCACGGCGGCACGGATGTCCGGGCGCCACGTCGGGCGGGCGAGAGCCGGCCAGGGCTGTCCTGGCCTCCATCCTCCGCCGCGAGCCTTCTCCTGGAATTTGCCGATGCCGTTTTTCACCGTGGACTTGATCGCGTCCAGGACGATCGCCGCCTGCGGGTCGCGCTGCTTGTAGCCGTCCATCGCCGCGAGGAGTTCCTTGGGCGTCAGGTCCTCGGTGACGCCGAGATCGGCCATCGTCGACACGTAGGCATCGCGCAGCCGCTTGTACCAGCCATCAAGGTAGCGGCCCGATTCCGGGCGGATGAAGGCTTCGATGGGGGCTACGTCGTAGCCGAGTTCGGCTGCGTAGGCGACGGTCGGGGTGGCGTACCAGGCAGGTCCTTCGGGGCGCAATCCGGTCGGGGTGAAGGGGCTGGGCAGCAGATCGCCGTCGAGGGTGTGCCACTGCTTGCCGACCTTCACCTGGGACAGGTTGACGTGCGAGAGGTCGACCAGCCACGAGCCCGGTGTCTTCGCGTCGAAGGCGGGGCTGGTGACGTGTACGGGCGGGGTGTCGAGGCCGACAATCGCACCGTTGGCGCCGGCGGCGAAGGCCATGTTCACGTCGATGCCGACGAGATAGCGTCGCATGCACTCCTCGTCTGTGAGCGGGCGCGCCCAGTCGTAGGCCTCCTCGAAGAGTTTCTCGGCCGGGGTCCGGATATGGAAGCGGGGCAGGTGGGCGAGGACGGGGTGGCCGTCGGTCGCCTCGCACGGTGGTGGGTCCATCGGTTCCTTGCCCAGGGAGCCGGGGTTGTGTTCGCTGTGCCGCTTGCCCGTCTCGTCCGGGGCCGAGGCCCGGGTCGGTGGGTGCAGGGCGGTCATCAGCTCCAGGCCGGTGACGGCGGTGGATCCTCGTGGGGTCATGACCCGGGTGGCGTACGTACCGAGAACAGCCGCGAGTTCGGCCGGCGGCAGGTCTGCGGCGTGCCCCCAGCTACGGGTGTCGAGCGCGTTCCAGGACGGAATGCACAACTGGACGCAGGAACGGCGACCACCTTGAGCGGGGCGGTAGATCCGTGCCCAGGGTCCGAGACCGCGCTTCGTCAGCTGCCACTGTGACCGGGTCAACTGGGCGATCGCCTTGTGGGCGTCGGGCAGGCGGCCGGCCAGACGCTCCTGGGCGGTCAGCTCGGCGGGCAGGCCGAAGCGCTCCAGCGCGGTTTTCGTGAGGACGAGCAACGGGTCGGTGTCCTTGCCCGAACCGTTCAGCCGCTCCGCACCCAACTGTGCTTCCGCCAGCGTCCACTCCACCAGCGAGGGCAGTGTCTTCGCGGGCACGTCCAGGACCAGACCGCCCACGCAGTACGCGAGAACCTGACCCTCACCGTCGACATCGATGACGGCCAGCGGCCCGTTCGCGAACCTCGGGTCGGCGGCGACGGGTGCGGTGGTCGCGGGCTTCGAAGCGGCGGCCTCCTTCATGCTGGGTCGCCGCGATGCCGTCGGATGAGCGGCGGCCACCGGGGCGGGTGCTCCCTCGAGCCTCGAGGGCTGCTCGACGGCCGGAGCAGCAGGTGTGGGGTGCGGGACCGGGGCCGCGGTCGTCTCCGGCGCCGCGGTGGGATACTTCTGCGCCCACCCCTCCAGTAGACGCTGATACGGCGCGCGGCGCGGGGGCCGGGGCTCGCTGCGGCCCGCCTCCCAGTTCTTCACCGTCTGCGTACTGGTCTCCAGGACCTGCGCGAGCCGCGCCTGCGTGATTCCGGCCGCCTCACGCAGCCGCGCCCGCTCGGCTGGTGGCGGCATCGCCGGCTCCCCCGCCAGCAACTCATCCACGGCATCGAACAGCTCATCCTGGGTCGGCATACCTCAGAACCTAACAGATTTACCTACAGATTTACCCTTTACTTTACCCCCTTCCGGGTGATCCAGGCGGGCGCGCCGTCCCGGCTGTACAACAACAACGAGCCCACACCGACGAGTGCCGTCAGCGGCGGCCCCACGCCGAGGGGCCCGAATGCTGCACGTTGCCCGGTAAGCCGGAGGGTGAGTGTCCCGTGCAGTCCACTGACGAAGGCCCACACTGCGGATCTGGACGGGCGGAGCGTCGGGGCGGTCACCCGGACTTTCGAGAGTGCGCAGGGAAGTCAGAGGTGTGCGGTGCGGGGGTGTGCAGATGCCAGGCGTGGGTGGCGGTGTGCCAATCCTCCCCGGCGTGGCGGGCCAGGGCGGGGATCGTGAGGCCTGCGTCGGCGATGAGGGCCTCGAAGCGTGGTGTGGTGCCGAAACAGTTCGCGAACAGGCGTGGTGGTCGTAGGTGCGCGGGGTACGGCGGCGGAATGCGACGGCTGTCTGCAGGGGCGGGCGCGGGTAGGACGGCGTACATGTGGCGGGGCCGGGTGGTTCGCCGATGTTGATCCGGGAGTCGCGGTCGATGGCCAAGGTGCTGCGGACGTGTTCGATGCCTGCTGTCTGGGTCATGGACAGCAGTGTGGTGTCTGTGCCGGTGAACAACAGGGCGGCGATCGCGGCGGCGCGCAGCGGGTGGGGCAGGCGCGTGGTGATCGCGTGCACGGTATGCGGGGTGAGGGGCTTGGTGGTGATGCCGGGGCTGTGCGGGTGGTGAGGTCGTGGGGTACGTCGAGCAGAGTTGGGAGAGGAAGCCTGCCTGGGCTCCTCGCACGCGGGCCAGGGTGTGCTGGGGGCTCGGGCTTGAGACGGTCAGGCGGGCGAGGAACAGCCTCAGGGCTTCTGTCTGCTGAAGGTTGAAGGGGATGCGCTCGTCACGGCGGCTGGCGGCCGGGGCCGGGTGGCTGGGTCCGGGCCAGCCAGGTGCGGGCGGCTGCGTAGCCGGCGCGGTACTGGCCGTCGGTGTGGGCGAAGTCAGCTGGGTTCAGGCGGCGCCGGCAGTCTTCGCGGACACGGGCACCGGGCTGTGCGGCAACGGCGGTAGCCGGAAGGCGTGATCGTGCGATGGGGAGCCGGTGCGCCGGCCGGCGGCCGAGCCGATCGCGTCGAGGACAGAAGTCGTGCTGCGTGCGGTTACCTGAGGATCGAGACCGGCTGAGGGGCTCGAGCAGGCTCCGCTCGCCGTACCGCCGCGGAGTGTGCGCCAGGAGCGTGAGGCGGATGCCGGTCTCTGCCACGCAGACGGTCACCCGGCGCAGGCGGTGAGCACGCAGCACGATGACGTCGCGCATGCCGGTGGTCAGGGTCGAGCGGGTCACCACGCGCCAGGCCGGGTCGGTGGACATTCGCTCCGCCTCCGGGCGGAAGTACCCTTCACGGCCGATGGCGCGCAAGACGTCCAGTGCGAGGTGGGCCGGGCTGATGGTGTGCAGGGTCGACGGTGATCCGTCGGCGGGCGGGGTCTGCCCACTGGTGGGCGGCCCGGTCGACCGCGTGGTCGTCGTCGGTGTCCAGGAGCAGCCGGACAGGCCGCTTCACCGAAGTCGCCGGCATCGGCCGGTTCTCCGCCCTCGTCCGGGCGAGACTGCTGAACGTGGGTGCGGTCAGGGGCGCCGTCGGCGCGGCCGGCCACAGTCTGCGGCATGTCCCAGTCGGGCTTGCCTGCCTTGGCGACCGCCAGAGCGCTCTGGGTGAGTCGGGTCAGCAGAGCCCACCGGCGCAGCACGCCGCCGGCAAATCGGGCGTCGAGTGCGTCGAGGTCGCCGGGCGCGACGCCCTGCCACAGCGAATGCAAGGCGCGAACCGCCTGCGCAGCTACGTCGCCGGCAAGTGGCGGCCCCCAGAGCCACCGAAGGTCCAGGGGCAGCAGCTCGCCGAGGCGGCGTGCGGCAGTGTGGACGGCGAAGGTCTTGCCGCCCCCACCTCTCCCAGCACGCACACGCACCGGCCCTTGGCATAGGCGTCGGCGAGCGCATCGCCCACGGCAAGCAGGCCCGGGGTGAGCAACGTGCGCAGACCTGGGGTGCCAAGGAAGTGCAGACCTGCCGGGGCAGCGTCTTCCACGGCGGCGAACCAGGATACGAGCGACCCGAACCGGCTCGACGAAAATTAGGGACCCGATGACGGCATCGCCTGCGAGGCACTGCCAAGGCGCGGCATGGCGACTGTGCCGCCGATGGTTCCTAGCGCTACGCCCCTCCCCGAGTGCTCGTATCGTCCGCCGACCCGGGACGCTTTCAGGAGCGTCATCGCGTCAGGAACGGCCACCTTGATCAGCTCGGCCTGCGCGGCCTCCATGTCGCCGGTGCACGACGCACGTCCTACACCCGGTCGGTGATCTGCTCCACCAGCGACCCGGAGGCGTACCCGGGCACACTGCGCCGCGGCGCGGCCGGCGCGGGTACAGCGGGCTCGGTCGGGACCGCCGGAGCGACCGGCGTTTCGACCACTGCCGGCGGGTCGACCGAAACGGCGGGAACCGAGGTCTGGGCCTCCTCGGCGGCCGGAGCCGAAGCGGCCGTAAAAGGCGGGTGCGCGGCGGCCGTGGCCTCCGCGCAGCCCTCTGCGGTCAAGTGCTGCGGGAAGCCCTCCAGTTCCTCCTGCGTGGGCTGCCCGCACAGCACGCACGGCTGCACCGGGGCAGCGGACGGACGGACGGATGGCACGACCACGGGGGCGCTGGGCTGACCGTCGACGGCCGAGTTGCGGCTGCTGCGGACAAGGCCGGCGGCAAAACCGGGGCGCTCGCGCTCCAGACCGTCAGTAACGGCGGTGGCTTGGTCCAGGGCAACGGTGACCGCCGGGGCCGGCGTGCTGGTGAGGGCGGGAGGCAGCTGCGCACCCGTCGACTGGAGACTAGCGATCGAGCCGTGCAAGACACCGGCCGCATGCGTGGGGCCGGCCAACAGGTCTAGCACATGCATCTCGTAGTGCGCGGCGAGGAGGTCGACATCCTCCAGCGACCAGTGCGAGCGGCCGCCCTGCTTCCGGGACACCTGCGCCTGCGACTGCCCGAGCCCAGCAGCCAAGTCACTCTGTCGCTCACCGGCCTGCGCCATCAGCGCAGCGATCGTGAGCCTGAGGACTTCCTCTGTACCCATCATGAGTGCAATCCTAGTATCCAGAATGCGAATTCCTAATTCTGTATAACTCATGCGGAGGTTGACCCGTTCTGAGGTGGCATGCCAGCCGTTGACTCGGGACCCACCGGCCGGCCGCCGAGCGAAGGAGTGGACCGCTACCTGAAGGGGGCAGTCACGGACTCAGCGAGCCGCGCTGTATGGCGATCTGAGGGGCCGATCAGCCCCCGTCATGCATACCCCCGTGGGGGCTCCGGAGGGGGCGAGGGGCCGGGGAGGTCGCCGTACAGGCCGTCAGATGGGTGCAGCTCAGCTTCCTTGACCACAGCGTCAGCGGCATCGACGACGGCGTCCATCCGCTGTCAGGGGCGCCGATCGCGCTGGTGTGGGACCGCCTCAACACCCACGTTTCCCGCAGGATGCCCGGACCTCGTCGCCGAGCGGGCATGGCTGACAGTGTTCCCGCTGCCCGCCTACCGGCTCAAACGCCTGCAATACCGGCCCGACACCCTCGACGGCTTCATAAGAGGAACCGGCCTGACCCTGGACGACCCAGCGTCACCTTGACGAGCCGAAGTCGGTATCGGCGTCGGTGACGGTTGGTTTGTTCGGGCGAGGCTGCGAGGCGTGGCGTCGCTCGTGGGCTCCCGTGCCCCAGGTTCCCAGCCTTGTTCAACCCGATCAGGATCTGAGGATTGCGATCCTCGACGCAGTCGCCGGCGCCTTGATAGCCGCGGTCGGTCAGGACGGGGATGCCCAGGCGGATGCAGGTGGCGATGATCCGGTGGCGTCGGGCTGCGGTCAGATCGTGGGCTCTTCCGGCCAGGGCGGGTGAAATCCATGCCAGAGGGCCGTCCGGAGCGGCCACCACCTGCAGGGTCATCACATGCCGACGATGCTTTCCCGAATAGTCGGCGCGGCCGTTACCCGTTCGGTTGCACCCGACAAGCGTCCCGTTTATCGGGTCGATCTCAGCGCTGCGGTCATACATGGAGCGAGTCCTGCCAAGTGACCGAGTGGGCCCTGGCTCCGGTTGAGTGGGCCATCGCCGAGAAGGCCCACATGTAGCCGACCCCGGCCAGCCGCTGGTTCTTGACCCTGCGGGCCATGACCACCGTGCTCCTGCCGGAGGCCCTGGCGTCGGCGAAGCGGCTGTCGTCGCCGATGACGCGGGCGCCGCTGAGGGGGCCGAGTCCGGGGAAGCTGGTGATGATCTTGGCGTCGGGGTGCTCCTCGAAGGCCTCGGTGATGGCTTCGGCGAGGTCGTCGGCGCTGGTGCAGGCAGCGTCCAGCTGACGCAGGAGCGTGAGGGTCTGCCTGCCCATGGCCTGCTCCACCAAAAGAAGTTGGCGCATCTGGGGGGTGCGGAGCGCGGTGTGGAGCCGCTCGGTCTCGGCGTCGATCGTGTTCTTGCGGCCGGCCTTCTTCAGCAAGGCCCGCAGCTGGGCGCGGGTGAGTTTGGCGGCCTGCTGCGGGGTCGGTGGCGCGGCGAGGAGAACGCGGGCGATTGGGTGGACGATTCCCTCGCGTCGGTGGCCCAGGGCGGCCAGGAAGCCGGGGAAGTACTCGCGCAGGTGCGATGTCAGCTTGTTGCCGGCCTGGGTGCGGTCCCAGACCGCGTTCTGCTGGGCGCGGGCGAGCACGGCGACGGCCTGGACGAGCTCACTGTCGGCGGGCAGCTGCCGGTGGGCGTCGGCGTCGGTGCGGAGGTGGTCCGACTTCTTGCGCGCGACGGTCCGGCGGTCGCGGTAGCGGGCCGCGGCCATGGGGTTGATCGCGTACACAGGGCGGCCGGTCGCACGCAACGCGGCGACAAGGAGGCCGTGCGAGGTCTCGATGGCCACCGGGACCGGGTTCTCTGCGGTGTCGCCGTGTTCGGCGAGCATCTGGAGAAGCTCGTTCAGGCAGTCGACGCTGTCGTCGATGCGGGCCCGGGCCTTGAGCGCACCCGATTCGTCCACGACGGCTATGTCGTGGTGGACGCTGGCCCAGTCGATGCCGCAGAACATCTCACTTGCTCCAGCTCTCTCATCTGCTTCCTGCGTTCTAGCTGGTCAAAGCCGTGCAGGGCATGCGTCTCCCTAATGGAAGGGCTCGCTGCCCGACATCCGATTAGCCGTTCATGACCCCAGCGACCTGCGGGGCCCTCGGTCTCGAACGGAGCTGGGGGCTCCCGATCTCGTAGGAGGTGATCCCCGCAGGAGGCTTGAACCATGATCATCGTCGGTCATCAGGGGACGTCGGTCCGTCGTCGGCGGCGAGCGCCAGCACACGTCAGTCTTCTTTGAGGGCTCACGGGCCCGGATCAACGGAGGACGTTGTGCTGACGCCGGCGGCCGGCAACGGGCGAGGGCTTCAGCCGTGCCAACTGCCGCCCATTAGATCAAAGGGCGCAAGCGCCACCTGGTCACCGATGCCCTCGGTCTGGTCCTGGCCGTCCTGGTAACCGCCGCTTCGGTCCACGACTCCGCCGGCGGCAAGCAGGCCCTGACCGAGCTGGCGGCGGCGCATCCGAGCGTGACCAAGGTGTGGGACGACGGCGGCTACCAGACCAGTGTCATCCAGCACGGCGCCGCAGCGACAGCCGCATGGGGGTGACTTACGACGGCGACGGCCGGAGCTCTGACCACACGTTTGCGCTCACGGGCGCGGGCGACACGCCCATCGCCGTGATCAGCGACAAGGCCACCACCTCGGACCGCTTACGGCGGCATACGTCTGATCTCCGCCACGAGCATGGACGGCCCCCGTATCGAGGATGCTCGATCAGGCCCTGCGCGGCGGCGGACGTGGAAGAATGCACGAGCTTTGAAACCGGTGCGCTGAGCGCATCTCCCGTGCCGGCGGCCAGCCCCTGCCACGCCACTTCCCTTCCGGTCATCAGGAGTTGGAAGGGCTCAGCCGGACATCAACCAGGAAAGCGTTGTTTTCCACGTAGAGGAGAGGAAAAGTTGACTCCCCAGGATCTCGTTAAGATGCTTGCACAGATCAACCCGCAGCATCGCGCAAATAAATCCCTCACTTTCGAAATTCTCCTGAACTCGGAAGATGTTATGCCTTTAACTCTCTCTCACATTCAGTACGAAAAGGAATCCGACTCATACGTCGCCGTCCTAACGGTACCTACCAACTAGCCGGCCCCCTGCGTTGCTTTCAGGATCAGGTCGGCGATCGTCGGCTACCGCCTGCCCGGGCGCGTGCTAGGGTCTGTTGTGAAAGTGCTGATCACAGCCACTCGTTGATGGCTGCGACCAGCACGGTCGCTTCGTAGCGGACGGCGAGTTTGTCGTACCTGGTGGCGGCCGCGCGGTGGCGCTTGAGCCGGTTGATACCGCACTCGACCGCGTGTCGCTGCTTGTAGTCGTCCTTGTCGAACGTCGGCGGCCGCCCGCCACGC
>NZ_JBITXX010000033.1:0-25148 GCF_044544925.1 Streptomyces sp. NPDC053431 | reverse complement strand
CGGCGCCCGCTTCCACAACGGCCACCCCGCCGAACAGGACGAGACCTTCGCAGCATGAACCACCTCAACTGATCCACAAGTCTTGACTATTGCTCTGGCCGCCCTCGCGCCAACCGTGGACAAGGGAATGAAGGTGATCCGGGCGAAGGCATTCGTCATCCCTGGACGGCACTCTGGTGACGATCGACGGGACCGCAGCCGACACGCCGTACTACTCCGGTAAGCACAAGCGGCACGGCGGGAACGTGCAGGTCCTGACCGACCCTCGGGCGGCTGTTATGAGCCTCGCCCGCGCTGCCCGGAGCCACCCACGATCTGGCAGCCGCCCGACCCCGCGCAATCATCAACGCCCTCGCTGCCACCGGGCTGAAATGCTGGGCGGACAAGGCATACCAAGGCGCTGGTCACCTCGTGCGAGTGCCCTCCTGAGGTTGCTTCGGTTTGGCGGACATCCGAGATCTGGTCTCGTGCCCGGGGAAGGATGTCCATGGTGGAGAACATGCCGAATGAGAAGCCGCGGCCCAGCCGGCAGTTCACGGCCGATTTCAAGGCCGAGATCATGGAGTTGTGCCTGCCTGGTGACCGGTCGGTGCCCAAGGTCGTGAAGGACTTCGACCTCACCGAGATCGCCGTGCGGCTGCGAGGCCCTCGAGTTGTTGAGCGGGATGTCTGACGACCGCAGCTCTTCGACTCGGGGCCTGGTGGTTGCCTTGTCGTGCCGTACATCGACGGCCTGCGTGCCCGGGTGGAGTCGGTGACGATGTTGACCCGCGAGGGGGGCCGGCGGTGCCGGCTGTCACCGTCTGAGCGCCGCTGTGGCGGCACTGGTGTGCCTGCGGAAGAACGACACTATGCGCATGCCCTGATCAGCCATCTCGCCGGACGCGCACCGGGCCTGACCACAACACTGAGATCGGCCGATGCCCGCTACGTCCCGCTCGACGGGACACACGCCGACCGCGACCGGGCGGACTACTCGGGAAGGCACCGACGCCACGGGGTGAACACGCAGGTGGTGACCGCACCGGACGACACCCTGGCATGAATTCTCCCCCGCGCTACCGGACCGGACCCACGCCCAGACCGCGGCCCGACAACACCCGATCATCACCACCTACATCCACCTCGGCATCCCCGACCGAGCCGACCCCGACTACCAAGGCGCCGGCGACATCGTCACCGTTCCCCACAAGCGCCGACCCGGCAAGAACCGCACCATCAAACAAAGCGCGTCAACCGGGCCCACTCCCGTCTCAGACTCCCCGTCGAAAGAGCCAGTGCCCAGATCGAGACCTGGCGCATCCTCCGCACAGCCCGCTGCGGCCCAAACCGGCTGACGCCGATCGACAAACCATCCTCACCCTCGAGACTCACCGCTGAACAAGCTCAAGTCATCAGCGATATTCATCGAAACCGCCTGGAGATGTGGATCGGGGGTCGGCGTCGGCGCGGCCGGGGCGGCTCACGCAGTCGGCTGCGGCGCCTGGGACGCGGCCTGACGCCTCGCGGGCGGGCCGCTCAGAAGCCCCTGAGTCTTTGGTTCGACATATGTCAACATATACGTATGTCGAATGTGAAGGCCCTGCCGCTTCTGGAGCCCGCCGCCGAGCCGTGTTGCCCGCCGCTCGCCGAGCGCCCCCTGACAGCGGATGAGGCTGAGCGGACCGCAGTCATGTTCAAAGCCTTGGGAGATCCGGTCCGCCTTCGGCTCTTCTCCGCGGTCGCCTCCCACAAGGGCGGCGAGGCGTGCGTCTGCGACATCTCCGACGTGGGTGTCTCCCAGCCGACCGTGTCCCACCACTTGAAGAAGCTGAAAGAGGCCGGGCTGCTCTCCTGTGAGCGGCGCGGCACCTGGGTCTACTACCGCGTCGAGCCCGCCGTGCTGGCCGCCATGGGGCAACTGCTGACCAAGGCCGCGACCGCGTGAACACCCCCATCACCGTCGGGCCTCAGTCGCGGAGCGCGTCACCGAGGTCTCGGCGATCCAGGCCGGCACCGACGAGGGCAACGCGGCCTTCGAGCCCCCCGCCTGGGTGAAGTTCGACGCGGCGAGGCTACCCGAGCACCTCCAACGCCGCAGCTCTCACATCGGCTGACGGGCCTCAGCCCCGCCTGTCGAGATGAGCTGGCGCTGGTTGGAAGCCAAGGTATCTGATGGATAGCGGTAGAGCATGGCCCCAGGGATTTGATCACGCCAAGGAGCCGCCTCCGGCGAACGCCTTGCTCGCGCTCCGGGGCAAGCAGCCGAAGCCATGCAGGACAGCCAGCAAGGCGCGCGTGACCAGGTAGCCGAGGAGCATGCTCAGCAGCCGCAGGGGGTTCGGCGAGAGCCGGTGATCGGAGGGGCGGGGCTGGCAGGCGTGGCCTTGTCCAGGAGTGCGTGAAAGGGCCGGCGGTCCTCGTCGTAGGCGTCGACGACGGCTTGCCCGTCCCACACCGAACGCCCGCTCGGCCTCACCTCGCTTCCCTCGAGGCCTGGATGATTCCCGCCGGTATCACCAGGCACCACGGGGGCTTCCTCACGGACTCCGCGGACTCACACAGCTCCGAGCAGCCCCGCGACGGCCCGGGCCGCGTTCTCGGGCGGGGCGCGGCCCACGCCGATCGGGGTGGCGGAGGCAGGGGCCGGTCCAGTCGCCACAGCCGGGGAGGTGGAGGCAAGGGTCGCTGATCGCCTGGGCGCCGGCAATGGCGATGTGGCCCCCGGGTCCGCACAGGCCGAAGGGGGGCGAGGAGGGAAGGGGGAAGGGCGGGGTGAAGCCCGCGTACCAGATGATCGCATCCGCTTCCGCGGTCACGCTGTCGTCTCCCAGGGACGGGTATGCGGCCTGTGACCATTCGCTACCGGAGGTCTCTGCGCATCCGGGAAATCTTGCTGATCATACGACGGGCTTCCTCAGTGGGCGTATCAATGCCCGCCTGCCCGTGAGCAGCGGCTTCGGCGCCTGCTGAGAACAGTGGCACTGGCGACTCATAGTCGACCACAGTCTTGTAGGTGGCGGCGTTGATGTGGCCGTTGACCACCGCCAGACGCAGGGCGAGTAGATGCTCACCCTCGTGGCACCCTGCCCAGCCAGCACAGATACGGCCAGCGTCACTGTCGATGTCTGCTTGATGGCATTGGAAAACGCGCGTTGGCTGGTTAGGGGTGTCGGCGTCGTAATGCCGAAGCTTTTCGTACTCCTCGCTTGCCCAGATTCCCGCGGGCGCCTCGCGGCGATAAGGACAGCTTTCGCAGGGCTTCGGTGCGGGAGGGCGCAATGACAGCGGCATGTTAACAGTATGCCCGTGGGGTGTGATGCAGTGAGTTTCCTGGCCGATGACTCACGACCTGGGCGGTCTCTACCCGCCGGGGCTACTCATCCCGGCAGCGGCCCTGTTGAGCCGCCAGGACCGAGCCGATAACGCTCCTGCCGTCGGCAACGCGAGGGGTGGATCGGCCGGACGCGACACTTGGTCACGCCCCAACCAGCGCCAGCCCTCATCCCGCAGGAGACAGTAGCGCCTGCCGCCGGCCGGGCAGGGCGAGCAGGGAGCACCAGCGGTCCGGGCAAGACTACGGGCATCAGGGAGATCACGCGGACGTGGACACTCCGGCGCCGCACCCCTGCCCAGGTGCCGACAGACGCGGAGAGCGGCCAGGACTCCCTGTGGCTCCAGGAGCATCTGCGACGCCTCGAGGGCCGGTCCCCTGTCGCCGCTCTCGGCGGGCGCCTTCCGGCCCGAGATCTCAGCCTGCCTGAGTTCGTCGTCCCCACGCGGCCACTGCTCCAACTGTCGCAGTTCGTAAGCTGCTTTCGTCGCCGTCCAGGCCGATCACGACAATCACAACGCTCTCCCCTGTTCGACCAGTTCAGCACACAGCGTGGTCGGGGGTTGATTGTGCGTCTGAGAGAACGAGAGGAATCACTCCCCCAGAGTCCGGCACGTCACCGACGACGGCTCGATCCGCCGCTCCCCCAAACCACCCCACCCTCGCCGGGGTTCAGGTAAGGGTGACGGGGCGCCGGGGCTCGTGCCGAGGGCGGGTCAGCACCGTGCCGACGGCGAGGTGCCCGCTGAGGCGCAGGAGCTCAGCGGCCAGCGTGCCGGTGGTGCCGCGCATTCCCCGTGGGTCAGGACGAGGCAGCAGCGGTGCGGGGCGATCAGGAGGGCAAGGTGGATGCGCTGCAGGGCCTCGGCCGCCTTCCGGCTGTTCTCCCACCGGCAGCACAGGCATCGGGCGGACTACCGGCGTGCTCCCGCGCCCGCTTCCCGGCCCGGGGCAGCCAAGCGCCCCCGCCGGGGCCAAACCACCACCTCGGCCTCGTGGCTGCCCCGCTCGTGGCGGACTCGCACGGCTTCGACGGTCTCCTCCCGACCCGCCGGTAAGGATGCGGTCGGGTCTGGGACACTCTGCGTGCCCCCTTGGGGCTCCACGGGGGTTCCCGGCCGGCTGCGGACCTGTATCAGGTCAGGTCAGTGCGAGGGCTCGCAGCCCCGTGGTTGGTTTGCAGGACTCGACCGGCGAAAGGCACATCCTCCTTGCCAGGAATCGAAAGCCGAGGGTTCGCAGGTGCCGTTGGACGGGGCGTTGGCTGTTGCGGGGAATGCGTTTGCTCAGCTGAATCGCCGTGCGCCGGGCACTCATGCCCCGCACTCTGGAGCCCCGACAGGGCTGCGACTCCTCGTCCCGGCCGCAGCTGCCTGCCAGAGGCCCATTCGACGCGCTCGCCCTTCGTGGAGCCTGTGACCACAACTTCCCGGCCAGCTGGCATCCCAGGAAAAGTGCACATGAAAGCGGCAGCACACCTCTGGCATGATCATCGTCTACTGGCTATCGGAGTTGCTCGAAACCTCGAACCGTCGCACGAGTTCTTTGAGGGTGGACATCTCGGCCGTAAATGCCGCGCGTCCATGGCGAGTGATTTGAACCCATGTACGAGGCCTCTTGCCCTGGTAGCCCTTCTTGATCAGTACGAGGCCTTGCAGAGCTAGCACCTCAAGGTGACGGCCCAAATTACCGTCAGTGAGCTCCAGGAGAGACTTCAGATAACCGAAGTCGGCCTCTCGGGTTTCATAAAGCACGGCAAGCAGGCCGAGCCGGGTCCTCTGATGCACCACGTCGTCCAGGCCGGCCGTGGGATGGCTGCCACTTTCCTGGTCTGCGTTCTTCACGAGCCCGCCTGTTCCCGCTGCCGTGCCAGCAAGCCAGCCCCAATCGACGACAGACCGAGAAGTCCATAGACGAGAACGGGCGCCGCGCTGAAGTATCCGGCACCGGCTTGATTCCAGCCACTCCACAGAGCAAGCGTATTCAGGCACTGATCCAGGACGTACTGCTGCTCCAGAGTTCCGATAACCCCATAGGCGAGTGCGCAAGCCACCAGGAAGGCGTTGTGCTGGAGCACGGCAAGCAATACAAGGGCAAACGCCATCGTGGTCAGCCCCCAGATGCCCACAGGGGCGAGCAGGGCCGTGGCCAGCAGTGTGGCAAGTCCGGTCCAGAAATACGATCCCCGCCCTGCGCCTACTCCACTCTGTGCAGCCTGGCGCCGGTACCAGGCAGCCACCAGCACAAAGCACACAGGGCCCGCCGGCATCCAGAACCACTTGCCCAGCCCGGTTATGTCGAAAGCCAAAGGAGAGCCGAGCAGAGTAACGGCACCGAAAATGATCAACGGGACCGAAGACGGCCGAAGATCACCTCTTGCCTGCCTCCGCAGCCGTTCCGCCCTGGTCAAATCATCACGTGCGTCCGTCGTCATCTCTATTCCTCCCCTTGGCTAGTGCAGAGAACTCTGCATTGCAAAGGTGAGGTTGACGTGAGTAGCCCCAGCTCAATCCCTGTTCTTGGGGACGGTATGTCATGGTTACCCCACAAAGGGGCTGGTCGGCGCTGTCCGCCGGGGGCCGCACGGTGGCGCCGATGGTGAGGTTGACCACACCGTAGGGGCGACGTGTGACCAGAACAGCGGGGGCAGATGTGCCGGTCGGCGGGCGTGAGCAGGCCGGCCCACTCCGGTTCACCGCGAATGTCCTGGAGCATGAGGGTGTTCACGTAGACCAGGGCGGACTGGAGGATGCGCAGGCACAGCACGAACATCTCCTGCTCCTCGCGCCGGTTGGAGGCGATCTCTCCGCCCTTGCCATAGGCGATCACGCTGTTGGCTCCGTTGGAGGGCTCCATGACGTTCAGGCCCTCCTCGATCTCCCGCTGAAGGTCCCGAAGCCGCAGGTAGCGGGCGACGAAGACGGTCTTCTGAGCGTGGCCGACCTCCAGCATGGCCGCGTAGGTGGGGTGGGAGGCGTTGTGGGTGAAGCGCCGCAGGATCGCCTCGGTGGAGGCAGTGCGGGTCCGGATGGCGGTGGCGCACTTGATCATCTGGTCGCACTGCTGGGCGACGAGTTCCCAGCGGATCGGGCGGTCGGCGCCGGGGTCAGCTGAGGGTAGGCGTCCGGTTCGCCGGCCACCGGCCGGTGCAGCTTGACCTTGTTGATCCGCTCGGTCCTGGGCACCAGGTTCAGCAGTCTCGTGATGCCGAACCCGATTTCCGACTGGCCATACGAGCCCGTGTAGTTAGCCTCGACGTCCATGGTGGTGCCGTGCCGCATGGCGCCCTCGATCATCGCGGCGACCTCGGAGGCGCGTGCAGTTGATCAGCTGGGAGTGGATGACCAGGGACTTCTTCTCCACATGCCAGTAGATGAGCACCCCGCGACCGCCGTAGCGCGAGTGCCACTCGGTGAACAAGTTCTGGTCGTAGGCGCGCACGTGGGCGGAGTCGGAGGCGACCGCGGTCGAGCCCTGGCCCCACAACTCGGTGCTGCGGGCGTGAACGTGGCGTCGCGATCTGGACCGCGAGGGCGCGAGCGGCCTCGGCGGACAGATACGGCCGACGTACGTAGCGCAGTTCGTCCTCGCCATGGCCGTGACCGCCGGATGTCACCGCCCTGATCCCGGTGTTCGTGCCGTACGCGTAGATGACCAGCAACGTGCACCAGCTCCCGCGGCGTCCCCCCGCCGCCGGACTCCGCCGGGTAAACAACCTCACGGACCGTGCCCTCCGGCGTGCCGAGCGACGCATCGGCCGGCTGGAAGAGGTTGTTCTCCTTGCCCGACACCTTCTTGAACGCGTTGACCAACTACTCGGTGACCTTCCGCTCCGCCCGCGCACCGATCCGGTGCACCAGGGAGATCAACAGCTCCTCCAGCCTGTCCGTGATCTCCCGCTCCCGCTCGTGGAGCCGCGCGGCCAGCAGAGCCACCCGCGGCGGTCCCGGGTGCGTCCGCAGATGAGAGGGGGACTCGGACTCCACCGCGGCCCGCGCACGCCAGCCGGTCACCACCTTCGGCGCGACGTCGGCGAACAGATCCGCGGGCAATCCAACCGACCGGACCGAGAGCAGCTGCGGCCACCAGAGCCACCAGTCGCTCGACGCGAGCCGCGAGAGACTCGGCTGGCCCCCTACAAGCCGGTGATCGACGGCATCCTCACGGCCGATCTGACCGCACCGCGCAAGCAGCGGCACACCGTCAAGCGCATCTTCGACCGGCTGCTGGACGAGCGTGTTGCCGACGTCTCCTACCAGATGGTCCGTGGCTACGGTCGCTGGCCGCCGCGAGGAGATCCGGCTGGAGGCCCGGCAAGGGTGTGGTCGACGCGTGTCCCGCAGACCCACAGGCCGGGCGCCGAGGCCGAGGTCGACTTCGGGGACGTCACGGTCAAGCTGGCCGGCGAGCTGGTGGCCTGCTACTTGTTCGCATGCCGGGTGTCGTACTCGGGCAAGGCCGTCCACCGCCTCTTCACTCTTCGCCTCGGCGGGGCAGGGGGCGTTCTTCGAGGGCCACGTCCACGCTCTCAACGTGCTGGGCGGAGTGCCGACCCGGAAGGTCCGCTACGACAACCTTAGGGCCGTCGTCGCGCAGGTGCTAGGCCTCTCACGCCGCCGGGTGGAGGCCGAACGCTGGACCGCCTTCCGCTCGCCAGGCCGGCATCCGCAGCGCGCACGAGAAGGGCGGAGTCGAAGGCCAGATCGGCTGGTCGCGGTGCCTGACTTCGAGACCCCGGCCCGCTGACGCATGGCCACCGGCTGATCGCGCGGCGCGAGGTGCACCTGCGGGAGAAGACGCTGGGCGGATGCGCCACGAGACCGCCGGGCGCTCGGAGGAGATCCTGGGCGTGAACATCGAGGACCTGGACTTCGCCGGCCGCTTTGCCCGGTCAAGGCCAAGGGGGCGAAGTCGAAGTCCCGCCGCCGGGGCCAGGCCCGCGAGGACTTCGTGCTGGAGACCGTCTACTGGGACGCCGGCATCGCCCGGCTCCTTAGGGGCCGCGCCCGCGGGCCGGTGTTCGTCACTCACCGCCGTCCGGGACCGTGGAAGGTCGTCAGCCCCCGTGACCTCTGCCCGGACACCGGCTTCGCGCGGCTGTCGTACGGGCAGGCCCGTGTCCCACACCGCCGTACGCGGGCCCGGGGGGGCTGGGATTTGCATGAGTTCCGGCACTCCTCCCTGATCCACCTCGGGGAGGCGGGGGCGAGTCTGCTGACGCTGATGCGAAGTCGAGGCACAAGAAGCCGGAGAACGTCCGCCGGTACTTCAAGCCCTCCCGGAGGCCATCGCGGAGCTGACCGGTCTGCTCGCTCGGGGGATGGCCGGCGCTGATCCGCCGACACCAGGGCTTGCATCCGGTACCTAGGTACAGGTTTACCGTCGGAGGTGTCCCCACCACCGGGGACGTGACGACGGGAGGGAGCGCGATGAGTGATCTTGCGTGGGTGCCGCGGTCCTGCACCCTGCCCACCGAGGAGCAGCCCCTGCGGGTCGCCGAGTGGGACGCGCTGTTCGCTGAGCGGCTGGCCTCGGTGTCCCGCCCGCAGCCGCTTCTCCTGCGCCTGGACTTGGCCGGCGGAGAGGGCGCGGAGGGCCGGGTGCGTGACCTGGTGGCCCGTGAGAGCGGCTGCTGCTCGTTCTTCACCTTCACCACCACCCTCGTCCAGGACCTGATCCGGCTGGACATCTCGGTGGACCAGGCACACGAGCCGGTCCTGGACGCCCTCGCCGCACGTACCTCTGCCGCCAGGGGGCCGAAGGTGAGCACGGGGCTGCGCAGCGGGCAGGTCGCCGAGGCGGCCGGGGTGAACGTCCAGACGCTGCGCTACTACGAACGGCGCGGCCTGCTGGCCGAGCCGGAGCGCAGCAACGGCGGCCACCGCCTGTACGGCGAGGACACGGTGACCGCGCTGCGGGTGATCAAGGCCGCTCAGCGGCTCGGGTTCACGCTGGAGGAGGTCGCCGAGCTTTTGGAGGCCGGCCGCCACCGGCACGGCCGCCATGTGGCCGGGCTCCAGGACCGCGCCGCGGCCAAGCTCGTCGAGGTCGACGCGAAGATCGCCGACCTCACCACCATTCGCACCGCCCTGGCCGCCGCCGTCGAAGCCGGCTGCGACGACCTGACCGTCTGCGCGTCCAGCAGCTGCTGCCCCATCCCCTTCACCGACCTCGCCGAGGAGAACCGTCATGCCGGCCCCTGCCGCTGACCGACGCCCCACCGCGCCCCGAAGGCGCTCGGCGGACTTGCCGCGCTCGCCTGCGTGGCCTGCTGCGCGCTGCCCATGATGATCGCCGCCGGGGTCGTCGGCGCCGGCGCGGGGGTGGTGGTGGGCTGGCTGCCCGGCCTTGCCGTCGCCCTGGCCGTGCTCGCTGCCGACACTCGGTGGTACGGCCAGTGGCGCCGATCCTGCTCCTGCACGCCGAAGGCCACAGGTCAGGGCGGGTGCGGCTGCCAGGGGTCGGCCAACCCGCTGAAGATCACGATCGGGGGCCGCCGCGGGTAGGGTCCGGCGGTATGACTGTCGCTCGTTCCGTTGCCCTGTTCGTCGTCGCCGCGCTCTTCGAGATCGGCGGTGCGTGGCTGGTCTGGCAGGGCGTCCGCGAGCACAAGGGCTGGATCTGGATCGGCGCTGGCGTCATCGCCCTCGGGCTGTACGGTGTGGTGGCGACCTTCCAGTCCGACGACAACTTCGGGCGCGTCCTCGCCGCCTACGGCGGGATCTTCGTGGCCGGGTCGATCGCCTGGGGCATGATCGCCGACGGCTACCGCCCCGACCGCTACGACGTCATCGGCGCCCTGGTGTGCCTCGCGGGGATGGCCGTCATCATGTACGCGCCCCGCAGCCACTGATCTACTCCTCGTCCACCGCGTCCGCATCGCGCAGAGGCCGCCGGGCAGGTCCGGCGGTTGGTGCCGCATGAACGGGGAGAGGCGGGCCACGTCCCTCCTCCCGTACCTCGAACCCGTCGGCCCGCGGCCGGGTGACGGCGGCGTCCATGTAGCGGGTGTTGAACAGGGGCGTTGAGAACGAGGCCGAGGGCGCCGATCTGGTCTTATCCGAACTAGCCCAGCCGACGGCCCGGCGGGGGTCTGCGCGGGTCTAGTCACTGAAAGTAATTGTCTGAAATCGTGGAGCCCTGGAGTGTCCGGGCGTGTCGCGCGCCGCTGCGTTCTGCACGGTCACCTGTGACAAGGCGCCCGGGACCAGGCGACAATCCCGCATATGGATGACGCGTTCACACTCCTTCGGCAGGCCGTTGACGTACTGCCGGAGGACGCCATGGCAGAGAACGGCCAGACGGTCGGAGATGTTCGCAAGGAGATCGAGCTCCAGGAGTGGGAGATGGCGCTCGATGTGCTCATCGAGATCGCGGATGTCCATCCGGTATCCATCACCTTCTGGGAGATGCTCTCCGAGGTTGCCCGACAGATGATGCTCGACCGCAGCCGCCGTAGGTGCGAGTGGCGGGGCTGGGAAGCCAAACACGGCACGATCCGTGCCACCTTGACCCTTCTGGGAGCCGACGAGGGCGGACGCCAGAGTGCCTTCTCAGGGGACGGCCAGCTCAGACCGCTGTGGGACATCGGTCACCGCACCGCAGACGGACAGCAAGATCTGAACATCGCGCGGTTCTGGGTGGAGTTCGAGCCGCAGCTTGGCCCTGGAGAGACCGCCGACGTTCGCCTGGCTCCCCTGCAGCCCGAGCAATGGCAGCATCTGAAGCCTGGTCACGTGATCACCATGCACGAGGCCCAACCGGCCGCTGGCATCGCCGAAATCATCGAGGTCCTGCCGCCTCGCGCCTGAGACCAGGCCAGCCAGGGGCGAAGGGCCCGTGGTCGGACGGCTGTCAGCCGCTGTCAGAGCTGCCGGTGAGTCGGCCGGCGCTGGTGCGGAAGTCGGGCATGCCGAGGTGGACTGTGGTGTGCCGGGCTGCGAGGTCGCGCATGGCGGCGAGCTTCTGCTCGGCGGCGGCGAGGCTGGCCTCGATCGCGGCGACCTCCCCGAGCCAGCCTTGTTCCTTGGCCTCCTGGAGCCGGTCGAGCAGGTTCGCGTGGATCTCCTCCAGGCGGGGCCTCTGCTCGGGATCTGGTCGTAGGACGGGGCATCTGATGCAAGCGTGCTCATGGACGCAGGGAGTTCCGAAGTCGCGTGCGCAGACGCCCAGCGCCACCTTGCGCAGCTCGAAGTGGGCCAGGAAGTCCTGCCACTCCTGCGCGGTGGGCTCGCGGTACTCCTCGCTGGGCCGCAGCGACCGGCGGCGGGCGATGAAGGACCGGTGGTGGTTGATGACGTCCTCGGGGTAGATCGCGGCATATCCGAGTGTCGTGTCGACCATCCGGTGGCCGCAGATGCGGGCGGCGATGTGCGGGGGCAGACCAGAGCGGAGGGCATCGGTCACGAAGATTCTGCGGAAGTCGTGCGGCGTGTACCGCAGTTGCTCGTTGGCGGGCCCGGTCAGTCCGCTCGCGGAGAGGGCGTCGTTGAGGCAGGTGTAGATGTAGTTGCGCGGGATCGCTCGGTCCTCCGGGCCGCAGCGGCGCTGGAAGAGGAACGGCATCGGTGCACTCCAGAGCCTTTCCAGACTGTCGTAGGCGGCGACCAGGGGCATGGCCTGCTGCCCGCGCCGGACGCGGTGGATGATCGCTGTCAGCACCTCGCCGAGCTCTGGCGAGACCAGCAGCAGCCGCTCCTGGTCGAGTGCGGGTGCGCTGGTCCATGGCTGCTTTGCGGTGGGCGCGGTTCTTGCTGTGGTCGGTGTCGCTGTCGCGGACCGGGCAGGGAGCGACCCACGGGCTCCACCGTGCCGGCTCTTCGGCGGCCCAGCGGGCGAGATCCTGGTAGAACGCCCGGACCCAGCTGAAGACGGTGTGCGCGTTGACCCGCGGCCGGATGGGGATGCCGTGACGGTCACGGACCATGCGGACGCGCTCCCGCCAGGCCGTGACGGTATCGGCGTCCAGCCGCAACGAGTCGATCCCGGGGTGGTGTTTCTCCAGGTCACGCCAGAACAGTCCGGCCAGTGAGCGGGCCATCTCCTCAAGCGTGGTGTAGTCGACGTCCACCGCGCGCTCGGTGAGGTAGTCGACCAGGAGGTCGCGTATCGCGGTGCAGGTAATGCCCTGCCGGTCGACCAGGGCCGCCGGTGTCAACTGCCCCGGCAGCATCACCGTCTTCAGCCGGGCGGGGGCGTCGGGTCCGAAGACACCGAGCCCTGCGAGGAGTTGGTAGAAGAGGTGCTTGCCGTGGTCGTTGGTCTGGTGCTCACCGATGGCATGCTGCAGCTCGACGCAGTCGCCGATGGTGACGTCGTGAACGGTGCCGCCCTTGCGGGCCACGATCCAGGTGACGCGGTTGAGCGCGTTGTTGCAGTCGTTGGCCCCCGTGTGGCCGGTGGCCGTATACCGCTCCTTGAGCGCCGCGAAACCGTCGAGATCGGTGACGCTACGGATGTGCGCCAGCAGTTGAGAAGGGCGCTGCCGGAGCAGCCACCGGTAGGCGGGGCGCACGACTTGTCCGCCCAGCAGCGGGATCATGCCGCAGCACAGATCGGCACGGTCGTACTTGCGCGCCCGCTGGTGCTCGGCGAGCCACTGCATCGGCAGCCGCGGCCACTCCCGCCCGGCCTCCTCGGCTCCGCTGGCCATCCAGCGTTCCTGCCAGGTCCGGCCTGGCTGATCCTCCAGCCAGTCGAGCAGCTTGATCAGACCGCGTCGACGCGTGCGCTGGTTGGTGTCCGTGTCCGCGGTGAACGGCAGCGCGAGCGTGCGCTCCAGCACCTTCTCGCGCGATTCCTCCGTCTGCCACCAGGACGTCGGTACTTCCCGTATCTCCTGGCCAGGAGGCAAGGGAGCGTGGCGAACAGGTGCGGAGCGGCGGGCGGTCACTGTCTCGGTGGTCATGCCGGGCCTCCACCGAGGGCGGCCGGGCCGAGCAGCGTCTGGAGGACCTCGGAACGGTAGCCCGGGGCGGGCATCACCGGCTTGACCGGCTCCGCAGCCTGCCGGGCGTGGTGGGCCAGTACGTTCGCGACGACCTCGCCCTCAGCGGGTTCGAGGTACTGCTCCGTGGTGCTGATGTGGAGATGCCCGAGGACCCATTGGACGTCGGTGAGCGAGAGCTTGGGGTCGCGCACCATCCTCTTCGCCGCGCTGTGCCGCAGGTCATGCAGGGTCCAGTTCGCCCCCAAGGTCTCGTTGGCCCGGGTGAACACCATGCGGGCCGCGTCGTAGCTCAACGGCCTGATCGGACGCCGCAGAGTCCACCACAGAGGCTCGTCGGGCCCGTCGAGAGCTTGCGGGCGGATCTGCTGCTGGTAGAGCCGCAGCCAAACGAACGCGTCGCTGGAGGCGGGAATCCACTGCAGAGCCCGGGAGCCCTTGCGGATGACGCCGACCGTCTGGTCACCGGGGCTGACCCGGTCCCGGCTGACGCCGAGGAGCTCCGAGGCGCGCGGGCCGGCCGAGATGTAGAAAGCGACCAGCGCGCGGTCGCGGTGCGAGGGAAGAGCCGCGAACAACTCGTTGAACGCCTGGTCAGGGATACCGCGCGGGATTCGCCGGGGTTCCTTCGGCTGGTAGGGAGCCCGGCGAGTGGGGGGCCGATAGGCGTGCATCGGGTTGTGGTGGACGTTGAGATGCTCGTCCTCGGCACGCTTGCTCTTCGGGAACGGGTTGAGCAGCGGCCGTCCGTGCATGTCGCGGTGGTACTCGTAGAAGCTGCGGACCACTGCCCGTGCGTGCCGCCGGGTGCGGGGCGCGTAGTTCTCACCCGCGTACCGCTTGCCGGTCACCGGGTTAACCGACCCAGGCGCCGGAGCATCCGGCCGTCGAGGCCGCGGTGGCTTCTTGACCAGCCTCAGCCACAGCGCGAAGTCCCGGGCCTCCGCACGACTTGCCCGGTCCCACGGCACGTCGACGGCCCACAAGAACCGGAACCAGGCCAGCAGTTCGTACGCGTACGAACGGAGCGAAGCTGGACTGTCGTCGTCAGCGAGCATGTCGAGCAGGAACTCGCTGACCGCCGACACCTCGACGCCGTCCCCGTCCAGCAGCCGGAACGGCAGGGCCGGGTCGCCGGTCTCCTCGACCCGGCCGACCCTCGGCACCGCAAGTGCTGTGACATCCCGTAACTCCGTACGTTCCTGCACCTGATCCTCCACGAGCCGCTGTGGTCTCCAACGACTCGTGATGACAGCACATGAGGACGGTCGTACGGGAAGGCTTCGCGGGGAGTGCGCTGGGCCGACCGGCCGATCTCGTCACCGTGCGTCGAACTCCGGGGACGCTCCACCTCACCCCTCGGTAGTTCGGTCAACAGGTCCTCCATGCCGTCCTGGTAGCGCTGGTAGAGCTGCCCGGCCCGGCCGTGGAAGATCTTCCGGGCGAGCGTGTGGCGGCCCTCCTGCAGCACCTTGATCTGGCGCCGGTAGCCGGGCTCGTCGGCCAGGCGCAGCATGTGCAGCGTCTTGGCGATCCGCCCGTAGTGCTCGATCGCGTCCCCCAGCGGCGTCGGGCGACCCTCGCGCGACAGCATCCGGATCACGTCGTAGGCGCGGACGGCTCCGGTGTGGATGGAGCCGATGATCCGCAGGATGTCCTCCCAGTGCCGCGCGATCCGCGTGAGGTCGACCCGGCCGCGGGCCGCGTCCTGGAAGGCGCCGTGGTCGGCCCACGGTCGATGCGCCGCATCTTCTGGTCCGGCATGGTCCGGCGGGTCCGCCAGCGACGGCGCGTACGCGAACCCGGCGAGCGTGAGCAGGCCGAAGACGATGTCGCTGTTTATGTGGACAGTTCAAGTTGATCTTCCTTCGGTGTGTCGCTCGGATCGTTGGCGGTGCCGGTGTCGGCCAGAGAAGCCATCCGCATAGAGTGAGATCTTCGATGGAGTGGCAGGGGTGGCGACTGTGGAAATCACCGTCCAGTGGATACGAACGTCCTGGACGAAGCAGTCCCGAGGAGGAGAGGCCGCCGCCCGTAGGAACGCAGCTCCGGTCGGCTTCGCTGTCCCTGCTGTGCCGCACCAGTTTGCGCACGTGGTCCGCATGCATGAGCGATACGGCTTCGAGCCCCGTGGCGGCCAGGAAGACCTGCGCAAGGTCGACGTCCAGCTGCGCGAAGCCGACGGTCGGTTGCGGGTCCAACCCCGAGTGGAGCCGCTGTTCGGCATACCGCCTCGGCCGCGCAGGCCCCCCGCTGTTCACCTCGTCCCCGGACAGTGGGTCCGCTGGCAGCTCAACTACCGTTTCAGCAGCGCATCGGGTATGCAGGACTGGTCGTACTGGATGGACACCTTCAACATCGCTTACGGCCCGACGGACGTCGATGTGTTCTTGTCGGAACCCACCGTGTATGTAGACGAGCGAGGACCGCTCCGGTAGCTCCGCCACGGGTTGATCACGCGCTGGAGCCGTCCTCCTCTGCTTCAGCGTTGAGGGGCTGGCCGAGGTCGGCCAGGAGTCTCTCGATGCGTTCGACCTCGCGGTCCCAGCCGCGTTCGGCCGCATCGCGGGCGAGGGTCAGCTCGACCTCGCGCCGAGCGCGGAGCCGTGGTGCGTATTCGGGTGTGGTGACGAACTTCGCGCAGGTCAGGTAGAGGTCGCACTCGCAGGGGCCTTCGGCGGGGAGCCGGAGACAGCGGCCGAGTTCGAGTTCGGTCTTAAAGAAGTTGGTCTTGAGCCAGTCGACCGAGGTTTCCGGCAGCGTGCCGTTGCGCAGTTCGTCGGCGGCTGGGCCGGCGATCGTGGCGCCGGAGCCGAGCACAGCCTGGTAGTCGCGCAGGACTTCTGGTCGCTGATCTGCGCGTAGACGAGGGCCATGTTCACGGAGGTGTGTCCGAGGACCTTCATGATGGTGGGGAGCTTCGCGCCGCGTTCGGCAAGCTGGGTGCCCACCGTGTGGCGGAACCGGTGAGCTGAGACGGTGCCCCGGCCGGCGCCGCCGGGGCGGACGAGGCCGACGGCTTTGCAGGCGGCCTGGATCGAGGTCTCGAACAGGTAGTACGTCGACAGTGGCTTGCCGTGGCTCATGAACAGGTAACGGATCTCCTCGCCGGTCCTCTCGTCGGTGAACGGCCGCTCCGGTGCGTTTCTGCGCAGGTCGATGACCTTCTGCAGGGCCTCGGCGGCGTCCTCGTGCAGGGGGACGACGCGCTCCTTGTAGGTCTTGCGGCCGGACAGGCGGAGCCGCGCGGTGCCGTCGGGGTAGCGGTCCAGGCAGTCCAGCGGAAGGCGCTGGATCTCGGTGCGGCGGGCTGCGGACCAGCGGGCGACCAGCAGTGCGGCCCGCTGGAATGGGCAGGCGATCGCGTCGATAGCGGGCATCAGCCGTTCGAGGTCCTGCTCGGGGATGAACCGCGGCACCTTCTGCGGGTACTTCGGGGCGTCGCCGCCGCCGATGAGGGTGTGGCCGGGCACGTCGTCGTAGCCAGAGCGCGGTGTCCCGGAAGAACTGCGACAGCCCGGAGATCCGCTGGATCCGCGACATGACGCCCAGCGGTTTGCCCGTGGTCGGGGCTGGCGCCTCGGCGATGTGGCCGATCCAGTCAAGGCGGTGCTGGCGCGTGACGTCGGCGAAGGTCGTGATGCCGGGATGGTGTGCACCGAGCCACTGCCCGAAGACCCGCACCGCGAGCTCCAGCTTCTCCACCGTCGAGGGCGCGTCGGTCAGCCTGCGGGCCGCGAGCCACTTCTCCGCGACGGCCCGCATCCGGGGCGGCAGTGCCAGAGGCGGTTTCCACGACGGCATCAGCTTGCGCGGCTGGACGGCGACCTGGCCGCGGTGGAAGAGCACCACCTCCAGCTGGTGTAGGTGCGTGATCCAGCACTTGGCCGGGCCTTCGTAGAACTGCTCGGCCGATGGGTAGAAGGACGCGAACTCCGGGTCCTCGGGGAAGAGCCGGATCGCTTCGAGGACCTCGGTGATGTGCTCGCCGGTGATGTCGGCGACGTCGGTCAGGCCGTTGCGGAGCACGATCCGGGCCACCGACCAGTGCATCGCCTGCTTCGCCGCCGGGCTGCTGTAGCCAAGAGCGAGCGCCTCCTCGACCAGCGTCGTGGTGTCCAGGTCGATCCCGGCGAGCGCGGCCTGGTCGTGGACTCGCAGCTGGCCGACGGCGAACATCCACCGGTAGTCGAACGTCGCGTATCCGCGCAGGCCGAGGTAGGTCAGGTAGCGCCGGGCCCTGTGCGAGGCGGGGAGCGAGGGGCGGTGGAAGGACTCGCCGGGCAGCCGGCCCACCCGCTCGGCCAGCGGCTCGGCGAACCACGCGGCCAGGTCCGGCCACCGTTCGCGAAAGGCTCGGTAGTAGCGCAGTTTGGCGTTGAGATAGTGGTGGTTGAAGCCGTCCTGACTGCGGACGAAGCTCACGTACTCCTGCTCGGGGCAGTGCCGGGGACGCTGTCGGTGGACCGGGTCCGGGGTGGCGGCCATGGCCGCGGCGGAGGTCGGGCCGCCAGGTCGCGCCGCCCCGGCGTCCGAAGTACTTCGGTTCGGCCGCGCGTACACGCTCGGCACCGGCACCACGAACCACATCCCGTCCACCGACTGCACCAGCCCGCCGCCCCACGCGCGTGCGAGAGGGATGGACGCCTGGTGCTCGATCAGGGCGTCGTCGCGGCCCGGACATGTCAATTGAACTAAAAGCGGTATCTGCTGGCTTCCCGGCATGACGGACGCGGAGGGTCTCGGCAGGGATCTGAGGGGGCTCGTGCTGCCCGAGGTCGGGGGCTTGTCGAGACCGGCGATGCGTGGGAGCCGTACAGGCTGCTCGACGCCGGCGGCGCGGTCGTGTGGGCGGCGGATGTGTTCTTCGCCGACCTTCAAGCGTCAGGGAACACCGCTTCGACGCTGCGGTCGTACGGGATGGACCCGCTGCGGTGGTGACGGTTGCCGGGGGCGCTGGGCATCGCCTGGGATGTGCGGAGGTCAGCACCCTTGGGGAGGTACTGCCGCAGCAGCCGGTTGGTGTCCTCGTTGGTGCCGCGTCGCCACGGGCTGCGCGGCTCGCAGAGGTAGATCGGCATCCCCGTCTCGGCGGTGATGGCCTGATGCTCGGCGATCTCCCGGCCGCGATCCCAGGTGAGCGTCCGCCGCAGTTGCGGCGGGATGCCGAGGAGGCTCTTGGTGAGGTGCGGGGTGACCTGCTCCGCCTGATGCCGTCTGGCAGCGCGATGATGGCCGTGTAGCGGCTGGTGCGCTCGACGAGCGTGGCGAGGGCCGGGTGCCCATCACGAGGTCGCCTTCCCAGTGGCCGGGAACCTTGCGGTCCTCGACCTCGGCCGGGCGGTGGGTGGGTGGGTGATGAACACCATGCCCCGGATGATGCCCCGCCCGGTGGGCCGGCGGGCGACCTTCGGACGGCGCATGGGCCTGCCTGACCGCGGCCGCTGGGTGAGGGTGCCGTCTATCGCCTGGCGGCGGCGAGGGTCGTAGAGCGAGAGGTAGATCGCTTCGTGCGAGATCTGCATCACCAGGAAACTGCCGTCGCGGCCACCCTGCGATCTGATCGGGCGACCAGCACAGAGCCAGCTTGGCCTCCACCAGGGCGCGCAGAGCCGGTCGTTGGGCGAGGGTGGCCTGCTTGGGCCGGCGCCCGCGCGTAGCCTGCCGCATCGGCGGACGCGGCTCGATAGCGGTCCCGACCGCCATTGCGAGCGATCTCGCGGGAGAGGGTCGAGGGGGACCGGCCCAGCCGCCTGATCAACTGCCAGGCCGACTCCCGGGAGGCGATGTCACGGGATATCTCCTCTCGCTCGCTGCAGCTCAGGTGCCGGTCCGCTCGCTGCCGCGGGGTAAGGCGGACCCCGCCGCTGTGACACAGGAACCGGCGGGCGCTCTGCATCGGTGCCCCGAGTGCCCGTCCTATCAAGCTGAACGACCGCCCCTCGCGCCAGCGTCTCCAGATCTCGTCCTGCCGAGCCGGCGAAAACCCGTAGTCACGCACCTGTGCCCCAGGATGGCATGATCATCCGTAGGTGGTGCGTTGATCACTTGAGGGTGCCTGCGTTCCCGACACTCCTTGCCTTAGCGTGTCAGGTCCCCCCTCGTCCGCTCGTACAGCCGTCCCGGGGCAGGGCGCCATGGGCGGACCTGGCGGCAAGAGAGTCGGGAGCCGGATCACCGGTCTCGCCCATGTAGGGCTCCTCTCGGAGGTCTGCCGCTATGGCGCTCCCTGACTGCAGTCGATCTTCAAATGAAGCACAGGGAGTCACACGAGGAAGAAGCCTCCATTCGTCATGTAACGCCTCGGCCGTAAGTCGACAAGAGGGAGTGAAGGGACGAGGTAGAAGAAGGAGCCGATGTGAGACAACCGCCCGGCGGATACCAGGTGACGCGGATCGGTGAGGATCCGGAGGCGTTTGAGGCGTTCTACCGGGAGCACGTGCAGGCGATGCTGCGGTATGCCGCCCGGCGCTGCCGTGACCCGTTCGCCGCGGCGGATCTGGTGGCCGATGTGTTTTTAGCGGCGATCTCGGCGGCTTCCGGGTACCGGGAGGAGCTGGGCAGTCCTGTTGCGTGGCTGCACGGCATCGCCCGGAACGTGGCCGCGGCCGAGGACCGGCGAGCGGCTCGTTTGTGGTCAGCGGAGAACCGGATCTACGGTCACCGGCTCTTGGAGGGCGACGACATTTCCCGGCTTGAGGAGCGCCTTGATGCCGAGCAGGCCTCCCGCGGCCTTTTTGAGGGCCTGGCCGCGCTGCCATCCAGTCAGCGGGCCGTGCTGGAAATGGTCGCTGTCGACGGGCTGACTGTCACGGAGGCCGCCGCCGCCCTGAACATCAGCACCGTGGCCGCCCGGGTACGGCTGCACCGCGCCCGCAAAGCCATGCGGCGTGAACTCGCCAAGAAGGCAATCCCAGACTCCGCTCCGTCCCTTTCATCCCCATTGGAGGTCTCATGAACCCCGAACACTTCGAGGAGCGGTTGATGCACGAGCTGAAGAACCATGTCGAGCAGCGCGCCCAGGACGCAAACGCCGCGGAAAGGGCCCCCCGCCCCTCTTGGGCCCCTCGCAGGCGCTGGGTACCGGCCGGGCTGACCGCTGGCCTCGCCGCGTCGGTCGCCGCTGCCGTTCTCGTCCTGCACCCGGCAGGCGGTGCCGGAACTGTTGTGGCCGGACGCGACACCGCGGAGTCCCCGGCCACACCCGGCGACTACCTTGACCGGATCTCCACGGTCGCCTACACCCTGAAGCGCGACCCTCACGGAACCGTCAATGTCACTATCCGCGACGCCGGCGCAGAACGGCCGGATCCCACCCGGCTCCAGCAAGACCTCAAGCGTATGGGCGTGAACGCTCGCGTCTACCAGGACGATCCCACCTGCCAGCTGGACCAGGGCGAAGATCCCGAACTCGGCTACACCACACTGAAGGCCATCGATTTCCACCACCGCGACGGCGCCTTCACCGCCACCATCCGTCCCGACAAGTTCCCCACGGGAACCCATCTGGAGATCGTCTTCCCTCCGGCGCCCAAGAACCCAGCCCAGATCGACGACCTCGCCTTCGGCCTGCGCAACGGCGAAGCTCCCGACTGCCGCCACATGATCCTCTCTGAAAGTGAGCTCCCTGCCTCCACGGCAATCACTCCGGGAGAAATCGTTCCCGATCGCGGCTGACCATTCCGCCACCCGTCATGGCCCTCGCGGTCAGGGGCCATGAGGGTTCCCTCTCGTTCGCTGTGACTGAGCTTTTTCAGAGTGGTCACGGATCGGATGGTGGGGTTGTGGAGGAAACGGGCAAAGCCCCACGGATGTTGAGCGAGTTGTCTAGGCTCAGCTCGTCACCAGTGGGGCTCTGTTGATTCCATATCGTGCCGTACTCGATGTCGCGCACGCACTCGTGGAGTGGGACTTGGCTCTGAACGCCTTCTGTTTCGCCTTCGCCTCGGCGACCAGGTCGCGCAGCGTCTTCTCACCCACCACCGGGTACAGCACCGTCCCTACGGTGCCCTCGGGTCGGCCGATCGCCGCGTCGGCGAGCCGGAAGAGGATGCCTTTCTTGCCGCGAACCCTTTCAGCCCGCTGTCAGCTGCTTCTCCACCCGCCGCTCAGCGCCGGCGTTGATCTTGTGGACCAGGGCGACCAGCAGGTCCACCAGGGCATCGGTGGGAACGCCAAGCGCGCGTCCAACGCCGCCTGGCTGCGGCTGGGGTTTCGAGAGAGCGTCGAGCAGCCGTAGGACTGTGCTGCGGCTGGCCCTCGCCCCGAAGACGTCGGTCAGCCGGGACCGGAGCGACCGGCCAAGGCGAGGCCCACCTCGGCCAGCACACCTATTCACTCCGTCCGTTGCCTGTAGGGCCGGCTCAAGCCCGCGACCTGCTCGGCGAACGTCCGCCGCCCACAGGAGACGTCTTCGAACGTGAAGCGCCGGACACAAAGCCGCGGCCCCACCTGCCGTCCAGCCATAGGGAGGTCAGCGGAAAACCGCACGTAAGAGCAGTGCACCCGCCGGCGGACCAGCTTCCGCAGCCCGGGCACCGAGCCCTGGGCTGTCCGGCATCTGACACCGACTCGGATCACCTCGTCATCGTCCTGCACCGACTCCACCCTGATCCCCGGATCCGCCAGGAAGAGCAGCTCTTCCAGCGGTTCTTGCGCATCAGTTGTTCACGGGCATCTCTCCGCTCCATCTCGCTCGCCTGCTTGAGGAGTTGGCCGACCCGTGGCAGGCCGCTGTCGAGGGATGCCGTCACAGGCACGCGGCGGGGCCAGGAAGCGAGTGGCAGGAGGCGGCGCCCGGCACCAGTTGGTCTTCGTGGACCGACTGGTCGCCGCGCTGATCCATCTGCGGCACGATCTCCCGCGCTCCCTCCTCGCCCTGCTGTTCGGTGTCAACCGTTTCACCGTCACCCGCGCAATCGGGGAGATACGCAGGCTTCTCGCGGAACGGGGATGCGCGGTCCCCGACCGGCCCCGTCTGCGGCTGCGGATCCTGGCGGATGTCTTCGCCTATGCCCAGGCCGAGGGCATCGAGCTACGGCTGGACGCACCGAGATCCAGGTCCGCCGCCCCGCAGTCGGCCGCGGCGGACGCCGGGCGTTCGTCTCGGGCAAGAAGAAGGGGTCAGCTTCGTCCGGTGGCACCAGCCGCCAGGCATCCAGCTTCGCCTCGAGCTGCACCGCGGCCAGCTGGTCGTCGTCGAGGACTCCGCCGTCGTAGAGATATGTCACCAGTGGCGGTCATCCCGCCCCGGTGACCCAGGCGATGGCGATCAGCGCGCCGGGGGAGATGTCGAGGCCGATCTCTTCGGCGGTCTCGCGGCGGGCCGCCTCGCGCGGCGTCTCCTCCCGGTCGGATTCCACGGTCGCGCCCGGCAGGGCCCACGTCCGGTCCTCGACATAGCCCGGTTTGACCAGCAGAATTCGCCCCTGGGCGTCGCGGAGGAGCACGGCCGCGCCCGCGAGGATCTTGGGCAAGCCTGTGATGTAGGCGGCAAAGGTGTCGGTCATCTTCTTCACACTTGTAGTGGCCGCCATGGCGGTGGCCGGTGATGGGGCGCGCGGTTTTGAGTGCGTGATCGGACAGGCGGCTCACCGGCTGTCCTCTCGGCGGGAGGACACTGCCCGCAGCCTGTCGGCGGATACCGAGAAGCCGGAGCGTTCGCAGACATCGGGCGCGTGCCGGCAGGGCTGCGGCCGGAGGCAATCAGATTTCCGTCCGGTTGCTGTACCGGTCGATGGCCTCCTGGGTGGTAGACGGTTCCAGGAACACCAGCTCCCACGGGCCGGTGTTGACGTCCATCTGTGTGCTGTCGCCCGGGGCGGGGTTCGGCCCGGGGCCGAGCCATCGACCAGTCATCCGCCAGCCCGTCGGTTTCATCACCATGGATCACCCGGTGGTAACGGGCGCCCTGGTAGAAGCCGTCTGTTGCGGTGTCCTCCACCCAGGTGCCGGTGATGACATCGCCCTCGACGGTCAGGTCCATCGTCAGCGGGGATTCCGACCCGGGCAGGCTCTGGACCGTCAATCGGTTGCCGTCCTGCTGCACTGGCACGAAGTGCACGACGGTGAACGTGGCGTTGCGGTCAGACGAGAAGTACTCGTAGCGGGACAGCCAGATACTGGAGAATGTGGTGCGCTGTCAGGTCAAGGACAACGGAGCCGAAATGTGCGAGGCTGTCGCCGCGACCCGCCCTCAACCTAGTGCAAGGCATCTGGTCAATTCTCCGCCGGACCAGCGAGGCAAACACCGCCTCCACCGACCCTGACGACCCCATCCGCCGGCTACGACACGGCCTCCGCCAGATCCAAATACCGCTCCGACATCAATCGACGGATGCCTCACCGCGACCGGCGTCATCGACTCGATCACGACTGGATGACCGCAGTAGTCGCACGGGCGCATGCCCTCATCAACCGACTCCTGCATAGGCGCTCCATCCCTCATGACAGCCAGAGTGCCAGGTGAACTCACGCCCGACACCGACGTGGCCACCTTGGCCAACCCAGAGGAGCAGCCCTGGTGAAACCGCAGGGGCAAACGAGCCGTCAGCCCCTACGACTTCACGAGTCCAACCTCAGTAGTGCATGGCTGACAACGAGCCACCGCAATGCAACATAACCGATGACAAGAATTCCTTACCTATGAAGAACTCGAGCAGAAAGTACTCATTTAACTTCCTCCCGATGCGAGGTAAGGTAATGCCAATATCCATTCGGGTCGATTCACGCTGATAGATTATTGCATCCCGGCGCGGAGGTAAATCGGCGCCTGCGGTGCCAGCGTCGCCCTCAATCGAAGAGACTATCATGGCGAACCTGAAGAGAAGTGCGATGCGTAGAGTAATTCGAGGCGCCATTGGAGTTTTAGGTATTACTGCAACAATCGCAGTGACCTCCCCCTCCGCCTCTGCTGCACCAGTCAAGGAATATGGAACAAAATGCTCGATCGGTGGCAACAGTGGAGTCGCCGCTTACAATTACGCTAACGGTGCCAGGCTGGTTAGTGCGTGTAGTCAGCGGACGCTTGATGACCGTTTGATAGTTACTATCGTCCTCGATGATCCGAATGTCGCCGCATCTGAAGACATCGAACTCATCGTGCACAACCCGAGGTTCTTCGAGAGGAATCAGCTCGGCTATTTCGTTGAGCGGTCGAGCGCGATAAAGGAACCCGGCGGGGCCCTAAAGCAGAATGAAGACTGCCGCAAGGTCGCCAATACTCAGCATCCTTCGGCCATTTGCACTTTTGTCGGCTCAGGAGGAGGTGATCAGGGAATCGATCCATGGATCTTCAATGGTGTGGGTTACTTTACTGCACACGTGGGATCCCACACGATCGGTTCAAATTCAAGTGAAATTAAGATTGTTCAGACACCGACCCACTAAAGCGTGCGGCAGGAGCCTGTGACGTCTATTAACAAGTCCTTGAGGATGCTCTGAGCTCTTTGTCAACAGCAACCGGCCCCGCTCTGTATCCTGGCTTTTTACGCACGACAGGTGCTACAGGACGGGGTCGTTGCGCTGGCAGGTTACAACTGGACTGGACGCAGAGCAATTGACCTCGATGACGTCCTTCCCGTTCGTTTCGCGATCCGGACTACCGTCTCCCCGTTCAGGTAGGCGGTCGCAGTGGCCGCCGTCAAAGCGCGGCGGGCCGTGTAGACCGCTGCTTACACATCACCCAGTGCCGCAACCGCAATCTCCAGTGTGTTCTCTTCACCTGCCATACCCGCCATCGTGCTAGAAACGGCTACGTGGGCCGCGTGGTGGGAAATCCGAATTCTTCGGACTTAAAGGTCCTAACAGAAGTCGTTGATCATGTGACTGTCGGCTTGGTTGCTCGTTGGTCCGTTTCGTGGCGAAGAGGAACTCCCGGCCGTGGATCGT
>NZ_JBITXX010000032.1:0-28652 GCF_044544925.1 Streptomyces sp. NPDC053431 | reverse complement strand
CGCCCGGTTACATTCCGAACCCGGAAGCTAAGCCTTTCAGCGCCGATGGTACTGCAGGGGGGACCCTGTGGGAGAGTAGGACGCCGCCGAACAATTTTTAGCCTCAACCCCCGGACTCCGTCCGGGGGTTGAGGCATTTTTGCGTTCCGGAGACCCCTGTGCACCCCGCCGCCGTGGCTGAGGGTAAGGTCATGGGGCATTGTCAGCTCGTTCCCACAGGAGGCCCCCGGGTGGAGGTCCAGGAGACCCGCGTTCAGACGGACCGGGTACTCACCATCCCCAACATCCTCAGCATGGCGCGCCTGGTCGGCGTGCCGCTCTTCCTGTGGCTGATCCTCCGACCCGTGTTCGGCGGACCCAACAGTGACAGCTGGGCTCTGCTCGTGCTGGCCCTCAGCGGGGTCAGCGACTATCTCGACGGGAAGCTCGCCCGGCGCTGGAACCAGATCAGCAGCCTCGGCCGGCTGCTCGACCCGGCCGCCGACCGGCTGTACATCCTCTCCACCCTCGTCGGCCTCACCTGGCGGGAGATCCTTCCGCTGTGGCTCACCGCCGTGCTTTTGGCCCGTGAGCTGATGCTCCTGGTGGCCGTGGCCGTCCTCCGCCGGCACGGCTATCCCCCGCCGCAGGTGAACTTCCTCGGGAAAGCTGCCACTTTCAACCTGATGTACGCGTTCCCGCTGCTGCTCCTCAGTGACGGAAACGGATGGCTTGCGTCACTCGCCGAAGTTTTCGGGTGGGCCTTCGCCGGATGGGGTACAACTCTGTATTGGTGGGCAGGGATCCTCTACGTGGTCCAGGTCCGCCGACTCGTGAAGGCGGATACCGAGGCCGATTGAGCCCGTCCCTCCGTCCGCCGCGCAACGACGCCGGCAGTTTCGAGGACGCCTGAGGGCCATTGAGGAAGGGTGAAGTCGGCAGGACCGTCGTCTCTTCAAGGAGGACGCTTCCGACATGAAGGCCGTCGTGATGGCCGGTGGCGAGGGCACCCGTCTTCGCCCCATGACCTCGAGCATGCCCAAGCCTCTTCTGCCGGTGGCCAACCGGCCGATCATGGAGCATGTCCTGCGACTGCTCAAGAGGCACGGTCTCAACGAGACCGTTGTCACCGTGCAGTTTCTCGCCTCCCTCGTCAGGAATTACTTCGGGGACGGTGAAGAGCTCGGAATGGAGCTCACCTACGCGAACGAGGAGAAGCCGCTCGGCACCGCGGGGAGTGTGAAGAATGCCGAGGAGGCGTTGAAGGACGACGCCTTTCTCGTCATCTCGGGAGACGCGCTCACCGACTTCGACCTCACCGATCTGATCCGCTTCCACAAGGAGAAGGGCGCCCTCGTCACGGTATGCCTGACCCGGGTGCCCAATCCGCTGGAATTCGGCATCACCATCGTGGACGAGGGAGGCAAGGTCGAACGATTCCTGGAGAAGCCGACCTGGGGACAGGTCTTCTCGGACACGGTGAACACGGGCATCTACGTCATGGAGCCCGAGGTCTTCGACTACGTCGAAGCGGACGTTCCGGTCGACTGGTCGGGTGATGTCTTCCCGCGCCTGATGAAGGACGGCAAGCCGATCTACGGCTATGTCGCCGAGGGCTACTGGGAGGACGTGGGCACGCACGAGAGCTACGTCAAGGCGCAGGCCGACGTCCTCGAGGGCAAGGTCCAGGTCGACATCGACGGCTTCGAGATCTCCCCGGGCGTCTGGGTGGCCGAAGGCGCCGAGGTGCACCCCGACGCCGTACTGCGCGGGCCGCTGTACATCGGCGACTACGCCAAGGTGGAGGCCGACGCGGAGATCCGCGAGCACACCGTCATCGGCTCGAACGTCGTGGTCAAAAGCGGCGCCTTCCTGCACAAGGCCGTCATCCACGACAACGTCTACATCGGGCAGCAGAGCAATCTGCGTGGCTGCGTCATCGGCAAGAACACCGATGTCATGCGGGCCGCCCGGATCGAGGACGGGGCGGTCATCGGCGACGAGTGCCTGATCGGTGAGGAATCGATCGTGCAGGGCAACGTGCGCGTCTACCCGTTCAAGACGATCGAGGCCGGCGCCTTCGTCAACACCTCCGTGATCTGGGAGTCCCGCGGGCAGGCCCACCTCTTCGGGGCGCGGGGCGTGTCCGGCATCCTCAACGTGGAGATCACGCCCGAGCTGGCCGTCCGGCTGGCCGGCGCGTACGCGACCACGCTGAAGAAGGGCGCGACCGTCACCACCGCGCGTGACCACTCGCGTGGTGCGCGGGCGCTCAAACGGGCGGTGATCTCGGCCCTGCAGGCCAGCGCCATCGACGTACGCGACCTGGAGAACGTACCGCTGCCGGTGGCACGGCAGCAGACCGCGCGGGGCAGCGCCGGCGGCATCATGGTGCGGACCTCGCCGGGTGTGCCGGACTCCGTGGACATCATGTTCTTCGACGAGCGGGGCGCCGACCTCTCGCAGGCGGGGCAGCGCAAGCTGGACCGGGTCTTCGCACGTCAGGAGTACCGACGGGCGTTCCCCGGGGAGATCGGCGACCTGTCCTTCCCGGCCAGCGTCTTCGACTCGTACACCGGCTCGCTGCTGCGGAACGTGGACACCTCCGGGATCGCCGAGGCCGGTCTGAAGGTGGTCGTCGACGCGTCCAACGGCAGCGCGGGCCTGGTGCTGCCCAGCCTGCTCGGCCGGCTCCAGGTGGACTCGCTGACGATCAACCCCGGCCTCGACGAGGCACGGCCCACCGAGTCGGCCGAGAGCCGACGGGCCGGGCTGGTACGCCTCGGGGAGATCGTGGCGTCGGCGCGGGCCGCGTTCGGAGTGCGTTTCGACCCGGTCGGCGAGCGTCTGTCGCTCGTCGACGAGCGGGGCCGGATCATCGAGGACGACCGGGCGCTGCTGGTGCTGCTCGACCTGGTGGCCGCCGAACGCCGGTCGGGCCGGGTGGCGCTGCCGGTGACGACCACGCGGATCGCCGAGCAGGTGGCCGCGTACCACGGCACCCAGGTGGAGTGGACGACCACCTCGCCCGACGACCTGACCCGGGTCGGCCGGGAGGAGTCGACGATCTTCGGCGGTGACGGGCGCGGCGGGTTCATCGTGCCGGAGTTCAGCAGCGTCTTCGACGGCGCCGCGGCGTTCGTCCGGCTGATCGGCCTGGTGGCGCGCACCCAGCTCACCCTGAGCCAGATCGACGCGCGCATTCCGCGGGCCCATGTGCTGCGGCGGGACATCGCGACGCCGTGGGCGGTCAAGGGGCTCGTGATGCGCCGGGTGGTGGAGGCGGCCGGCGAGCGGTCCGTCGACACCACCGACGGGGTGCGGGTGGTGGAGGCCGACGGGCGGTGGGTGATGGTGCTGCCCGACCCGGCGGAGGCCGTCACCCATCTGTGGGCGGAGGGGCCGGACGACGCCTCCGCGCAGGCGCTGCTCGACGAGTGGTCGGCCGTGGTGGACAGCGCAGGTCAGTAGCCGGACCGGGGACGCCCGATCCGGACGGGCCGGGAGGTGGCCGTGTGCGCCTCCCGGCTCTCCGGTGGGGCCATTCGGCGGTAGGGCGTGCGACGTGCGACGATGTGCGGCATGTCGCAGCAGCCCCCCGTTCGGAGCACAGGAACGCCACCTCCGCGCCCGGACGCGTCCATGTCGCTGCTGAACAACGTGATCGACCACGCCCTGGACGACGGATACGCGGAGGCCTCGGCCCGGCGCGCCGCCGAGGGCGGCGGCATGCCCCGTACGGTCCGGGCGAAGCTCGGCCTCGCGGCCGGTCTGGTGCTCGCGGCGGCCGTGGTGACGCTGGGAGCGGCGGAGGCGCGGGTGTCCGCGCCGGTCGTGGCCAAGGAGCGGCAGGACCTGATCAACCGGATCGACGCGGAGACCTCCGCGGCCGACAAGCTGGAGCAGGACGTCGAGCGGATCCGCGGCGAGGTGGGGGAGCGGCAGCGGAAGGCGCTGGAGGAGCACGGCGGCGACCAGGCCGAGCTGGTGGCGCTGCTCTCCGGGGCGACCCCGGTGCACGGGCCGGGTGTCCGGCTCGTCGTGGACGACGCCAAGGGCACCGATCCCGGGGGTGGGGGCCCTCGCGAGAGCAGTGGCTTCTCGGACACCGGCCGGGTGCGCGACCGTGACATGCAGCGGGTGGTCAACGGTCTGTGGGAGTCGGGCGCCGAGGCCGTCGCGATCAACGGGCAGCGGCTGACCGCGCTGTCGGCGATCCGGGCCGCGGGCGACGCCATACTGGTCGACAACAAGCCTCTGGTGCCGCCGTACACGATCCTCGCCATCGGTGACGGGCAGCGGCTGAGCACCGCGTTCCAGGACAGCGCCGACGGGCAGTATCTGCATGCGCTGCAGGAGAACTTCGGGATCCGTACCAGCATCTCGGCGGAGGGCGACGTGCGTCTGCCGGCCGCGCCGAGCCTGATCGTACGTACAGCAGAGCCGAGGGGAGCCGGGGCGGCCAAGGCCACCGGGCAGGCCACGGCCGACACAGGGAAGGGCACATCTTGATCGCCGTACTGGGCCTGATCGTGGGAGTCGTGGTCGGACTGTTGGTCCGGCCCGAGGTTCCGGCGGTGGTCGAGCCCTATCTTCCGATCGCCGTGGTCGCCGCCCTGGACGCGGTCTTCGGCGGCCTGCGCGCCATGCTCGACGGGATCTTCGTCGACAAGGTCTTCGTGGTGTCGTTCCTGTCGAACGTGGTCGTGGCCGCGCTGATCGTCTTCCTCGGAGACAAGCTGGGTGTGGGCGCGCAGCTGTCGACCGGTGTGGTCGTCGTCCTCGGCATCCGGATCTTCTCCAACGCCGCCGCCATCCGGCGGCACGTGTTCCGGGCGTGAGGCCGATGAGCGAGAACGAGCACGAGCACGAGAACGAGCACCGGAACCGGAACGGGGACGGGCAGCCCGACGAGGTCACCCCGGCGCGGGAGCCGGAGGAGGGCAGCGGTACGGGTCGGGCGGCCGCGCGTCCGGAGCCGCAGCCGGCACCGCGGCCCGAGCCGCAGCGGCCGGCGCAGGGCCGCCCGGAGGGTCAGCCGCAGCCCGGACCGCACGACCCGTCCGAGCCCGGACCGCACGACCAGCCCCAGCCTCGGCCCCAGGGCCGGCCGCAGGGCCCGGGTCAGCGGCAGCCTGCGCCGCAGGGCCCGAGCCGGCCGCAGCCTGCACCTTCAGGCCCGCCGCAGGGCCCGGGGCCTTCGCAGCCTCGGCCTCAGGGTCCGGCCCAGGCGGGGCAGCCGCAGGGTCCGGGCCAGCCGCACCCCCGGCCGCAGCGGCCCGCGCAGCCTCAGCCGCAGGGCCGACCGCAGGGTCAGCCCCAGGCCGGCCAGCCGCAGCCCCGGCCGCAGGGGCAGCCGCCCCAGGGGCCGGGCCGACCGCAGGGTCAGCCCCAGGCCGGCCAGCCGCAGCCCCGGCCGCAGGGTCAGCCCCCCGTCGGCCCGTCGCAGCCTCGGCCGCAGGGGCCCCAGGGACCCCAGGGACCCCAGGGACCGGGGCAGCCCCGGCCCGCAGGGCAGCCGCAGCCTCGGCCGCAGGGGCGGCCCATGCCCCAGGGGCAGCCGCCGGCGCACGGTAGGCCGCAGCCGCAGCCGCAGCCGCAGCCGCAGCCGCAGCCGCAGCCGCAGCCGCAGGCCGCGGCTCAGGGTTCGGGCGTGCCGCCCGTCGAGCCGGGTGTCAGCGGGCGGCAGCGGTTGGCCGCCAGTCTGTGGCCGCCGCGGGTGTCCAGGGCCCAACTCGTCGTCGCCCTGCTGCTGTTCGTGCTCGGGCTCGGGCTCGCGATCCAGGTGCGGTCGACGAGCGACAACAGCGCGCTGCGCGGCGCCCGCCAGGAGGACCTGGTGCGGATCCTCGACGAGCTCGACGACCGCACGCAGCGCCTGGAGGACGAGAAGACCCGTCTGGAGAAGCAGCAGTCGGAGCTGGAGTCCAGCTCGGACCAGGCCGAGGAGGCGCGCAAGCAGACCCAGGAGAAGGAGCAGCAGCTGGGCATCCTGGCCGGCACGGTCGCCGCGGAGGGGCCCGGGATCACGCTCACGATCTCCGATCCGTCCGGCACGATCGAGTCGGACATGCTGCTCGACGCGATTCAGGAGCTGCGCGCCGCGGGCGCGGAGGCGATCCAGGTGAACGACGTGCGGGTGGTGGCGGACAGCTACTTCTCGGGCAGCGGACGCGATATGCGCATCGATGGAACGCAAGTGGCCGCTCCGTACGTCTTCAAGGTCATCGGCAAGCCGGAGGATCTCGAGCCCGCGCTCAACATCCCCGGCGGCGTCGTCCAGACACTGGAGAAGGAGCAGGCCACGGCCACGGTGCAGCGTTCCGGGAAGATCGTCGTCGACGCCTTGCGGCCTGCGAAGCGGCCTGACTACGCTCAGTCGTCCTCGCAGTGAGGCGGGGCTCGATGACGGTCGCGCGGCAAGGGCATGACCTTGCGGGGGGTCGCCGCACCACAAGGGTGGTGCGTGGTGGAAACTGTCGAGTGGCTACGGACGTTGTGAAGATGTCCGGGTCGGCAGGTGTGTTCAGTCAGGGTTCGTCCTGCCCCACGGGCGGGTCTGTTTCGGTCAAGGGGAATCGCCCGTGAAGTTGTTTTCGAAGTTGTTCGGCAAGAGCGGACGCGAGGACGGCGGCAACGCCCGTCATCGCGCGCCGCGCCACGCCCAGAATGAGGAACAGGGCGCCGAGCGCCCGCTCTTCCGTGACGAGGTCGGTGGCCAGGGTGGCGACATTCCGGGCACACAGGGCGCGTCTTCTGTTGACCCTGCCGGTGCCGCGCGCATAGGTTTCGGAGAACCATCAACCTCAAGTGCGGGTGGAGGGTTTGTCTCCGACCCGTACGCGACCCAGACCTCCGCGGGGCAGCCGCGGCAGGAGGACGCGTCCATGCCGGTGTGTACGAGGTGCGGTCACCGTAATACGGCGGACAGCCGGTTCTGCTCCCACTGCGGCGCGCCGCTGCGGGGCGGGGTCGTTCCGGAGCGTGCTTCCGAGACGACCTCGACGATCTCCATCTCGGGGCTCGAGGCCTACGACTCGGAGGTCACCGGCCAGATCCCGTCGCTGTCGCCCGAGGCCATCGCGGCCGTGGAGGCGCTCCCGCCCGGTTCCGCGCTGCTCATCGTGCGCCGCGGTCCGAACTCCGGCAGCCGCTTCCTGCTCGACGGCGAGCTGACCACGGCCGGCCGCCACCCGCAGAGCGACATCTTCCTGGACGACGTGACCGTGTCGCGTCGTCACGTGGAGTTCCGGCGCCAGCCGGACGGCACCTTCACGGTGTCGGACGTCGGCAGCCTCAACGGCACCTACGTCAACCGCGAGCCGATCGACTCGGTCGTGCTCTCCAACGGTGACGAGGTGCAGATCGGCAAGTACCGGCTCGTGTTCTTCGCGAGCCAGCGGGGCGTGTGACGCTCCGGAGAACCTTCAGGGAAGGTCCATGCTGCGTACACCGACGGGCGGTGCCGGCTTCGGCACCGCCGCCGCGGGCGACGGACTGGTCAGCATCGGCACGGTGCTGAGCCAACTGCGCGACGAGTTTCCCGAAGTGACCATCTCCAAGATCAGATTTTTGGAGGCCGAGGGGCTCGTGGAGCCTCGGCGGACGGCCTCCGGGTATCGGAAGTTCAGCCCGCAGGACGTGGAGCGGCTCGCCCAGATCCTGCGGATGCAGCGGGACCACTACCTCCCGCTCAAGGTCATCCGCGAGCATCTGGACGCCCTCGCCCGGGGCGAGCAGATCGCCCTGCCCTCGCCGAGCCCCCAGCGTGACCTGCTGGACGGGGCCTGGGACACGGACGGCGGTGACCGGCCCACGGCGTCCCGGATCGGCCGGTCCGAGCTGCTCGCCGCGGCGGAGGTGACGGAGTCCGAGCTCGCCGAGTGGGAGTCGTACGGGCTGATCGCCCAGGCCGACGGCGGGGGCTACGACGCCGAGACCGTGACGGTCGCCAAGCTGGTGGCGGATCTGGGGAGATTCGGTCTGGAACCCCGGCACCTGCGGGCTGTCAAGGCCGCCGCGGACCGCGAGGCCGGGCTGGTCGAGCAGATGGTGGCGCCGCTGCGCCGGCACCGTAATCCGCAGACCAGGGCCCATGCGGAGGCCACCGCCAAGGAGCTCGCCGGGCTCTCCGTACGGCTGCACGCGGCACTGGTCCAGACCGCGCTGGGACTCCGTCTGCAGTGATCTCCGGACGGCCCGACTACCCAAACCGGTCGGGCACGTCCTAGGGTTGCTGTGTGAACGAGCTCGACGTTGTGGGTGTCCGGGTGGAAATGCCCTCCAACCAGCCGATCGTGCTCCTGCGTGAAGTGGGAGGCGATCGGTACCTCCCCATCTGGATCGGACCGGGGGAGGCGACCGCGATCGCCTTCGCCCAGCAGGGCATGGCCCCGGCCAGGCCGCTGACGCACGACCTGTTCAAGGACGTGCTCGAGGCCGTGGGGCAGGAGCTCACCGAAGTCCGCATCACGGATCTGCGTGACGGGGTCTTCTACGCCGAGCTGGTCTTCGCCAGCGGTGTCGAGGTGAGCGCCCGGCCGTCCGACGCGATAGCGCTGGCGTTGCGCACGGGGTCGCCGATCTACGGCAGTGACGGTGTGCTCGACGACGCGGGGATCGCGATTCCGGACGAGCAGGAGGACGAGGTGGAGAAGTTCCGCGAGTTCCTCGACCAGATCTCTCCGGAGGACTTCGGGACCAGCAACCAGTAGGCCGGCTCTCGCCGGTCGGCCGGTGGCGCCGGTGGGCCCGGTGGTCGTGAGCCGTCTCCCGGTGGTCGTAAGCCGTCGTCGGCCGACGGTGGGCGGCCGGTGGTCCTCAGGCCGCCGGTGGTCCGGCCACGGCTGGGGAGTGCCCTCGGAGCATTCGAGTAGCCTTTCCCCGGAGTGGGGTACGGGAAACCACTCTCAGGGTGATTATCACTCGGCGTGCCGAGTGTGGCGATCGTTGACGCACCCCTAGTGACTGCCTACCTTCGTGTGGGCAGGTCAAGGACGGAGGGTCGGCGTGATGAGCAGCGGCGACGGTACGGCAGGGGGCTTCCTGGGGCGTACGCCCGGGGAGAGTGGCCCGTATCCGCTTCACGGCAGTGTGGGCGACCTCGGTACGGGCGCGGGCCCGGGTGCCGGTACGGACGTGGGTTCGGACGCCGTCGGCTACCGCGGCCCCACGGCCTGCGCGGCGGCCGGCATCACGTACCGCCAATTGGACTACTGGGCGCGCACCGGTCTCGTCGAGCCGAGCGTGCGGCCCGCGTACGGCTCCGGGACGCAGCGGCTCTACAGCTTCCGTGACGTCGTCGTTCTCAAGATCGTCAAGCGGTTCCTCGACACGGGTGTCGCCCTCCAGAACATCCGCGCCGCCGTGCAGCACCTGCGGGCCCGCGGCTTTCGCGACCTGGAGCGCATGACGCTCATGAGCGACGGCGCGACCGTCTACGAGTGCTCCTCGCCCGACGAGGTCGTCGACCTGCTCCAGGGCGGGCAGGGCGTTTTCGGCATCGCCGTGGGGGTGGTCTGGCGGGACGTCGAGGCGGCGCTGTCGCAGCTGCACGGCGAGCGCGTGGACACCGGCGAGACGCTGATCGGGCACAACCCGGCGGACGAGCTGGCGCGACGGCGGAGGGACCGGGCGGTCTGAGGCGGGCCGGCGGAGGGACGGGGCGGGCGGTCCGAGCGGGCCGGCAGGTCGGGCGCGGCCGTGTCCGGAGCGCCCGGGTGCCGCGGGCCCGGACGAGCCGGCTCCTCCTCGCGTACGGGCCGATTGTCAGTGGCGTAGGGCAGCATCGGACGTGTGAGAGCCGCGCCCACGATCCTGCATCTCGACATGGATGCCTTCTTCGCCGCCGCCGAGCAGGCGTCGAAGCCCAGCCTTCGGGGAAAACCCGTGGTCGTGGGCGGGCTCGGGCCGCGTGGCGTCGTCGCCACCGCGTCCTACGAGGCACGGCGCTTCGGTGTGCACTCCGCGATGCCGATGGCGCAGGCGCGGCGCCTCGCCCCCAACGCGGCGTACCTGGTGCCCCGCTTCGCCTTCTACCGGGCCATCAGCGGTCAGGTCATGGAGCTGCTGGGGCGGCTCTCGCCGCTCGTGGAGCCGCTCAGCCTGGACGAGGCCTTCGTCGACCTGGAGGCCGGGGGAGTCGCCGAGGACAGCGCGAGCGCGCGGGCCGCGGGGGAGCAGCTGCGTCGCGACATCCTCGCCGTGACGGGGCTGACCGGGTCCGTCGGGCTCGCCGGGTCGAAGATGCTGGCGAAGATCGCCTCCGAGGAGGCGAAGCCGGACGGTCTCGTGCTCATCGAGCCGGGGACGGAGCGGGAGCTGCTCGGGCCGCGCTCGGTGCGCATCATTCCCGGGATCGGCCCGGCGACCGGGGAGCATCTGCGGCGGGCCGGGATCGTCACGGTCACCGATGTCGTGGAGGCGGGCGAGGACGAGCTCGTACGGCTCCTGGGGCGCGCCCACGGTGCCTCCCTGTACCGGATGGCCCTCGGGCACGACGACCGCCCTGTGGTGGCCGAGAGGGACGCCAAGTCGGTGTCGGTCGAGGACACCTTCGACGTTGACCTGCACGACCGGCTGCGGATCCGCCTGGAGGTGGAACGGCTGGCGGAGCGGTGCGTGGCGCGGTTGCGGGGCTCGGGGCACTCGGGCCGGACGATCGTCCTGAAGGTGCGGCGCTACGACTTCTCGACGCTCACGAGGTCCGAGACGCTGCGGGGGCCGACGGACGACCCGATGGTGGTGCGGGAGGCGGCGGCGCGGCTGCTCGAGCTGGTGGACACGACCGGTGGGGTGCGGTTGCTCGGCGTGGGGGTGAGCGGGCTCGCGGACTACACGCAGGAGGACCTGTTCGCGCAGGCGGAGGCGGAGGCGGAGGCGCGGGAGGCGGAGCTCGGGGATGAGGGGGAGGGCAGGGGCGGGGGCCCTGCCGCGGGCTCCTCGGCGGGCGGCGAGGAGCGTGTCGCCGGGGCTGGGGCTGGGGCTGGGGCTGGGGCTGGGGCCGGGGCCGGGGCCGAGGGCGACGCGGGCGCGGGCGCGGTTCCGGCGGCGCCTCCGACGGCCACGGAGACGGCCGAGCGGCGGTGGGCCGCCGGGCACGATGTGCGGCACGCGGTGTACGGGGCGGGGTGGGTGCAGGGCAGTGGCGTCGGGCGGGTCACGGTCCGCTTCGAGGAGCCGACGTCCGCGCCGGGCCGCGTTCGGACGTTCCCGGTCGACGACCCGGATCTGGAGCCCTCGGAGCCGTTGCCGTTGGTGCCGGGTGGGGCGACGGGGGCGGCGGCCTAGCCGTCGGGGCGGCCTGCGGCCGGGCGGTGTTTCCCACCCGCACCGCCCGTGCGGGTGGGTGGGCAGTGGTGCGGGTTTTGCCGTGGGGCGCTGGGCGCCATCGGCGGCTGCCGGTCCTTGGCGGCCTGCGGCCGGGGCGGTGCTTCCCACCCCACCCGCACCGGTCCTGCGGGTGGGGGAAGAGGTGCGGGCTTTCCCTTTCGGGCTGAGCGCCGGCGGCGGCCGGTCAGTGGCGGCCTGCCGCCGGGTGGGCCGGCTGCTTCGCCCCTGGTCGGGGTCGATCGACTGCCACAGTCCCGAAGGGGGGTCGCCCCGCGTCGCCCCCACGGCTCGGCGAGCGGGGCCGGTCGTCCGCCCGGCCTGAGCGGGTGATCGGGTGTCCGCGCCGCCCCGGCCTGAGCGGGTGATCGGGTGTCCGCGCCGCCCCGCCCTGTGCGGTCGATCCAGCGTCCGCCGCCTCCGCCCCACCGCCCCGCGCGGGGCGGAGGCGGCGCGCCCAGCCTGCGGGTGCCGTGGCTGGAAGGCCCCGCGCAAGGCCGCTCTCGGCCCTCAGCCTGCGGGTGCCGCGGTCGGCCGCCGGCCGCTGCCCGGTCGTGGTCGTGGTCGGGTCGAGGCCGGTCAGTCGGTCGGCCGTCCGGGTGACCCCGGGTGCGGCTGCCGCTGGCCGTTCGGGGTGACCCCGGTCGCGGCTGCCGCTGGCCGTTCAGGGTGACCCTGGGCGCGGCTGCCGCTGGCCGTTCGCGTGGCCCCGGGCGCGGCTGTCACTGGCCGCTCAGGATGCCCCCGGGCGCGGCGGCTGCTGGGGCCGGGGGGAGAGAGGGGCTGGTGCGCGCGGTGGGTGGGTCAGGTTTCTTCCTGGCCTGCGAGGTGGCCGAAGTCTCTCGGGGTGTCCTGGGGTGGGGGCGGGAGGGCCAGGCTGTAGTGGCGGTAGAGCTGGAGTTCCTGTTCGGGGGAGAGGTGGCGGCCCACGCCGAAGTCGGGGGCGTCCTTGATGAGGGCGCGGTCGTAGGGGATGTGGAGGGCGTCGTTCACGAAGGCGCTCGGCTCCAGGGGGACGAAGGCGTCCCGGCTGAACAGGCCCGTGCGTACGGCCGCCCATTCGGGGACTCCGGTCGCGTCGTCCAGGTACACCTCGTCCACGGTGCCGATCTTGTGTCCGTTCCGGTCGAACGCCTTGCGGCCGATCAGGCTGCGCGGATCGATATCGGTCTGCACGGTCCCTCCAACTGGTCGCAACTCCTCTACAAGCACTACGAAAGTGCACATCTGGGATGTCGGCCACTTGAGCGATGGAAGAAGGAACGGCGCTGGTAGGCTGGCTGTGGCTGTCGACCCCGCGCGGGAGAGTCCTCCGAGGAAACCTTTCGGAGGCGCCGAAGGAGCAAATCCTCCCCGGAATCTCTCAGGCCCCTGTACCGCGCGGACGAGGTCACTCTGGAAAGCAGAGAGGGTGCGACGGCATCCACTCTCACCGACGGTGAAAGCCGGCGCGCCGCGAGGCAGGCCGGTGAAGCTCTCAGGTTTGGATGACAGAGGGGGAGGCCGTCCGGGCACCCGCGCCGTGGTGCCCCTCGCAGGTCGTGACGACCAGGAGGCCCCCGTACATGACCGCCAACCGCACTCCGCTCTCCGAGCTCGAGCAGGGCATCCCCTTCGAGCAGCGGCACATCGGACCCGACGCCGAGGCGCGGGCCAAGATGCTCGCCCAGGTCGGTTACGGCTCCCTCGACGAGCTCACGGCCGCCGCCGTTCCGGACGTCATCAAGAACGCCGAGGCCCTGGCGCTTCCGGCGGCCCGCACCGAGGCCGAGGTGCTCGCCGAGCTGCGCGCGCTCGCCGACCGCAACCAGGTGCTCGCGCCGATGATCGGCCTGGGGTACTACGGCACGTTCACCCCGCCCGTCATCCTCCGGAACGTGATGGAGAACCCGGCCTGGTACACGGCCTACACGCCGTACCAGCCGGAGATCTCCCAGGGCCGTCTCGAGGCCCTGCTCAACTTCCAGACCATGGTCGCCGACCTGACCGGGCTGCCCACCTCCGGCGCCTCCCTCCTCGACGAGGGCACCGCCGCCGCCGAGGCCATGGCGCTCTCCCGACGTGTGGGGAAGGTCAAGGGCGGGGTCTACCTGATCGACGCCGACGCGCTGCCGCAGACCATCGCCGTGATCGAGACGCGCGCCGAGCCCACCGGGGTCGAGGTCGTCGTCGCCGACCTGAGCGCCGGCATCCCGGCCGAGGTCGCCGAGCGGGGCGTCTTCGGCGTCCTCCTGCAGTACCCGGGTGCCTCCGGTGCCATCCGTGACATCAAGCCGGTCATCGACCAGGCCCACGAGCTCGGCGCGATCGTCACCGTCGCCGCCGATCTGCTCGCGCTGACCCTGCTGGCCTCGCCCGGTTCGCTCGGCGCCGACATCGCCGTCGGCACCACCCAGCGCTTCGGCGTGCCCATGGGCTTCGGCGGTCCCCACGCCGGTTACATGGCCGTCCAGGACAAGCACGCCCGCTCCCTGCCCGGCCGCCTCGTCGGCGTCTCCGTCGACGCCGATGGCAACAAGGCCTACCGCCTGGCCCTGCAGACCCGCGAGCAGCACATCCGCCGCGAGAAGGCCACCAGCAACATCTGTACCGCTCAGGTGCTGCTCGCCGTCATGGCCGGCATGTACGCCGTCTACCACGGCCCCGAGGGCCTCAAGGGCATCGCGCAGCGCACGCACCGGTACGCCGCGATCCTCGCCGCCGGACTGCGCGCCGGAGGGGTCGAGCTCACCCAGGGCGCCTTCTTCGACACCCTCACCGCCCGCGTCCCGGGCCGCGCCGACGCCGTCGTCGCCGCCGCCCGCGAGGCCGGCGTCAACCTCTACCGCGTCGACGCCGACCACGTGTCCGCGTCCTGCGACGAGACCACCACGCGTGCCCAGCTGGCCGCGGTCTGGTCCGCCTTCGGCGTGACCGCCGACATCGAGGCCCTCGACGCCGTCACCGAGGACGCGCTGCCCGGCGACGCGCTGCGCACCGACACGTACCTGACCCACCCGGTCTTCCACGCGCACCGCTCCGAGACCTCGATGCTGCGCTACCTGCGCAAGCTGGCCGACCGCGACTACGCGCTCGACCGCGGCATGATCCCGCTCGGCTCCTGCACCATGAAGCTGAACGCGACCACCGAGATGGAGCCGGTGACCTGGCCCGAGTTCGGTCAGATCCACCCGTTCGCCCCGGTCGAGCAGGCGCAGGGCTACCTCACGCTCATCACCGAGCTGGAGGAGCGCCTCGCCGAGGTCACCGGCTACGACAAGGTGTCGATCCAGCCGAACGCCGGCTCCCAGGGCGAGCTGGCCGGTCTGCTCGCGGTGCGCGCCTACCACCGCGCCAACGGCGACCTGCAGCGCACCATCTGCCTCATCCCGTCCTCCGCGCACGGCACCAACGCCGCCTCCGCGGTGATGGCCGGCATGAAGGTCGTCGTCGTCAAGACGGCGGAGGACGGCGAGGTCGACGTCGAGGACCTGCGCGCCAAGATCGAGCAGTACCGTGACGAGCTCGCCGTACTGATGATCACCTACCCGTCCACGCACGGTGTGTTCGAGGAGCACGTCGCCGACATCTGCGCGGCCGTGCACGACGCCGGCGGCCAGGTCTACGTCGACGGCGCCAACCTCAACGCCCTGGTCGGCCTCGCCAAGCCGGGCCACTTCGGCGGCGACGTCTCGCACCTCAACCTGCACAAGACCTTCTGCATCCCGCACGGCGGCGGCGGCCCCGGCGTCGGCCCGGTCGCGGTGCGCGCGCACCTCGCCCCGTACCTGCCCAACCACCCGCTGCAGCCTTCGGCCGGTCCCGAGACCGGCGTCGGTCCGATCTCGGCCGCCCCGTGGGGCTCCGCCGGCATCCTGCCGATCTCGTGGTCGTACGTGCGCCTGATGGGCGGCGAGGGCCTCAAGCGCGCCACCCAGGTGGCCGTGCTCGCGGCGAACTACATCGCCAAGCGCCTGGAGCCGCACTACCCGGTGCTCTACACCGGCCCGGCCGGCCTGGTCGCCCACGAGTGCATCGTCGACCTGCGCCCGCTGTCGAAGTCGACCGGCGTCAGCGTCGACGACATCGCCAAGCGTCTGATCGACTACGGCTTCCACGCGCCGACCATGTCGTTCCCGGTGGCCGGCACGCTGATGATCGAGCCCACCGAGTCCGAGGACCTGGTCGAGCTCGACCGCTTCTGCGACACGATGATCGCGATCCGCGCCGAGATCGAGAAGGTCGGCTCCGGCGTCTGGCCGGCCGACGACAACCCGCTGCGCAACGCCCCGCACACGGCGGCGGCCCTGGGCGGCGAGTGGAACCACGCGTACACCCGTGAGGAGGCGGTCTTCCCGGCCGGCGTCTCCACCGCGGACAAGTACTGGCCGCCGGTCCGCCGCATCGACGGCGCTTTCGGCGACCGCAACCTGGTCTGCTCCTGCCCGCCGCTGGACGAGTACGACAACTGAGGCGTGGCATGACGGTCCGGGCACGGGTCCGGGCATGACACGAGGGCCGGTTCGGAGATCTCTCCGGGCCGGCCCTCGGCGTTCCTCGTCCTGCGCGGCGGCGGCTTCTTCAGGCCGCCGTCGTCACCCGGGCCGCCGTCAGCGGGCGGTGCGGGGCGATGATCTGCCCGTCCGGCAGCAGCTCACCGGTGTCCTCGAAGAGCAGGACACCGTTGCACAGCAAACTCCAGCCCTGCTCCGGGTGGTGCGCCACGAGTCGGGCGGCCTCCCGGTCGGCGGAGTCGGCGGTGGGACAGGCAGGCTGGTGCTGGCACATGGGTGGATTCTTTCGCTGCGTCGTGGTGGATGTCCTGCGGCTCTTCGTAGGCATGGCCGCCCCCGTCGGTCGGTTCGGTTCCGGTCCCAGTCTTGCCCTACGGACGGCGTTCCGCAGGTATTTCGCGGCAGCTCGTCCTCTCCGGGGAAGACGCATCACCCGCAGGGGCGGTTCAGGTCAACTGCACCGTCTCTTCGGGGGGTTCGGGGTGGTCCCAGTGGGCTAGTCCGAACGTGACCCTCCTCGGACAGCAGTGCGCCCCGGGACCGTACGGGCCCCGGGGCGCGGGTGGCGGCCGCGGATCAGGCGGGTGCCGGCTCCCCGAGCAGCGGCGGGGGTGTCAGCCGCAGACCGATCACGGGCAGCAGGTCGGCCAGCCGGTAGGGACGGTTGGCGGCGATCCCGGGCGGCGCGGGGGCGAGCGGGACCAGGAGGTCGTCCGGTCCGGGCTCGGTGGTGGCGCCGTCCGCCTCCGTGTCGGTGTGCAGCCAGAGCGTCAGCATGTAGAGCCCCGGTACGGAGAGCAGCCGCGGCTGGTACGGGGTCGCCAGCGCGTCGGCCTGGATCAGGGCCCGCTCGGTGGCCGTGACGTAGGGCCCCTCGAAGAAGTGCGAGAAGGACCAGCCGTCGGGGGTGAGCATCGTGTCGCCGGCGGCGATCGCCCGGTCCCCGTTCCGGATGAGGAAGCGCCAGCCGGCCAGCCGGGTGCGGGGTGGCTGCGGCCCCGTCGCGGCGGCCGCTCCGGGGCCGCCGGGACTGGCGGGCAGCCCGAGAACATGCACGGGCAGGGGGAGTTCGGGGCTCAGCGGTCCCTGTGCGGCCCGCAGGGCCGGGGTGCGGGGTTCACGGACCGCCGAGGGCGAGCCGAGGGCCGCGAGGACACTGCGGAGAGCCGGCGCGGGGGCCGGGGAGGGTCGGAGCATGATGGGTCGCCTCTCACTCAGGAGACACGGTGACGCGTGGGCAGGTACGACGGCGCTGTCAGCGACGGGGCCAGAGAGGGGGGCCATGGGTGCATGGCCGTGCGCCAACACTCTGCCTCGTGCGCGGAGTTTATACGACACGTGTTCACACAGTGTTTCCGGTAGACGGCCCCGATATTCCTGACAAGGCGTCATCCGGTCTTATTTCCCAGGAGATTCCGTGGAATGCGTGCGTCCGGTGGAACGCCTGCCTGCACTTTCCGTGGAGGGCCGGTCGGCCGAATCTCGCCCCCACCCCACGAGACAATATGACATTGGTATATGTCGATTGCCCGTTGCCTTCGGGGACTGCCCCTGGAGAAAGCCGGTCCAGACTATCCGCCGACACCTCGGTTTCACAGGCGTTGTCGATCAATGCACTGGGCATCATCGTCCGTGACGCTCGCGGCCGTCGTGGCGGCTGCCCACTGGGAGGGACGCTCGATGGGGGAGAAGGTCGTGGCCGACGGGTTCGGCCCGTCCGACCGGCAGCACTACCGCCGAAAGCTCCAGCAATGCCTCGCCGCCCTCGCGCGGCTGCTCGCGGAGAAGCGGTTCGACCGGCCCCGCAATCTCATGGGACTGGAGATCGAACTCAATCTCGCGGGTGCGGACGGCCTGCCCAGGATGCTCAACGCGCCGGTGCTCGACCGCATCGCGAGCTCCGATTTCCAGACCGAACTCGGAATGTTCAACCTGGAAGTGAACATCACCCCGCACCGGCTGGGCGGCCATGTATTCGACCGGCTCGCGGAGGAACTCCGCACCGGCCTCGGATATGCCGACCGCAAGGCCGGGGAACTCGGCGCCGCCGTCGTGATGATCGGCATCCTGCCGACCCTCACCCAGGAGGACGCGGTCTTCGCCAACCTGTCCGCCGCCGACCGCTACACCCTGCTCAACGACCAGATCCTCGCCGCTCGTGGAGAGGACTTCACCCTCGACATCCACGGCGTCGAGCGCCTGCTGTGCACCTCGGCCTCGATCGTGCCCGAGGCCGCCTGCACCTCGGTCCAGCTGCACCTCCAGGTGACGCCGCCCCGCTTCGCCGCCGTGTGGAACGCGGCCCAGGCGATCTCCGGCGTCCAGATAGCCATGGGCGCCAACGCGCCCTTCCTCTTCGGCCGGGAGCTGTGGCGCGAGTCCCGGCCGCCGCTGTTCACCCAGGCCACCGACACCCGGCCGCCCGAGCTCCAGGCCCAGGGGGTGCGACCGCGCACCTGGTTCGGGGAGCGCTGGGTGGACTCGGCGTACGACCTCTTCGAGGAGAACCTGCGCTACTTCCCCGCCCTGCTGCCGATCTGCGAGGACGAGGACCCGCTGCGCGTCCTCGACGAGGGCGGGGTGCCCCGGCTGCACGAGCTGGTCCTGCACAACGGCACCGTCTACCGCTGGAACCGCCCGGTGTACGGCTGGGTCGACGGCGTCCCGCACCTCAGGGTCGAGAACCGGGTGCTGCCGGCCGGACCGACGGTGACCGACGTGGTCGCCAACGCCGCCTTCTACTACGGGCTGGTCCGGGCGCTCGCCGAGGAGTCGCGGCCCGTGTGGAAGCGGATGGACTTCGCGGACGCCGAGTACAACTTCGACACCGCGTGCCGTCACGGCATCGAGGCGGAGCTGCGCTGGCCCCGCCCCGGTCGCTCCGGCGGGACGGCGACCGTGCCCGCCGTACGCCTGGTCCTCGACGAGCTCCTGCCGATCGCCGCGGCCGGGCTCGACGCCTGGCACGTCGAGCCGCGCGACCGGGACTTCTACCTGGGGGTGATCGAGGAGCGCTGCCGGCGGCGGGTGAACGGGGCGTCCTGGCAGGCCGACACCTTCCACCACGCCCTCGACTCGGGTCTGGACCGCAGGGCGGCGCTCGCCGCCACCACCCGCCGCTACCGTGAGCTGATGCTCACCGGGGAGCCGGTGCACACCTGGCCCGTGGGGCTCGACGGCGGTGCCCCCGGCGCGTAGGTAGGGTTCCCGTTACCCGGCAAGCGATGGGGAATGGGAGACAGGTGTGGTGTCGGAGCAACGAGTGGTGGACGCTTCCCTGCCTCCCGACGGCCTGCCGCGCCGGATCCTGCGCTCCGAGACGCTGATCGTCCTCGCGCTCTCGCTCGGCGCGAGCGGGGTCTCGGCCGTCATCAGCTTCGTCGGCGCGCTGACCAAGCCGGGCGCTCTGAAGGAACAGGCGGCCACGCTCAACGGCTCGTACGCGCCCGGCCGGCCGTGGCTCGACCTGTCGTGGCAGCTGTTCGGGATCGCGACCGCCCTCGTGCCGGTCGCCCTCGTCGCGCATCTGCTGCTGCGCGAGGGCGCCGGAGTGCGGGGGCTGCGGGCGATCGGCTTCGACCGCACCCGCCCGTGGCCGGACCTGGGACGCGGGACGCTGGTGGCGGCCGGGATCGGCAGCGCCGGCCTGGCCTTCTACCTGGCGGCGCGGGCGGCCGGGTTCAACCTCACCGTGGTGCCGGAGTCGCTGCCCGACGTGTGGTGGAAATACCCGGTCCTGATCCTGTCGGCGATCCAGAACTCCGTCCTGGAGGAGGTGATCGTCGTCGGCTATCTGCTGCGCAGGCTGGACCAGTTGGGCTGGTCCCCGAAGGCCTCGCTGGCCGCGAGCGCGGTGCTGCGCGGCTCGTACCACCTCTACCAGGGCGTCGGCGGTTTCGTCGGCAACATGGTCATGGGCGTGGTGTTCGTGTGGCTGTACCGGCGCTGGGGGCGGGTGGGGCCGCTGGTGGTCGCGCACGCGCTGCTCGACATCGTGGCCTTCGTCGGCTACGGGCTGCTCGCGGGGAAGGTGAGCTGGCTCCCCACGGTCTGAGCCCGGGACCGAAGGAGAAGGGGCGTACGGCATCGGCCGTACGCCCCTTCCGCTGTCGCGCCGGACGTCAGGCGTGCAGCTCGCCGTCGATGACGGTGACCGCGTGGCCTTTGAGGTGGGTGCGGTCGCCGTGCAGGTGGGTGCGGACGATGCCGGTGCGCGCGCCGCCCTGGAAGCCGACGAGCTCGTCACGGCCGAAGCGGGCGGACCAGTAGGGCGCGAGCGCGGTGTGGGCGCTGCCCGTGACGGGGTCCTCGTCGATGCCGACGGCGGGGAAGAAGCCGCGCGAGACGAACTGGTACGCGCCCTCGGGGGCGTCCGCCACGGCGGTCACGATGATCCCCCGGTCGGAGAGCGTGGCGAGGGCCGCGAAGTCCGGGGTCAGGCCGCGCACGGTGGCCTCGTCGGCGAGCTCGACGACCAGGTCGCCGATGTGGGCGGCGGTGTCGTGGACCGCGACGGGCTCGGCGCCCAGCGCCTTGGCCAGGCCCTCGGGCGCGGGGACGGCGGTCAGGGACGAGGTCGGGAAGTCGAGCGTGATCGTGCCGTCCTCCTCGGCCGTGGCGAGCAGGATCCCGCAGCGGGCGGCGAACCGGACCGTGCCGGTGGCGGTGCCGGTGCTGTGCAGGACATGGGCGGTGGCGAGGGTGGCGTGGCCGCACATGTCGACCTCGGTGGCGGGGGTGAACCAGCGCAGGGCCCAGTCCGCCTCGCCGCCCGGCGGCAGCGGGTGGGCGAAGGCCGTCTCGGAGAGGTTGACCTCGGCCGCCACCTTCTGGAGCCAGGCGTCGTCGGGGAAGGAGTCGAGGAGCAGGACTCCGGCCGGGTTGCCGGAGAAGGGCCGGTCGGTGAAGGCGTCGACGATTCGAATCCGCATGAACGGGACCGTACCGGAGCGGGAAAAGGGCAGGCCAAGGCCAATTCGGGATGTCTGGACCGCTCGGGCGGTGGGCCCGGCGCTTGGCCGGACGGCAGTCGGGGTGTTGCTCACCGAACAGTTCCGATATATCGTTGAAGCATCGCGACAGTTCAACGATGGAATCCCGATGGAAGGAGCGTTGCGATGCGTACCTACGGACACGAGTACGGACACGGCCCGGGAGCCGGACGCGGGCACTGCGGACCCGGCCCTCGCGGTGACTTCGAAGGGCGGCGTGCCGCCTTCGGCCCCTTCGGGCCGGGCTTCGGCGGCGGACCCTGGGGCGGTGGCCCCTTCGGCGGCCGCGGGCGCGGCGGTGGTCGCGGCCGGGCGCGGCGCGGCGATGTGAGGGCCTCGATCCTGGCCCTCCTCAAGGACCGCCCGATGCACGGCTACGAGATGATCCAGGAGATCGGCGAGCGCAGCGGCGGGGCCTGGAAGCCCAGCCCCGGATCGGTCTACCCGACCCTCCAGATGCTGGAGGACGAGGGGCTGATCGCGAGCGAGAGCGAGGGCGGCAAGAAGCTGTTCACGCTCACCGGCGCCGGACGCGAAGAGGCCGAGGCGGGACCGGACGCCCCCTGGGAGGAGGCCGGGCGCGGCGTCGACTGGGACGCCGTGAACGAGATCCGGCAGGCCGGCTTCGGCCTGATGGAGGCCTTCGGCCAGGTCTGGAAGACCGGCAGCGCCGACCAGCGGCAGAAGGCCGTCGAGGTCATCAACGAGGCCCGCAAGAAGCTGTACCTGATCCTGGCCGACGAGCACTGAGCCGGGAGCGACACCGAGGGGCCCCGCGGCGATCCGCCGCGGGGCCCCTCGTCGTACGGAGCGCCGGTCAGGCGACCAGGCCGGCCAGCTTGCGCAGCGACTCGGTCAGCGCCGCCGTCGCCGAGTCCTTGAGCTTGCCCGCCATCAGGGAGACGGCCGCACCCGTGAACTCCCCGTCGATCCGTACGGTGGTGGCCTCGCCGTCGGCGGTGAGGGAGTAGCGCGTGCCGACGTTGACGCCCATCGGGCCCTTGCCGCGGATCGCGAACACGCGCCCGGTCTCCAGCTCCTCCACCGTCCAGGTCACCTCGGCGGGGAAGCCCATGAGCTTCATGTTCTCCGCGAAGGTGGCGCCGGCCTCCAGGGCGGCCGGGCCGCCGTTCGGGAAGCTGGTGTGGGTGGCGTTCCACTCGCCGTACGAGGTGAAGTCGGTGAGCTGGGCCCACACCTTCTCGGCCGGTGCCTCGATCCGTGCCTCCGCGCTGACTTCGGCCATGGGAACACCCCTTCACGCGTACCAGTCGGGCTTTCGGTGTCGCGGAACGTAGCCGGAGCAGCGCGAACATTCAATACTGATGAACCGTCAGTTCTGCGGTCTCGCCGTCGAGGCCGTCGATCCACCAGATCCGCGCGGAGTCGAACAGGTCCGAGGCGCGCGGTCCGCCGCCCTCGTCGTGACAGTGGAACGCGGCCCAGAACAGATCGGCCGGCAGCGCCTCCCGGGGTGCGTACACCCGGTAGACGTACTGCCGCCCGTCGAGCGCGAGCAGGGCCACCATCCAGAACATGCCCGAAGGACGATACGGGACGGCGCTGTGGTTGCGTGAAGGGCGCATGGCAAGGCGGCGCGCGCCCCTTCGGGGGAACGCGCGCGATCTCATCCGTAAGGAGGAGGAATCGCGCGCCACACCTCCGGTGGGATGTGTACATGCTTCTCCCCGGGGATGTCCGCGCCCGGTGCGAATGATGAGGTGGAAGGGTGCAACCTCCCGTCCCTCCGGCCCCCGTCCCGTACGACCCCGTACCCGGCCGCCCGGTCCCCGCACCGAGCCGCCTGCCCGTCCCCCGCACGCCCCGGCCGCTGCCCGCCGAGCGCCGCCCCGAGGCGGAGGAGGCGCTGACCGCCGCGCTCATGACGGCGGTCGGCGGCGCCCGGCGCCGGGCCCTGCGCGACGGCGACCGGCAGATCGACACCGCCCACCTCCTGCACTCCCTCGTCGAGACCGACCCCGAGGTCGCCGCCGTCTTCGAGGACGGCCACCAGCTCGCCCGGGTCCTCGGCTATCTCGTCCAGCGCTCCATCGGCTACGGGCTGCGCTGGCAGCGCTCCGTCGAGGACACCGGCTCCGCCCTCCCGGCCGTCCGGGACGCCGGGACTGCCACGTCCGGCTGGTCGCCCGCCGCCGCCGTCGCCCTCGCCGGCGCCTTCGAGCGGGCCACGCTGCGCGGCGACCGGCGGGTCCGGGGGCTCGACCTGCTCGCCGCCCTCGCCGCTGATCCGGAGAACCGGGCCGCCGAGGTGCTGCGCCGGGCCGGGGTCGACCGGCTCGTCCTGACCGCCCGGATCGAGGAGTCGTCTCAACAGGTGTAACGGGGGTTACGCACCTGTACGGGCCCTGTCATGATGGCCCGATGCACGCGTCTCAGGGGAGAAGCGCCGGCCTGGGACTCGCCCTGGCCTCGGCCTTCGCATTCGGTGGTTCAGGAGTGGCGGCCAAGCCGCTCATCGAGGCGGGACTCGACCCGCTCCACGTGGTGTGGCTCCGGGTGGCCGGCGCCGCCCTCGTCATGCTGCCTGTGGCCTGGCGCCACCGCGACCTGGTGCGGCGCAAGCCCGCCCTGCTCGCCGGCTTCGGCCTGCTCGCCGTCGCCGGCGTCCAGGCCTGCTACTTCGGCGCGATATCCCGGATCCCCGTAGGCGTCGCCCTGCTCATCGAATACCTCGCCCCGGCCCTCGTGCTCGGCTGGGTCCGCTTCGTCCAGCGGCGCCCGGTGACCCGCGCCGCCGCCGTGGGCGTCGTCCTCGCCGTCGGCGGCCTCGCCTGCGTCGTCCAGGTCTGGTCGGGTCTCAGCCTCGACCTGCTCGGACTGCTCCTCGCGCTCGCCGCCGCCTGCTGCCAGGTCGGCTACTTCGTCCTCTCCGACCAGGGCAGCGACGAGGCCGAACCCGCCGACCCGCTCGGCGTCATCGCCTACGGACTCATCGTCGGCGCCCTCCTCCTCACCGTCGTCGCGCGCCCCTGGGGCATGGACTGGGCGGTGCTCGGCGGCACCGCCGACCTGAACGGCACGGCGACCCCGGCCTGGCTGCTGCTCGGCTGGATCGTGCTGATCGCCACCGTCCTCGCGTACGTCACCGGCGTCGTCTCGGTGCGCAAGCTCTCCCCGCAGGTCGCCGGAGTCGTCGCCTGCCTGGAGGCGGTCATCGCGACCGTGCTCGCCTGGGTGCTGCTCGGCGAGCACCTCGCGGCGCCGCAGATCATCGGCGGCGCGGTCGTCCTCGTCGGCGCCTTCATCGCCCAGTCCTCGACGCCCAAGGCGGCACCGCAGGAGCCGGTGGCCGGCTCCACCGAGGGGGCTGCCCAGGGGGCTGCCGAGGGGGCCGCCGGGGTGGAGCGGACCGAGGCGGGCGGGGCCGGCGGGCAGCGCGGAGGGGTCGCCGGGCGGGCCGGTGGGTCCGCCGGGCAGGCCGGTGGGGCCGGGCTGGTCGGTGGGGCCGGGCAGGCCGGTGGGGCCGGGCAGGCCGGCGGCTCCGGGTCGGTCGGCGGGGCCGAGCTGGCTGGCGGGCGGACCACCCCGTAGGGTGCGGATCATGCATTCGACCGTTCTTCCGCCTCCCGCCGCCTAGCGCGGGCGGCACCTTCCGCTGACGAAGACCGGGCTCGGGCGGGCCGACACAGGCGCCCGAGCGGTTCGTCGCTGCCCGCCCGCGGAGCCGAGCGACCACCCCACCCGTCTTCCCACGGAGAACGCACGTGTCGAACACCCCTGCCTCCGCCCTGTCCACCGGGCGGAGCCTCACCTATCTGATCGTCGCCGGAATCGCCTGGGGCACCGCCGGGGCCGCCGCCTCGCTGCTCTTCCGGGCCAGCGACCTGGGCCCCCTCGCCCTCTCCTTCTGGCGCTGCGTCGGCGGGCTCGTCCTGCTCCTCGGCGCACTCGCGCTGCGGCGCGGTCCCCGGGCCGCAGCCCCCGCCGAACCGCGCCGGCGGCGGCTCGTCCGGATCCTGGGCACCGGGATCGGCCTGACCGTCTTCCAGAGCGCCTACTTCGCCGCCGTCGAGGCCACCGGCCTCGCCGTCGGCACCGTCGTCACCCTCGGCGCCGGGCCCGTGCTCATCGCGGTCGGCGCCCGGCTCCTCATGGGCGAGCGGATCGGTGCCGGCGGCGCGACCGCCGTCGCCGGGGCGCTCGCCGGACTCGGCGTCCTCGTCCTCGGGGGCGGCGGCGCCGAGGTCCGCCCGCTGGGCGTCGTCCTCGCCGTCGTCTCCGCCGCCGGCTACGCGGCGATCACCCTGCTCACCCGGTGGCTCGGCCGCGACGGCGGCGCCACGGACGCGCTGTCGACGACCACGTGGGCCTTCGCGGTCGGGGCCGTCGGGCTGCTGCCGGCGGCCGCGCTGGAAGGCCTCGTCCCGCACACCGACGCCCCGGCGCAGGTGCTCGGACTCCTCGTCTACGTGGCGGCCGTGCCGACCGCCCTCGCCTACGCCCTGTACTTCGCCGGCGCGGCCGTCGTCCGTGCCGCCACCGTCTCCGTGATCATGCTCCTGGAGCCGGTGAGCGCGGCGCTCATCGCGGTCACGCTGCTGGGCGAACGCCTCACCGCCGCGACCGTCGGCGGCACCCTGCTGCTGCTCACCGCCGTCACCGGGCTCGCCCTCGCCGAGGCCCGCACGGCGGCCGCGGGCCGGCGGCGGGGGGAGGCGGTGGCGGTCACCGTCACCTCGTAGCCGGGGGTTCGCCGGCTCGGCGGTGGGGGAGGCGGTGGCGGTCACGTGGTAGCCGGGGGTCTGCCGGTGGGGCGGCGGGCGAGGCGGTGGCGGTCACCTCGTCACGGGGGTTCGCCGGCGCGGCGGGGGAGGCGGTGGCCGTCACCTCGTAGTCGTGGGTCTGCCGTTGCGGCGGCGGGTCTGGTGGGACCTGGCCGCCGCGTCGCCCGGGCCGTCCCGCTCGGCCAGGTGGGCGTGGACCCTGTCCTGGACGTCCTGCGGCTTGTTGCCCGCGTACTTGAACTTCGCCCGCACGTCGGTCACCTCCAGGCGCAGGACCCGGATGCCGGGGAGCATCCGGCCGAACGGCGCCTCGGCGGGACGCACCTCGGCGGTGCCGCCCTCGGGCTGGAAGTGGGCCACCTGGCGGTTGAGCAGCGCCGCCTTCTCCTCCGGGTCCTCGACGATGTGGGCGGTGCAGCGGAGCTGGACCGCCGCGTAGTACGAGGTCGGGGTGCCGTGCGCGCCGGGGGCGCCGGCCGGGGCCGTCCAGTGGCCGGGCACGTAGACGTAGTCGTCGACCACGCTGAGGAGGACGGTCGGATCGCGCTCCAGGTCGTGCCAGAGCGGGTTCGGCCGGGCCAGATGGGTGATCACCTGGCCGTACCGGCCCGGGGCGGGCTCGTAGCGGAAGTGCATCGGCTGGACCCACGGCGGTTCGCCGGGCGCGCCGTTGACGGCGAGCTGCCCGAAGTCGTGGGCGGCCAGCCAGCCGCGCCACTCGTCCTCGTCCTGGGCCGCGTCCCACGGGTGGATCAACATGCCGGGGTCCCCCTCAGAGGTTCACGAGGTAGTCGGGCAGGGCGACGGCCGGGTCCAGGTCCGCGGCCGGGACCGGGGCGCCGTAGCTCCGCCGGACCGGGACCACACCGGACCAGTGGGGGAGCGCCAGGTCCTCGGGCTCGTCGTTCGGGCCGCCGGTACGGACCTTCGCCGAGACCTCGTTCAGGTCGAGCCGGAGGACGGCGGTGGCGGCGAGCTCCTTGGCGTTGCCGGGGCGCGAGTCGTACGAGCGGCCGGGGACGACGTGGTCGACCAGCGCGTCGAGGGCCGTACGCAGCTCCTCCGGGTCGGTGACCTGGTGGGCGGTGCCGTGCACCACGACCGAGCGGTAGTTGATCGAGTGGTGGAAGGCGGACTTGGCCAGCACCAGGCCGTCCACATGGGTCACCGTGAGGCAGACCGGCAGGCCCGGAGCCTCCTCGCCCGTGCCCGCCATGCGCAGCGGCCGGGACCCGGTCGAGCCGTGCACGTAGAGCCGCTCGCCGACCCTGCCGTAGAGCGTGGGCAGCACGACGGGGGCGCCGTCGCGGACGAAGCCGAGGTGGCAGAGGTAGGTCTCGTCGAGTATCGAGTGCACCAGCTCGCGGTCGTACGAGGCGCGCTCACGGGAGCGGGTGGGGACGGTGCGCTCCGTGGGCTCGTAGGGAGTGGTGGACGTGGTCGGTGGGATGGGTGCGTCCGACGGCTGGGGCGTCCTCGTGGTGGCCGACGGGCAGGCCGTCTCTGTCGTGACCGTCGTCCCTGTGGTCCCCGTCGTGTCCGTCATTTGCCTACTCCATTGCACTAGTGCATAATCTGCTTTGTGCTAGGAGAGTATCGGATCGAAGGTCGTCGCGCATCGGAGATCGCCGCCAGCGTCGAGCGGGGGGTGGGCTCCGGGCAGCTCGCCCCCGGCCAACTGCTGCCGCCCATGCGGGAGTTGGCCGCCACGCTCGGAGTGAATCCGAACACCGTCGCCGCCGCCTATCGCACCCTGCGCGAGCGCGGGGTGATCGAGACCGACGGGCGGCGCGGCAGCCGCGTGCGGTCCGCGCCCGCCACCACCGCCCGCGGATCCATCCGCGTCGACGCCCCCGAAGGCGTCCGGGACGTGAGCAACGGCAGTCCGGACCCCGCGCTCCTTCCGCCGCTCGACGGCGTCCTCGCCGCCGTGGCCGCCGAGTACGCCGCCCGGCCCCCGATGTACGGAGAGGCGCCCGTCGACGAGGAGTTCGCCCGGCTCGCGCGGGCCGCCTTCGACGCGGGCGGAGTGCCGCCCGGGCCGGTCGGGGTCGCCTCCGGCTCCCTCGACGCCGTCGAGCGGGTGCTCGCCGCGCACCTCAAGCCGGGCGACGCCGTCGCCGTCGAGGACCCCGGCTGGGGCAGCCTCCTCGACCTCGTACCGGCGCTCGGGCTGCGGCCGGTACCGGTCGCCGTCGACGACGAGGGGCCGCTGCCGGACGCCGTCGCGGGGGCGCTGCGGGTCGGGGCGCGCGCCGTGATCATCACCGACCGGGCCCAGAACCCGACCGGCGCGTGTGTCTCCGAGCGCCGTGCCGCCGAACTGCGCGCCGTCCTCGCCGCGCATCCGGACGTGCTGCTCGTCGAGGACGACCATGGCCACGGGATCGTCGCCCAGCCGCTGCACCCGCTCGCCACGGGCTCGGGGCGGTGGGTGTTCGTGCGGTCGGTGGCCAAGGCCTGGGGGCCCGATCTGCGCATCGCCGCGTTCACCGGCGACGCCGAGACCGTCGACCGGGTGCTGGGGCGGCAGCGGCTCGGACCCGGCTGGGTCAGCCGGCTGCTGCAGCGGGCCGTGGTCCACCTGTGGCGTACCGGGGCCGTCGACCCCGAGGTCGTCGCGGCGGCCTACGGGGGGCGGCGGGACGGGCTGGTCCGGGCGCTGGCCCGGCGCGGGGTCGAGGCGCACGGGGTCAGCGGGATGAACGTGTGGGTGCCGGTCGCCGACGAGACCGGGGCCGTGGCCCGGCTGCTCGGGCGGGGGTGGGCGGTCGCCCCGGGGGCTCGCTTCCGGATGGAGGCCGGGCCGGCGGTCCGGCTGACCGTCTCGGGACTCGTCGTCGGTGATCTCGAGACGCTTGCCGACGCGGTGGCGTTCGCGGCGGGGCCGGCGCCGGCGCGGAGTTACGGCTGAGGGTGGGGGTGGGGTGGGGGTGGGGGCGTTACGGCGGGTGCGGGTGCGGGTGCGGGTGCGGGTTTGAGTCCGGGTTACGGCTGGGCTCGCCTTGCCCGGCCGTGGGTGCTTTCACCCGTGGGTTCGCGGGGTCCGGGGCCTCCGCGGGGGAGGGAGGTGTCCGGACTGCGTGCTCCACTTCGCTTCGCTCGTGGAGGACGCC
>NZ_JBITXX010000031.1:0-30925 GCF_044544925.1 Streptomyces sp. NPDC053431 | reverse complement strand
GAGTTCGTCAACGAGATCAAGCCCTTCGCCCCCGCGGGCGGCGAGGCCGAAGAGGACGAGACCGGCCGCGAGACCATCGTCGTCGAGGTCGGCGGACGACGTCTCGAGGTGTCGCTGCCGAACTCGGTGGGCATGTCGCTGGCCCGCACCGGCCTCGCCGCCGGCGCCAAGCCCAAGCGCCGCAACACGAAGAAGTCGGGTCCGGCCGCGTCCGGCGACACCCTCGCGTCCCCGATGCAGGGCACCATCGTCAAGGTGGCCGTCGAGGAGGGCCAGGAGGTCAAGGAGGGCGACCTCGTCGTCGTCCTGGAGGCCATGAAGATGGAGCAGCCGCTCAACGCCCACAAGTCCGGCACCGTCAAGGGGCTCAGCGCGGAGGTCGGCGCCTCCCTCAGCTCCGGCGCCGCGATCTGCGAGATCAAGGACTGAACCACCGGTTCGACCGCATGCGAGAGGGCTCCTGGCGATCCGCCAGGAGCCCTCTCGCGTGTCGTCGACAGCGGCCTCGCTACGCCGCCGCGTCCCGTCCGTGGAGCGTCTCGTACACGTCGCCGGCGTGGTAGTAGGTCCGCCCGGACCGGCTGCGGCGACGCCACTTCCGCAGGCTGGCGTGGCGGTAGACGCTGCCCGGCGGCATGTCCCACAGGCGGGCGATGTCCGCGGCGGTCATCCAGCGGACCTCCGCCTCCAGGTCCGACGTCCCGCCGGCGGGCGCGGACGCGGCGCCGCCCGCCACGGCGGCGACGACGCGCGCTCCGGTCGCTCCGGTCGTCGCGCTCGCCGCGGCCCCCGCGGTCGCGCCGAGCCGGCGGCTGAGCTGGAGCCACTCGTGGCCGACCCAGTGGTGGGAGGCGTCCGCGCCGCAGGTGATGGTGGCGGGCAGCTGCGGATGGCGGGGCCGTACGACCGCGGTCAGCGCACCGGTGCAGCCGGGCTCGACGCACCCGCCCACGGCGATGCGGCGGCTCGTGGTGGGGTCGATGACCCCGAGCGCCCGGCGCACCAGCTGCGCGATCTCGGCGGAGACCTCGCCCGCCGCGTCGTGCGCGGCGAGCCAGGTGCCGTGCCGGGTCAGGAAGTTGACCAGCGGGACGACGGCCCGGCGCGGGCCGGCCAGGTCGCGCTCCTCCAGGACCAGGCTCGCCCAGGCGCTGAGCACGGCCAGGATCTGGGTCCGCACGTCCGCCGCGCGGAGGTTGAAGGGCATGCCGGGCAGCGGGCCGCCGGAGGTCCGCTCCACGGCGCGGTCGCCGCCGCTGCCGTCGAGGTGGCGGGCGCACTCCTCGTACAGCTCCGGCAACCGGTTCAGGTCCCGTACCAGGCGCTCGTGGCAGTCCAGGCACAGCCGGCTCGCGGGTGCGGCCGGGCGCCTGGCCCGGCCGGCGCCCTCGCGCCGCACGCAGCTCGTTCCGGCACAGACTGTCGTCACCACGGTCATGCGGTTTACCCCCTGAGTCTCGGCGACCTCCGGTCGGAGTCGCCCACCGTCCCGCGAACGGTATTTGCGCGATTATCGGCGCCGCAAGGCCGGTGGAATCACCCCTGTAGTACGTGACGGAATTCGATGAATTCCATTACTGTGTTTTCGCTGCCCTGACACGAATTCACACCCCGCTACGGAACCGGCCATTCCTGACAAGCCTTGACCGGGATCTGACATGGGAATTCTTGACCGGCCGCCGAGGGGCGAAGAAGCTGTAGGGCAGATTCCCCAGCCGTGCGCCCGTATTCTCCTCGCCCAAGGATGAGATGAGATCACCACTCGCCGGCACGTTCCAGTCGCTGACCGTGCGCAACTTCCGGCTGTTCGTGGCGGGACAACTCGTCTCCGTCGCCGGCACCTGGATGATGGTCGTCGCTCAGGACTGGCTCGTGCTCTCGCTGACCGGCGACTCCGGGACCGCCCTGGGCGTCGTGACCGCCCTGCAGTTCGCGCCGCTGCTGGTGCTCACCCTCTACGCGGGCGGCCTGGCCGACCGGTACGACAAGCGCCGGCTGCTCATGGCCGCGAACCTCGTGTCGGGCGTCCTGGCGCTCCTCCTCGGCGTCCTGGTGCTCACCGGCTCCGCCGGACTGTGGCACGTCTGCCTCTTCGCCCTCGGGCTCGGCATCGTCAACGCCGTCGAGGTGCCCACCCGGATGTCCTTCGTCAGCGAGCTCGTCGGCGGCGACCTGCTGCCCAACGCCTCGGCGCTGAGCGCCGCGTACTTCAACGTGGCGCGGGTGGTCGGCCCGGCGCTCGCGGGCCTGCTGATCGACTGGCTCGGCACCGGGACCGTGATGCTGCTCAACGCGGTCAGCTACCTGGCGACCGTCGTCGCCCTGCGCGCGATGCGTCCCGAGGAGCTGCACCGTGCCGAGCGCCGGCCCGCACGGGCCCCCGTCATGGACGGCGTACGGCACATGGTGACCCGGCGCGACCTGCTGCTGCCGATGATCCTGGTGGCCGTCGTCGGGATGCTGGGCTTCAACTTCCAGCTCACCCTGCCGCTCCTCGCCAAGACCGAGTTCCACGCCGAGGCGTCTGCCTTCGGTCTGCTCACCACGGCCTTCGCGGTGGGTTCGCTGCTCGCCGCGTTCGTCACCACCCGCCGCCGCGGGCGGCCCCGGGCCCGGCTCGTCATCGGCTCGGCGCTCGCTTCCGGGGTGCTGGAGTGCGCGGCCGGTCTGGCCCCCACCTACACCTGGGCCGTGGTGCTGCTGCTGTGCACCGGATTCGGCTCGCTCTACTTCGCCCAGGCGACCAACCACCGCATCCAACTGGGCACCGACCCCGCCTACCGGGGCCGGGTCATGGCTCTCTACACGCTCGTCTTCCAGGGGACCACCCCCCTGGGCGCCCTCCTGATCGGCGCCCTCAGCGAACGGTTCGGCGCGCGCTCCGGGCTCGTGGTGGGCGGCGCGGCCACGCTTCTCGCCGCCGTCGCCGTGCTCCTCGTCCAGCTGGGCACCGAGCGCCCCCGGTCCCGTACGCCCGACAAGATCCGCACCTCACCCGGAGGAACACCCGATGACCATCCAGCAGGCAACGATCGCCCCCGTCCAGACCGGCTCGGCGGAGGAGCGCAGGGACATCGTCCAGGCGGCCCGCGTCGTCTTCGCCCGTGAGGGCTGGACCCACACGAGCGTCACGGACATCGCCGTGGAATGCGGCCTCGACGAGGCCACCGTCACCCACTACTTCAAGGACAAGGAGCGTCTGCTGCTCGCCGTCCTGCTGGAGGGCGCGGCCTCGGTGGCCGCCTCGCTGACCGTCATCGCCGAGGAGCACCTCTCCGAGATCACCGACCTGGAGAAGGACCTGGTCGAGCTGGGCCGTGCCTGGCTGACGCCGCTGGCCGCCTTCCCGGAACACTTCGCGATCGTCCGGCACCTCGGCGCCGAGATCGCGACCTGGCCGGCCGGGGTCGTCGAGATGTGGCGCACCGCCGGCCCCCGGCAGGCCAACCGCGAGCTGGCCCGCCGGCTCGCCCGCGTCGCCGACCAGGGGCTGCTGTCCTTCGAGGACCCCGAGCACGCCGCCGAGCGCTTCATCCAGCTGGTCGCGGGCGGCGTCGTCCAGCGCTCCTTCCACGGCGCCCTGCCGCTGTCCGACTTCGAGCGGGACGCCGTCATCCGCGCCGGTGTCGCGGACTTCGTCCGTCTGTACCGGCCCGGCGCCGACCGCTGATCCGACGGCCCCGCGCCGTACCACCCACGACCCGCGACCCATGGAGGTGGGGAACACCATGGCCACACCAGCCACACCGCAGGACTCGATACAGGCCCGGATCGACGAGCTGGCCGAGATCAAGGAGTCGGCGCGGCAGGGCCCCGACCCGGCGGCCACCGAGCGCCAGCACAGCAAGGGCAAGCTGACCGCCCAGGAGCGCATCGCGCTGCTCCTGGACAAGGGCTCCTTCAACGAGGTGGAGCCGCTGCGCCGGCACCGGGCCAGCGGCTTCGGGCTCGAGAACAAGAAGCCGTACAGCGACGGCGTGGTGACCGGCTGGGGCACGGTCCACGGCCGCACCGTCTTCGTCTACGCGCACGACTTCCGGATCTTCGGCGGCGCCCTGGGCGAGGCCCACGCCCAGAAGATCCACAAGATCATGGACCTGGCCGAGGCGGCCGGCGCGCCGCTGGTCTCGCTCAACGACGGCGCCGGCGCCCGCATCCAGGAGGGCGTCACCGCGCTCGCCGGCTACGGCGGCATCTTCCAGCGCAACACCCGCTCCTCGGGCGTGATCCCGCAGATCTCCGTGATGCTGGGCCCGTGCGCGGGCGGCGCGGCCTACTCCCCCGCGCTCACGGACTTCGTGTTCATGGTCCGCGAGACCTCGCAGATGTTCATCACCGGGCCGGACGTCGTCAAGGCGGTCACCGGCGAGGAGATCTCGCAGAACGGGCTGGGCGGCGCCGACGTCCACTCGGCCACCTCGGGCGTCTCGCACTTCGCGTACGACACCGAGGAGGAGTGCATCGAGGACGTGCGCTACCTGCTCTCGCTGCTGCCCGCGAACAACCGCGAGCTGTCCCCCGTGGAGCACTCCGGCGATCCCGCCGACCGGATCAACGACGCGCTGCTCGACCTGGTGCCGTCCGGCGCCGGGCAGGCGTACGACATCCGCAAGGTGATCGAGGAGGTCGTGGACGACGGCGACTACTTCGAGGTCCACCCGGCGTGGGCGACGAACATCGTCTGCGCCTTCGCCCGGCTCGACGGGCACGTCGTCGGCATCGTCGCCAACCAGCCGGCCTCCATGGCCGGCGTGCTGGACATCAACGCCTCCGAGAAGGGCGCCCGCTTCGTCCAGTTCTGCGACGCGTTCAACATCCCGCTGATCACCCTGGTCGACGTGCCCGGCTTCCTGCCCGGCGTGGACCAGGAGCACAACGGCATCATCCGGCGCGGCGCCAAGCTCCTCTACGCGTACTGCAACGCCACCGTGCCGCGGATCTCGCTGGTGCTGCGCAAGGCCTACGGCGGTGCGTACATCGTCATGGACTCGCGGTCGATCGGCGCCGACCTGGCCCTGGCCTGGCCGACGAACGAGATCGCGGTGATGGGCGCCGAGGGCGCGGCCAACGTCATCTTCCGGCGGGAGATCAACGCCGCCGAGGACCCGGAGGCCGTGCGGCAGCAGCGCATCGAGGAGTACAAGAACGAGCTCATGCACCCGTACTACGCGGCCGAGCGCGGACTGATCGACGACGTCATCGACCCGCGCGAGACCCGTTCGGTGCTGATCCGCTCCCTCGCGATGCTGCGCGCGAAGCACGCGGACCTGCCGTCGCGTAAGCACGGCAACGCCCCGCAGTAGATCCTTGTAGTTTCCCTACCGGGATCTGTACTAACTCCCCTTGAAACAGCGGGAGTCAGCGAAGAACATAGATGTCAGAGTCCGGCGCTTTGTCAAAGCGCCCTCTTTTTTTGACTCCGTCCGGTTCCGGCCCTCTTGCTGTCGAACCGTCGACGTGACGTGAAACTCCAGTCCGCCGTACGGCTTTCCGCTTGGAGACAAAACGCATGCACAGCAATCTGATCGTGGCCCGGATGGAGCCCGGTATGAGCGGCAACGTCGCCGACCTCTTCCGCGCGTTCGACGCCACCGAGATGCCGCACCGGATGGGCACGCGTCGGCGCGAGCTCTTCCACTACCGCGGTCTCTACTTCCACCTCCAGGACTTCGACACCGACAACGGTGGCCGGCAGATCGAGGAGGCGAAGACCGACCCGCGCTTCGTGCAGATCAGCGAAGACCTGAAGCCGTTCATCGAGGCGTACGACCCGGCGACCTGGCGGTCCCCGGCGGACGCCATGGCCACCCGCTTCTACCACTGGGAGGCCTCGCAGTGAGCCCCCGACGCGTAGTCATCACGGGCCTGGAGGTCCTCGCCCCCGGCGGTGTGGGCCGCGACGCCTTCTGGTCGCTGCTGAGCGAGGGCCGCACGGCCACCCGCGGCATCACCTTCTTCGACCCGTCGCCGTTCCGCTCCCGGGTCGCCGCCGAGATCGACTTCGACGCCGAGGCCCACGGGCTCAGCCCGCAGGAGATCCGGCGCATGGACCGGGCCGGCCAGTTCGCCGTGGTCGCCGCCCGCGGCGCCGTCGCGGACAGCGGCATCGACCTCGCCGACCACGCCCCGCACCGCGTCGGCGTCACCGTCGGCACGGCCGTCGGCGCGACGATGGGCCTCGACCAGGAGTACCGGGTCGTCAGCGACGGCGGCCGGCTGAACCTGGTCGACCACAAGTACGCGGTCCCGCACCTCTACAACCACCTGGTGCCCAGCTCCTTCGCCGCCGAGGTGGCCTGGGCGGTCGGCGCCGAGGGCGCCAACGCCGTGGTCTCCACCGGCTGCACCTCCGGCATCGACTCCATCGGCTACGCCGTCGAGCTGATCCGCGAGGGCTCCCTCGACGTGCTGGTCGCCGGCGCCACCGACGCCCCGATCTCGCCGATCACGATGGCGTGCTTCGACGCGATCCGCGCCACCACCCCGCGGTACGACGAGCCGGAGCGCGCCTCGCGCCCCTTCGACGGCACCCGCAACGGCTTCGTCCTCGGTGAGGGCACCGCCTTCTTCGTCCTGGAGGAGCTGGAGAGCGCCCGCCGCCGCGGCGCCCGCATCTACGCCGAGATCGCCGGCTACGCGACCCGCTCCAACGCGTACCACATGACGGGTCTGCGCCCCGACGGCGCCGAGATGGCCGAGGCCATCCGCGTGGCGCTCGACGAGGCGAGGATGAACGGCGACCAGATCGACTACATCAACGCGCACGGCTCCGGCACCAAGCAGAACGACCGCCACGAGACCGCCGCGTTCAAGAAGAGCCTGGGCGACCACGCGTACGCGACGCCGGTCAGCTCCATCAAGTCCATGGTCGGGCACTCCCTCGGCGCCATCGGCGCCATCGAGATCGCCGCGTCGACCCTGGCGATGACGCACAACGTCGTGCCGCCCACGGCGAACCTGACCACCCCCGATCCCGAATGCGATCTCGACTATGTGCCCGTCACCGCGCGGGAGCACCAGACGGACGCCGTGCTGACCGTCGGCAGTGGCTTTGGAGGCTTCCAGAGCGCCATGGTCCTCGCCCGGCCGGAAAGGACCGCCGCATGAGCGCCTCTGTAGTGGTGACCGGTCTCGGCGTCGTCGCGCCCAACGGGCTCGGCGCCCAGGAGTACTGGCAGGCCGCCCGCGTCGGCAAGAGCGGCATCGGCCGCATCACCCGCTTCGACCCGACCCAGTACCCGGCCCAGCTCGCCGGCGAGATCCACGGCTTCGAGGCCTCGGACCACCTGCCGAGCAAGCTCCTGCCGCAGACCGACCGCATGACGCGCCTCGCGCTCGTCGCCGCGGACTGGGCCCTGGAGGACGCCGGGGTCGACCCCAAGGAGCTGCCCGCCTTCGACATGGGCGTGGTCACCTCCAGCGCGTCCGGCGGCTTCGAGTTCGGCCAGCGCGAGCTGGAGCGGCTGTGGAGCCAGGGCAGCGAGTACGTCAGCGCCTACCAGTCCTTCGCCTGGTTCTACGCCGTCAACAGCGGCCAGATCTCCATCCGGCACGGCATGAAGGGCCCCAGCGGCGTCGTCGTCAGCGAGCAGGCCGGCGGTCTCGACTCCGTCGCGCAGGCCCGCCGCCAGGTCCGCAAGGGCACCCCGCTGGTGGTGTCCGGCTCGGTCGACGCCTCCCTGTGCCCCTGGGGCTGGGTGGCGCAGCTGACCAGCGGCCGGGTCACCACCCAGGCCGACCCGGCCACCGCCTACCTGCCCTTCGACGAGCGGGCCTCGGGCCACGTCCCGGGCGAGGGCGGCGCCATCCTCATCATGGAGCGCGAGGACGTCGCCCGGGCCCGCGGGGCCAAGGTGTACGGCGAGATCGCCGGTTACGGCGCGACCTTCGACCCCAAGCCGGGCAGCGGCCGGCCGCCGGCCCTGCGCCAGGCGATCGAGACCGCGCTGGCCGACGCCGGCGTGAGCGCCCGCGACGTGGACGTGGTCTTCGCCGACGGCGCGGCCGTCCCCGAGCTCGACCGCATCGAGGCCGACGCGCTGAACGCGGTCTTCGGCCGCGAGCAGGTGCCCGTCACCGTCCCCAAGACGACGACCGGCGCCCTGTACTCGGCCGCGGGCGCGCTCGACCTGGCGACGGTCTTCCTCGCGATGGAGGAGGGCCTGATCCCGCCCACCATGAACACCGACCCGGCCGACACGTACGGCCTGGACCTCGTCGTCGGCCACCCGCGGACGCACGAGGTGCGCACCGCGCTGGTGCTCGCCCGCGGCCTGGGCGGCTTCAACTCCGCGCTGGTCGTCCGCTCCGCCGACTGACACCCGCACCGCCATCCCACCGACCCGGCACAACCGGAAAGGAACCACCCATGGCCGAGCAGGCTTTCACCTTCGACGACCTCCGCCGCATCCTGATCGAGGCGGCGGGCGCCGACGACTCCTACAACCTCGACGGTGACATCCTCGACACCGACTTCGAGGAGCTGGGCTACGAGTCACTGGCCCTCCTGGAGACCGGTGGCCGCATCGAGCGCGAGTACGGCATATCCCTCGACGAGGACATCCTGAGCATCGCGAACACCCCGCGCATGCTGATCGACGCCGTCAACAGCGGTCTCGCCGCGCTGGTCTGACCCGCCGCTCCCCCCTTCGCACCCTCGCCCCCCACATCCCCCACACCCCACTCCCCGCCGGGTGGTGCCTCGCGCACCGCCCGGCGGGACCCTTTTCCCGCCCTTATGGAGAAGCCACTCATGTCAGATCAGCAGAAGCGGGTCGCCCTGGTCACCGGAGCGACCAGCGGCATCGGCCTGGCGGCCGCCCGGCTCCTGGCCGAGCAGGGCCACCGGGTGTTCATCGGCGCGCGCAGCGCCGACAACGTCGCCGCGACCGTGAAGGAGCTCCAGGCCGAGGGCCTGGAGGTGGACGGCACCACCCTCGACGTCCGTTCCTCGGACAGCGTGCGGGACTTCGTGCAGGCCGCCGTCGACACCTTCGGGACCGGCGTCGACGTACTGGTCAACAACGCCGGCCGCAGCGGTGGCGGCGTCACCGCCGACATCGCCGACGAGCTGTGGGACGACGTCATCGACACGAACCTCAACAGCGTCTTCCGGCTCACCCGCGAGGTTCTGAACACCGGCGGCATGCGGCACAAGAACCGCGGCCGGATCATCAACATCGCCTCGACCGCGGGCAAGCAGGGCGTCGTCCTCGGCGCCCCGTACTCGGCCTCCAAGCACGGCGTCGTCGGCTTCACCAAGGCCCTCGGCAACGAGCTCGCCCCCACCGGCATCACCGTCAACGCGGTCTGCCCGGGCTACGTCGAGACCCCGATGGCCCAGCGCGTGCGCCAGGGCTACGCGGCCGCGTACGACACCACCGAGGACGCCATCCTCGAGAAGTTCCAGTCCAAGATCCCGCTCGGCCGCTACTCGACGCCCGAGGAGGTCGCGGGTCTGGTCGGCTACCTGGCCTCCGACACGGCGGCGTCCATCACCGCGCAGGCGCTCAACGTCTGCGGCGGACTCGGCAACTTCTAAGGCCCCCAAGGAGAGCTGACCATGACCATCCGTGAGGTCGAGCACGAGATCACCGCGGCCGCGCCGGCCGAGACGGTGTTCCGGCTGATCGCCGAAGTGGAGAACTGGCCGCGGATCTTCCCGCCGACCATCCACGTCGAGCACGTGGAGCGCGGCGAGCGCGAGGAGCGCATCCAGATCTGGGCCACCGCCAACGGCGAGCCGAAGAACTGGACGTCGCACCGCACCCTGGACCCGGAGAACCTGCGCATCACCTTCCGCCAGGAGGTGTCGACGCCGCCGGTCGCGTCCATGGGCGGCACCTGGATCATCGAGCCGGTCTCCGCGACCGAGTCGCGGATCCGCCTGCTGCACGACTACCGGGCGATCGACGACGACCCGGAGAGCCTGAAGTGGATCGACGAGGCCGTCGACCGCAACTCGCGCTCCGAGCTGGCGGCGCTGCGCACCAACGTCGAGCGCGTCCACGCCGAGACCGAGGCCGACCTGACGTTCTCCTTCGAGGACTCGGTCGAGATCGCCGGCTCCGCCAAGGACGTCTACGACTTCATCAACGAGGCGAACCTGTGGTCCGAGCGGCTGCCGCACGTGGCGACCGTCCGCCTCGACGAGGACGCCCCGGGCCTGCAGACGCTGGAGATGGACACCCGCGCCAAGGACGGCTCCGTGCACACCACGAAGTCGTACCGGGTGACCTTCCCGCACGCGAAGATCGCCTACAAGCAGGTCACCCTGCCGGCGCTGATGACGCTGCACACCGGCTACTGGACGTTCGCCGAGACCGACTCCGGTGTCACGGCGTCCTCGCAGCACACGGTGACCATCAACACCGAGAACATCGCCCGCATCCTCGGCGAGGACGCCAACCTCGCCGACGCCCGCGCGTACGTGCACACCGCGCTGAGCACCAACAGCAAGGCCACGCTGGGCCACGCCAAGGCCTATGCCGAGGCCCGGCGCTGAATCCGGCGGTCCACCCCGTGAGTCCGGGCAGCCGCTGATCCCGGCCCCGGGCGAACCGCCGCGGCTCTCGCTGTGGCTGCTGCGCCCGCCGCCGGCGGACAGCCCGGCGGCGGCGCGGCTCGCGGTGCGCGAGCTGGACGCCGCGGAGCTGCGGCGGGCGGAGCTGTTCGTCCGGCCCACGGACCGGGTGCAGTACCTGTCGGCGCACATCGCGCTGCGCCGGATCCTCAGCGACGCCACGGGCTGTCCGCCCGAGCGGCTGCGCCTGGGCCGGGAGCCCGGCCCGGCGCGCCCGCACCGCACGACTCGGCCCGTGCTGCTCCACCCGCCGCTGCCGGTCCACTTCTCGCTCTCGCACAGCCACGGTCTCGTGCTCATCGGCACGGCGGCGACCGTCGTCGGCGTGGACGTGCAGCGGACGCCGACACCGGAGGCGGTGGAGGTCTGCGGACCCGCGCTGCACCCGGCGGAGTGGCGGGAGCTCCTCGCCCTTCCCGAGGCCGGCAGGCCGGACGCGTTCGCCCGGCTGTGGACCCGTAAAGAGGCGTATCTGAAGGGTCTGGGCACGGGGCTCGGACGCAGCCCCGCCCTCGACTACCTGGGCGTCGGAACCGACGCCGACGCCCCGCCCGGTCCGCCGGGCTGGATCGTGCGGAACCTGCCGGCCGGACCGCACCACGCCGCCGCGGCCGCGCTGGCCGTTCCCGCGGAGCCGATCGTCACGCTGCGCTCGCTGCCCGCGGCCTGCCTGTTCGACGGCGCGGCCGGCCTGCCGCTGTCCGCGGCTCCGCTACTGGCTTTGACAAGGAGAAGTACATGGACGCTTCGGTGGTCGTTGTTGGAGCGGGACCCGCCGGGCTGATGCTCGCCGGGGAACTGCGCCTGGCGGGGGTCGACGTCACGGTGCTCGAACGGCACCCCGGGCGCACCGGGGAGTCCCGGGGCATCGGTCTGACCATCGGCACGATGGAGGTCTTCGACCAGCGCGGCCTGCTGCGCCGGCTCGGCGACTTCGAGACCAGCGGCATGGGCCACTTCGGGGGCATCCCGCTGGACATGAGCGTCCTCGGGGCCTTCCACGAGGCCGCCAAGACGGTGCCCCAGTCGGTGACCGAGGAGGCCCTGGAGGCGTGGGCCGGCGAGCTCGGCGCGGACATCCGGCGGGGCCACGAGTTCGTCTCGTACGAGGAGAAGGGCGACGGCGTCACCGTCACCGTGCGCCACGCGGACGGCGAGGAGACGCTCCGGGCCCGCTATCTCGTCGGCTGCGACGGCGGCCGCAGCACGGTCCGCAAGGCGGCCGGGTTCGACTTCCCCGGCACGGCCGCCACCACCGAGATGCTCCTGGCCGACCTGCGCGGGGTCGACCTGGAGCCGCGGATGACCGGCGAGCACATCGACGGCGGCTTCGTGATGGTCGCCAAGCTGCCCGGCGGGATCCACCGGATCATCGTCGGCGAGCACGGCGTGCCGCCGCGCAAGCGCACCGGCCCGCCGGAGTTCGCCGAGGTCGCCGACGTGTGGAAGCGCCTCACGGGCATCGACCTCTCGCACGCCGAGCCGGTGTGGGTGAGCGCCTTCGGCAACGCCTCCCGGCAGGTCAGCGAGTACCGGCGGGGCCGGGTCCTGCTGGCCGGCGACTCCGCCCACGTGCACCTGCCCGCGGGCGGCCAGGGCATGAACACCAGCGTGCAGGACTCCCACAACCTGGGCTGGAAGCTGGCGGCGGTGCTGCGCGGCGACGCCCCCGAGGAGCTCCTCGACACCTACCACTCCGAGCGTCACGAGGTGGGCCGCGGGCTGCTCGCCAACACCCGGGCGCAGAGCCTGCTGATCCTCGGCGGCGAGGAGTCGGTGCCGCTGCGGGACGTCCTGGCCGAGCTGGTCCGGATTCCCGGCGTGTCCCGGCACCTGGCCGCCAAGGTCAGCGGCCTCGACATCCGTTACGAGGTCGGCGGCGGGTCCAGCCCGCTGCTCGGCCGGCGGCTGCCGCACCTGCCGGTGACGGCGGACGGCCGGCGCACCAGCAGCACCGAGCTGCTGCGCGCGGGCCGCGGCGTGCTCCTCGACCTCGACGACAACGCCGTGCTGCGCCGCCGCGCGCAGCCCTGGCGGGACCGCGTCGACATCGTCACCGCGACCGCCGACGCCGTACCCGCGGACAGCCCCCTCGCGGGCACCTCCGCGGTGCTGCTGCGCCCGGACGGCTACGTCGCCTGGGCCGCGCCCGGCAGCCACCGCGACCTGGCCGGCTCGCTGGCCCGCTGGTTCGGGCCCGGGCTCGGGCAGCGCCGATGACCCGGACCGACGTGGTCGTCGTCGGCGCCGGGCCGGTCGGTCTGTTCCTCGCGGCCGAGCTGCGGGCGGGCGGCGCCGACGTGATCGTCCTGGAACGGCTGACGGAGCCCACCGGCGAGTCCCGGGCCTCCGTCCTGCACGCGCGGACCATGGAGATCTTCGCCGACCGGGGCTTCCTGCCCCGGCTCGGCGAACTGCCCCCGGTCGGCCCGGGACACTTCGGCGGTCTGCGTCTCGATCTCGCCGAGGCCGACCCGGACCACCCGTACGCCGGGCAGTGGGAATGCCTCCAGTACCACCTGGAGACCGAGCTCCAGGCGTACGCGGTCGAGCTGGGCGCAGAGATCCGGCGCGGTCACACGGTGACCGGGCTGCGGGAGACCGGCGACGGGGTCCGCGTCGAGGTGCGCGGGCCCGACGGCAGGGCGTACACCGTCGAGGCCGGCTACCTGGCCGGCTGCGACGGCGAGCACAGCACCGTACGCGAGCTCGGCGGCTTCACGTTCGCCGGGCACGACGCCGACAAGGTGATGCTGCGCGCCGACGTGGCCGGCATCGAGATCGACAACCGGCGGCTGCAGCGCTTCCCCGGCGGGATCGCCACCGCCTACCGCAGGCCCGACGGCACCACCCGGCTCATGGTCCACCGGTTCGGCGACCAGCCGACCGGCGAGGTGACCTTCGCGCAGGTGGTGTCCGCCTGGGCGGCCGTGACCGGCGAGGACATCGGGCACGGCGAGCCGCGCTGGCTCAACCGCTTCGGCACCGTCTCGCGGCAGGCCACCGAATACGTCCGGGGCCGGCTGCTGCTGGCCGGGGACGCCGCGCACAGCCAGATGCCGGTCGGCGGCCAGGCCGTCAACCTGGGCCTGCAGGACGCGGCGAACCTCGGCTGGAAACTCGCCCGGGTCGTCACCGGCGCGGACCGGCCGGAGCTGCTCGACACCTACCACGCCGAGCGGCACCCGGCGGGGGCGCGCACCCTCGCCAACATCGAGGCGCAGGCCCGCCTGCTGTTCGGCACCGAGGAGGTCCTCGCGCTGCGCGACGTCTTCGGCGAACTGCTCGAACTGGCCCCGGCCCGGCGCCGGCTGGCCCGCATGATCAGCGCCCTCGACGTGACGGAACGACCCCGCCCCGAGGCCCCCGCGCGGGCCGCGCGACCCGCGCCGCACCGCTCGCACACCCACCAACCCGGAAGGTCAACCGTGGACAGGCTCACCGACAAGACGGCCCTCGTGACCGGTTCGAGTCGCGGCATCGGCAGGGCGACCGCCATCCGCCTCGCCCGCGAGGGCGCGCTCGTCGCCGTGCACTACACCGCCAACGAGCAGGCGGCGAACGACACCGTCGAGCTCATCGAGAAGGAGGGAGGCAGCGCCTTCACCGTGCGTGCCGAGCTCGGCGTGCCGGGCGACGTGCACGAGCTGTTCCTCGGTCTGGAGCGCGGCCTGAAGGAGCGCACCGGCGACACCCGCCTCGACATCCTGGTCAACAACGCGGCCGTGACGTCGACGGGTTCGGCGCCGGAGGACCTCACCCCCGAGGAGTTCGACCGCTACTTCGCCGTGAACGCGAAGGCGCCGTACTTCCTCGTGCAGCGGGCCATCGGCCAGATGCCGAGCGGCGGTCGCATCGTCAACCTGACCACCGGCGTCACCCGCACCTCCGTCCCCGACCAGGTCGCCTACGCCATGACCAAGGGCGCGATCGAGCAGCTGACCTTCCAGCTGGCCCGGATCCTCGCGCCGCGCGGCATCACGATCAACAGCGTGGCGCCCGGCATCACCAACAACGGCGGCGCGATCTTCGACAACGCCCAGGCCGTCGAGGCGATGTCCAAGTTCTCGGCCTTCAACCGGGTCGGCGAGGCCGGCGACGTCGCCGACGTCATCACCTTCCTCACCACCGACGAGGCCCGCTGGATCACCGGCGCCTTCATCGACGCGACCGGCGGCACCCTCCTCGGCTGAGCAGGACCGTCCTCGCCCACCACCGTCCATCCATGTGAGAGGCAAGCCATGTCCGCCCACCCCGCGCGCGTCGCCGTCGTCACCGGAGCCAACAAGGGGATCGGCCGCGAGATCGCCCGGCAGCTCGCCGAGCGCGGCCACACCGTCTACCTGGGGGCCCGGGACGAGCGGCGCGGCCGCGAGACCGCCGCCGCCCTGTCCGCCGACGGCCTCGACGTGCGTTTCCTGCAGCTCGACGTCACGGACGAGACCTCCGTCGCGGCCGCCGCCGAGCGGCTGGCGGAGGAGGCGGGCGTCCTGCACGTCCTGGTCAACAACGCCGGCGTCGGCGGTCCCATGCAGCTCCCCAGCGAGACCCCCGCGGAGCAGGTACGCACGGTCTACGAGACGAACGTCTTCGGCGTCGTCACGGTGACCAACGCCCTGCTGCCGCTGCTGCGCAAGGCGCCTTCGGCCCGGATCGTCAACGTCAGCAGCGCCATCGGCTCGCTGAAGTCGGCCGCCGAGAACCTCGACCAGACCGGGGAGCACCCGCCGGGCGAGTTCCCGGTCATGCTGCTCTCGTACGCGTCGTCCAAGACCGCCCTGAACGCGGTCACCCTGGCGTACGCGAACGAGCTGCGCGGCGCCGGCATCCTCGTCAACGCGGCCTCGCCCGGCTTCGTGGCCACCGACATCAACGGGCACCACGGGCGGCTCACCACCGAGCAGGGCGCGCACATCCCGGTGCTGCTCGCCACGCTCCCCGACGACGGGCCCACCGCCCTGTTCCTCGGCGAGGACGGCACGCCCGAGGGGCAGGTGCTGGACTGGTGACCGCGACCGCCGTCCCCGTGCCGGAGGCGGAGGTGAACTGGGACTCGCGCCAGTGGTCCCGGCTCCTCGTGCTCTCCGGCAACATGCTGCTCGACGCGATCGAGGTGTCCGTCCTCCTCATCGCCCTGCCCACGCTCGCCGCGCGCTTCGACCTGACGCCGTGGGGCGCGCAGTGGCTGATGAGCGGCTTCGCGCTGGGCTTCGCCGCGCTGCTGCTGCTCGGCCCCGTGCTGTGCGCCCGCGTCGGCCGCCGCCGGGCCTACCTGGGCGCGATGCTGCTGTTCGGCCTGGCCTCCCTCGCGGGCGGCCTCGCCGGCGGGCCCGCGCTGCTGATCGCCGTCCGGGTGGTCAAGGGCTGCTGCGCGGCCCTGACCGCGCCGACCGGCCTCGCCATCATCAACGACCTGTTCCCCGAGGGCCCCGAGCGGCGCCGGGCGCTGTCGGTGTACTCGCTGTTCGGGGCGGCCGGCTTCACCGCCGGGCTGCTGCTGGCCGGCGGCCTGCTGGAGGCCGACTGGCGCTGGGTCTTCGTGTTCCCGGCGCCGGTGGCCCTGGTCCTGCTGGTCGCGGGGGCGTACGTGCTGCCGCGCGAGCAGGGCCGCGGGCCGGCGCGACTGCCCTCCCCCGCGCTGCTGAGGCGGGGCGCGCTGCCGCGCTCCGCGCTCGGCGCCGCCTGCCTCAACGGCACCTACCAGGCGCTGCTCGTCCTGGTGGTCTTCCAGATGGCGGAGGACTTCGGCTGGTCGCCCTGGCGGTCGGCGCTCGCGCTGCTGCCCGCCTGCGTCCCCCTGGCGCTGAGCGTGCCCTTCGCGGGCCGGTTCATCGCCCGCCACGGGGCCCGTCGGCTCGTCACCCTCGGCGCGCTCTTCCCGTTCCTCGGGTACGCGCTCTACCTGGCCCGTCCCGGGAGCGGCTCCTACACCCTGGGGACGCTGCCGGTCCTGCTGCTCGTCGAGGCCGGCTTCTGCTGCGCGTTCGTCGCCCTGAACGCCCAGGCGACGGCCGGCCTCGACCCGGCCGACCGGGGCCCGGCCGTGTCGCTGTACCAGGCGGCCGTCCAGCTCGGCGCCGCGGTGCTGCTGCCGGCGGTCGCCCTGCTGCTCACGTACGGCAACGGCCCCCGTCCGGCGGCGGCGCTGGTCACCGCGGTCGGGGCGCTCAGCCTCGTCGCCGCGCTGGCCCGCCAGCCGGCCCGTACCGCTCCCTGAACCGCAGAACCCTCTGCTCCCACCCGCTTCTCCACCCGTGTCATCACCTCAAGGAGGCTCTCCGCCATGGCAGTCGACACTCCCGCCAGCTCCGTGAACCCCGGCCCGATCATGGGCCTGATCCTCGGCTCCTGGCAGTCGCGGATCCTGCTCGCGGCCGTCGAGTACGACCTCTTCACCGAGCTGTCCAAGGGCCCGGCGACCACCGCCGAGCTGGCCGAGCGACTCGGCCTGGTCGAGCGCGGCACCAACGACCTGCTCGCCGGCCTCGTCCACCTCGGCCTCCTGGAGACGGCCGACGGACGGTTCACGAACGCCCCGGTCAGCGACGCGTTCCTGGTCAAGGGCCGCCCCGCCTACCTCGGCGGCTACCTGCACTTCTGCGAGCAGGAGCTCAACCCCGCGTGGAACGGCCTCGCCGAGTCGCTGCGCACCGGCAAGCCGCAGAACCAGGCCGCGGTCGCCGGCAACCCCTACGACAGCCTGTACGCGGACGCCGACGCCACCGACGGCTTCCTCGACAGCATGGACCTGCTGAGCGCGCCGATCGCCCAGGCCCTGAGCCGCGTCGACTGGAGCGACTACACGTCCTTCGTCGACATCGGCGGCGCCCGTGGCAACTTCGCCCACGAGGTCGTCAAGCACAACCCGCACCTGACCGGCGCCGTCTTCGACCTGCCGCCGCTGCAGTCCGCCTTCGACCGGCACATGGCCCGGCTCGGCGACACCGACCTCACCTTCCACGGCGGCGACTTCTTCAAGGACGACCTGCCCAAGGCCGACGTCCTCGTCTTCGGCCACGTCCTGCACAACTGGGGCGTCGAGGACCGCATCGCCCTCCTGAAGCGCGCCTACGACGCGCTGGAGCCGGGCGGCGCCGTCTTCGTCTACGACCCGATGGCGGGCGGCGAGCAGCCGTCGATGCACGGCGCCCTCGCCGGTCTCACCATGCTCGTCTGGTCGCGCGGCGGCCACGAGTACTCCGCCGACGAGCTGCACGGCTGGCTGCGCGAGGCCGGCTTCTGGCCCGAGACCGTCGAGGTCGCCGGGCTGCACGAGGACGTCCTGGTCATCGGCCGCAAGCGCGGCTGACCCCGGCCCGAGGAAACGTGAGGAGTCGACGATGCCGAGCACGTCGGACGTCCGGCCGGAGATAGGCCGCCCGGACATCACCATCGCCCTGGTCGAGGAGGTCACCGCCGGCGACCCCGGGCGCCTGCGCGAGGCGGGCGCCGCGGTCGTCGCGCGGTGGGAGTCCGCCGAGTGGCCCGAGGGCCTCGAGACCGTGTCCCTGTTCTACGGCACCGACGGCACGTCGCTGCTGACCTACGCCCAGTGGACCGCGGACGCCGGTGACGAGGAGGCCCTGACCGAAGCCTTCGACGCGCTGCGTCCGGACTGGCGCGCCCTCGGCTACCAGCCGGGCGAGCCCGCCACCTTCCGGCTGTACCGCCGGGTGCAGCCCACCGTGCTGCCCGACCCGCTCCCCGAGGTCGGCTGCTACCCCGCCGCGTTCTTCGCCATGCGTCCCGGCGAGACCGCGCGCGCCTGGGTCGACGGCCTCCTCGGGCAGGAGGAGGAGACCGTCGGCGAGGACCGCTCCTACCCCGGGGCCATCGCCGCCAACTTCCACGTGTCCACGGCCGACGACGGGATCTTCCTGCTGTCCGAGTGGGCGTCCGAGGCGGAGGCCCTCGTCCACATCAAGGCGGAGATCGAGCCGCTCCTGGAGTACATGGGGCAGGCCGAGGCCGGGGCGGGCCGCCGCTACGAGTTCCACACCACCCGCACCAAGTGACCCGTACGGCCTGGTCCGTACAGAAGTGAAGGGCGATTCCCCTTGGCAACACCGTCGACCTGGTCCGCACCCACCTCGCGCGACGTCGTCTTCGGCTTCGGCGCGCACAGCGTCATCGGAGACACCCCGACGCTGCTGGAGATGACCCAGCTGGCGGACCGGGAGAAGCTCGACCTCTTCTCCCTGTCGGACCACCCCTACATCGGCCAGCGCCTGGACGCGTACGCCACCGTCGGCTTCGTCATCGGCCGCACGCAGCACCTCGCGGGATTCGCCAACGTCAGCAACCTGCCGACGCGGCCACCCGCCATGCTGGCGCGCACGGTGACCACGCTGTCCGCGCTGTCCGGCGGCCGGGTCGTGCTCGGCATGGGCGCCGGCGGTCTGTGGGAGCGGATCGCCGACATGGGCGTCGAGCCGCTCTCCCCCGCCGAAGCCGTGGAGGCCTTCGAGGAGGCGATCGTCCTCACGAAGAAGCTGTCCGGCGGCGGCCCGCCGGTCACCTTCCAGGGCCGCCACTACCGGGTCAGCCAGATCGACCCGGCGCCCGTCCCCGCCCCGCCGGTGTGGACCGGCTCGGTCGGCCCCAAGTCGCTCGCCGCCACCGGCCGGGTGGCCGACGGCTGGATCCCGGGCCACGCGGCGGACTGGCTCAGCCCGCGCTACCGCGCGTCCCGTCCGGTCGTCGACGAGGCCGCCCGCTCCGTGGGCCGCGACCCGCGCGAGGTCCGCACCATCTTCAACTTCCCCGGTCAGATCACCGCCCGGCCGCTGGCCACCACCCGCGACCGGGACGGGCGCTGGATCGGCGGCGACGTCGGCCAGTGGGTCGAGGAGCTCACCGGCGCCGTCGTCGAGCACGGCGCGTCCGGCTTCATGCTCTTCTCCCCCCGCGGCGGCACCCCCGACCTGGCGTCCCTCGGCGCCTGGGCCGGTCAGATCGCGCCGGCCGTGCGCGAGGCCGTCGCGAAGCACGTCGGTTGACCCCGGCACCTCCTCCGCTCCTCATCGCATTTCCCAGACTTTTGATCCGAAGGGTTCTTCCATGAGCAACAGGCTTGAGAACAAGACGGCGCTCGTCACCGGCGCCAGCCGGGGCATCGGTCGCGCCATCGCCCTGCGCCTCGCGCAGGACGGTGCCGTCGTCGCCGTGAACTACTCCGGCAACGAGACCGCCGCGAAGGAGACCGTGGCGCTCATCGAGGAGGCCGGCGGCCGCGCGTTCACCGTGCAGGCGTCCCTCGGGCAGCCGGGTGCGATCGAGCAGCTGCTCGACGGCACCAAGGCCGGTCTGGTCGAGCTCACCGGCTCGGACCGGCTCGACATCCTGGTGAACAACGCCGCCGCCACCGGCTTCGCCGGCGCCGGCCCGGCCTCGGTCACCGAGGAGATCCTCGACAACTGCTACAACATCAACGCCAAGGCGCCGTTCCTGCTCATCCAGAAGGCGCTGGAGCTGATCCCGGACGGCGGCCACATCGTCAACGTGTCCTCCGGCGTCACCCACTCCGCGTTCCCGATCCAGATCGCGTACGCGATGAGCAAGGGCGCCCTGGAGCAGATCACCCTGCACATGGCCCCGGTCCTGGCCGCGCGCAACATCACCATCAACACGGTCGCCCCCGGCGTCACCGACAACGGCGACCCGGTGTTCCAGGACCCCGAGGCGCTCAAGCAGATGTCCTCGCTGTCGACCTTCAACCGGGTCGGCACGGTGGACGAGGTCGCCGACATCGTCGCCTTCGTCGCCTCCGACGAGGCCCGCTGGATGACCGGTTCGTTCGTCGACGCCACCGGCGGCACCCTTCTCGGCTGAGGAGCCCCCACCATGCAGAACGAGATCCAGTCGGCGGTGGGCTTCGCCCACGCCAAGCCGGAGAAGGCGGAGGAACTGGGCGCGCTGCTCGTGTCCTTCGCCGAGCGCTCCCGCACCGAGCCCGGCTGCCTGGGCAGTTGGATCAACCAGGACGCCCAGGACCCGGCCCTCTTCGTGTTCTACGAGATCTGGGCGACCCGCGCGGACCTGGACCGGCACCTCGCGCAGCCGTACATGCAGGAGTTCCTCGAGGGCCGTGAGGCCTACCTGGCGAAGGAGCTGGAGGTGCGGCAGCTGACGCTGACCGGCACCGCGCCCGAGGCCGGCTCGGAGCCGGCCGACCCGGCCGAGATGAACCAGCGCTACCTGGACGCCTACGCCGCCCGCGACATCGACGCGATCATGGCGGTGTACGCGCCGGGCGCCGCGGCCGTGTGGGAGCCGGGCAAGGCCGTCAGCGGCGCCGAGCACCGCGCCGCCGTCGTCGAGTTCCTGAAGCTGCAGCCGCGGCTGTCGGCCACCGTCGCCGAGCGCTACATCGTCGGCGACACCGCCGCGCTGGTCATCGACTGGAGCATCGAGGTGCCCTCGAAGCCCGAGATGACCGGCACCGGCCGCGGTCTCGACGTCCTCAAGAAGAACGCCCGCGGCGAGTGGCGTTATGTGATCACCAACCCGTTCGGGAGTCTGTGACATGAAGGTCGAAGGCAGTGTCGCCGTGGTCACCGGTGCCGCGAGCGGCATCGGCAAGGCCATCGCGGAAGCCCTGGTCGCCGCCGGCGCCCGGGGCGTCGTCGTCTCCGACATCGACGCCGCCGGCGCCGAGCGGGTGGCGGCCGGCATCGGCGCGAAGGCGCTGGCCGTGCAGGCGGACGTCGCCGACGAGGCGTCGATCCGCGCCCTGGTCGACCGGGCCAGGGAACGGTTCGGCTCGGTCGACATCTTCGTGTCCAACGCGGGCCTCACCGTGACCGGCAGCTACGACGCCTCGGACGAGGAGTGGAAGCGCGCCCTGGACGTCAACATGATGTCCCACGTGTGGGCGGCCCGTGCCGTGGTGCCGGCGATGCTGGAGGCCGGCCAGGGACACCTGGTGCAGACGATCGCGGCCTGCGGCGTGCTCACCGCGTTCGGCGCGGCGCCGTACTCGGTCGCCAAGATGGGCGCCGTCGCGTTCGCCGAGTACCTCGCCGTCGAGTACGGCCACCTCGGCCTCGGCGTCTCGTGCCTGATGCCGCAGGCGGTCAACACCCCGATGCTGGCCGCCAGCGTCAGCAGCAACGAGCAGCTGGCGAAGCTGAAGGAGGTCTCCGAGGTCCTGGAGCCCGAGCAGGTGGCCAAGGCCGCCATCGAGGCCATCGAGGAGAACCGGATCCACGTGTTCACCCACCAGGGCTCGGCCGAGTCCTTCCGGCAGCGGGCCGCCGACGCCGACGTGTGGGTGGGCCAGATGCAGGCGATCCGCCACGGCGGCCGTCCCTGACGACGGACCGTCCCCCGGGTGCGGGGCCGCGGCACCCCGCGCGCCCCGCACCCGCCCCCCGTTCCCCTCGCCGTGCCCGGTACTGGCTCACAGGAAGGAAAAACATGTCCGAGGAAACACTGCGCCTTGCCGTGATCATCGGTTCGTCCCGCGTGGGCCGCACCGGTCCGGCCGTCGCGCGCTGGTTCGTCGAGGAGGCCGAGTCCTGCGCGATGTTCGACGTCGACGTCCTCGATCTGGCCGACGTGGAACTGCCGCTGTCGCTGACGCAGGAGCCCGGGGCCGAATCGGCCGTGCTGCTCGCCTCCGTCGCCGAGCGGCTCGACTCGGCCGACGCGTTCGTCGTGATCACCCCCGAGTACAACCACAGCTTCACCGCCCCGATGAAGAACCTGATCGACTGGCACCGCGCCGAGTGGCAGGCCAAGCCGATCGGCTTCGTCTCCTACGGCGGACTGTCCGGCGGGCTGCGGGCCGTCGAGCAGCTGCGCCTGGTGTTCGCCGAGCTGCACGCCGCCACGATCCGGGACACCGTCAGCTTCCACGGCGTGTGGCAGCACATCGGCGAGGACGGCGTCCTGCGGGCGCCGGACGCCGCCGTGCCGGCCAAGGTCATGCTCGAGAAGCTCCAGTGGTGGGCCGCCGCCCTCAAGGACGCCCGCACCACCCGCCCGTACGCCGCCTGAGACCAGGGAGAGTCATGAGTTCCATCAGGGTGGAGGACGGCTACTTCACGCTGTTCAACATCTTTCACACCGAGGACCCGGCAGGGCAGCAGGTGCTGTTCGACCAGTGGCGCAGCCTGCCGCCGGCGAACGTCCAGCCCGGCCTGATCTCGGGCAACTTCCACCGGGGCCTCGACGGCAGGTCCGTCGTCAACTACGCGCAGTGGGAGAGCAAGGAGGCCTACGACGCCTTCATGAGCGAGCGCGCCACCCAGGGCCGGCTCGGCAGCGCCCTGAACGTCTCCCGGCTGGACAACATCCCGTGCGAGGTCGTCCACACCTGGCGGCCCGAGCCGCGCATCTCCCTCGACGAGCGCCGCTTCACCGTGGTCATCGTGGTCAAGGCGAGGCCGGAGGACCAGGCCGAGGTGCTCAAGGAGATGACGTACGACCCGCCGGAGCTGGCGAGCACGCCGGGCTACGTGTCCCACGCCGTGCACCGCGGCCTGTCCGGCGAGTACGTCGTCAAGTACGCGCAGTGGGAGGACGAGGAGAGCTTCCGCGCCTTCCTGAGCCGGCCGAAGGAGCCGTCCCCTCTGGACGAGCTCGACGGCGTCACCGTCGAGCTCTACTTCAGCGAGATCGAGTACATCAGGGAGCGTGTGTGAGCCGCGAAGCGACATGGCAGGACGCCGAGGCGCTGGAGGCGGCGGCCGGCACCGCGGGCCACTGCGCCAACGGCGCCGACACGGCGGGCCGGCTCGCCCGGGGGACCGTGGAGGCGCTGGCCGCCGCCGGGTTCACCAGCGCGTTCGCGCCGGTCCGGCCGGACGGCACGGCCGCCACGACCGCCACCTTCGAGGCGGTGACGCGGGCCGTCGCCGCGATCGGCGAGGGCTGTACGTCCGCCGCCTGGCTCGCCTCCCTGTGGGCGTACAACGGGCGCTTCACCGCCTTCCTGCCGGACGAGGGACGGCAGGAGGTGTGGGCGAAGGGCGCCGACACCCGCGTCGTCAGCTCGATGGTCGCGGCCGGGGTCACGGCGGAGCCGGTGGACGGCGGCTGGGAGCTCTCCGGCAAGTGGCTCTACGTCAGCGGTGTGGAGTTCGCCGACTGGGCGCTGCTCAGCTCGGCGCCGCCGCGTCCGGGCGACCGCTCCATCCGGGTGTTCGCCGTGCCGAAGGACGCGTTCACGCACGAGGTGTCGTGGTCGACGCTCGGCATGCGCGCCACCGGCAGCCACACCCTGCTGGTGGAGCGGGCGTTCGTGCCCGAGTACCGCTCGTTCGTCTGGGACGACATGCGGCAGGGCGTGCTGCCCTCGGAGACCGGTTCCTCCGTGCACACGGCGCCGCTGTTCGCGGTGAACGGCCTCACCTTCGCGGCGCCCGTCCTCGGCGCCGCCCGCGCCGCCCTGCGCCTCGTCGAGCAGCAGCTCGCCACGCCGCCGAGCGTCGCCCGGGCGGCGGCCAGGGACTCGGCCCGGATCGCCTACACCCGTGCGGCGGGCGAGATCGACGCGGCGGCGCTGCTGCTCGAGCGGGTCGCCGAGACCGCCGACCTGGGCCGGCTCGCCGAGGACGGCGCCGCCGTGCGCAGCCACCGGGACGCCACGCTCGCCGTGGAGATGCTGGTCGGCGCGGTGGACCGGCTGTTCCAGGTGAGCGGTACCCGCGGGCAGGCGACGGAGCACCCGATGCAGCGGATCTGGCGCGACGTGCACGCGGCGGGCTCGCACGCGGCTCTGCAGTTCGAGCCGGCCGCGCTCGCGTTCACGCAGCGGCTGGTCGCGGCCTGAGGACGCGACGGCCGCGAGACGGTCCTCGGGGCGTGCGGGTCCCGGGGACGGGCGGCGGTGAGGGCGTGCGGGCCCTTCAGCCGCGGGCGGCGGCAGCCCCGTGGTCCGGTTCCACGAAGACCACGGGGCCGTCGTTGTCCAGGACGACCCGGGCGAGCAGACCGGTGAGCGCGTCGCGCTCCGCCGGGTCGAGGCCGGCCGGGAGCTCCTCGACGCGCCGGCAGGCGTCGGTGTAGAAGCGGTCGGCGAGCCGGGCCCCGCGCGGGGTGAGCGCCACCCGGACCGCACGGCTGTCGTGCGGGTCGGGCTCGCGGCGGACGAGACCGTTGTTCTCCGTGCGGTCGACGAGTCCGGTAAGGCTCGATTTGGCGAGGCCGAGCATCGAGCACAATGCGCCCATGCCGTACGGCTGCGCCATCAATACACACAGCAATTGGCCCTGCTGCGGCGTGAGGCCGTGCTCACGGCCCGCCTGGGCGTACACGGCGTTCACCAGGAACGAGGACCGCACCAGTGCGGCCGCGAGCCCCATCCTGCCGTCGTCTTCATGCTTGGCCACGCGCCCAGCGTAGCACGCGAATATCGAAAGTTCGTAGCAGGAACTTCCACTTCTTAACAAAGATCTGTAGTTCTTGAAGTTCTTATGTGTTGTGGTTCGCAGTACGAACCACTAGCGTCTTTCATCAGAACCCGACGCAATTTCCTTGGTTTGTGGAGCGTGAATCATGAGTCGTACTGTCGCCGTTGTGGGTGGAGGTTACGGGGGCGCCGCGGTGGCCAAGGCCCTCGAGACCGAGGCCGAGGTCGTCCTGATCGACCCGCGTGACGCCTTCGCCAACGTGGCCGGGTCGCTGCGCGCGCTGACCCAGCCCGAGTGGGCGCCCAACATGTTCTTCCCGTTCAAGACGCTGGTGACCCAGGGCAAGGTCGTCCAGGACCGCGCCGTATCGGTCGACCCCACCGGCGTCACCCTGGCCTCGGGCGAGCACGTCGCCGCCGACTACGTGGTCCTGGCCACCGGCTCGAACTACGCCTACCCGGCCAACCCGGCCGCCGCCGACACCAGCGAGGCCCTCGAGGACTTCCGCACCTCGCACCAGGAGCTCCGCCAGGCCGAGAAGGTGCTGATCCTCGGCGCCGGCCCGGTCGGCCTCGAGCTCGCCGGCGAGATCAAGGAGGTCTGGCCGGACAAGCAGGTCACCATCGTCGACCCGGCCACCGAGCTGCTCCCCGGCTTCAAGCCCGAGGTCGTCGAGGACCTGCACAAGCAGCTCGCCGAGCTGGGCGTCGAGGTCCGCCTCGGCACCGCCCTGACCGCCGAGCCCGGCACCCAGTCCGGCCAGGCCGGCGCCTTCACGGTCACCACCACGGCCGGCGACGAGATCTCCGCCGACGTCTGGTACCGCGCCTTCGGCACCACGATCAACAACGAGTACCTGGCCGACGGCAAGCTCACCACCCTCAACGCGCAGGGCCAGGTCGAGGTGACCGAGAAGCTCAACGTCAAGGGTCACGACCACGTCTACGCGGTCGGCGACATCACCGACCTCGCCGAGGCCAAGATGGCCGGCTACGCGATGCAGCACGCCGAGGTCGTCGCCAAGAACATCATCGCCCAGATCAAGGGCGAGGAGCCGACCGAGACCTACCAGCCGCTCGGCTTCCCGATGATCCTCCTGCCGCTCGGCACCAAGGGCGGCGTCGGCCAGCTGCCCTCGCCCGAGGGCCCGTTCGTCGCCCCGGCCGAGATGGTCTCCCAGTACAAGGGCCAGGACCTCTTCACCGGCCGCTTCGTCGGCACCCTGGGCCCCACGGCCGCCTGACGCCGGCCCTCGACGGCCGACACTCCACACAACCGCACAGCACCACCGCACCACCCGAGCTCGCCGCGCGAGCTCGCCGGTCCACCTGGATCCCCCGCCACGGACCGGCGAGCTCGCGCGGCGTTCGCGTTTCCCGACACGTTCCCACGACCACGGAGACGACGCCCATGACGGCATCCGCCGACACCACACCCACCACCCCCGCGGCCGGGCCCGCCGACACCTTCCTGCGCATCGAGAAGGGCAGCCCGGACGCCACCGAACTCGCCGCGCTCACCGCGGTGCTGCTCGCCCGCACGGCCGCCCTCACCGGCCCGGACGCCGAGGCCGGCACCGACCACCCCGGCGAGGACACGGGGGCCCACGGCCGCCGCACCGCCCGCTGGCGGCGGCTCGAGCGCCGCACCCGCGCCGGCACGCCGCGCAGCTGGCGCGACGACACGCGCCGCTGATGAGGACGTACGACGCGAGCGCGGTCGCGGCCGGTGGCGGGCACGCGCCCCCGGCCGGCCCGACGCGCGCGGTGCCGCCGTACCCCGGTGAGCCCGGCGTCCCCGTCCACCACCTGGTGCGCCGCCTGGTGCGCCGCCGCCTCACCCGGTGCCTGGCCACGGTCAGGAAATGACGGCGGCACCCGCATCGAGGGCGGCACCCGGAGCACCCGGCAGACCCGGAGCACCCGAGGCCCCGGGCAGACCGGAGACCATCTACCGCCCGGAGTTGACCCCATGCCAGACCCGCTGAACACCGCCGCATCCCCCTCCGGGACCCGCGAGATCACCCTCGACGCCGCCGGCATCCCGCTCTCGGGACTGATCGCCGAGCCGCGGCACGGCAGGCCGAGGGCCGTCGTGGTCGCGGTGCACGGCGGCGGCATGCGCGCCGGCTACTTCGACAGCCGGGCCCGCCCCGGCCTCTCCCTGCTCGCCCTCGGCGCCGACCTCGGTTACACGGTCCTCGCCGTCGACCGGCCCGGCTACGGGAGTTCGGCCCCCTGGCTGCCGCGCGGCCAGTCCCTGGAGCAGCAGGCGGCGACGCTGCACGACGGCCTCGCCGACTTCGCCGCCGGCCATGACACCGGCGAAGGCTTCTTCCTCGTGGCCCACTCCAACGGCGGCAAGCTCGCCCTGGCCGCCGCCGCCGAGGAACGCGGCGACGGCCTGCTCGGCCTGGACATCTCCGGACTCGGCAGCCGCCTCGCCGTCCGCACCGACCAGCTCCCCGGACAGAACGGCCACGGGGACTGGCGCCGCCACTGGGGCTCACTGCGGCTCTACCCGCCGGACGCCTTCCGGCAGGGCCGGCACCTTGTCTCCCCCGTACCCGAACTGGAGGCACAGGAGGGGCCGTTGTGGCCGGCCATGTACCCGGCGATCGCCGCGCGGGTGCGCATCCCGGTCCGGTTCACCTTCGCCGAGCAGGAGCAGTGGTGGCTGTTCGACGACGACGCCCTGGCCGCCCTGCGCCGCCCCCTGGGCGCACCCACCACCGTGATCGCCCACCAGCGGGACGCCGGGCACAACCTGAGCCTCGGCTGGGCGGCCCGCACCTACCACCTCAAGGCCCTCGGTTTCCTGGAGGACTGCCTGCTCGCCAAGGACGCGGCACCGGCCCAGCGGCCCACCGCCCGGCCGCCCGTGAGCCTGCCGGTCCCCGTGCCGTGACCCCCGATCGGAGACACGAGCCACCGAAGCCGCCGAAGCCACCGAGAGACAGGCAGAGATGAGCATCGACACGCTTGACACTCTGGAGAACGACGAGCACGTCCTGGCCCGCGGCCCCGTCGTCGTACCGGCGCGCGACCACCACGACGTCCCGCCGTGCGCCCACCACGTCGCCCCGGCGTGCGGCCCTCACGTGCCGGCCGAGGACGACCTCGCGCTCGCCCCGGCCGTCGTACGGCCCGCGCTGCTCGCCGGCGAGGAGCACGAGGCCCCGGACCCGTGGATCTTCCGCGGCACCGACTGACCCCACCGCGCGCAGCGTCGCGCGCACCCACCCACCGATCCGCCGTCACCACCCACCTTCCTGGAGAGACATGTCCCGCCGTCTGTTCACCTCGGAGTCCGTGACCGAGGGCCACCCCGACAAGATCGCCGACCAGATCAGCGACACCATCCTGGACGCCCTCCTCGCCCAGGACCCGGCCTCGCGCGTCGCCGTGGAGACCCTGATCACCACCGGCCAGGTCCACATCGCCGGTGAGGTGACGACGGCCGCGTACGCGGACATCGCCACGCTCGTCCGCGAGAAGATCCTCGAGATCGGCTACGACTCCTCCGCGAAGGGCTTCGACGGCGCCTCCTGCGGCGTCTCCGTCTCCATCGGCGCCCAGTCGCCGGACATCGCGCAGGGCGTCGACACCGCCTACGAGTCCCGCGTCGAGGGTGCGCCCCGCACGGGAGAGGACGCCGAGCTGTCCGCGCAGGGCGCCGGCGACCAGGGCATCATGTTCGGCTACGCGTCGGACGAGACCCCGAACCTGATGCCGCTGCCGATCGAGCTGGCCCACCGCCTCTCGCGCCGCCTCACCGAGGTCCGCAAGGACGGCACCGTCCCGTACCTGCGCCCCGACGGCAAGACCCAGGTCACCATCGAGTACCTGGGCAGCCACCCGGTCCGCCTGGACACCGTCGTCGTCTCCTCGCAGCACGCCTCCGGCATCGACCTGGAGGGCCTGCTCGTCCCGGACGTCCGCGAGCACGTCGTCGAGCACGTCCTGGCCCAGCTCGCCGAGGACGGCATCAAGCTGGAGACCGAGGGCTACCGCCTCCTCGTGAACCCCACCGGCCGCTTCGAGATCGGCGGCCCCATGGGCGACGCCGGCCTCACCGGCCGCAAGATCATCATCGACACGTACGGCGGCTACGCCCGCCACGGCGGCGGCGCCTTCTCCGGCAAGGATCCGTCCAAGGTCGACCGCTCCGCCGCCTACGCCATGCGCTGGGTCGCCAAGAACGTCGTCGCCGCCGGCCTGGCCTCCCGCTGCGAGGTCCAGGTCGCGTACGCGATCGGCAAGGCCGAGCCGGTCGGTCTCTTCGTCGAGACCTTCGGCACCGGGACCGTCGCCCAGGAGCGCATCGAGCAGGCCATCACCCAGGTCTTCGACCTGCGGCCGGCCGCGATCATCCGCGACCTGGACCTGAAGCGGCCGATCTACTCCCGGACCGCCGCCTACGGCCACTTCGGCCGTGAGCTGCCCGACTTCACCTGGGAGCGGACCGACCGGGCCGAGGCGCTCAAGGCCGCCGCAGGCATCTGACGACCCCAGGAATCTGACCCCCAGGGCGGCCGGACGACCGGCCGGCCGCCCGGCCGGCGCCGGCCACCGACAGGAGTGCAGGAGTTCACGTGCGTATCGCGGTGACAGGATCCATTGCCACGGACCATCTGATGGTCTTCCCCGGGCGGTTCTCGGACCAGCTCATCCCCGACCAACTCGCCCATGTCTCCCTCTCCTTCCTGGTCGACGCCCTCGAAGTGCGCCGCGGCGGCGTCGCCGCCAACATCGCCTTCGGCCTCGGCCGCCTCGGCCTCGACCCGCTCCTCGTCGGGGCCGTGGGCGCCGACTTCGCCGAGTACGAGGTGTGGCTCAAGGAGCACGGCGTCGACACCGGCGCCGTCCACGTCTCCGCCGAGCGCGGCACCGCCCGCTTCATGTGCATCACCGACGAGGACGCCAACCAGATCGCCGCGTTCTACGCGGGCGCCATGCAGGAGGCCCGCGACATCGACCTGGCGCACGCCCTCTACGGGCGCCCGCGCCCCGACCTGGTCCTGGTCGGCCCGAACGACCCCGAGGCGATGCTCCGGCACACCCGCGAGTGCCGGGACCTCGGCCTGTCCTTCGCGGCCGACCCCTCCCAGCAGCTCGCCCGCCTCGACGGCCCGCAGGTGCGCGACCTGGTGGACGGCGCCCGCTGGCTCTTCACCAACGAGTACGAGGCCGCGCTGCTCCTCGAACGCACCGGCCGGGACCGCGACGACGTCCTCGCCCGGGTCGGCGCCTGGGTCACCACCCTGGGCGGCGACGGCGTACGCGTCGACCGCGCCGGCCACGACCCGCTCGTCGTCGGCGCCGTCCCCGACGCACCCGTCACCGACCCCACCGGTGTGGGCGACGCCTTCCGGGCCGGCTTCCTCGCGGCCCTCAGCCACCGGCTGCCGCTGGCCGCCGCCGCCCGCCTGGGCTGCGTGGTGGCCTCGGCGGCCCTCGCCACGGTCGGCTCGCAGGCGTACGGCCTCGACCGGCAGCACCTCCTGACGACGGCGGAGCGCGCGTACGGCGCCGCCGCGGCCGCGGAGCTCACCCCGGCCCTCGACGCCCTCGACGACCCCACCGCGACGCAGACCCTGAACGCCCTGAACGGCTTGGACGGCACGTCATGACAGACCTCCGCGAAGCACTCGCCACCCGAGTCGTCGTCGCCGACGGCGCCATGGGCACGATGCTGCAGGCGCAGGACCCCTCCCTGGACGACTTCCAGCAGCTGGAGGGCTGTAACGAGATCCTGAACATCACCCGGCCCGACATCGTCCGCTCGGTCCACCACGAGTACTTCTCCGTCGGCGTGGACTGCGTCGAGACCAACACCTTCGGCGCCAACCTCGCCGCGCTCGGCGAGTACGACATCCCGGAGCGCGTCTTCGAGCTCTCCGAGGCCGGTGCGCGGATCGCCCGTGAGGTGGCCGACGAGTTCACCGCGAGCACCGGCCGGCAGCGCTGGGTGCTCGGCTCCATGG
>NZ_JBITXX010000030.1:0-38139 GCF_044544925.1 Streptomyces sp. NPDC053431 | reverse complement strand
CGGCGCCCGCTTCCACAACGGCCACCCCGCCGAACAGGACGAGACCTTCGCAGCATGAACCACCTCAACTGATCCACAAGTCTTGACTATTGCTCGCATCAGGTTCCCCAACGGTAGAAGCAAGCGATATAACGAGGTGACCCGCACGACGACAGGCCTGTTAGCCTCCCGTACGGTCCACACCGCGCCCTGCGCTCACGGACGGCCGCTGAGCCAGTACGCCGTACGGTCGACAAGACGACGGTGATCGCGATACCGCAGCACCCTCCCCCGCTGTGCGTGTGGCGGGGAGCCTGGGGCGGGGCCACGATGAGGGCATGTCCGCTCCCGCAGGCCAGGGTGACGAGGGCGCGGCGCGCCGGGTACGGGTGCTGCGTCTGGAGACGCTGCGCGACATCGAAGCACTGGTGCGCGAGCTTGAGGAGCTGCGCGGTGAGCTGCTGGCGTGCGAGGACAGTGACGGGGAGCGGGTGCGGGACCTGCTGCACACGGCGGGGGTGATGACTGGGGTGTGGCTGGATGACATCGCCTGCCGCTTCGCCGAAACCGACCACGACGCCGATGAGCTGTTCGCCCGGGCATGGCAGTTCGTCGAGGACCTGGACCTGGCCCCGGAGGGCTTTTTGACCAGGGACGATCCAGCTCTGTTCACGACGCTGCGCGGCTCGGCCGCCAGCATGCTGGCCCGGCTGTGGGTCACCGGCTATCTCCTGGGCCCCGTCCCCGAAGACGCCTGGCCCGAGGAGGAACTGGCCGTCCTGCTGCTGCGAGCGCTCGAGCACCACGCCGACGCCCGCGCCCTGACCGAGACCCTCGACCACCACCGCCCGAGCCGTGACGAACCGCCCCCGGGCAGGAAACCCCGAAACGACGAGGAACCGGGTGGAACGCATGGGGAACCGCCCTGACCTGCCGACCTGCCCGGCAGACAAGCGAACAGTTCCCGGCGCCGATCCAGGCACCGCCGCATCAGCGGAGAAGGCACGCGTGACGCGGCGCCGCTGTGACTCGTTGACGATGACGGACGCGTGACGTGTTCCCCTGTCACATGGAGACGCGGCCCCGTGGGGGCTCTGGACACCACCCCCGGCCAGAGCCCCCGCCCCACCCTTCAGTCTCCCGGATCGCATGGCCGCTGCCCCTTGTACTGAAGGGCCTGGCCGGACACACCAGCGAACCCGGCAGCACTTGCTCCATGACTTCCAGCCGGCAAGCTCTCCTCCCGAGGCCCGGCGCAGCCACCGGCCGGACCTCCGCGCCCCAAGGCATCAGCCTCCCAGGGGGCAGCGGCACAACCTCGAGACGGCCGCTATCCCGCGGCGCCGTACACAGCGCGGGCACCGTCGCCGTATGGCGCGGTCGGGTAGAGGAAGGGCGGGCGAACAGCCCCACAGCGTGGTGCCATGAGGTGCGGTGCATCACCGCGGCCAGGGCCTCGGACGCTTCCTGTGCCTCGCCCAGGCTGCCGTGGGCGTGGTGGTGCGGCAGCAGAACCAGCCAGGCCCCCTCCCCGACCGGGGCGAAGAACGCCAGATGGACACGCCACTGCGGGCGCGAGCGTACCGGCCGGGCGAGGAACAGCAATCCCCGGCCGGCGAACACCGTCCGGGTATAGGACTCGTTGGTCAGGACGCGGTCGAAGAACGGGTTGCCGGCCCGCCTAGCGGCCAGCCGGACGTGGGAGAGATCATCCAGCCGGAACGGCTGCTGCACGCGCACGGACCCTCGCATCGATAGCGGGCGGCGATGCCGCCGCGGTCTTGCCTTGTTCACATCCCGCCTCAACGCTCGCTCACGCGGTCAGGTGCCCGCCCGGACAGCCGATACCGGTTTGGGCTGGTATGCGACGGCGAGGGTGGGCACACTGAAGGGCAGTATCACGCCGCACAACCCTTGTATGGAGGTGGTGGCGATGCCGAACACCAGCGTGTCCGTCGAGCTGACCCCCGACGGCTACACCGTCACCTGCCCCGGCACACGCGTCACCGGACACGGCCCCACCGAAACGGCCGCATGGAATGACTTCTGGACCGCTTACCGTGCCCAATGGACACCACCCACCCCCCTCACGGCCCCCGAAAGCCTGAACGACCCCCAGCGCCGGCGCACAATCCGCACGGTGCGCGTCCGCGACCTCTTCGGCTGACGCCCCGCTCTTGCCGGAGCCATCCGGCGCCCGCGGGACGGCCAGCCCTCTCCGGCAGGAGGTTTGCGATGAGTGGTCATGTCCTCGTGATCCGTGACAGCCGCCAGGCCGTCGCGTGTGTGACCGGCGAACTCGATATCGCCACCGCGCCCCTTATCCGCCAGGCGCTCCTCGACACCATTAACCGGCACGAGCAGGTCATCATCGACCTGGATCGGCTCGACTTCTGCGACTGCGCTGGCCTCAGTGCCCTGATCACCGCACAGAAGACCGCCCGCGCACACGGCATCACCCTGGTCATCCGTAACGTCCAGCCGCAGCTGACACGGCTGCTGCGCTGTGTTCCTCACACCCTGCCCGTAGAACCGACCGCGCTACGTGGCGTGCCCGCTCGCGAATTCCCTGCCGGCAGCAGGTAAACGCTGCAGGCAAGCGTTCTCACGGCAGTGCGCCGAAGCCCTTCGGCGACCGGTGCGGGGGCGATGTCAGGACGAAACAGCACCGCCCGTCACTGCCGACGGCGTCGCCACGGTCGGCGTGCCCCCAGAGGAGGAACCGGCTTGCTTGAGGTCAAGGCTGGGCCAGGTGCTTAATCTTGATCCAGTCGCGTGTACGGCGGCCGGGCAGGTAGGGGCTGGAGAGGCGTTTGGCGACCATGCCGTCGTAGCCCTCGGCGCGGGTCTGCTCGAGCGCCTGAGCGGCCGGTGCGGGCCAGGCAGCGGGGACGGCAATGTGGGGGCCGGTCAGAGCGAGGTCGTCGAGGAGGTCCCGCCGCGAGGTGTAGGGCAGCCGGATGACCGGCTGGCCCAGATACAGGATGTCGAAGACCATCAGCTGAACAGGCAGATCTTCCAGCGCGTGCGTCACCGCGCCGGGGTGGTGCAGGCTCATCCGCTGCTGCAGACGTTCCACCGACGGCCGGCCGTCATCGCCCGGGGCGATGATCTCCCCGTCGAGTACCGCTTCCGGCGCGGGCAGCATGACAGACAGCACCTGGAGCTCTGGGTACTGGGCGGTGACGTCCATGCCTGGGGCCGACAACAGGCGCACGCTGCCGTCACCGGGCAGATGGGCCAGAACGCGGGCGCCGTTCCAGAGCGTCTCGTACGCGTACTCGGCTTCCATTTCCGGCCCGGGCGGCGGGCCGATCACCGCGAGCATCGGCGACAACAGCACCGGACCCGCGCCGGGCAGGGCGGCGGCTGAAGACGACTGCCCGCTCATTCCTCCAGTCTGCTCCCGGCTGGCCGCTCCGGCCACTCACCTCTGCCAGCCGGTACGGAGCTTGCGCTGGATCATGCCCGGGGAGACGAACTGGGTGGTGACGACGAATTCGATGCCATCGCCAGGAGCTCGTGGCCTCACGGCTGAGGCCCTCGTCGCTCGTGCTCGTCTCGCTGGCGTCGTCGGACGAACCGCCGGTCTGCCACATGCCTGCGCGAGCGAGGAGGTTCTGGGCGGTGCGGGGACGATCCGCTGCCTCACGCCGGCGGAGGTGGCGCGTGGAGCGGGCGTAGGGCACAGGGCAGGCGGAGGATGGCAGAGGCCGTGGGCCGGGCGCCCGGCGAAGCGCGGGCCGGTGGCAAGCAAGGTCGTCATCTCGGCGTCCCTCAGCTCGGCGATGAGCGGTTCGCCGAACTGGTGGTGGGCCCTCTCACACAGAAGCGCTGGCCGGTCGTTGAACGCGGGGTTCATCGCGGGGGTCTGTCAGGCGTTCAAGCAGGATGTGCCGAGGACCGTCTGAGTCTCGTCGACCGTTAGGCGGGACAGGACCGAGGAGGCGGATACCGTCATGGATTATGTCGATTCCGGGGTGGACCCCGGCCTGAGTCCAGGGTGTCGGCGAGCTCACCTCGAGCGGCGTGACCCCGACTTCCGGGAGAGGCGGCGCCTCACCGGGGATGTGGAAGCACGAGTATGAGCCCTTCGCCATCCCAGATCCCCCTCGCCCGATTCACCCAGGAACTCCTCGACGCGCGACACCGGCCTCTGGGTCCTCGCCCTCCATGGCGCCACCTAGAGATACATGCGGACAGAATGGCACATAATCCGCAAAAACCACTGCGCATCTGACAGGCCTTCGTTGTGCGTACCGCGCAGGATGCGCAGTAATTACTCTTCAGCACCCCCCAGGCGCCACACAAAAATTGCCTAGCTCAACATGCGCTACTCGGCCGCAGCCGGGCGAGCGCTGCGCTGAATCCTACTCACAGAGGGAGTCCGACCTTGCTGTCGGTGTCAGGAAGATTAAAAGCTACGGCGATCACTTCGCTCGTGGCGATGGCTATCGGCGGGACCATTGGAGTTGCTCCTGCACCAGCCCCTCCCCCTCCGGACATTGCAGACTCTATGCGCATCATCAAAGAAATGAGATGGCATCCACAGGCCGCTAAGACTCAGCTCGCTTATTACCGAGACGGAGATAAGATACATGTGCTGCTGTCCGAAAAGGACCGCAGCGTGGGGCAGAGCTTAAAGAAGGTTCTCGGCGCAAGGGTTGTGCTCGAAGAAAAGGAGGTCCAGCTTTTCTCGGGGAGCCCTGCAGCCGATCAAAGTCCCCACTGGGGGGGTGCTCACCTCACAAACGGCGCGCCCGCCTGCACTTCCGGTTTTACCATGAAGCTCCCCAACGGGGATAAAGCGGCCCTCACGGCTGCCCACTGCGGAAATGATGGGGATGCTTTCGTATCGGGAAACATATTCTACGGTGCCGCAGATAAGCCGACCGCACCCAGCCATGACGCCATGCTTGTAAGGGATCCGGGAGAGGATTACGAAAATAGAATCCATACTGGACTGAACGGATCTCGCAGAGTCACAGAAAAGGGGGATCCGCAAGAAGGGGACTCGGTCTGCTTGAGTGGTATGATATCCGGCGAAAAATGCTCGGGCACTGTGCACAAAATGAGCGACGTCACTTTCCATGCTGTGCACCCGGACGGCACGGTAACGCATATCGATGACGTGATTGGAATTTCAGCGGATCCCAGCGACCTACCGCTTGCGCAGCGGGGGGATTCAGGCGCTCCTCTATACAGCAATGGCCCTTCAGGTCAGGTCAAGGCTCATGGGATGGTGATCGGGGGAACGAACGATGGCAGTTATGTCTTCGCCGAAAAGATTAGCCACATAGAATCTACCACCGGCGCTAGTATCGACACGGAAGACCCGACCAGCCTCAACCGTCACCAGCTCATTACCATACGGGCTCTCGGTTGTCACAACGCTACACAGACGTCGGACTCTAACAATAATTGCTTTGAACCTAAGTCGCTCATGGCTTTGGCCGGGCGGCCGAATGCAGCCAGCACTGGCGGCGCAGTCACCGAACCCGACTACGCAACGTCTGGGTTCCTTGTCAAGCACTGCCACAATGCGGACTATCTCGATACTCCGGACTATGTTATCTCGAGATCCAGTGCTACCACAGCCCTCTTGGCATGCATCAACAACATGCGCAGCAATTATTCGCATGGCGCAATGTTCGCAAAAGACATGATTGACTTTCCTAGCGGAGGTGCGCCTGCACTGGAATCAAGCGCAAAGGATTGCTTCGGAGTCTCAACAGTGTCCAGCAAGTGCGACACCATCACAAAATTCGGTGCGGCGCTGAACGGAATACACGACTTCTACTCGCACAGCAACTTCACGGACGATCCATTGTCTGTGGACGTTGATGGCGTGCCGGGACTCGGAGGAAATGCACCGTCATCCCTCCTGCGCTTCAACCAGCCGGCCCCCACCTCTTCAGCTGTTCCAGAAGAGCTAACGACCGAGTGCTACTCGTCGCTCGCGTCCGACTGCGAGAGCAGGGTTTCTTATGACACACTGAACAAGGATTCGTCGGATAACATTCCCGTCAACCCCGGCCAGCCCGTGGGTGAAGGATCAACGCAACGGGGAAGCGTACACGATAATTTCGCAAAGTCGGTTAACGGAGCTGTCGCAGAGACGCAGGCCGCTTGGGCCGACTTCAAGGTTAAGCTCAACGCTGAGCACGGTGAAATCAAGGGAAATACCTTAGCTTGCATCCTGACTCACGACAATGCCGCGAAATGCGTATACGACACCTATGACGATACGGGAATAGGCGTACTATACAAGGATGAAAATGGGCAATATCACGGCAAAAGCTACGTCAGCCAAACGATGGCGGTCGACTACTCCGCTAACAAGTGCCTCACGCCGAACTGCGGCGGAATAGGAGATGCTTTCGGATACGGAGTCTACCAATCTTGGCTTCAGGCGAGGGATGAGACCCATGAAGAATACCCTGATTTCACCTTCGTGCTGTACATGAACGCTTATGACGCTGACAGCATCGACACCTACTTGGAGTCCAGGCAGGCGTATATAGACAGTGGATACTTTAATCAGGGAGATCTTAACCCCAAGTGGCCTGAGAGCGCTGCAGCAAAGTTCCTGCACTGGGGCGGATTCAATCCGCCTGGGGCCGACGAATACGATTGTATGCCCACTGCCACACCTGGCCCGGACGTCTTGAGCCAGGTTGCGAGCCAGCCGGCTCCGTATCAGCAGCAGGGTGCTAAAGCCTGGACGTGCGTAGCTGACTGATCAGCTCCGAGAACTTGCGCGGCAGTGGCAGTAAGCCTGCCTCCGGCGGCGGATCAAGTGAATCCGCCGCCGGAGACCTGCTTGCCCCGTACTGCGTTCGAGCGAGCAGCCCGTTCTTCCCGAGAGACCGCTAGGGCCTGTGTGATGTCGTGATCAACCGGTGGCCTTGATCAGGCCGTCGATCCAGATCATTGCGGCGCGGAGGTGGAGGCCGGCGAGGTAGCTGTCCGGGTGCTTGTCGCAGCGGGTGGCGATGCCCCGCCAGGCCTTCAGCTTGTTGAGCAGGCGCTCTACGGTGTTCCGTTCTTTATAGAGCTCGGCGTCGTGACGTGTGGGGCGGCCGCCCCGGCTGCCTTTTCTCTTCCGCTTGGCGGCCTGGTCCTTCTTCGCCGGGATGACTGCCTCAATGCTGCGTTTCCGCAGGTAAGAGCGGTTGGCGCGGGAAGAATAGGCCTTGCCTGCGGCGACAGCGCCGGGCCGGGTCCGGGGTCGGCCGACGGGAAGACGGATGCGTACCTTTTGCAGGACTGGGACGAATTGCGGGCTGTCGGCAGCCTGTCCTGCGGTCAGGATCAGGGACAGCGGACGGCACTTGCGGTCTGCAGCGAGGTGAATCTTGCTCGTCAGTCCACCACGGGATCTGCCGAGCAGGGCCTGCTTCAAGCGGAGCCTGTGCCGTCGCCTGACGCGCCGCCGCTCGTCCTGACCGGCGTCGTCGCTGCCGTGCTGTCCGTTCTGTCCTGGCGGGCTGCCCCCTTTTGCCGGGCCTGCTCCTGTTCGACGGCTGCCTCTTCAAGAGCGTCCATGACCTCCTTGCCGATGCGCGTGCCGGCTGCGTCGTGGTGGGCGCGGGCCGTGGTGGAGTCCACGCTGACCAGGGACAAGTCCGTCTGTCCCTGGCGAGCGGCCTCGGCGATCAGGCCTTCGAGCAGTGTGGTGAAGACGCCGGCGTCCCTCCACACCCGGAAGCGACCGTAGACAGTAGGCCACGGGCCGAACTCACTGGGCATCTCCCGCCACTGGCTGCTGGTCCGGAACCGCCAGATCACCCCCTCGCTCAAGCGGGGAGTCCACCGCTCCGTCCAGGCACTCGAACGCGACATCCGGGCCTGGCTCGCCGACTGGAACGAACACCCACGGCCCTTCGTCTGGACGAAGACAGCCGACGAGATCCTCGACAGGGTCGCCGCCTATTGCCACCGAATCTCTGACTCAGGTCGCTAGGAAGAGTTCGGGGTAGAGCTGGTTCATGCTGCCTTGGGGCAGGTAGCGGCTGGGGAAGGCGATCCACGCAAGGCCCCCCGTGATGGTGGACACGCGGTTATTGATCACGCGGCGAGCGTGAGTTTAGCGGTGTGATGTCGGCGTTCGTATTCGCTGGGGCTGAGGTGGCCGTTGGCGGACTGTCGGCGGCGGGTGTTGTAGCGGGTCAGCCAGGCGAAAACCTTCTTCCTGCAGTCGGGGCCGTCGTAGTCGCGGGCGCCCTGGAGGGTCTCGCGTTTGAGGGACGCGTGGAAGCTGTCGCAGGCGGCGTTGTCCGCGCTGCTGATGGCACCATGGACCGGACTCCCAGCTGGTCGCAGAGGTCGGCGAAGGCCCTGGAGCCGTAAGGGGCTCGGTGGTCGGAGTGGAAGACGGAACCGTCGAGACTGCCGCGGGTCCCGGGGCGCCATGTGGAGGGCGCCGGCGACAAGGCTGGTGCACATATGGTCGGCGATGGCCGACGACTTTGCGGCTGAAACAGTCCAGAACCGTCTCGAGGTAGAGGAACCCGCCGTCCGCGAGGGGCAGATAAGTGATGTCGCCCATGTATTTGAGGCCCGGCTCCGCGGCCGCGGTCCGCAACACCCAGGTCCGCAACGTGTTCCTGTAGATGCCCAGGTCGGCAGCGATGCTCTTGCCGCAAGGCAGTCGACGACCACCGGGACGCCCTCGAGGTGAAGCGGCTCTGTGAGGTCCTGGAGGTGAACAGGTCCAGCTACTACAAGTGGCTGGCTGGCCGACAGGCCAGGCCCGCCTGGCAGCGGGCCGACCAGCGCCTGGCCGCGAGGATCCGCGAGATCCCCGCGGAACCCGGCGGCGACTACGGCTTCCCGAGGGTGACCGCCGGGCTCAAGGATACCGGCCAAAGCGGGGCGCCCGCGTCATGCGCACGTTCGCCATCACCGCCATCCGCCTGCGCAGACGCGTGGGCACCACTCTCCCCGACCCAGCCGCTTCCCACGTCCCCGACCGGTTCCAACGGGACTTCACCGACTCGTACAGGGCCACGGCATCGGCCTTGAGCTCGGCGGAGTAGCCCTTCATCGCCATCGGCGGTCTTCTCGCTTTCTCCGGATCAAGCAGATCCAGTATCAGCGTGTCCACCACTCAGGGGGAGGCTTCCTGTTCGTGCTGACGGGCGCTGGGTGTAAGGCGATGGACAACCGGATCAGCGACCTCAAGGCCATGGTCGCCCATCATCCGCTCGTGGCGAGTTCGCTCGCGAGGTGCCACTGGGGGCGGTCGTCCTGAGGGACCTGGACGAGTGCGGCCCCACCGCTGACGTGTCCTTACGATTTGCTCACGACCATGTCGTTCACTCTGCACAGCGTGGCCTCACCTTGAACCTCCCCTACTGGACGCCGATTAGGGGATATCGCATGCCGCATGCGCCGGCCGATTTCGCAGCTCAGAAATCGGGAGATGGACCGGCTCGACCAGAACAAGATGGGGCGCACTATCAACGTCACCGTCTCGGTGTGGGAGGCGGGCAAGAAGCGCGCGGCCGTCGATGGGGTGTCCGTCTCGCACGCAAACCATCTGATCGCGGACTCCGTGCGACTGCGAAATCTCAGGCACAACGAAGGGATGCATGAGTAATTACTACTCGTTCATAAAAGTCAAAAAAAGGACTGGTTTTCTTGACCGGGCCGGCCTGCTGTCGCATGATGGGGGCACATAAGGGCAACAGTGTAGGAAAATCAGACATACCGATGCCCGCCCTAAGGGGCTGGTCGATCATTACCTTCATGGTGACATGCAAGCTCCTTGTGCCCATACCGGCCGCCGGTCCTCGCATCTGAAGCAAGGAAGTTGAACCATGAGCAGCAACCTTATGGGCTTGATGAACATCAAATTCTACGGTCCTGACGGAATGAATCACATCGAAATCGTCCTGCTACTCTGACAGACTGAGGCGATGGCGCGGCATTTCTTACCGAGACCAAGGCAGCAGCCTGTCTACGCCCTCGCAATGTTGGCATCGAGCGTCCTAGACCACGGGCCGCCGCTCCACCTCTAAGCCGCAGAGATAGAAAAGGCTCCATGCGTGGACGAGGAAAAGGCCTCCATATCCATCACCCAGGGCGTATGGCAGGGCCATGAGTATCGATTACGCATTGCGAAAGCGGAGCGCAATGCCAACCTGCAATGAGTAAGACTCTCGCAGCTAAAGGTAACACCTGGCGTGCCAGAAAGTAAATCTCGATACGGCAGAGTGTTAAAAAGTCAGAGCCAGACCCCGCTGGGCCCAGAAGGCTGTATAAACCAAGTCGCAAGAAGATGAAAAGCGCGGTACACGCTGCAATCGACCACGGAGGAGCGGGTTAGCGTTGGAGACATGGAAGAAGGGCGACCTCGATCGCCCGACAAATATCACTTGGGATATCACGTACGCCTGCCCGCTGCGTTGCAGCCATTGCTATTCCGAATCCGGACGGCGCCCTTCACGTCATCTGAGTCGATCCGATATATTCACCGCCACAGATAAGATAATCGCAATGCGCCCACAGACCGTTGCGCTGGCCGGCGGTGAACCCTTGCTACTTCCTGATATTTTCGCTATTTCGGAGCGAATGAATAGCGCCGGAATAGCAGTGGTGATTTACACGAGCGGATGGGCGCTCACGCAATCGATGATCGAAAAGGCGGAGAGTTCCCTTTTCCAAATAAACGTAAGCCTGGATGGCCCGAGGGCTGCAATTCATGACCGCGTGAGAGGTCGGCAGGGCTCCTTCAACAGGGCCGCAGAAGCGTTAAGTCTACTAAACCGGTCTTCGGAACAGGCACGGAAGGTCGGCAGGGATCCTCTTCGATTCGGTATTGATTGCGTGGTCCTCAAGTCTACCTTTTATCACATGGAGGAATTTCTTAGGGATCTAATCCCAAAGTACCCCGAAATAAGTTTTCTTTCCTTTGGGGCCGTAGTTCCGTCAGGCTTGGCAAGCAGGCACGAATTCATTGAGGAAGAAGGCCTTACCGATTCCCAGTTCAAAGCAATGGGAAATGGTGAAAAGCAAATGGAACTGCGAAGGCTTGCGCCGCCCTCGCTGCGCGTCTTCGTGACTGACAACCTATCCCTTCAAATGCATCCTGATACTATGAGACAGTATGAGGAATTCAATTCGCTGCAGATAGAGCCGGATGGGGAAGTACGCGCAATTCCCATATACGAGGGGACGGTGGGCAGTATCCTCAGAGACTCTCCCGAGATCCTATGGAGACGCTGTAAGTCGCGGTGGCGGGATCCCTTTGTCGTTGAGGCCCTGTCGGGGGTGCAGACGATGTCTCAATGGGCAGCAGCCACTCGGAGCATTGACTATCACTTCGGCACCGAAGAGGTGCGAGCACGGATCGAGAGGCGCGCTCATCGAAACCGGGACTGGACGCAAGCCAACCACGTTACTGGCCAATCGTGAAGTAAAGAACTTCACTCCGCATGTTTCTTAGTCGACGAGGATTCTTACGTGCGCGACAAAATTGACAGCTCCGGTGAGCGAGGTGCCTCGATTCTGGTAGACCTCGCAGCTTCAACGCTCAAGCGTCACGGTCTCGAGCATTGGAGCATTCAGCCAGAATCCTTCTGGTGCTACGTGACTCCTCCGCCTGGACCCGGGCCGCGCAGAACACAAGGATGGAAGATACACGTCTCTGCTACACCCCTTTCCTCTCCTCTTGTCCTGGCCAAGGCGGGAGATGTTCTGGTGCGTCACAAAGTATCTTACAAGTTCGCCAAAGACCTTTCCCGCGTGACGGAAATTACATCCAGGAACTGCGACCGAAGCGGTGGCGGAAAGTTTATTACCGCATACCCGGACTGTTCCGAAGACGAGCTACGGGCGTTAGTCGAAGAGTTGCATGTTGCAACTCGTGGTGTCCCGGGACCGGCAATTATGTCGGACCTGCCCTACCGACCAGGGAGTCTCGTCCATTATCGGTTCGGCACCTTCAGTGGTGTGCGCATGCTCAGTAATGACGGTTCATATGAAGCGATGCTGGTGAGGCCGGATGGCTCGCTGGCCCTCGACCAGAGGGAAGCATGGTTCACGCCTCCGGCGTGGGCGCCGCCCGACCCGTTCAGAATGGATGCCCTCCCTGAGGAGAGGCAAGAGTCGCAGCGAGTTCTTCTGAACAGCCGGTATCTGGTGCAGAGCGCGATCAGCCATGCTTTCACCGGAGGCGTGTACCGAGGAACGGATACGATCGCCAACCGAACAGTCGTTATAAAGCAGAGCCGCCCCCACACCGGTGCGGACGTAACCGGCCACGATATCAGGGACACCCGCCGTCACGAAGCAGAGATGTTGCGGATATTCTCCGGCTCAGAGCGAACACCAGAATTTGTCGACCTATTCGAGCAGCAGGGCGATCTGTTCCTGGTGGAGCAGGAGATACCCGGTGAGACTCTGCGGCACTGGGTGCAGAAAAACGCGAGCCTGTTGCGCGACTCCACGGGAACAGATCTCTCACAGTCGCCGGCGTATGCTGTCGCCCTGCAGCTAGTCGATCTCGTTGAGTATGCCCATGCGGCCGGAGTAGTGATCCGAGACCTGAACCCGAACAACCTCATGGTGACAACTCACGACAAGCTGTATTTGATCGATCTTGAGGCTTTGGCCACGCCTGGTGACTTGGTAAGCCGAATTTTTACTCCGGGATACGGATCTCCCGAGCAGGTGAAAGCTCCTTGGATAGGCCCGGCGCCTCGTCTGAGCTCAGACCTGTTTAGTCTCGGCGCGACATTATTCTATCTGTTCACTGGTGCAGACCCTGTTCTCCCGCCAGATGAGCCGACACTCCGAACCTTCCATGATCGGATCACGGCATGGTTCACTCGAATAGCCTCGCCTGCAGTGGCGTCTTTGGCACCGCTCATCGCATCTTTGATGAGTCAGGACACTGAGCGCCCTGGCCCGGGAGTTGTGCGAGATGCCCTGAAGGCAGCTGCGACCCCCTCCCTGACGGTGGCGGCGACGACCGAATCACGCTTGGACGCAAGCATTTTAGCGCGGTATGTCGAGGACGCGACCGGGTACCTCATCGATTCCATGAATCCCTCAGGGGACCGTCTGTGGCAGTCTTCGGAATTCGGAGCGAGCACTGATCCGTGCAACGTGCAGCATGGCGCTGCTGGTGTCTTAAGTGTGCTGATGCGGGTTTACGCGATGAAGCCGGAGGGATCTCTGCGCGACGCGGTCGCCACGGTTGCGGCCTGGATTACCTCGCACGCCAGCCGCGAGCCCCGTGCACTGCCCGGTTTGTACTTCGGGCGTTCCGGAACCGCCTGGTCCCTTCTGGACGCTGGAGAACTGCTCGGCGATCCGCGATTGACCAAGACGGCCGTCCAGCAGGCACTCTCCATACCTTTACGCTTCCCCAACCCGGACGTTTGCCACGGCATGGCCGGCGCGGGTCTAGCTCAGCTGCACTTTTGGCAGCGCACAGGTGATGAGATCTTCCTAGAGCGCTCCCGTGCCGTCGCAGACGCCTTGTCAGAGGCAGCCGTACTAGACGCAGACTGTGTTTCCTGGCCGATTCCCAGAACCTTTGATTCCGCACTGGCGGGGATAACCCACTATGGGTTTGCCCATGGAACGGCCGGGGTTGGAACATTCCTTCTGGCCATCGGTATGGCCACCGGCGAGCAGAAATACCTCCAACTTGCCGCGCGTGCGGCAGAAACCCTGATCGACGCGGCAAAGATCGACCGGGGGGCTGCGTTCTGGCCACGATCAGAAGAAGGTGGAGCGTTGCTGACGAATTGGTGCAGCGGCTCCTCTGGAGTCGGGACGTTCTTGGCCCGCATGTGGCAGGTGACCGGAGAGACCCGTTTTCATGACATCGCAGATCAGGCCGCGCAGGCGGTGTACCGCTCAAGGTGGCAGGCAGGCACTGTTCAATGCCACGGACTGGCCGGAGACGGCGAATTCCTCCTGGATCTCGCCGAAATCAGCGGGAACGACCACTATCGCACCTGGGCATGCGAACTCGCCGAAAGTATCTACGCCCGGCACGCCCTCCACGGCGGGCGGATGCTTCCTCCCGACGAGACACGTACCTCCCTCCATGCGGACTACAACACTGGAATAAGCGGCATCCTCGGCTTTCTGCTCAGGCTGCAGAAACCTGCCTACCCACGCCTCTGGCTCCCAGAGAACCTTTCCCCGGCTGCTCGACAGAATCCTACTTCCTTCGCATTTGCCTCCTGCTCAGGCACCTGATTTTCTGCTCGACGAGTCTTCCGGGCTCGGAGAGCAGAATCTAGAAAAGATCCCTACCCCTTAGGAGAAGACAATGAATTCGGTCGATATTTCCGCCCTGCAGAAGCTCAGCTCGGAAAGCGAGCAGGCCGGCGGCGAAGGCGCCGCCTTCCCGTGTACCTGGACCTGCGTCGACTACCAGGTGACCGGCTGCGGCATGCGCAGTAACTAACAACCGATGGAGACCGCCCTGCCCATCGCACGTGCATGGGCAGGGCGGCGCCCCACCTACCTCATCAGGAGTGTGGTGTCGATATGCAGGTGGTCACCCTCCTTGGGCGCCCCGAGACCGCCTTACATGCTTTGCGTATGCCGTTTTTGCAAGACGATGGTGGAGCCTTCATGCAAGGCCACATGGTGGCCAAACTTTTGAGCTTCAAGCGACTATACGAACGGTGGCCGCAGTTCATGCTCGTTCTCCTGGGGGAAAGTGGCGAGCCGATTGCCCGGGGGCTCAGTGTCCCATTCGCCTCACACCTTCCAGGGAGGGAACATTACCCGTCGCACGGCTGGGGACAAGTGGCGGTCTGGGCGGCAGAAGATGCCCTGGACAACGCATTGACGGACACCGTCTGTGCCCTCGAAATCATGATCCATCCTGACCATCGCGGAAAAGGGCTCTCGGGCCTTGTCCTTCACGCCATGAGGGACAACGCCAAACGGCTCGGTTACGCACATCTTATCGCCCCGGTCCGCCCCTCGACTAAATCAAACATGCCTAACATGCCGATGCAGGAGTTCGTCGACCAGGTGCGCTCGGACGGCCTGCCGGTGGACCCATGGCTCCGCGTCCATGTCCGCGCAGGAGGGAAAATCATGGGAATCGCCGAGTGCTCTCAAATAGTTCAAGCTCCCTTGCAACAATGGCGCAGTTGGACCGGACTCCCTTTCGACGAGAGTGGTGAAACCGTAGTTCAGGGGGGACTTGCGCCGGTTCTGGTCTCCGTCCGTCAAGACGTTGCTACATACACGGAGCCAAATGTCTGGGTCCTTCACTCGCTATAAGGCGACCGACCTGGGCGCTCGAACCGGACGGGAGCGCGCACCGCGTGCAGTGCGCTCCTGTTGCTCATGGAGAAGCAATTGAGTCAGATAACTGGCCTAACGTCAGCGGGCCCGCATCCGCCTTTCCGGGCTGGATGGCTACGTCGCTTATTCGGCTACTGCTGGCGTCATAAGCGCGACACTCTCCTTTCGTTCGGCGCCTCACTTACCGCCGTGGCCGTCACTGTTACGGTCCCGCTGGTTACCCGGCTGATCATTGATGATGCCATCGCTGCTCACCGCCGCTCGATGGCGCCGTGGGCCGTGCTCCTAGTACTTGCCGCGTTCGGCGGATTCGGGCTGGCTTTCGTCCAGCGCTATTTCGCCGGCCGGCTGGCCGCAAGGGTCCAGCACGACCTGCGCACGGACCTATTTCGTTCGCTCACCCTCCTCGACGGGGCCCAGCAGGACCGGCTGAGCGCCGGAGAGGTCGTTGGCCGGGCCACCTCTGACCTGCAACTGGTCGACGGCCTGCTGTCGATGACACCCCTGCTGGCCGGCAACGTGTTGCTCTTTGGTGCATCGGCCGCTGCCATGCTGTGGCTTTCCCCAATGCTCACAGCGATCGCCGCGGTGATGGGCTCCTGCCTGTGGTGGTTTGCGCTGCGCAGCCGCAAGCGGCTGTATTCCGCCACCTGGGCCGCCCAGCAGGAGATGGCCGCTGTCGCTGGTGTGGTGGACCAAGCCATCACCGGCGTCCGGGTAATCAAGGGATTCGGGCAGGAAGAGCGGGAGTTGGGTCGCCTACAGCGTGCCTCCCGGCGTTTGCGCGCGGCCCGGATGCGCACCATCAGCCTCACCGCGCGCTGGACCCCAGCCATGCAAACCATCCCCGCACTGGGCCAGGTGGCACTGCTGGGACTGGGTGGGTGGCTGGCCGTCGACGGTCGAATCACCCTTGGCACCTTCACGGCGTTCGCCGCCTATCAGGCCCAGATGACCGGACCGATCCGAATGCTCACCATGCTCGTCGCCCTCGGTCAGCAGGACCGAGCAGGCATGGAACGTGTCCTGGAAATGATCGACCAGAGCCCCACCATTCGGGAAGCGCCCGGCGCGACAGTATTGTCGGTCGATCAGTCAAATGCGCTCGCTGGAGGACATGCCAGGCCGGCCGGCCTTGAGTTCGACCACGTGACCTTTGTCTACCCCGTAGCAGACCAAACTGATCCAGACAGGCCCGACTGTCGCGAGCCCGTCCTGCGCGACCTCAACCTGCACGTTGCCTGGGGAGAGACCCTCGCCCTTATTGGAGCCTCGGGATCCGGGAAATCGACAGCAGGCGTGCTGGCGACCCGCTTCTACGACACCTCTGTCGGCACCGTACGCGTCTTCGGCCATGATGTCCGCGATCTCACCCTCGATTCACTGCGCTCCACGATCGGTATCGTTCCCCAGGATAGTTTCCTGTTCTCCGAGTCGGTGCGCACTAACATCGCTTTCGGACGTCCAGAAGCCACCGACACCGAGATCCAGGCCGCCGCCCGCGCCGCTCACGCCGATGGCTTCATCCACGAGCTCCCCGATGGCTACGACACCACGATCGGCGAGCAGGGTCTGACACTGTCCGGCGGCCAGCGCCAGCGCATTGCCCTGGCCCGGGCGGTGCTCGCGGCCCCGCAAATCCTGATCCTCGACGACGCCACGTCCGCCATCGACCCCCAGACCGAGGCCAACATCCACCGTTCCCTGCGATCCGTGATGCGCGACCGGACTACGCTGCTCATCACACATCGCCCGTCCAGCCTTCGGCTCGCCGACCGAATCGCCGTCCTGGACCATGGGCGGATCGTTGACGTGGGCACCCACGAAGAGCTGGCAGCCCGGTGTCCGCTTTACCAGGCGCTTGCCGATGCCGATTCCGAAACCCCCACTGCAAACCTGAGAACCCTCTCCCCGGGCGACAGCAGATCCCAACACAACCGACAGTCTCGCTCCCCCCAGCAGACCACCTGCGGGGAAACTCTCCCGGTACGGCACCGCGTTCGCGGCCCAGGGCACGATGGCCAGCCCGCCGACACCCCAAGTCAGGCCACCATGTACCCAGCTGGGAACCGGCATGGTGGCGTACCTGCCGCACCGGCCATGCCTGCGGCCGCGCCCTCCTTCGCGCCCCCTCACACACACCGCCGCATCACCCCCTCAACCGACTCCGGCTTCGGCCTCCGCCACCTCCTCCTCCCTTTCCGCCACGCCTTCTTCCTGGCTCTGCTCCTGGTTACCCTGGACGCCGTCGTGGGCCTGCTGTTCCCCGTCTTGCTCCGGCACGGCATTGACGATGGCATTGTCAAGAACGAGATCAGCGGTGTCGTCTTCGCCGCCGTGGCCGCTCTGACCGTCGCCGTGCTCGGCTGGGCCGTCCAAAAGGCCGAGGCGGGAGTCAGCGGGCGCACTGCGGAACGCATCCTCCACAGCCTGCGCATCAAGATCTTCGCCCATCTGCAGCGGCTGGGCCTGGACTACTACGAGCGCGAGCGCGCCGGCCAGATCATGACCCGGATGACCACCGACGTGGAGGCCATCTCCACGTTTGTGCAAAGCGCCTTGGTCACGGCCGTCGTGAGCCTACTCACCTTCCTCGGTGTCCTTGCTGCCCTACTCGTCATCGACGCCCGGCTCACCACGGTCGTCCTCGCCATGCTGCCCGTCCTGGTCGCGGCTACCCTGCTTTTCCGCCGCAAGTCAGCCCTCCAATATCAACGCGCCCGGGAGAACATCAGCACAGTCAACGCCGAACTCCAGGAGAATGTCGCCGGCATGCGGATCGTCCAGGCATTTCGCCGCGAAGGCGCCCACACCGCCCGCTTCACATCCCGCAGCACCGAACACCGCAATGCCGTCACCCGCGCGCGCCTCTATGCAGCTCTCTATTTCCCCCTTGCCCGATTCATCTCAGGCACCGCTGCCGCCATCGCCCTCATCGTCGGCGCCAATCTGATTGCGTCCGGCACCCTCACCGCCGGCACTCTGGTCGCCTACCTGCTCTACATCGAGCTGCTCTTTGCCCCCATCCAGCAGTTCTCCCAGGTCTTCGACAGCTACCAGCAGGCCGCTGTCAGCCTCGGCCGCATCCGCGAACTGCTGCACACACTGCCCAGCGTCCCGCTTAACGCCACGCACCTACCAGTACGCAAACTCCGTGGCGAGATACACTTCGACGACGTCCACTTCGCCTACAACACTGGCAACACCCACGAATCCGAGGCTCTCACCGGCATCGATCTACACATTCCCGAAGGACAGACCGTCGCCCTCGTGGGCATGAGCGGCGCCGGCAAATCCACCCTGATCAAACTCATCGCCCGGTTCTATGACGTGACCGGCGGCGCCATCCGCCTTGACGGCACCGACATCCGCCAGTATGACCTCACGGCTTACCGTCGACGACTCGGTATGGTCCCGCAAGAAACCCACCTCTTCCTCGGAAGCGTGCGCGACGCCATCGCATACGGCCGCCCCGAGGCCACCGACGCTGATGTAGAGGCCGCCGCCCGCCGTATCGGGGCCCACGAAATGATCACCCGTCTGCCCGACGGTTACTTGCACCACGTCTCCGAACGCGGCCGCAACCTGTCCGCCGGACAGTGCCAACTGATAGCCCTCGCCCGCGCCGAACTCATTGAGCCCGATATACTGCTCTTCGACGAGCCGACCGCCGCCCTCGACCCGGTCACCGAGGCTGCGGTCAATCAAGCAGCCGCCCGGCTCATAGGCCCCCGCACCACCCTCATAGTCGCACACAGACTCGACACTGCGGCGCGCGCCGACCGGGTGTTGGTCCTGGACCGCGGACGGATCGTAGAGGACGGCACCCATGCCGAACTCCTGGCCGCCGACGGCACATACGCCAGCCTCTGGCAGAGCTCAGGTGTCCGGCCTCGGTGATGGCGATGCGGACGCGATCCTTTCATCGGCAGTACGCAACACACGGGCAGGATGCCCGCCGCCGTCCGGTGCACAGTCGAGCGGCTGATGCGAGCTCGGAAGAGAGGGCGTGATCCGTTGGTGGCGGCGTCGCACCACGATTTCGGATCCGGCCGCCCCACGGCCGCCGGACGCGGCTTCATGCCCGCCGTCAGATGGAGGACGGCTGGCGATCCCAGGTGAGATTCCTCATATGGACGCTGCTGACGGCGGTGTGGAGGCAGCCGAGTTTTTGAACTTGCGGTGCGGTGGCGTCACCACGTGTCCCGGTCTGAGCGCCGAGACCCTGGTAGCCGGCGTCGCCGAAGATCTCCACCACTGGGCCATCCGCCAGGAGCCTGACCAGGCCCAACTGGCGGGCACGGGTGATGTCCGCGCAGCTTCCGTCTAGCCGGCTGCTGAACAGCACCCGCCCGTTCTGGTCGGTGAGGACCATGGTCTTGACAGCGTTCTGCTTGCTTCTTCCCGGAGAGGAAGGAATCCCGGTCCTTGCATCCGGCGGCCGGCCGGCGGACCGGATCTCGGTGCCGTCCATGATGCCGGTCTGCCCACTTACGCTGAGGCCATCGATAACCTCGGCAAGGGTTCACAGCCGGACGCCGGGGCTGCCCCTGCATCCCCGCTCGGCGAGCAAACGCCGCACCTCGCCGATGGCCCGGGTGATGGTGGAACGGTCCACATCGACCCAGCAGTCCAGCACGTCATAGGTGACTCCAGATACACGAGCGTGGCCAGGAGCCGGTCGACGAACACCAGCCGGTCCTTCGCACCGGCTCCCTCACGCTTGCGCGGTCGAGATGCCAGCATTGCCTGATGGCGCTCATGCCATAACGGGCCCAGACCCGCGATGAGTTCAGCGATCACATCGGCCGACAGGCCCGTGATTCCGACGGTTGCTGATGATCACTTCCCGAGTCACAGTCCCCACCACCCGACCATGATCGACCATCCAGGACTCGACGCCTCACCGCTTACCGTGCACGAGTCCGTTAGCCGTGAGGGACCTGGTACTTGCATAGCCGAAGGGGCCTGTATTTTTGGCAGCCGGACGGAAAGCCGGTGCAGGGGCCCTGATGTTCCGCGCGGGTAGTCGCCGGACCCTGTCTACGACTGACCACTTGTCATGATCGGTAAGCACCATAGGCCCGCTGCCCGCCCGCCGGGTCGAGACCCAGATCATGTCAGAGATCGGCGGTCTGGGGTCGTTTGAGTGATCTGGGCTCTGTGGCTCCGGCCCGCCCGCCGAGCGATCTTCAGAAAACGGTTGGTTGAAGCGCCGGTGGGGCCGGTTTCAGGTACCGGGCATGCCGATCAAAGCCGCGGCCAGTCCGAGGGTGGCGCAGATGCCGAGAGTGCGCAGGACGCTCCAGCGCAGCTTGAAGATGAGCAGCATGGCGGTCGCAGTGATGGCGAGAGCCGCCGGCCGCAGGGTGGTGATATCGGGCAGGGTCACCTGAAGCGGTCCCGCGGTGATGGTGTCGAGCCTGCGGAAGAGGGTGTGCTCGGCAAAGTACAGGGCGAGGTTGGCGATGACGCCGACGACAGCGGCGGTGATGCCGGTTAGGGCGGCGGAGACGGAGCGGTTGCCACGCAGTCGCTCGATGTAGGGGGCGCCGAGGAAGATGAACAGGAAGCAGGGCACGAAGGTCGCCCAGGTGGTGAGTAGTGCGCCGAGGAGGCCGGCGGCCCAGGGGTTGAGGGCGCCGGGGTCGCGGTAGGCGCCGAGGAAGGCGACAAACTGCACCACCATGATCAGCGGTCCCGGCGTGGTTTCCGCGAGCGCCAGTCCGCGGACCATTTCGCCTGCGCTGAGCCAGCCGTATTGCTGGACGGCCTGCTGAGCGACGTAGGCGAGGACGGCGTAGGCGCCGCCGAAGGTGACCAGCGCGGTGCCGGAGAAGAACAGGCCCTGCGTGGTGAAGACACTGCCCGGCCCGGTCAGGACGGCGACGGCCGCGAGGGGAACGGTCCACAGGGCCAGGCCCACCAGCAGGATGCGCGCCGCACGCCGCCGTCCGGGCGGTTCGTGGTGTAGGGCATCGTCCGGGATGAGCGGCGCGATCCCGTCCGCCTTGCCGTGTTCGGCCGCTGCTTTGAGCATGTGCGGGGCGAAGCGGACCAGCAGCCGTCCGATTAGCGCGGCAGCGATGATCACCAGTGGAAAGGGGGCCCCGAACAGGGACAGGGCGCCGAAAGAGGCCACCGCGAGGGCGGTCAGCGCCGGGTTGGCCAGGGACCGGCGGCCAACCCTCCATACGGCCTGGGCGACGATGGCGACCACCGCCGGGGCAAGGCCGGCGAACAGGCCGGTGACCGCGGTGGTGGTGCCGAAGGCGACGTAGATGGCGGACAGGGCCAGTAGCGCCAGTACACCAGGCAGCACGAACAGGGTTCCTGCGGCCAGCCCGCCGCGGGTACCGTTCAGCAGCCAGCCGATGTAGATCGCGAGCTGCTGGGCTTCGGGGCCGGGCAGCAGCATGCAGTAGGACAGGGCGTGGTTGAACCGCTGCTGGCCGATCCAGCGCTTGTCCTCCACGAGGGTGTGCTGCATGACGGCGATCTGTCCGGCTGGTCCGCCGAAGGTCTGCAGGGAGATCGTGAACCAGGTGCGCACCGCTTCGTGGAAGGGCACCAAGGCACCGGCTATCCGGTGGTGTTCGTCCTCGCCGTCGGCCGCGGGCAGGGGCGGGGCGGTCATGCGGGTTCCCGGCCGGTGAGGGCCTGGCGGCGGTAGTACTCGTACAGGCCGTCGAATATCGGTCCGCTTAAGGTAAGGATTTCCTTGTCGCTGCAGGTCATGGACAGGCCGCGCAGGGTGACGTCCAGGCCGGGGGCCTCTGGGGCGTCGAAGCGTTCGTCGTCCAGGTCGGCTTCGTGGACGAGTTCGGCGAGCTTCCACAAAACGGGGTCGGCCAGGTCGTGGCGGCGAAGGATCGTCTCGAAGCTGCAGTCCCCGCCGTGGTGCCCAAGGTCGGCGCCGCGCATGTCGAAGGCGATCGCGTCGGCGGGGACCTCGGCGGGGTCGGCGACGAAGACGAACGTGGCGTCTTTGTCGAGGTGTCGGCGGATCAGCCAAGCACAGGCGGCCCGGTCGATGTGAATGCCGGCCCGGGTGGCCCATCTCATGACAACTCGCTTTCGTTGGTGGCGGGTTCGGCTTCCGCCAGGGCGTCGACAGCGGCGCGGGCCGCCACGCGTTCGGGTGGGGGAAAGTAGTCGCGGCGGCCGATACGCCGCAGCTGGCCGCGGAGTCTGCGTATGGCCGCTGCGCGGGCTGCGGCATCGAGGGTGCGGGCGGCCTGGGCCTCGGTGAGGACCTCGGTGTACTCGGCGGCGCGGGCGGCAGCTAGCCCGGAAGTCAGCTCGCATTCCTGCCTCATACTCGCCGGGTGAGCAAGCCAGATGCTGGCGGCACCACCTGCGTCGGTGATGTCTTCGGCGATCCAGTCGAGTTGCTCGCGGGTGCGGGCATCGGCGGGCAGCGCAATGAGGCCGTCGCCGAGCTGGGCCACCCCCAGCCGTTTGAGCTTGCGCCATACCGCGATCCGGGGTGTAGAGGGTTCGCGCGGTATCCGGTAGGACAGCAGCACCCATTGTCCGGGCCCCTCGCCAGGACCGCTTGTCATCCCATCTCCCGCGCCAGCACCTCGACGCGGGCGCGGATCTCATCGCGCATCCCCTCGTCGAACTCGGCGTGGCCCAGGTCCCATCGCTCGGCACCCTCCAGCGCGCAGTCGATCGCTACAACCCGTGCCGGAGCTGGTACCTCCGCGATCGGGCGGGGCTGCTCGTGATCCAGCAGAGCCTCCGCGTCCATGCCTGCCAGCAACCGCGGCGCGTGGATGCTGACCTCGGTCTGCGGCTCAATGCCGGCGGTCGTCGCGTGCCAGCCGGCCGGGGCCAGCGCATTGAAGAATGCCGCGGCCATCCGGCTCTTCCCGGCGCCGTGCGCGCAGACGAATAGCACCACCTGATCCATGACCACCCTCGCTTCCCCGCGTACGGCCGGGATCTTCACGACGATACGCCGCATTGAACCTGCTGCCGTTCCCATCCCGGCACACCCGGCGCAGAAAATGTAACCATGGTTGCACCTAATCGTCCAGCCTTGGAGTCCTCCGCCTCGTGCATCGCCTTCCGCATCAGCGGGGGCACCGGCGCCGATACGACACCGCGAGCTTGGCCCCGCAACATCGCAGAGGCGTACTGGACCTGTGCGTGCGCGGGTCCAGTGCGCGGGCCGCCACTCCTCAGCCCGGCATCATCGTCCGCGTCCGGGTTTCGGAAGGAAGCAGAGAACCTGACAGGGCCCCCTTGGCCCAGAAAATTGATATACCGCTCCATGAGTGGAGAGAGGCGGGCATCGTCCGCACCCTTGATGTCGTGCCTCGCAACGCGGAGCTGGGCGACGGCGGCGTCGAGGTAGCCGTTGCTCTTACAGCACGACGGGGCCGGGGACCAGGCCGAGGGTGGCGAGCTGGTCCTCCTGGCCCTCGCCGTACCCCTGGCGATATGGTCCGGGCGGCCTCCGTTGGCAGATCGCGGGCGAGCCGATGGTGGGGACTCCTGCACGGTCAGCTGCCGGTTCATCAGCCGCCAGACGGGGTCGACCAGAGCGAGCAGGTGCATGGTCTTGTCGATGCGGCCGTACTCGGCGAAGGCGGCACGCACACCACGAGCAGGCCGCTGTGCTCAACGGCCGCCCCCCCATTCCCCCTCCGAGGCAGCGGCCCTGAAATCCGTCTATCCGTCATGTCCCTCAGCATCGCCTTCGACGGCCGCCTCCCCCACCACCGGAATGACCAGGGCCACAAACCGTTTACACCGTTTACTGACAGGCCCGCCGTACAGGCCTGGTGGCTGTCCACGGAGCGATGAACCCGGCGGCCACGGAGACGGCAGCCAGGAGGAAGAACATCGCTCTGTAGCCGCCGAGGGGCACGGTCAGGGCGGCGCTGGCGAATGGCGCGAGGGCTGCCGTAGTAGTGGCTGGTGCGGCCAGGAGTCCAGAGAGGCGGCCGTAGTGTGTGGTGCCCCAGCGGTCGGTGACGGCGGTGGCCTGGAGCAGGGTGAGGTTGCCGCGGACCATGCCGGCCACGACGGACACGATGATGAGCAGGACGTACGGACCGGGGATGGCGGCGAAGGCGGCGGTGGTCAGCCCGCCGAGCGCGATCAGGATCGTGGTGCGGACGGTTGCGCTGGTGCGACGGGCCAGCGTGGCGTACAGCGTGCGACCAAGAGTCTGTCCGGCCCCGCCCATGCCGAGGACCCAGGCAGCCTGGGGGGTTGAGTAGCCGCGTCCGAGAAGCAGCGGGACGAGGGCGACGACAACGGCGTACATCGCAAACGCCGACAGGGCGAACGCGGCAGCGAGGAGCCAGAACGGGCGGCTTCTGGCGACGGACGAGGTGCTGTCGGCATCGTTGGGTGCGGCCGGTGAGGCGGGCGGCCAGGGTGCGCGCAGCGCTAGGGCATGTGCGGGGATGGTCAGGACGGAGAGCAGTGCGGCGAGGGCCAGGTAGGTGTGTCGCCAGGAGAGGTGCTCGACAAGCAGGGCGGTCAGGGGTGCAAAGACGGTGGAGGCGAGTCCGCCGACGAGGGTGACGACGGTGAGGGCGCGGACATGGTCGGGGTACCACCAGCGGGTGAGAGCGGCGAAGACGGGCTGGTAGAAGGTGGTCGCCATCGCCAGTCCGGCGAGGGCCCAACCAGCGCAAAAGACATGGAGGTTAGGGGCGACGGCCACGAGCAGCAGACTCGCCGTGCCGAGGAGGGAGCCGGTGGTCATGACAGCGCGCGGGCCGTATCGGTCCAGGATCCGGCCGACGCGGATTCCGGCGAGGGCGGAGACGACGAGGGCGAGGGAGAAAGCCGCGGTGGTCGCTCCCGCCGGCCAGCCGGTCGCGTGAGTGATTTCGGGGTTCAGGACAGGGAACGCGTAGTAGACGATGCCCCAGCCGGTGATCTGCGTCAGGCAGAGTGCGGGCAAGGCGGCGCGGGGCCGCGCCCGGTCCCCCGATCCGGTCGCGGCCCCGCGGGCTGGGGCGTCGAGGTCGGTCACGAGCCGCAACAGCCGGCGGCCGGAGCCTCGGCCGTCGTCGTGCGGCTGACGGCCACCGCGGTGGGGGCGTCGAGCTGGAGGAGCTGGGGTGCCGGGGCGCAGCAGGCGCCACCACTCTGGTCGGATTCGGGGGAATCGAAGAGGCCCGCGCCGCCGCACACCCCGGTCTCGGGCAGGGTGAGTTCGACGCGGTCGGCTGCTTCGAGGTCGCCAGCGATGGCGGCGGCGACAGAGCGGACCTGCTCGTATCCGGTCATGGCGAGGAAGGTCGGGGCGCGGCCGTAGGACTTCATGCCGACCAGGTAGATCCCCTGTTCGGGGTGGGAGAGCTCGCCGTGGCCGTGAGGGTAGACGGTGCCGCAGGAGTGCTGGTTGGGGTCGATCAGCGGGGCGAGCTCGACGGGCGCCTGGAGTCGCTCGTCGAGACCGAGGCGTACCTCGGACAGGAAGGACAGGTCGGGGCGGAAGCCGGTCAACACGATCACCTCGTCGACCGGGTCGAGGCGGCGGCCGTCCTCGCCGACCAGCACCAGGCGGCCGTGGCTGTCGCGTTCGATCGCCTCGGTGCGGAAGCCCGTGGCCGCGTCGGCGTAGCCCTGGTCGACGGCGGCCTTGGCGGCCAGGCCCAGTGCGCCGCGGGCGGGCAGCTGGTCGGCTTCTCCGCCGCCAAAGGTGGAGCCGGAGATGCCGCGGCGCAGGACCCATACTCCCTTCGTGCCGGTCCCGTCGTCGGCCTTGGCCAAGTCGGCGAGGTAGGCGAGCGCGGTGAAGGCGGAGGCGCCGGAGCCGATGACGGCGGTGCGCTTGCCCGCGTACCGGGCGCGGACAGCGGGGTCCTGCAGGTCGGGGACCCGGTAGGTGACACGGTCGGCAGCCGCGCGCTCGCCGAGTGCGGCAAGTCCGCTGGCGCTGGCGGGGCTGGGGTTGGTCCAGGTGCCGGAGGCGTCGATGACGGCGCGGGCGAACAGCCGCTCCTCACGGCCCTCGGCGTAGGTGACGTGGACGACGAAGGGCTGGGCATCGCGGTCAGCGTCGACGATCCGGTCCCGGCCCACCCGGGAAACACCGACGACCTGGGCGCCAGTGCGAAGGCGCTCCCCGAGGGCATCGGCCAGCGGCTGCAGGTACTGCTCGGCCCAGTCCCCGCCGGAGGGGTAGGCCTCAGGATCGGGCCGCGTCCAGCCGGTCAGGGCAAGCAGCTTCTCGGCGGCCGGGTCGATGACCTCGCCCCAGGTGGAGAACAGGCGCACGTGCGACCACTCCCGCACCGCCGCGCCGGCGGCCGGGCCGGCTTCGAGGACCAGTGGCTCGATGCCGCGCTCGAGCAGGTGAGCGGCGGCGGCCAGACCGGTGGGTCCGGCGCCGATCACGATGACGGGCAGCTCAGTGACGGTGTTCACGGCGACTCCTTGCATATTTCGACATCTGTCGATGGGTGGTGCGGCCCAGCATGGCAACTGTATCGATAGGCGTCAACATAGACATTCATCGAATCTAGGGTCACGCCGATATCGCGGTGATCGGGGCGGGCAGTCCGGCCTCGCCGCCACCCACGACCTGCCGCACGAGAGCCTTCGGGCGGTGGGGATGGAGTTGTCCGACACCCGGCCGGCTCGTACTGCGGACTACGACAGCCTCACCCTGGTCTCCGGCCCCATCAGCCTCTGCCTGGCATGCCGTCCCCCGGCGGTCTGGACCCCTACCCGCACGCGGGACGGGGCGCCGCCTCCCTCACCAGCTACGCCGCCCACCTGGGCGGGGACATCCGCACCAGCCACCGGGTCACACGGCGCGGCGACGCCGGCTACGAGGCGGAGCTTGCCGATGGCTGCGTGCCCGGCGCGCGGGCCATGGTCGCCGCGTCCGGCACGTTCGGCGCCTCCACCGCCCCCACCCTTCCGGTCAGGACGGCCTGACTGACACGGTGAGATCGCCCCACTCGGCGCCTCGCTCCGCCGGCCGCCCACACAGCTCCTCATCGACGACGGTCGCCACCGCCGGCCTCACCCAGGACGCCCCGGACAGGCGGCCGATGGAGGCGATCATGCTAGCCACAGGCTACCGACATGATCTGCCGTGCCTGGCCGACCTGGACGGCGCGGCGCGCTCGATGCCCCCGGGCACCCCGGCAGCGGGGGTGGCACCTCGGCCGCCTGCCGGGGTTGGTGTTCGCCGGCTAGAGACGCATGGCGAGTATGACGGTGCTGCCCCTGCTCGGGCTGACGGCCAGGGCGTCGCGCCGTGCTGCCCGCCGCCTATCGAGTGTCGCGACGCGATCGCTTCTAACAAGGTGTTGCCCCTATCAGACATGAAGCATGTTCTTCCCTGCCTGCCGCAGCCCCAACCGACTGGCGTCAGTTGGAGCCGATCCTCGCCTGGAGAGACAACGAGTAGGAGGCCGTCTGACTCCGTTGTGAGCAACACAGATGTGGCAGAAAGGCGGGTGCGACTAAGGGTATGACGCGCCGCACCACGGGATCGGCAGCCTCAAAGCCGGGTATAGCTGGGTGGAAGCTCCGTGGCAGCTGGCGAAGCCTACAGTCTGGAACAGACGGCTTTGGCCAGGAATGGCGAAGAGGCCCACCTCCACACTCGCTGATACCTCACCACGTTCTCGTTCTGAGCCAGGAGGACCTGTGCTACTTCGTACAAGACGCAGGCCGAACGCGGGACGCCCAAGAAGTGACTGAGCATAACTTGCTCTACACGTATTTTCTACTTTCTGGCATTCTCACGCACCGGCAATAGACTTGTTCACGATGTGCATCAACCCGTAGGTCTCTTAGGGAGGCGGCGGACGCTTGGTGCGTCTCAAGAAGCATCATCCGCAGTCTGGCTGCGCGCATTTCATGTGTGCTGTCCCCAGTGTCGATCTCCGAGCGTTGGGGATAGCGGACAAGACTTCCGACAGCCGGGATATATACAAAGAGAAGAACGAACTTGAACACGCGCCAGCGGAATCAAAGCACTGAGGCTCAGGGCTGTGAGGGCAGCAGACCGTCAATACATGTGCGCTTCCTACATAAAGAAGACATCCCAGAACTACAGAAACTGGAGAATACTAAATGGACGCAGCCCGGACAGGCTGCGAGCCCGGAAACTTTCGCGCAAAGGATCGAGCAATATCCGGACTTCTCCGTCGGGGCGTTTGAGGATGGGACTGGGGCACTACTGGCGTCTCTGTTTATCAAACCTATCTCCGAGGAGCAGCTGCGCCGCGCCCAGACATGGCGTGCTGCAGCAGAGGGTCCCCGGTTTGCGAGTGCCACACCATGTCTCTTCGGGATCAGCCTGAGCAGCATAGACTCGGACGCAGTAAACGCGCTTTTTGCCTTCTTTATTCCGATCGCGCTAAAGAGTGGATACCGGCGCGTATACCTTGGCTCGCCCCTCCCTGGATTACGGGCATGGCGACGGAAGAACCCGCACGAACCGGTTGAGGATTACGTATTCAGCACAAGAGACGGGATACCTCGCGACCCTCAATTACGCTATTATCATCAGAAGGGCTTCAAGTCCATTGAAGCCCTGAAGTCAGAGTACTTTCCTCACGCGGCATCGCTTGACTACGGCGCAGTTATCAGGATGAACCTTCCCCTGGCGTTCGCCTCACCGCTATGGAGGCTCACCCCGCTGCGTTGGATGCAGTACATAGCTAAGTCCCTCTTCGCCCTTCTGTAGTACCACAACACACGGGACTGGAAGCCTCACCATGACATACAGCAGCACTGTCAACTCGCTGCCTGGTACTACTGGGACTCCGAAGCTGTACCGCGACCGGACGACGCCCGCCGTATTCCGGGGAGCCGCATTGCACTGGCCCGCTGTCCAGCAGTGGACCTTCAACCGCATAGGGGCACTTGCGCCGGACCTCCCCGTGAACCTGGTCGTCGGCAACAGGGAGAAAGACCCTACACAGTTCACTGCGTCCACGCTCGGCCGCTACACGGACCGGCTCGCCAGACGTAGTTCACCGCAAGAATCTGGATTATACCTCAAGGAATTCGACCTGCTCACGCAGTTTCCAGATCTGCGACACGAGCTGAGACAGAACGAACTCTTTCCCCGCTGGTCCATTACCTCCTCCAGCGCCTGGATGGGGCCGGCGGGCGCACGGACAGGCTTGCACCATGATTTTCTGGATAACTTCGCCGTAGTAATATCTGGGAAGAAACGCTTTCTGCTCGCTGAGCGCGGCTCTGTAGAAATGCTCGGAAAGGTCTCGGACAAGTACGATTCCTGGGCGCGCCTGTCATTCGTGTCGTTTGAAGAGATAGTGCACAGTCGGTCACCATTCCAACTTTTTACCGTGGACCTCATGCCTGGCGACGTCCTCTTCGTGCCAGCATTCTGGTGGCACGAAGTGGTCAACCTGAGCCCGAGTATTCTCCTCAGCGGATTCTTTGGAAGTTCCCCTCGGGTCGCCGTTAAATGGGCGACCGTGAAAACACGGGATGCAATGCATTACACAGGGCTCATCGGGCGCGGCCACTGCACCTGCCACGGACACCGACCCTGCCATGGCCGGAACGGGGCTCCACCCGTTCACGGTAAGGCTGTTTGAGAGCCGGATTCGGGCGTACTCCGTAGTGACGCTGGCGCCGAGGGCACGGCCCGTTCCTGGGGTCGGGGCTGGGTAAGGGCCTTCAGAGTGGTCACCGATGGGGTGACGGCCGTCTGCGGGCGCGGGCGAGGCCTTCGGGAGTGGTTCGAGATGTCTGACGTCTCAACCGCTGACCGGCCCGGCGCCGGAGCCACGCGCCAAGGCCCGCCTCCGCGCCGCCCCCGATCCCGGAGTCCTGGCGCCTCCCCGCTCGTGGGACGGCGCAGGCCGGCCAGGGCTCGCGCGAGAGGGCGACAGCGCGTCCAGGGCGTCCTGGAAGACCATCGCGACCCGGGCGCGATCGAGACGGTCACCGGGAGGCGGTCCCCGATGGCGGTGAGCACGGGCTGGAGGCCTCGTTGGTCTCCTATCCTGCCGTACTCGACCTACCGCACGCGCTCGTGGAGTGGATCACGATGCTGATCGTCACCCGTAAGGGTGACTGCCAGTGCAAGCTGCGGCCCTCGCAACACGCGATCACCACCCTGGTCTACCTGCGCGAGCACACGACCTCTACGAAGCTCGCAGCGGGCTTCCGGATGAGCGAAGGTACCGCCCACACCCACGCACAGAGCGTGATCAAGCTCCTCGCCTCAAAAGCGCCATCCCTCACGCAGGCACTGCGCCGAGCACGCCCCGACTGCGTCCTGCTGGACGACCACCATCGCCCAGTGCCCAAGTCGGCGACCACGAACAGGACCATTCGGGCAACGCCCGACGGCGCGGAGTGAACATCCAGACCGTCACCAACCATCCGCAGCCGGCGGGACACTCCATGAATTCAGCGCACTCCAGCACGATCCGCAACCCCTAAGTCAAAGCCTGGGCCGTCGTCCGGCGACGTAACCAACTCCAGCACCGCCCGCTGGGCGTCAGTGACCGACAACGACTGAATCCTCGGGCCTGGACGACTCATGCCCAACCAACGACGAATCTCTGACTCAGGTCGCTAGCGTCCGCCACCCTGCGCAGGCGGCGCACGAGGCGGACGACAGGCCCTCACAGGGGCCGAACGGTCCATACCCGCCGCCACGACGGGCCCGCGGTCTGCACGCATGCCATGGTGGAAGCGCCCGTGACTAACAAGAGCCGCAGGTATGTAGCAGGTGACAGCGTGAACGGACCCGGCATCGACTACCACGCCGTCTTCCAGGCTCTTCCAACAGGTGTGGCGCTGCTGACGCCAGAGCTGGTGTACGTGGACGTCAATCAGGCGTATCTATCCCTGTCCGGACGCACCCGAAGCCAGCTCATCGGCCGCTTCCTGTTCGACGTCTTCCCCGACAACCCCGGCGATCCAACCGCCACCGGCATGCGCAACCTGTCCATATCACTGAGCCGCGTCGCGGCCACCGGCGAACGTGACACGATGGCCCTGCAGCGCTACGACGTGGAAGACCCCGACCAGCCCGGCACGTGGCAGGAGCGGTACTGGAGCCCGGTTAACGTCCCCGTCCTCGCCCTGGACGGCAGCGTGGCCCTACTGCTGCACCGGGTCGAAGAAGTAACCGAACTCATCCGCGCCCGCGGCGGCCGGGCGGGCGGGGGCCGCGCACGCGTCCCGGAAGCCGAGCTCTATACGCGTGCCCGCGAACTGCAGGAGGTCAACGAGCGCCTACGCAAGGCACACGCCCGCGAACGCGAGGTCGCCCTCCACCTGCAGGAAGCGATGCTGCCCACCCCCCGGCCCCTCGGCCACCACCGAGCAGCGGTACGCTACCGGGCCGCCATGGGGTCGCTAAACGTGTGCGGCGACTGGTACGACCTCGTCGACCTGCCCGACAGCGGCCGCACTGCTGTCGCAGTCGGTGACGTCGTCGGCCACGGCCTGCGCGCCGCCGGCGTTATGGGCCAGCTCCGCAGCGCCTTGTCCGCGGCCTCCCGTGTCGCCACCGGCCCCGCGCAGGCTCTGGAAGTCCTCGGCCTGTACGCCCGTTCCGTCGACCACGCCCAATCCACCACCGCTGCGTCCGTCTTCATCGACTGGAAGACCCATACCCTCACCTATAGCAGCGCCGGCCACCCCCCGCCCGCCCTGTGCAGTCCCGACGGAACTGTCACCTTCCTCGACCAGGCCACCGACCCACCGCTCGGCGCCCGCCCTGAACACGCCCTCCGCCCCCAGGCACAGACTATGTTCACCGACGACTGCGTCCTTGTCGTATACACAGATGGGCTCGTCGAACGCCGGGGAGAGGACATCGACACCGGTCTCACCCGCCTCGCTGACTCGATCGCGCGCCACCGTGCCACCGACCCCGACACCCTTGCCGACGCCCTCCTGACCGACCTGCTTCCCCCAGCCGGCCTCACCGACGACACCGCCCTAATCGTCATGCGACTATGACGCACTCACTCGCATCTCCGGCCGGCACCCCATCCGTCGCCGCGCCGCAGACTTCCGTGGGTCCCCGATCGTCCTGGTGCTGCTCGAAGACCTGTCAGTTGCCGGTCCGCAGCACGGCGACCAGGCCGTGGCATCCGGCGGGCACGGCGGCAGCGAGGACACTGCGCTAGGCCGGCGGTCTCTGTCGACGGGCTCTCGCCGTACGCGATCACGGAGTTCGCGCCACTCGACGACTCCATGACGTAAGATCCTCCTCAATCTCCCGCTGGAAGTCAGCGAAGCCGCAGGTAGTAGGCGACGAAGACGGTCTTCTGGACGCGGCCGACCTCAAGCGATCCGCGTAGGTGGGGTGTGCGGCGTTGCGGTGAAGGCCGCGAGATCGCCTCGGTGGAGACGGTGCGAGTCCGCATGGCAGTAGCGTACTTGATCATCTGGTCGTATTGCCGGGCGATGAGTTCCCAGCCGACGGCCGGGACAGCGCCGGGGTCAGGTGCGAGTAGGCGTCCGGTTTGCCGACCAACGGCTGGTACAGCTTCACCTTGTCGATCCGCTTGGATCCTGGGCAGCAAGCCGAAGTTCAGTAGTCTCTGATACCGAATCTGATTTCTGGCTGCGTGTGCAAGCCGCCTAGTTGCCCTCGATGTCCAGGGCGGTGCCGTGCTGGGCCCCTCCGTCACGGCGGACTGTGCCCGTTGTAGCGGATCTGCGGAGCGGGACGGAAACGATGAGCGCTAGACGATCACCCATGCGATACCGAGGTCCCTTTGGCGTGCGTCGTCGACGTCGGCAGCAGCCATAGTCAGGGCGAAGACGCCAGATCGGCCGTTGCCTCGCACGGTCCCAGAGGTTTCTCCTGTTTGAACAGGAACTCCCCAGTGGCGCGCATCACGTTCCGGGAACTAGTCCGGGTTGGTCGGACAGTCCGATGGTATGGAGATGAACGCGCGCGCCCGAATACGGGCAGGAGATCCGGATACATTCGGATCTCTCTTTGATGACTACGCCGCAGCGGTGTACAACCATGCCTTCCGGCTGACCGGCGACTGGTCAGCGGCCGAGGACGTGCTGTCCTTAACCTTCTTGGAGGCGTGGCGGCTGCGGGCAGCGGTGGAGCTGGACGGCGGGTCACTGCGACCGTGGCTGCTAGGCATCGCCACCAACACCGCGAGAAACATCCGCCGGGCCGCGCGGCGGCACGAGGCGGCAGTCACCCGTCTGCCGCGTGAGGAGGTGTTCCCGGACTTCGCCGAGGACCTGGTCGACCGCATCGACGACGCGGGCCAAATCGCGGTGCTGCAGGCAGCGTTGTCCCGGCTACGCCGCGCGGAACGCGAGGTGGTCGCGTTGTGCATCTGGTCCGGCCTGGAATACGCGGCCGCGGCCCAGGCGCTGGGCATCCCGGTGGGCACGGTCCGCTCCCGTCTCTCGCGCGCCCGCAAGAAGCTCCGCAAGTTCGCCGGCGTCGAGGTTCCGTCGCAGAGCGGGAACTCGGAGGCGTGCTGCGGACAGGTAGATGGTGACCGCAGCCGTGCGGTCCGGCCCACCCAGGAGGAGACCCGATGAGCCCCAAGCCGCCCAGGCCCACCCAGGCCGAGCGCGAGGAGATGGCCCGGCTGCTGCCGGTCCCGGCCGAACGGGATCTGCCTGGACGCCGCCACCGGCTCCTGAAGGACCACCTGATGCGCGAGATCCAACACAACACCGATGCGGCTCCCGCCCTGCCCCGCACCCGGCATCGTCGCCGCGTGACATTTGCGGCGATCCCGCTAGCCGCAGGCGCAATGGCGCTCACACTGGCGACCGGCGGTATGTTCGACCAGCACCCCACCGCCAGCCCCGGCTCGCCGACGGCCTCTGGCCCGTCGGAACTTGGAACCAACGCCACACCGGCTGCGGTGCTGCTGGACCGTATCGCCACCGTCGCCGCGTCCAAGCCCGCGCCCGCTGTCCGCGACGACCAGTACGTGTACATCGCCAGCAAGGTCGCCTACTCCAGCCAGAGCGACAAAAACCCCGTCATGCGTCTAGACAAGCCTCACCTGCGGCAAATCTGGCTCTCGGTCGACGGAACCCACCCCGGACTGCTGCGCGAGAACGGCCAGGACACGGAGCTGGACACCCAGCGGGAAGGCGTCGTTGTCAGTCAAGGAGACGGCCGGACCACGGTCCGTCAGTCGGATGGCACCAACTCCAAGCGCCGCGCCGTCCCGGGCAACGCGTCACCCTCGCTGAACAGCCCGACCTACCGCTACCTGGAGTCACTGCCCACCGACCCCGACACGCTGCTGAAGAAGATCTACAACGAGACCAAAGGCGCCGGGACCGGCCCGGACCAGGAGGCGTTCGTGACGATCGGCGACCTGCTGATCGAGCAGCTCGCGCCGCCGAAGGTCAGTGCCGCCCTGTACAAGGCCGCCGGTAAGATCCCCGGCGTCACCGTCGTGAACGACGCCGTCGACGCCACAAGCCGCCATGGCATCGCCGTCGCCCGCGTCCACGACGGCCAGCGCACCGAGTGGATCTTCGACAGGCGCACTCTGGAGTTTCTCGGCGAGCGCAGCGTCATGATCAAGGACACCTCCTGGGGCAAGGCCGGTCAGGTCACCGCCACCACCGCCGTCCTGAGCCGTAGTGTCACCGACAAGCCTGGACAGACGCCCGCCAGCGCAAACTGACGACGCGCTGCAGCGGTGCCCGACCTGAGCAGTTCGGGCACCGCTCCTGGCTTACGTCCGTCTACCCAGGCCGTCGGACGGATCGCTCGCTGAAAGTTCGAAGCGTTGCCCGTGCAGGCGGCGTCCTGCATACACGAGGTGACGTCCGAAACCTCATGACAGGAACCCCTTCATGCACGCGCTGATTTGTGCTGCCCTGCTCGCCGCTCTGCCGTCCCCCTGCGCCGGCCAGGTGCAGCCATGACGCTCCAGGCAGTTCACACCGAGACAGCCGCAGGCTCGCCGCCACCAGCGTCTGCGACGCTGCCGTCCTTGACCGGCATGCGCTGGGCGGCGGCGTTCGTGGTCTTCGTCTATCACGTGCGGAACTTCGGCTATTTCGGCGGCGAGAGTGCCCGAATCATCGACTGGGCGTTCGGGGCCGGCGCGACGGGAGTGTCGTTCTTCTTCATCCTGTCCGGCTTCGTACTGGTGTGGTCGGCTCGCCCGCGAGACAGTGCGCGGGTGTTCTGGCAGCGGCGCATCGCCCGGATCTACCCGGTGCACCTGGCCACCGCAGCCGCAGCCCTGGTGCTGGCCTTCACCCTGGTGCCGGGCCTGCGCCCCAGCGGCCCGACCGAGGCGTTCTCGAACCTGCTGCTGGTCAGCTCCTGGAACCCCAACTGGTGGCAGGCGCTGAACCCGGTCAGCTGGTCGCTGACCTGCGAGGCGGCCTTCTACGCCACCTTCCCCGCCCTGTACGCGGGCCTGCGCCGCCTGAGCCCCCGCTGCCTCAACGCCCTGGCAGTGGTCTGCATCGCGGCGGTGATGCTTCTGCCCTGGATCAACTCGTACTTCACTCTAGGCTGGACGCTGCACTCGTTCCCGCTCGCCCGGTTCCCCGAGTTCGTCCTCGGCGCGGCCATCGGCCGCCTGGTCCAGATCGGGACGTGGCGCGGGCCCGGGGCGGAGGCCGCCATGGGGCTCACCCTCATTGGCTACTTTCTCGCGCATCAGCTGCCCGGCGGCGGCAGCTACGCGGCGTTCACCGTGGTCGGGCTGGCCTGCCTCATACCGGCGGCCGCGCTCAACGATTTGCACGGTGCCCGGTCGCTGTGGCGCCGCCCGTGGCTGGTCCGGCTCGGTGAGTGGTCCTTCGCCTTCTACATGATCCACATCCTGGTCATGCGGATCGTCGAGCACCTGCTCGGCAGGCATCCCGAACTCGAGACAGGGCACGCCCTGGCTCTCGCCATCGCCGTCTTTGCCGTTTCCCTCGGCCTGTCCTGGGCCCTGTACCGCTGGGTCGAGCAACCCGGGCAACGATGCATCCTCCATGGTCCCCGCACCGCGAGCCGTTCGGCCAGCGGCGGACGCTGACATGACGCCCATGCTCCAGCGGTCGCGTCCTGCCGGTCTCACCGCCGCTCTGCTTGCCCTGTCCGCACTCCTGACGCTCACCGCGCTGAGCGTCGCTTCCACGCGCCACACCATGGTGGTGATCGGGGCATCGGTCTCCGGCGGCCACAGCACCACACCGGGCGCTGCCTGGCCCGAACGGATAGATCAGCGCCTCAAAGAGGCTCACCTGCCCGTCTCGGTCATCAACGCCAGCATCGGCGCCACCCGGCTGCTCACCAGGAACGACGACGGCCGTCCCAGCGCCCTGGACCGCCAGGAACGCGACGCCCTCACGGTCCCCGGCGTGCATACCATCGTGCTCACCGATGTCATCAACGACATCCAACAGCCCCCGCACCAGTACGACCCGCAGGCCATCATCGGCGGGTTCAAGGAATTCGTGTCTCGCGCCCACGCCCGCGGTGTCCGCGTCGTCGCCACCACCATCCCGCCCTACAACGGGTTCCCCCGCTATGAGCCGGCCGGTGAGCGCTGCCGCCAGGTCGTCAACACCTACATCCGCCACAGCGGCCTCTTCGACGCCGTCCTGGACTTCGACACCATCCTGAAAGACCTCGCCGACCCCACACGCATCCGTCCCGCCTACGACTCTGGCGACCACCTCCACCCGAACGACCGCGGACACCACGCCATCGCTAACGCCGCCGACCTCCGCCAACTCACCGGCATCCGAATCGATGAAGCGCCGCCCCCTTGAGCAGCTGCCGCAGTGCCTACCAGTTTTACTGCGGCAGAGCGCCCTGCAGTCGGGGATTCAGCAGAGACTCCCTTACCCCTGCGGCACGCCGATCATGGGCGGATATGTGAGCTTGTCCGGGATCCACCAGCCCGGCTGAGGCCGGACACGGGCAAAGGAGTCGCTCCTCCTAGGGAAAGGCGAGCGACCCTGGCTCCCCGCTCTCCTCCTCCACAGGAGCAATCGACAGCGTGGATCCACCACACCGCCCAGCCAGTCGACAGCGGTGGCACCAAAGGGGCCTCTGGCTGGTGCACGACCGGCACGGCCCGGCCGTCACGGGTCAGTCCGCGCGGCCGCCGACTCCGAGCGGGCGGCGCCGGCCCGAGGCGGGGCGGCCGAGGGCCGGGGGCGGGGGCCGGGGGCCGAACGACGCGGTCGCGCAGCTCCTCAGGGTCAGGGAGGAGGAAACGCGACGCCTGTCCGGATGCACCCGAGTGCCCGCTCAGGGCAACCCCAGGGCTGCAGCACACTTCAGGAAGAGCCTGGCGCGACGTTCCGGTACGAGCCCACTGGGCAATCAGCTCGTCGATCCGCCAAAACCCGGCCAGACCTGCTCCCATGATCCTCACCCCAGCTTCCACGGTGAGTATCGATCACCCATAGAAAGAGGTAGGCATAGATGATCCAATGAAGCTGGAAGCGCGGCAGGAAACCACCCCCGTATGCCGCTGTGGGCTGCCTCGTGACAGCGGAGGCAGCCCACACCCGCTACGAAGAGCGCCGAGACCTGGCGCCGCCTGGCAGGGATCGCTGTCGCGGTGCGTGGGCGGATCTTGAAGACCCCACATTGGTGAGTCAGCCGTAACAGATCAGGATTCAGGCGATGCCGGCCAAGGCCGGCAGGCCGACTGCCCTGGTTGGCGAGCCGTGCCGGACCCCCGATCGGCGCGGCTCCCGGTTTTCTCCACAGACTGCCGCGCAAACCCCTGCTGAAACTCCTCTGGGGTCGTCCCAGACTTCGCTAAGACCGTGTCCTATGTGGTGAGGCGGACGAGGCGTTTGTGGAGGAATCGGGGGTGGGGTGGCTGCGGGCTGGGCCGGGGGTCTATTGGCGGGGGTGGGGTAGTGGGGGAAGTTTTGGGGGTGGCCCCTAATGTTTGG
>NZ_JBITXX010000029.1:0-39658 GCF_044544925.1 Streptomyces sp. NPDC053431 | reverse complement strand
CCGGCACGCCCTACAACGAGACCACCGCCTTCCCGGCCCCGCCCAAGATCGAACTGGCCATCGCCGCTTGACCCGTTAACCCCATCGGATGTCTTCTTCGTGGCTCCGCAATGGAGCCTCCGGCCTTCGGGTCCGGCATGACTTCCCCCCCTTGTGGCGGATGGTCTCGTACGAGACGATCACGCCGCGCTCCAGCATCAGCTCCTCGACCTCGCGGCATCGACGGACCGCTGATGAGGGGCTTGAGCACCGGCTTCACCCGAGCCGGAAGAGCTCTCCGTAACGTGGATGTGGCAGCTCGGTGCCGAGGCAAGGCCGGACGAAAGCGTGATGGAGGGGCCTGCACGTGATCGACACCGGCGACATCGACGTCTTCCTCGGCCTGGACGTCGGCAAGGGCGAACACCACGCCACCGCCGTCACACCGGCCCGGAGGCCTTCGACAAGCGGTTACCCAACACCGAACCCAAGCTCCGCGAACTCTTCGCGAAACTGAAGGCCAAGCACGGAACGGTGCTGGTCGACCTCGATCGGCGCCCTGCCGCTGGCGCTCGCGAGGGACATGGGCTGCCCGGTCGCCTATCTTCCGGGCCTGACGAGCGGCGGATCGCCGACCTCTATCCAGGCGAGGCCAAGACCGACGCGAGGGACGCGTTCATCATCGCGGACGCGGCCCGCGCGATGCCGCACACGCTGCGGGCGATCGACGGCGAGGACGAGACGATCGCGGAGCTGGAGATGATCGTCGGGTTCGACGACGACCTGGCAGGCGAGGCGACCCGGGTCGCCAACCGGCTCCACGGCCTGCTCACGCAGATCCATCCGTCTCTGGAGCGGGTACTGGGGCCGCGGTTGCAGCACCCAGCCGTCCTGGCCCTGCTGGAGCGGTTCGGGTCACCGGCCCAGATCCGCAAGGCCGGACGGCGCCGTCTGGTCACGCTGCTACGGTCCAAGGCCCCGAGGATGGCCGAGCGGCTGGTCGAGGACATCTTCACCGCGCTGGACGAGCAGACCGTCACGGTTCCGGGCACCGAGGCGGCCGCGCTGATCGTCCCGAGTCTGGCCGGATCCCTGACCGCAGTCCTTGACCAGCGCAAACCCCTGGCCGGGCGGATCGAAGAACTCCTGGAGGCCCACCCTCTACTACGACAAGAAGATCGCCCAAGGGAAGCACCACACCCAGGCCCTGCTCTGCCTCGCCAGACGCCGGGCCGACGTCCTCTTCGCCATGCTCCGCGACGGAACCTTCTACGAACCCCGGCCAGCCTCAGGTTGATTCTCGTCACGCTCACCACACGCTGGGCAGTCGTACCATCACGACCGAATGACCGCAAAAGTCGCACGGCCGCATACTCTCGCCCGCCGACTCCCGAACAGGCACGTCATCCCCCGCAGCTGCACCTGCCAGCCAGCAATACCCGGGCACTCCACCACGTTCGCTACCGCGTACAGCCGGCCGTCACGACCGTCCAGCCGGCGGTGCAGGTACGGCCAGCGGTCGGTAACGGAGAACCCGCACGCCTCCAATGCCTGCGCGTGAAAAAACGCGTGCACTGTCCGCCGCACCAGCCCGGCCACGACACGCTCGAGCAGGGCCCTGCCCAAATTGCTGCTCGTCCTCCAAGCAGTGGCCACAACAGCCCCTCGCCGTCAGAAGGCCGCACCGCCCAGGAAAACGTGCCCACGACCTGCCCGTCCGCCAAGGCGAGCACCTCGGTACACATGTCGTCCAGATCGGCACGCACTGCAGGGCAATTGGAGCAGGTGCCCTCCAGCGCCTGGTCGAGCCCGGCAAAGGTCGGACCGAGCAGGCCAGGCAGCAGATCCGCAGTCACGAGTTCCAGGACGACCGCGTCGCTCAGGGCACGGCGGGCGGCGTTGCGGGCCTGCTGTGCGGTGGCCACGCCTGCCGCCGCTCGCTCCAGCGCCTCGTTTTCGGCTGTCCCCTGTGCAGTCTTCCAGGACAGCGGCAGGGTCGTGTCAGAGGGCTGGCGGTGGTCCAGGTGGCGTCTGGTGCGGCCTGCTGGGCCGGCACGGTGCGGCTGGTGCGGGTGCGTCTTCGCCTCGCAGGTTGGCCCTCGCTTTTCCGAGCTCAGGCCCGCCCGGGAGCAATTTGGGGTCCTCCTGGACTCCAGCTGGCGCTACACCTCTGTGGCGACCACGGCTATCCGTGAGTTGATTCCTGTCATAGTCGCAACCGGCTCTGTGGTGTTCAGCCATTTAGATACACACTGACCTTCGCGGCCTGGAGACACATTGACACTAAAGCACATACCAAAGTCTTCCATGTCGTGGTTCCCAACGTTAACTGCGAGTAAAATATTAACGGCGCCCGTCGATGTATTGAGAATCCTTGCCACGCCTCTTACTAGGTCGCCGTCCCGTTCGATACACGCCGAGGCTTGCACCATTTTACCCGTTCCCGGAATGGTAAATGGCGCTGATTGGCAAGTCGCGGTGGTAGCAGCCTGTGCGGTTGGCGCCAGAGCTAAAATCCCGACCCCTTGCATTGCAACGGCTAAGGTCACGGCCGCGATCTTCTTCATTTTTCCTCCATTATTTACGAAAGGGACATCCGAGGGATACGGCAATGGTTTACCTTATGGCGTAGTGGCGTGAACCGGCAAGGGAGCAACTCGGATAACCTGAACTTGAGTGAAGGTTCTTCAAGATTGAGTCAGAACCTCTCGTATGCGCAGGCCAGCCGAAACACATATGTCGCTTTTGTTGGAACATTCCGGTACGGGCAGGTCCGCCGGTTCGAGGCCCTGGCGCCGCTCCCACCAGTTTCCGGCGGCTGCGGCTGGGGGCGGTGAGGGCTCACCGGTGACCGACCTCGGCGTGTACGGTCCCGTCCAGCACCGAACGAGCTCGTGTGCGTAAGCGGTGAGGCGTCGAGGTTCCCAGCGAGGCTTGGCGTTCACCTCTGCCGTGCGGGCATCAGGTCTGCGGTCTGCTGGTGGGAGAGCAGGCCGGCGACAGCTTGGACCGTGTCGCTGATGTGCTCGCGGCGGCCGAGGTGGCGGGCCAGTGCCCGCCAGTTCTTGAGGTGGGCGATGCCGTGCTCAATGGCTCGTTATGGCATGAGCGCCATCAAGCAAAGCTGGCCTCTCGACCGCCCAAGCGTGAGGGAGCCGGCGCGAAGGACCGGCTGGTGTTTGTCGACCGGCTCCTGGCCACGCTCGGGTATCTCCGTCCCGGAGTCACCCTGCTGGACTGCTGGGTCGATGTGGACCGTTCCACCATCACCCGGGCCATCGGCGAGGTGCGGCCTTTGCTCGACGAGCGGGGATGCACGGTCAGCCTCGGCGCCCGGCTGCGGACCCTGGCCGAAGTCATGGACCACCTCGGTGCCAGTGCGGATCCGCGATGGGTTCAGCAATCACATCGGCGGACAGGCCCGTGATCCGATGGTTGCTGATGATCACTGCACGAGTCGCGGTCCCCACCACCCGCCCATGATCGACCATCCGGGGTTCGACGCCTCACCGCTTATCGTGCACGAGCTCGTTAGCGCGCCTCGGTGCGTCAGCGCCCCCACCAGCGTTCTAACTGATCATTTCAGAATGAGATTCGGCTGAGGGTCTTGGCAGGCGGGCTGGATGACGGCAGAGTCAGGCGGGTATCGGATGATCTTGTGTCTGACGGCCTGGGGGATCACGTGGCTCCGTTGCCGCCTCCCCGCCCGCCGCGGCGCCGGAGGTATTCCGGGCGGCTGCCCACGGACGACCGAGCGGCCTTCCGCAGGATCGTTCCGTCCTTTGTGTAAGGGCCTGAGCTGGGCAGATTGCCCGCAGACAGGATCGGCTGCGGCGGGGGGACGCGCTGGCGGCGCCTTCGCGACTGGACCGAGGCCGGCGTCTGTCCCCGCCCGCACGAGGTTCTTTTGACAGAGCTTCGGGCGACTGGTCCGCTCGACATGAGCGATGCCGCGATCGACGGCTCCCACGTCAGGGCCCTCAAAGGGGAATGACCGCGAACGGCGTTCACACCTTCGTGCGTAGATGAGCCAGGTAACGTGCCAACCAGCTCATGCGGGAGCCTCGTCTCGTTGCGCACCTCTGCTGACCTACCTGCCATTTCACCCACAGAGACAGGATGAAAACGGCTCACCGACCGGCATGGCACACCCTTGGCCGTCTCGCTGATCCGCGGAACCATCACGACGTCACGCAGTTGATGACGCCGCTCGACGCGATACCCAGCGTCCGTGGCGCCCGAGGGCGGCCACGTCACCGGCCCGGCAGGCTGTTCACCGACCGCGGCTACGACCACGACAAGTACCGCCGCCCACTACGGGCCCGCGACATCACCCCGAAGAATGCCCGCGAAGGCGTCGCTCACGGCTCAGGCCTAGGCAAGACCCCCCAACTCGCCTGCTGCATCACCTGCTTGAGACACCTTTGAACCTCATTCTGAAATGATCAGTAAGCTCACGCTCGCCGCGTGCCCAAAGAAGCGTATCCACCATCGGAGTCGGAGAAGGGCCCGAGGGGCCCTGCCTCTTCACCACACCCGCTGACCAGCCCATTGCATCCTCCAGCGCAGGATGAACGAGCTTCAGTCAGCACTCGGATCTTCGGTACTCAGCTGACTTGTATCGACATCGATGAACAAGCCCTCCAGCCATGCTGCGCCGGCAACCGGGTTCGTATGGGCATCTGCTTTTCCAATGAGGCGACGTAGGGCAGAGGGGGTGAGGTCGCTCTGACGGATCGTAATACCCAGAGGTCGAAGCGCATTGTCAACGGCATTGGCAATCGCTGCGGGAGCGAGGATCGTGGCTACCTGCCCGATGCCGCGCACGCCACCTGGGAGGTTGGATGGGGTGTTCTGCTCTACAGCGTCCACGCGTGGTATGTCCGACGCTCGGGCAACTGGGTAATTGGCCAGTGTGGCGTTTGCCGGACGCCCTGCCTCGTATTTGAGCTCCTCAAAGAGGACCGCGCTTAGGCCTTGAGCGAAGGATCCCTGAATCTGCCCTTGGACGGCGATAGGGTTGACAGCGGTCCCGCAGTCATGGACGAGGGTGAAGTCGGTCACCATGATCTGACCGCTGCATGGCTCTACGTGCACGGTGGCCGCCGCTACTTGTGAGGAGTAAGTGGCGGCCGGGTTCATTCTCCCGTCGGCGTCCGGGGCCGAGGCGGCATGACGGGCGTGGAAGACGCCGGTGGCCATGAGACCAGGTTCGATCTCTGGTGGCAAGAGATGGGGAGTGTGGTATGCCAGGGTTGCCAGATCTTGGTAGCTGACTGCCTTCTTGCCGGGGGCGTGGCAGGCACCGCCGTGGAAGCGGACAGTTTCGGAGGATACGCCGAGCTGATACGCAGCGAGGGTCGCCAGTTTAGCTTTCACCTGGTGGGCTGCGTCGCGCAGTGCGGCGCCGGTCATGATAAGAGTTCGGCTTCCCATGGTGCCCATGCCCAGTGGCAAAAGATCCGTATCTCCGTCGCGGATGACTACGTCGTCGATGCTGGCTTCCAGCTCGTCTGCGATTATTTGGGCGAACGTCGCGGCGTTTCCTTGGCCGATGTCCTTTGTGCCGACACAGCCGATGATGCAGCCGTCGGGCTGGATGGCGATGGTTGCTGTTTCGAAGGCGCCGTAGCGTCCCGCGAGAGAGTGGACGTTGGGTGCGTTCACTTCTATATAGCAGGCGAATCCGACTCCTGTGTACGTATCGGAACCTCTATCTGCAGAACCGAAGCTATTGGTCTTGGATCTGGTCGTCTCGAGTAGCCGGTCGAACTGCCCTCGGATGCTGCCGGTGTCGTAGGAGAGCCCCGTGCTGCTGATGAAGGGCCGAGGCTGGTCGGGTATGAGGTTGACACGTCGAATCTGGGCCGGGTCCATGGCGAGCCGTTGGGCTATGAGATCCAGAGTGCGTTCCATGGTGAAGACGGCCTGTGGCTGACCGAACCCGCGGTAGCCTCCGATCGGCACGGTGTTGGTGGCCACGGCCTCCAACTCGAATGCGTACGCCCTGACGTCATAGGCACCGGTGAGCGTCGACGCGGTCACCAGAGCCGGCCCAGCGCCCGTGAAATAGAGGAGAGGATTTCCCACATCGGCTACTATGTGCGCTCGAAGAGCGAGGATCTTTCCATCCGTGCGGTAAGCGGCCTTCACCTCATGAACTTGCTGCCGAGCGTGGATACCGTGGTCTAGTAGGCTCGTTACGTCCCTGGTCCACCGGACGGGATAGGGCAGCATGAGAGCCAGAACAGCAATCACGAGCTCTTCACGAGTGACGTGCTGTTTGAGGCCAAATCCACCTCCGACATCAGGCGAGACCACTCGGATACTTGTCAGGCGAGTATCGGTAATGTCTGCCAGGACATCGCGCAGTTGATGAGGAAACTGGGTGGAGGCGTAGACGATTAGCCGCCCAGATGGCTCGCGGTAGGCGCAGACTCCGTGGCCTTCGAGGGGAAACCCGCACATGCGATGGTGGTCGAATCGCTCGTCGAGAATACCGGCGGCGGTGGCGAATGCGGCGTCCACGTCACCGTGCTGGAAGGTATCGCGCATGAAGACGTTAGATCCCCACTCCTCATAGAGAAGCGGAGCTTCCTTCGCGGCGGCCTCTTGTGGAGATGTGACCCAGGGGAGTTCCTCGTAACTGACTTGCACCAGCTCTGCGGCGTCCTGTGCGGTGTAGGGGTCGTCGGCGACCACGACCGCCACCGGGTCGCCGACGTAGCGGACCTTGTCGATTGGGAGGAGAGGCCAGGCAAGGGGCTGGAAAGGTGGAGTGGGCATCAAGTGGGCCACCCGTCGGGTTTGCCTTGCAAAGTCCGGCCCGGAAAGCACCGCCTGCACGCCAGGTACCGTCAGTGCTCGTGCGCCGTCGACAGCTCGAATGCGGGCATGCGGGTGCGGACTTCGGACGAACGTCGCATGCTTCATCCCAGGCAATACAATATCAGGCAGGTACGTCCCATCGCCCGCGAGAAACCGATCTGCATTCTGCCGACAACTATTGTCCTTCATGGCGTTCGTCACCGCCTTTTTCCTCGCTGCCTGCTCTGTCGGCACGCGCGGTGTTTTGGGCGTATTGTTCGACGGCCTCTATGATCCCGGTGTAGCCCGTACATCGGCAGATATGCCCTGACAGCGCCTCGCGTATCGCTGCGGGAGTGGGAGAGGGGTTTTCGTCAAGAAAAGAAAGGACACTAAGGATGATGCCTGCGGTGCAGTAGCCGCATTGAACGCCGCCAGCCTTCTTGAGGGCTGCCTGCAAGGGGTGGAGCTGGCAGTCATCAGAAGTGAGGTTCGCGACCGTCCGGATGTCCCGGCCTCTCGACTGCACGGCTAGGAGCAGACATGATCTCACTGCTTGATTGTCTACCAGCACTGTGCACGCCCCGCAGTTGCCCTGCCCACAGGCCACATGCACCCCACGGCATCCCAGGCGTTCTCGCAGGATATGCCCGAGCAGTTCCCGGGGCTCCACGACCAAGCGCACCGGCTCCCCGTTCAGCACAAACGCCACTTCGACCTTCATTGCCGCGTCTCCGGCTTGCTTCGCACCCACGCGGCTGCCACCGCCGCCGCCGTCACGACTTCCACGAGCCGGCAACACTCTGACAAAGAGCCGTCGTTACGGTGCGCACTGGTTGCCTCCCTACCAGCCTTTCTCGCGATCGAGGCGAGGAGGCTGTTTGACAACTGTGATGCTCCGACAAGATCACGATGCCCTGAGTCGAGCACTAGCGGTCGCTCAGCGACACCTCCGAGGACGAGCCGCGTACCCGTGCACCTTCCGGTGTTGTCGAGACGTACTCGGGCCGCTGCAGTGAGTTTCGCTCCATGTCGCTGAGCCGCAAACTTTCGGATCGCGCACCCCTCCCCGGGAAGAGGAGACGGCACGGAAACCGCGCTGAGTACTTCCGCTGGCTTGAGAACGGTGAGGTGGGGCCCCAGAAAGAACTCCGCCGCCGACACAGTGCGGGCGCCCAATGTGCCGGTGACCTCGATGTCGGCCTGCAGCAGTACGGCAACTACCGGCAGCTCCGCACCAGGATCGGCGTAAGCCAAGCTCCCACCAAGGGTGCCACGGCGTCGGACGCACGGGTCGCCTATCATCGCAGCCGCTTCGGCGAGTACTGGCACCCGGCTCTGGATCACCTTGCTCAGTTCGATCGAGCGGTGCCGTGTCAGCGCTCCCAGCCGTAGTCCGTGGTACGTCGGGCTCGTCCCCCCAAGCTTCTCTACACCGTTGATGTCGACCAAGACACTGGGTCGTGTGAGGCGCAGGTTCATCGCGGGCAACAGACTCTGGCCCCCCGCGAGAATGGTCGCCTCAGGTTCTCCGTGCAAGACCTCGATCACGGCGTTCAGGTTGTCAGGAGCGACATAATCGAACCTTGCAGGCCTGGACATGTTCAGATCCTCCCTGGCCCCTTGAGCGATAGAGGTCGCTTGGTGCTCAAGCACCGCGCAGGCCTTCCCGCCTTGCGTGTAAGGCCTGCGCGCAATTTCTAGCGCCTACCCGGTTCGGCCGCGCAGTCATGTAGCGGTCAGCACCGGCGCAGTCTGTAGAGCTAGTAATCATCCTCGCGCACAACACGGAGATGCGCTCGGCGTGCGCCTCAGGTCTGGTCCGAAAATGAAGCATGAGCCCTGGTCATCGGGGTGACGGGTGGGACCGGCGGCTTACATGGGTCGAAGCGGACGGCGAAAGCCGAGGACGTTGGCCTTGGCGAGTGAGGCGTTCCCATGGCGCGTTCGGGGTCACGCGTGGCGTGTAGTCGCCGCCGAGGGCAAGATGAGCCGTTCTGACTTCTCTGCCGCCTTGTTGTGTCTCATCACAGATGATGGGGAGAAGATTGACTCTGCGTTTCGGAGGCGCGCTTTGCGCCTGGTGACGCAGCATCGCTCGGAGTACGCGACCGAGCGGGCTGTCCATGTCCAGGTCGCCGAATCCCTCGCGTGTCGCGAGAATCCGCGCGGCGCTGGGGTGGCCCAGCACGAGGGCACTGTGTTGTCCCAGCACGAGATCGAGACCGGCGTCACCGCGAGCGTGACCAACGACGAATGCAAGGAACTCAAGCGGCTCCAGGCGGCGGTCATACGATCGCGTTGGACTCGGTCGATGAGCGGGACTGCCCCGAATGCGGCGAGGCCGCTGAGGATCAGCTGGCTGAGACTGGCCGAGGTTCGTAGAAGGTTCCGTCGCGGAGCATGGCGAAGAGGACGTCGGCCCGGCGTCTGGCGAGGCAGAGCAGGGCCTGGGTGTGGTGCTTGCCCTGAGCGATCTTCTTGTCGTAGTAGGTCCGCAACGCGGGGTCGGCCAGGGCCGCGAACGCGGAGAGGAAGAAGGCCCGTTTGAGCTGCTTGTTTCCCCGGCTGAAGGGCTGTTCGCCGCGGATCGATGAGCCCGAACTCCGGGTCGCCGGGGCCAGTCTGGCGTAGGCGGCGAGGTGGTGGCCGGCGGTCGGAAAGGTGCTGCCGTCACCGACCTCGATCAGGATCCTGGCTCCGGTCCTGACGCCGACTCCCGGCATGGACGTCAGGACCTTCGAAAGAGGGTGGGCGTCCAGGAGTTCCTCGACCCGCCCGGCCAGGAGTTTGCGCTGATCAAGCACGACTGTCAGGCATCCGGCCAGGCTCGGGACGATCAAAGCGGCCGCCTCGGTGCCCGGAACGGTGACGGTCTGCTCGTCCAAGGCGGTGAAGATGTCCTCGACCAGCCGCTCGGCCATCCTCGGGGCCTTGGGCCGTAACAGCGTGACCAGCCGCCGCCGGCCGGCCCTGCGGATCTGGGCCGGTGAACCGAACCGCTCCAGCACGTTTGGAAAGCGCACACCACGCCACCGCCGTCACCCCGGCCGGCAAGAAGGCCTTCGACAAGCGCCTGCCGCCCAACACCGAACCCAAACTCCGCGAACTGTTCGCCAAGCTGCAGGCCAAGCACGGAACGGTGCTGGTCGTGGTCGACCAGCCGGCCTCGATCGGTGCCCTGCCGCTGGCGGTGGCCCGGGACATGGGCTGCCCGGTCGCCTATCTGCCCGGGCCTCACGATGCGGCGGATCGCCGACCTCTACCCGGGCGAGGCCAAGACGGACGCGAAGGACGCGTTCATCATCGTCGACGCCGCCCGCGCGCTCACACGCTGCGGGCCATCGACGGCGAGGACGAGACCATCGCCGAGCTGGAGATGATTGTCGGGTTCGACGACGACCTGGCCGGCGAGGCGAGCCGCGTTGCCAACCGGCTCCACGGACTGCTGACCCAGATCCATCCGTCGTTGGAGCGGGTGCTGGGGCCACGGCTGCAAAACCAACCTCATCCCGCTTATGAGCACCTCATACTCATGCCCGCTTTGATGCGATTTGCCAGTGTCGTACCTATGTGGAACACGGACGGTCCCGGATCGCTTGGTGGATCAGGCGGTCACGGCGGTCGCTTCGATCTCGACGAGCAACTCCGGGTAGGCGAGGCGACTGACACCCACCAGCGTGAGAGCGGGGCTGCAGGATCCTGCGGCCAGCCTGGTCCGCAGCTCGTCCCAGATGGCAAGCAGGGCATCGGGATCGGTGGCGTAGAGCACGAGCCGTACGACATCCGCCAGGGAATAGCCTGCTGCGGCGAGGACCGTCTCAAGGTTGTCGAAGGAGCGGTGGAGCTGGGCGTGCAGGTCACCGGCGTGGATGGGGTGGCCGTCGTCGTCTGTAGAAGCTTGTCCCGTGCACCAAAGGGTGCGCTGTGCGCCTTTGGTCTCGCAGGCCTGGTCGAAGCCGAAGTGCTCCTGCCATGTCCAAGGGCTGATCGCTTTGCGTTCCATGGAGTCATTCGACACTGCCGCCTCGCGGCCCGCAAACGCGGCTGCAGTGGGTGTTCGGCGCCCGGCGCCTGCGGGGCTGAGGAGCTGGCCCGCCAACCGGGAGACTGGGCGGCTTTCCTCTTCCAACAGGAGCAATCGTATGAATGGTCTGTCCGGAACCGGGGACGAGCGGCTGACGTATTCAGGGTATCTGCATCTGGACTCAGTACTGGCGGCACAGCAGCCGGTCGCCGAGCCGGGCTGCCACGACGAGATGCTGTTCATTGTTCAGCATCAGGTCGCCGAGCTGCTAATGAAGTTGCTCATCCATGAGCTGCGCGAGGCCTGCCGACTGCTGGATACCAATGAGGGCCCCTCATGCGTCGCAGTCTTGGACCGCATCGACCGGGTGCTGGCTCACATGGTGGATCAGTGGAGTCTGTTGGAGACGCTGTCTCCCGCTTCCTTCGCCGAATTTCGCCCCGCTCTTCAAAACGCTTCGGGTATCCAGTCGGCGCAATACAGGATCATCGAGTTCCTGCTCGGCTACAAGCGTCCACACGTCATTCGGTGTTTTTCTCCGCAGCCTGAAATGATGGCTTTACTGCGCGAGGCAAGTGAGGCCCCGAGCATTTATGATCAGTTCATTCGCTATCTTCACCGTCAAGGTCACGGCATGCCCGTAACGGGCCGGGATGGGGTTCTCGAGGAAGACGACGCTCTGGTTCGCGCTTTTCGGGACGCTTATGCGTACGGCGCCTCCGACGTGAGAGACCTGTGCGATCGCATGGCGAGCGTGGCGGGCACCTTCCATCTCTGGCGTGCGCGACATGTCCAGACAGTGTCTCGGTTTATCGGACGCGCCGCCGGAACAGGCGGTTCCTCTGGCGTTTCCTTTCTCAACCGGACACTGCAGGTTAGGTTCTTCCCTGAGCTCACCTCGGCCCTCAATAGAGAGCCGGCCGAACCTGCAGTTTAGGCGGTGGAATCAAAACATCGAGCCATCCGACTCAAGACCGTAGATAATCCCAGGGCACGCAAAGGCAGAAAATGGACATCGAATCACAGGTGATGGGCCGGTATTTCGACCGGACGAGCGAATCGGAACGACAGTACACCGAGTCGATGCGCTGGCTTCCGGGCGGGGACACGAGGACGATCAACCACTATTCGCCGTATCCGCTGGTCCTGGAACGCGGCAGCGGGTGCTTCATCAAAGATATTGACGGGAATCAGTATTTGGATTTCCTGAATAATTACAGTGCTCTCATTCACGGGCATGCTCACCCTGCCGTGTCCTCCGCGATCGCCAGGCAGGCCGAGCGCGGCACCGCACTGGGAGCACCTTCGGCGGTCCAGGCCGGGCACGCCCGCCTCATCAGCGAACGTGTCCGTTCCGTGAGCCAGGTCAGGTACTGCAACTCCGGTACCGAAGCGACGTTGTTCGCCATCCGCGCAGCCCGGGCCTTCACAGGCAAAGACCTTATTGTGAAAGTGGACGGCGGATACCACGGCACCCATGACGTGGTGGAAGTTAACATGTTCGTCTCACCGCATGGCCAGGCTCCCGTTGGCCTGCCCGACAGCTTTCCACCCGTTCATGCTCCAGCGGGGGTGCCCGTCGGCACTGCAGATCAGGTGCTGGTCGTCCCCTTCAACGACGCCGCAGCGGTGCGGTACTTGTTCGAGCGGTACGAGGGTCGGATCGCAGCGCTGATCGTTGAGCCGATGCTCGCGGCCGGCGGGGGGATTCGGCCGCACGACGGCTATCTGCTCGCCCTGCGGGAACTGGCCTCAGCTCACGGCGTTCTTCTCATTTTCGATGAAGTCGCCACTTTCCGGCTGGGCCCCCTGCAAAACGAGACGGGTGTCGAGCCGGACCTGACCGCGCTGGGGAAGATCATCGGAGGCGGTCTACCGATCGGCGCCTTCGGGGGGCGGCAGGACATCATGATGCAATTCGACCCTAGCCGTGAAGATCCGCTGTACCACTCCGGAACCTTCTGCGGGAACGACATAACCCTGGCTGCCGGCATCGCCGCCCTGGAACACTACGACGAGCAGGAAATGCGCAGGCTGAACAGCTTGGGCGAGCTGCTGCTGGAGAGCATTACGGCGGCCGCCGCAGGCGAGGGGATCAAGGGAGCCGCCACGGGGATCGGGTCATACGGCCACTTTCACTGGGGCGAAGGCACAGTCCGTGACGCCAGGGACGTTTACGCACGTACCCGCAACTTGGGCGCTCTGCCCACTCTCTTCCACCTGGAAATGCTCAATCGGGGAGTCTTCATGTCGCGGCGCAGCCTGCTTTGCCTATCGACCCCCATGACTAGGGAACACGTCGATTCCTTCCTCCACGCGTTCACCGGCACCCTTCGCACGTTGCGCCCCTACATCGCAGCGGCACATCCCAACCTGCTCGTCCCCGCCCGAGCCGCTCACTTGGTGCAGTGATGGGCTTCGACTGCGCTGAATGGACACTCCGCGAGGCAGTGAATGCGATCTCACGGGGTGAGATATCCGCCGTGGAGTACGCCAAGCAACTACTTCTCCGGGCCGAAGATCACGCCCACCTGAACACGTTCATATCACTGCAGCATTCCCTGCTGGTCGAGGCAGCGGAAAAGGCCGATGTCTCGAGGCGCTCGGGCGTCGAAGCCGGCCCACTTCACGGCATCCCCTTGGCGGTCAAGGACAACATCGACACCTCAAGCCTGCCCACCACCGGTGGGACGCCCGCGCTGCGTGGCCATCGGCCCCGCCGGGACGCCTGGGTGGTGGACCGCCTGCGGCAGGCGGGGGCTCTGGTGCTGGGCAAGACCAATATGGACGAGCTTGCGTACGGCGTAACCAGCGACAACCAGGCCTTCGGGTCCGTTCGCAATCCGTACCGGCACACGCACATCGCCGGGGGCAGCAGCGGCGGCACCGCTGCCGCGATTGCAGCCCGGCTAGCACCGGGCGGCCTGGGCACAGACACGGGGGGATCCATACGCATCCCAGCGGCTCTGTGCGGGGTGGCCGGGCTGCGTCCGTCTATGGGCCGGTACGGCCAGCAAGGGCTGCTGGCCATCTCGCCCACCCGGGACACCGTGGGCCCGATGGGCCGCACCGTAGATGACCTCGCTCTGCTCGACGCGGCCCTGACAGGGCAAAGCCACTCTGACGTGCCAGACCTCTCGTCGATCCGGATAGGAGTCCCTCGGTTCCCCTTCTACCAGAACCTTGATCCCGCTACCGAGCAGTTGGTGCGGCACCGGCTCAGGCAGCTACAGAAGGCGGGCATGACGCTGGTCGAGGCGGACATGCCGCCGCGAGCCGTCGAACTGACGGCATTGGCCGGATTCCCCATCGTCTTCTACGAGACGCCGGTAAGCCTCAAGCGCTATATGCACGCCTCTGGCTTCCCCGGTTCATTCGAGGACCTGGTAAACAGCGTTCACAGTCCTGATGTGAAAGAAATACTGGAAAGTCTGCTTGGTCCTGCCGCGGTCGATACCGCGACATATAATGCCGTGCTCACCATCCACCGCCCCCAACTGCAGCACCTGTTCAGGGAACACCTCAGGCAGCACAACCTCGCGGCCATACTCTTCCCCACCACGCCTGTCACGGCGTGCAGTCTCACCGAAACCACAGCCGTGAACGTCAATGGCACCACAATGCCCGCATTTCAGACCTACATCCGCAACACCAATCCGGCCAGCGTCATCGGCTGGGCCGGACTGACCCTGCCGGCCGGACTCGATGCACACGGCCTGCCCGTCGGAATCGAACTGGACGGCCCTCAAGGAAGCGACACTCTCCTCCTGGCCATAGGCCGCCATTGCGAACGGATCTGGGGACCCGTTCCGTCCCCCAACACCCAAGGACGATAGCCTCGATGGATTTCACCAAGGTGCTCAGTTCTCCCGGCTTGCCCACCCGCTTCTCCGAAGCAGAACTTCTGCACGGCTACCTGAACTCCGAACCCGCCCGTGAACCGATCTACCTGAGCCTCGGCGAAACTTGGACGGAAGCTGCGCCCGGACTCACCCGGGTCCTCGCCTCCCCGCTGCCAACCCATAGCCATGGCTACGTGGTAACCCAGTACGGCCTGCCCCGACTGCAGCTTGTCCTGCGCACCTACATCAAGCGCACACACGACCTCCGCGGGGAACCGGGAGAAGACTTCGAGGTCGCCGCCTCCTGCGCTGGAACCCGCAACGCCATGTTCGACTTCGCCCGGATGCTGAACTCACCACCAGACCACCAGACCGCCCCGGTCGCCCTGGTCTTCTCGCCCGGCTGGGACTACGCCAGTGTCTTCGCTTCTGCCGGTTACCGTGTCCAGCACCTGCCGCTGTCCCCGCAGACCTCTTACCCGAGCATGGCGCACTTGCGCGAGGCCCTGGACGGACTACAGCCAGCCCAGCGAGCCGTCCTCGTCATCAACGCCCAGCACAACCCAACGGCCATCAACTGGCGTGCCGATGATGTCCGCCAGATGATCCGCGCCGCCCTCGCCGCCGGGGCCGCCATACTGATCGACGACGCTTACTTCGCCGTGCACAACCCAGACATCGAACCAACCAACGCCCTTCGGATCCTCCTCGAGGAGACAGCGAAACACCCCGCGGGAACACCGCCCTGGCTGGCAGTGCGGTCCCTGGGAAAGCAGTTCCACTGCAACGGCTGGGGAATCGGCGCCGTCACCGGCCCGCCCGCCGTCATCGACCAGCTGATGAACACCACACAATTCCAGCGGTCCTTCATCTCGGCGGTACCACTTCAAGAGGCCATGGCTTCCTGGCTGCAAGACCCGCAGTCCGACGCCTACCTCGCGGCCATGCGCCAGCAATACGCCGACAAGCGCATACACGTCGCGCGCTTCTTCGTCGACCGGCTCGGCTACCCTGAAGGAACCTTCCAGACCGGCGAATGCACCAGCTACCTGCGTTTCCAAATCCCTAGGCCCTACTGGCACCACCCGGACGCGGCCGCATTCTTCCGGATGGAGTGCTTCCGCCGTACCGGCGTCCTGTTCGGACTCGATCCTGGACACCTCGACGACATGCCCCACGCCGCCATACAGCCCACCTTCCACCTCCGTATGTTCATCGGCCCCCCCATCCCCGTACTCACCGACGCCCTGGAACGGCTTGCCCAAGCGGGCATCACCTTCGCCGACTGACCGGACCAGGGTTGGGCGGGGCTGTCCAAGAAGCTGATCTTGGGTGTTGAGGTGTCAGTCGGGTCCAGGCTGATCAGCGCCCTGTAGACGCACTTAAGTGCGGCGTTCTCCGACGGGAAATGGCCCGCAGGCCCGGACGGCCTGGCGGATGCGTGCGTTGACACTCTCGATGGCGTTCGTCGAACTGATCACCTTGCGGATCTCGACGTCGAAGGAGAGGAAGGGGAGACCATCTCGGCCCAGGCGTCGGACCACAGTTTGATCAGGGGCGGATACTTGGCGCCCCATTTCTCGGAACTCCAGGACCGCTCGGTCACCGCTGCCGCACTCGGCGCGGTGTAAACGGGCCCGAGGTTCCTGGCGACCTGTCCAGTCCGGATTCCTTGTTATCGGCGGGCCCGGAGCGGTGTCGCTCCCTCTGGCCTGCCCGAGCGCCGGAGCCGACGACGGCTTCTCTCAGCCGGACAGGAGATGCCTCGACCTAGATCGACGCGCGGCCCGGTACCACCGTGGTGACGCTCAGGCGGGTGCCGAGGCGACGTTTCCGTAAGCCGGGCAAGGCGATGCCTCCACGGAGATCGCGCGAGCCTCGGCCCCTCCCGGCCACTGTCACGCTGACGGTGCCGGCGCCCGCAGGTGCCGACACATGCCTGTCCCAGTCAGGGCTCAGCACCTCGCTACCTCACGCAACCGCTTGACCTCCGCCCTCAGCCTGCGCAGTTCCTCGCGCTCGTCGCTGGTCACACCCGCGGCCACGCCGGTGTCGATCTCGGTGCTGGGCCACCCAGCGCCGCACCCATTCCCGCGACACGCCAATCGATTCGGCGACCTCGACATGGACAGCACGCTCGGTGGAATACTCCGAGCGGTGATTGGTCACCAGACGCACAGCCTGGCTCCGAAGCGCCGGGGGCAATCTTCTTGGGCACGTGTCCCATCCTCGAGCCCACCCGCCTTCCGAGCCGCACGAAGGGAGTCTGATCCGCATGGCTGAGCATGTGCTGTCGCTGAACGTTGCCCTCTTACCTGCCACAAGCGACCGTCAAACCCGCCACATAGGACACAGTCGAAGACCTCGAGTCGCGGAGTGCATTCGCAGCACTATTCCCAATCATCAGCATACCTTGGCGCACCAAAGCGTGACAGGGCTATCCTTCTGCGGACGCGTTCTCCGCCCGACAGTGTCGCCCAATATGGATGCGCCCAGATTGCGGAAGATAGCTCGCAAATTAACTTCCGCAGATGCTTCTCCTCTTCGATACGCTTCTGACTATATCCCGGAGATTCCGGAGAACGCCATTGCCGCCATATCTGTATATACTCATATCCGTCCGATGGGGTAGCAGTCAAGGGAAAGGAACGGCACAGCTTCCTATGCGCCGAACGAACGCGATGCAGCTCTGACTGCAAATTCAGCAGATCACTTGGAAAAGTGTCCATGGAATTAATGCTACGCCGCCTGATGGGCGGTCTTCCACAGGGATTTTCTGCGCTTACGGCAGGCCTGCACTGGCAACTCTGGTCCGAGGAAGACTGCGCGAGGGGTTCCGGGGCCCGGCACGCACCGTGGGCAACCCCGCAGTGCCGGTCGAGGTAATCCAGAGCGGGTAGGTTGGCGGAGCCGCCCCTTTGCCGGGCACGGGAACGTGCGATCACCCCAGCACCGTGCATACCTGTGGTCACGCCGCCAGGGGGACCTGGAGAAGGCAATGCCCGGTCGCACCGTGTGGTCAGAAGCGTGTCGTTCGGCTTGGTCACGATCCCCGTGAAGCTGGCGAACCTGCGACCGAATCCCACAACGTCGTCATATCTCGGCGGTCCATCTCCACCGCGTTCAGTTGCGCAGCCGCTCGGCGCACCTCAACCTCCCGAACACTCCCCTGGTCGCCACCTGCCTTCGCCGTCGCCACCACGCGGTCGCCGAGCAGGACGTATTCCTGAGGAGGAGAGCAGGTAAACGCCGCGGCCGTCGGCACAGCGCTCTCTCAGGCCAGCCCACAACGCGTCTGCAGCGTCCAGGACATCAGGCCGCCTTTACGGCCCTGGATGACACGCTCTGACATAACAGCAGGCTAACTGCCCGCATCGACAAAGTGAGAGTCTGATCGAGCGCCAGAATGGCGACCCTCAGCCCGTCTCGGTGAGCTGGTCATGGCCGACACAGATCCGACGGATGGCGCGTTTCCGCTGGTGTATCCGGTGCGAGTCCCCGATACACCGGTGGTCCCTCGGCGGCGGGCACTCCGCGAAGGGACCACCGGTGCTGCCGCCTCATCTGGTCCCTGGTCCCTGAGGGGGCAGTTCTCCGCTGCGTTTCCATTGTCGGTGGGCAGAGCAGGAGACGCGACACGGGAGCGTCGTGCACGGTGGACAGCTATGGACTCTGCGGCGTGGCACGCTCCGATATACCCCTTTCGCCGCTACAGTCCTGGCATGAGGTAGCACAGTAAAGCCCGGGCCTCGACACCCCAGGGTTTCACTGCTGCGGTGCCCGTTGCGGCACAAGCCCTGGACCTGGCGGGTGGAAGCTCCCCTTCAACCGCCAGGTCCAGAGGCCGGCACTCCCCCGGCGCGGCCAGTCATCCGCGGAGCTGGCCCTGATGAGCCCGGCTGCACTGGCCGGCGACCGTGTGCGAGACAGCGAGGCGCTTCACCGACCTGTTCCTGCGTGAGCGCGTCCCTACCGTTAACCGGAAGGCCGCACGCCGCCGGACGGGAGTCAATGGGCTCGCGCCGGAGGGAACAACAACGGACTGACGAGCGGCACCATGTGGGACAGGCAGCCTGAAAGGACGATAGTCACATCCCGGCCAGACTGCCGCGGTCTTCTACAACTCCTCCTACCAGCACGCAACCTCACGCCTCAGGCCAATTCCCCGTGGCTCACGACCCGCGGGGACGCCCGCCCCGTGACGGACCACGTCCGGGGTCTGATCGCCCAGCGTCCCGGCCTGCCGGTAGCGATCGCCCGGCGAGCCGGAGCTGCCTCATTCCTCCCTCAAGTCGCTCTTGTTCGACGCCCAGCGTCGCCCGGACGCGACACGCACGGTCAGTCGTGCGACAGCGGCCCGCCTACTGGCCATCGTGGCGCGGAGGCCGCGCCTTGTCAGCGCGCCCGCCCGCCGCGCGAACGGCGCGGTCCGGGGCCGCTTCGCCGTGAGCGCGTGTCGCCGTCGGCTGGTGGGGACGGGGAGGAGAAACCGCCGGGAACGGCGGAACGTACGGGTGCTGGAACCGCCGGCGTGGGCGGCCTGGTAGTGCCGGGCTGCGGGGTCACGGGGCGGGCGATGATCCTGGCGTGAGGGATGAGCGCGGCGCAGGCAGTGCAGACCTCCTCCACGCTCCACACTCGCCCGAAGCCCGCATCATGGCGCAGGACCATGACCGCGCCGCCGGCGCAGTACACCTTGGTGTCCTCATGAGCGGCGCAGCCCTCGGCGCGGCAGTGGCAGGCGGCGTTGGGCCGTGGCGTGGCGGCCTTGGCGTGGGCGGCGGCGTGCCGCGCGGCGAACGTGCGCAGCGACGCCAGGTCCTTGGAGGGCGGTGGCATCCGGCACGCGGCAGTGGAACAGGTGACCACGGCGGTGCGGTCGCCGTGGCCGGTCAGGCGCACGGTCCAGAACCTCCCCGGCACACGTGCCGTGCGAGGGGCAGAACTGGTTTCACGGGAGGAGCTTGTTAACAAGGCGATAATCCGTTCGGGTTGATCAATAAATACACCGCTCCACTATGGGCTAAAGGTGTCGGGTGGACCAGCGGCAGGTGCTGGCGAGTACCGAACACCCAGCTGCGATATAGGAGTGTGGCGGAACCGGCAGACGCAATGGCCGTCGGCTGTGGGGTTCCGTGGTGCTGAGGCATGAGCGGAGCAGCAGGGCGCCGTGGGCCGTTCGGTTCCGGCAGGTTTCGCGCGGTGGAGAGTAGAACTGGACCGAGGGACTACGCCGCCGCGCTGGACGCGTGGCTGCGGACCACGATCCGGGCGACGGATCCCGCGTTCGCGTGGACGTGGAGGGGCCGGTGGACCGTGTCGAGCAGTCGCGGTGCGTCTGGAGGCGGCGCGGGCCGAGCTGGGGACAGCACGCCACGCTGCGCGGAGTCGTCGCGAAGCCTGAAACGGCGGCGGGCGCGCCAGCGTGTCGACGCAGCGAGCATCGCGGTGGCGGCCACCGAAAAACCCACGCTGCGGAGTCGTCGGTGGCGGGGGGCGGGGGCGATGCTGCGGCCGCGACGGACGCTGGGATGGTCGGGGACCGGTATCGGTTCGGTCCGCCTGATGCCCGCAGGCGGCACGCAGTGCCGGTCGACGGTGTCCTCGCTGGGTATGTGTCGAACGCCTTCGTCCTCCGGTACGCGTCGCCAGTGGGCCGGCGGACCACGGAACACACGGCCCGCGAGACCGCGGCCGCGTCTTGGTTCGGTGTGCCGTTCAGCAGGCAGCCGAGGAGCGCGAGCGGGGCCGTACCGAGGTGGCGGACGGAGCACCCGGGAGCAGTTCCGGGCTGCCAGTCACACGTTCGGTCGGACGGGGATTTCGGGGTGTTCTCACAGGTCAACCCGTGTGACCCGCCCTCATGGGACTGCTCATGTGACTGACCATGTGACTCCGATGAGGCGGGCCGGCGGCTGCGGGGGCCGGGACGGGGCGACGGCCCGGGGCACGAGGCCCGGCTATGGCGGGCCTGCGGCCGGGTGGGTGCCGGTCCGCCCCGACCCGAGAGGCAACCGCCATGACCACCGCCCCGCGCCACCACGACCGCTCCCCCAGGACGTACACGACCGGCACCGGCCGGCCCTCCGCGCGGGAGCTCGACCAGACCAGGGTGGTGCGCACTGTCAACGTCACCGGCTCGGTGTGGGAGGCGGGCAAGAAGCGCGCGGCCGTCGACAAGGTGTCTTTCTCGCACGCCATCGGGCTGTTCCTGGAGGCGTACCACGCAGGAGTGATCAACCTGGGGACCATCGTGGCGCGGCTCGACGGGCAGCACGCCGGCCACGAGGACGGTGCGGCCGAGGAGTAGGGCGCACCACCGCATGCCGCAGGGCCCGGCGAGTGCTAAGGGGAGCCTGGATGCCTGCACACAACAGAGTTCGAGGACGCCACCGACTTTGAGCGGTACGTCCTGGACCGAGCCATCCCGTTCATGGCGGCGTACGGCGACCACGTCGGTCATCGAACTTGGGCCAGACGACTCGACCAGCAGTAGGGCGAGTGCGGAAACAGCGACGGTCAATGTGGGAGCAGCCGATTCGAGCCGGTCGCCCGAGGATCAGCTGAGTATCAACGACATCAGGGTGCTGCCATCACCTCACGCAGTACCTCTGCCCGGGCGGGTGACGCCGGAACAGTATCTCCAGATCCGCAGGCGAAGCCCGACGCAGGCCTGCAAGTAGGCACCAGACCCGTCCGCGCCATCAGGAGTAGAAGCTGGCCACCATCGTCAGGGTGTGGTTGATCGTTGCTGGGGCAAAGCCGGCCTTGAGGTACCATTTCCCGCTGCGGGGGTTGACCAAGCCGGGCTGCGGCGCGTCCGGCCGGGTGCGGCAGCGCTGCGGATTCGGTGCCGTACGAAGCCATCCGCTATCACTGCCACCTCCCCTTCCGTTGCCTTGTCCCAGGTCACGTTCAAGAGCCACGCGAATCGGAACCACCGCAGCAGGTCATTGGCGTAACTGCGGTTAGTTGCTGGGCTGTTGTCGTTCAGAGCGAGGTCCCGCAGGTAGGGCGTCACCGACGCGACCGGGCTTCCAGCCGGGTCGAGTACGGCGTACGCCGGGTGCTGGGTCTCCAGCTGAACGGGCGAGCCGACACGGGGCAGGACAACCCGTCCCTCCATCAGCTGGTTGCGCAGGTGCCACGTCACACAGAACTCCTTGGGCAGTCGGACGTCGCAGTGCCCAACGACCTCAAGAAAGGTGCAGTTAACACACCGCCTCTGCAACGGCGTCTTTCTCTTCGACGTTATGTCGATCTCCGGCGCTGATAGTGCCGCTGAGCAGGGGCACTACCTGGTGGACATGTCTTCGTCGGGCAGTTGCAGCGGTCGGACCGCAGGCTCAGCGGGGCCGAGGAGGGTAGCCGCGGGTGGCTGGGCCAGGGTGCGGAGAGGAGAACCGGGAAGGACCAGCGCCCCCACAGGGAACCGTGGGGGTGCCGTGCAAGCGGTCGGCCACCCGCCTTCCCGGCTGATCAAGCGCGGCCGCGTCGTCATTTCAGAGTCACGCAGGCGAACTCCTCGCCACTCATGCAGGTGCGGACAACGGCGCCCTATGCCTCGCGGCGTGCCCGCACCGCGTCGGTGTAGAGCTCGCGCGTCAGGTCCTCCTCGGCGATGCCGAGCTCGATCAAGACGGCACGGATGTCGTCCAGGGCAGTGAGGACCTGGTCGCCGTCGACGAGCGTCTCGACCTCGATGAAGGTGCCGTCGATCTCAGGGACGCGAACGAGCGTGGCCAGCATCTGGCGGCCGCGGGCCTTGAAGGCGTAGTTGCGGCACCGCTTCTCGAACGCGATCACGGGCACGTAGCCGAGACCGCGCACGATGGCGTGTGCGGCGTCGACGTCTTCTACGCGGGTCTCCGCCTCCGGCTTCGAGCCGGACGCCTCGTCGACCGCAGCACCCTTGTATGTCAGGACGGTGCGGGTGTCGTCCGGACCATGCACGGTGCGGATGCGCAGCTCGGCGCTGCGGGCGTCGAGGGCGCCGTCCGGAGCGTCGTAGTACGTGTCTCGATAGACCTCCGGCACACCGGCTGCGCGTTCATCGAGCCGCCGCAAAACCTCCTCGGGCGCGTGGACGCGGGCTTTGAGCTCCGCCTCGATCACGGGTGTCTCCTCTCCGTCATCCGGTCCGCTCCGCGCCGTCGAAGAGCGCCTCGAGCATCCGCCTGAACCCTCTGTAGAAGGGGCCGTGCGGGGTTTCCATCACCTTGTAGGTCGCCGACTCGTGCCCTTCCCAGCCCGCGTCGAAAGCGCCGACGAACATCGTGCCGTCGAGGCGGATGATCCGCCAGGTCGGCAACTGTCTGTAGCGGTAGACCCGGACATCGCCAGCAAGTTCACGCAGGCGGGCTTCGGCGAGCTGGATGCCGCCTGCGAGTGATTCAGTGGACTCTCCGATCTCGGCGGCGCGGCGCGCTGTCGCCGGTGAGTCCGGATCGAGGAGGAGTACGCGAAGGCGGAGACCTCGGCCGCCTTGCTCGCGTGGCAGGCAGTACTCGCGGAGCAGGCTGTCGTTGAGACCGATAAGTCCGAGGCCGCGTACGGCCAGGACGTCAAGCTCGTCGGCGCCGGCCGCGTGCTGCCGGATCTCCTCGCGGGCGGCTGCCTGGGAGGAGTAGACGCGCACTACCTCGGGGAAGGCGGAGAGGTCGAACGCTGCGCCGCCGGCGTGCTTCTCCCGGCTGGCAGCCAGTCCGAGGAGGTGGCGCGCGTGGTCGGGCATCCCTAGCCCTTCGGCGATCCGCTCATACACGTCAAGCTGGGTAATTTCACGGCGCCCGTTGATGATCTCGTTGACCCGCCCCTGCGAGAGGTCGACCGCTGCGGCGATGCGGGCCTGACTGGCTCCGCTGTACTGCTGTACGTATCGGAAGACGGCCCGGATGTCTCGGGCCCGCAGCGCCTGCCGGACTTCCGCACGCTCCCAAGCCCACGCCTCTAACTGGATTGCTCCGAGCGTCATGTGACACCTCCTCATGCATCGTGAGATTGGAATCCATCTCACCGTGAGATTACCGGTATGGGATCGAGCCGACGCCCTCTGTCGCAAAATCCTTGCAGCATGACACCTCACCTCAAGCAGTGGCTGCCCGTCGGCCGCACGATCACGATGCGCCCCGCAGGTAGGTGGTGGGACGCCGTGCGGGTCCCTCGTTCCCTCGGCCTGGTCGTCCTCGGGGAGCTCGGCGAGCGCAGTGGCGCTGTCATCGAGGATTCGGGGAGCAGCAGTCTGGTGTGGCTTGTCGAGCCTGGCCACGCCGAAGTATGTCGGTCGCTGCCCGAGGCTGCGGGCGTCGAGGTCCTGGGCGAGACGATGCACGTACCTGTGCCCGGGCCGCAGCGGACCGTAGGCCCGTTGTGGCGGGTCCCTCCGACGTCCCGCAGCTGGGCGACAAACGCCGAGGCGCTCGCCCTGGCGCTACGAGAAGCCGTTGAGAGCACGCTCGGCCCCCGCAACGGGGGATGCGCAACGAACCCTGGCAGCAGCGCAGCAGCCTGCGTTCTGCGGCCTGACTGCGCCGGCGGCTTCCACAGCTGGTGCAAGCCGGGCGCCGTCTACACGCGCTACGGCGACCTGGCCCTACCTGCACGCCGCTGCGACTGCCCCTGCCACCGCGCCAAGCCGAAGGCAACCCCATGATCCAGACCCGCAGGCCGCAGTACGCGCCGCCGCCCGGCGCCGACCGCCTCACTCGCATCCGCGTCGTTCCCGGAGTGACCCGGTCAGCATCCGGCCTCGCCTGCCGGCTGCTCCTCGTCCACGATCCGACCCAATGGCGAGAGGACAGCAGCGCAGTGTCGAGAGACATGCTCGGCATCGCAACCGGCCTCGGCCTCACCCCAGGGTGGGAAGCATCCCGGCACCTGATTCACTGCGCGTACCTCGCGGAAGGGGTCGTACTACTCGACTACGGGCACGAGCACCTTGCCCTACAAGGCCTGGTCGACCGGTCCTGGTACGACCTGGCCGCCACCAGGCAGCGCATCCACCTCTCCGTCGGACTGGACCCCTTACCCCCCGACGAAGGAACCGACGCCCGGACGTACCTTGACGCCGCCCAGCTACGGGGACGCCTTTGGGCCGGCATCACGGCCGTACGCGTGGCAGCACCCCGGAGACGACAGTGACCATCGAAGCAGCCCCCTTCCGCTGGAGGGGCGTATGACGCCGACCCCGCCATTCTGACTGCGCGCTCTGCTGCCCCCTGGCCAGGGAAACCGCGCCCGAGCGCCCAACAGTTGGGGTGGTGTTCGGCGGCTCGGGCACGTCTGCGGGCGGCGAGACGTAGGGAGCGGCTACTGGCGCCGCAGTCCTTGTCGACGGTGACATATCCGGTCAAGTGGGACCGAACGGAGGACAGCCGGTGGACCGGCGTCATCCGGCCCGGCGCCGGTCGCGCAAGGCTGATGGCACCGAGCAGCTGCTGCTGGACGTCGGTGGCCGCGTCGTCGTGGGGTCGGTGCTCGCTGCGGTCGCGGACTTCGTGCGCGCGTATCCGTGGGTGCCGTGGTCCTTGTGGTGCTCGCCGGCGGGGTGGTGATGGGATGGCCTAGATGGCGCGGCAGCGGGCCGCGCAGTGGGAACGGGTGCGTTCCCAGGGGCTGCGGTACGCGCTGACACAGCTGGACGCTAAGCACCACCGGCAGTTCAAGCACGCGGTGCGGGACCTGATGCGACGCGACGGGTGCGCGGCCGCTATGCAGTCCGGCGGCGCCCGTGACAACGGCGCGGATCTGAAAGCCACCGACCCGTACGGGCGGCGCTGGGTAATCCAGTGCAAGCACCGGCGGGCCGAGCTGTCCGGGTATGCGGTTGGCACCCCGGACTGCAGGTCCTCAACGGCACCGGCCGACCGGTACACAAGGGCGATGTCGTCGTGCTCGCCACCAGCGGACGGTTCTCCAAGCCGGAACGGTCGACTTCGCCCGGTCCAGTGGCTACACCTCGTCGACCGCGCCGTCCTCGGCGATTGGGCGAGCGGGTCACGGCCACTGTGGCAGCTGCTGCGAGCAGTGCCACCCCTGCGGCATCCGTCGGCCTGACGCAACGAGGCCCAGGAGCGACTGGGCCTCGTTGTGTCGCATGGGAGAGGCCAGCTGTTCCGGACGCTCCGTTTGCCAGCGTGTCGGGTGCCGCATTCTGGGGGCCCTGTGCAACGTTCACCAGCCAAGCGGGGTGCCGTCCCGCCGCACGGCCTTGAGCGAGAAGCCTCTGAACGTGGCCGCCGTTCTGAGAGGTCTGGCCTCCCAGTGCGCGCTCTCCGGACACAGGAACCGGGATCGCGGTGCTGTGTGCCGGGCTGTGGAGTCGTCTCCATCACGTCGGGCATCTCCTGGCCCTGTCCTCGACCCAACTCAGGACGTCCCTAGTTCGCTTGCTCTCGCCAAGTTGCTCGAGCATCCCCGCGACGGGCGCTGCAAGTTCTGCTGCGCCCTCGACGTCATCCTTCGTGAGGGCGCGCCAGGCGGCGTGGGCATTGCGGGCGGCGGCCAATGTGTCCTCGACGGGCTGGGCGCCAGCTTCTCGCCGACGCTGCGCGGTGTACACGAGCAGCTCGATGGTCTCGTACCAGTCGGAGCGCTGCCGGAGCGTCAGGGAGGCGCGCAGCGTCAGGACGTTTACCGGGTGGGGGTGCAAAGGGCCGTAGCGGGCCGAAAGCTCCTCTTCGAGCTGGGCAGCGAGGGCGGTGGCAGTGGTTAGGTCGCCAGCGGTCTCAGCAGCCCCCAGTTCGGTGTACCGGTCGTGGTGCTCGGGCGGGAGTGGGGCCGTCCAGTCGTGCCCTCGCCGCAGGGGCGCCGCGGGCGGTGGCGTGGTGGTCGCGGGCGCCGGGACGGACGTCGGCTGGGCGGGGTGGGGGGTGTGCAAGGTGAGCACGTTCCCGTCGGTGTCCATGATCATGGGCCAGGTGGTGCCATCGGCTTCCTTGGCGACGAAGCGGACGGGCCGGCCATGAAGCGCAGCCTTGACGTAGAGCTCGGCGAGCGCGGCGCGGCGGGAGGCCTGGAGGGCGCCGGTCGCGCCGGGTACGGGCTCGCCGTCGATGTAGGCGCCGGTCGCGGTCAGGGTGATCGTATAGACCGGGACAGCGGGTACGGCGTCGGGGTTGATGGTCATGTGCGCTCCCTCTATCCGCCCTTGGGGAAGTACGGCGGCGTCCACCCCAGGTACGTGGCTCCCCATGTGCGTTCGATGTCGGCGGCAGGGACGACGTCAATGTATCCGGGGCGGCCAATGTCGTTGCTGGCGATCTGTCCGCCGCCGAGGTAGACGGCGACGTGTCCCGCTCGTTGGCCGGTGTCCCAGTACATGAGGGCGCCGGGTGGCGGGTTGCGGTCCTTGTTGTGCTTCATGGACGGCGGCATCTGCCGGTAGTGGTCGATGGCATACGGCACACCGGAATACGACCAGCCGTAGGTCCTGGCGACGAACGCGAGGCAGAGCCGGTACCAGTCCTTCCCGCCGGTCGCCGCCTCGTTCCTGGCCCACTGCATCGCGTCGGAGGTCGAGCGGGGATTCCTGACGCTCGCGGGCCAGCTGGCCGCGCCGTCATGAAAGGGATCGCCAGGCTTGCCCGGCTTACCACCGCCATCTCCGGCGTAGCACTCGTCGGGGCCGGCGGGCTCGCCGGACGGGCCGGGCGCTCCGGTGGCGCCACCCTCGGGCGGCGTCGGCCCGGTCTCCGCCGGGCGCAGCAAATCGAGGCCAGCTTGGGCCGCGATCTCCCGTGCGGCGTCCTCCTGCCCGGCATAGAGCCTCTCGTACTCCATGGCGGGGCGCTGGACGGTCGCGGCCGCCTTCCACAGCAGCATGGACTGCCACCCGCGGATGTCCGCGAGCCCGCGGGGGCTGCCGGAGTCGGCGCCGAAGAAGAACATTTTGGAGGCGTACTCGGGGTTGAGGATCTGTTCTCGTGTTCCCCATCCCTGAGAGGGGCGCTGCTGGAACAGGCCGAGTGAGTCTCGGTCGCCGTAGTCGATGTTCAGCAGCGTTGATTCTTGCAGCGCGGTCATCAGGCCGATGAGTGTGGCCTGTCCCGACATGCCGCCGTGTTCGGCGACCTTATCGATGATTTTGGCGTTCTCGATCTGCTTCTTCCGGAGGTCTCCGGTGAGGGTCTGCCCAATGCCGGATCCTCCGGGGATCTCGGCGCCGGGCAGCCCGGCGTCTTCACATGAGTCCCCGTAGGCCTTCGCGCTCACGCCGGCGCCGAAGGCGCCAACAACGAGCAGGAAGCACACGAACAGCACGGCCACGGGCACGGCGAGCTTCAGCTTGGCCCCAGTGCCGGCGGCGCTTGCCGCGACCTGGAGCGCGTCCCTCCCCTCCACGCGCTACACCCCCAGCACCCGAGCGACCCGCCATTCGCCGTCGGTGTTGATCAGTTCGCACTGCAGCGTCGTCGTTTCGGAGTAGCTGGTGTAACCGACGATGTCGACCTTCGCCGTGACGGTCCGCCAGGCTCGTAGTGGGGTGTCCCCTGGCAGCTGCTGGCCAGCGTGCTTGACCGTGACCGTGGAGACCATGGAAACGCCGCCCCGGCTGACCAGGCGGCCGAAGGGGGGATCGTCGTGCTGGCTCAGGTTCTCGACCAGCGCCGGCGTCGCCCACGGCGCGGCGCGCCCCACGGCTGCTGTGTGGTCCTGGTCCTTGGGCGGGTTGCGGGTCAGGTACTGCCGGACGAAGGCCTCCGCCACCCTGTCCGGGAGGGACAGGTCCGCCGACGGGCTCGCCAAGGGCGACAGCGGCGGCGAGGAGCTCACAGCCGGCTTGCTGTTCGCCGCCCCGGCCGGGAACGCGCTCGGGCCGGCGACAACTTGGTCCGCGCGTTCGTCACCGCCGGTGATCCAGCCGGGCCCGAGGCGGGCGAGGACGCCCATGCCGAGCAGGACAGTGACGACCACGAGGGCGGCGCGGGCGGTGATCGGCTCGCGCCGCCGCTCCTGTTCGATCCATGCCGCAGTGCGCTGCCGCTCGCTCCTGCGGTAAGCGCGGCGGGCCCGGCGGCGGCTTCCGCCACGCCCGGTCTCGACGTCCTCGGGGTAGTCGTACTGGGCTTTGAGCAGCTCCCGGACGTGCGGCGGAGACTGTTCCTCCTTCGACACGGCTCAGCCCTCCTGCGCTGCGGGGACGTCGGGACGGCCAGCCGGGGCGGCCCGGCGCGGCGCGGGCCGGGAGGGAGCGGGACGGCGGGCAGGGGCCGCACGGCGGGCGGGCGGCGGCGGCTGAGTGGCCCGCTGCCGCTGCGCCGGCTCAGACTGCGGAGCCGGGCTCGGCGGCGTGCTGCTGCGGACCACGCGCGCCTCGATGGCGCGCGGGCCGGGAGCGTTCGGGGCCGGGGCGCGCCGGAAGGACACCGCCGAGGCCTCCGCCGCCGAGGCCGTGTCCGAACCCCCGGCCCCGATCGGATCGGCGAGGTCGGCAGTCGCGCGCAGCGGCAGGGGGCCAGGCCCGCCCACACGGGTGCGCTGCCGCTGGCGGGTGCTGTCGTCGGGAATCGACGCAGGGGCGCCGGCAACCGACGTCGGACCGTTCCGCGAGACCTGATCAGCCAGTTCGGCGATGCGCACGGCGCGCTGTCCGTCGCCGGGCAGCGGACGGCGGGGGCGGAAGGCGATGCGTGCGGGCAGACCGGCACCGCCGGGCCCGGTGGGACCGTCATCGTCGCCTCCCTCGCCGCCTCCCCCGCCTCCATCGCCGTCAGCAGGACCGCCACTGCCGCCGAGGGTGCGCACGGGCCGGTTGTGCTGGCCAGGGCCGCGCTTGCCGCCATGTAGGGTGCGGGTGGCCATCATGCCAAGCATGGTGCTGAGCGGGGACGACGTCGCCCCGGAGACGCCCACGATTGCTTCCATGATCTTGCGGAACTTGAACGCCATGACCGCAGCAGCGATCGACAGGCCAGCGGACGGGGCCCACTGGTATTCCGCGAACATCTTGGTGGTGGCCACCTGAACGACGAGGACGCAGCCAAGCGTCATGGTGGCCACGAACGACTGCAGCGTGAGACCCAAGAGCTGGTCGAACCAGCGAAGGCCCCATTGGCGGGGACGTCCCGGGATCACCCACAAGCATGCGAAGACTACGCCGGCGACCAGGAGCATAAGGACGCCGATCAGGGAGGCGAGCGACGCGAAGGCGAGCACGACGACTAGCACGGCGAAGATCAGCAGCACGATGAGCGCCGGGACAGTGACCGCGATCCGGCCCATGGGGCTGTGCCCCTGCCGCCACGTGACGGAGTCCGGTCCTACGGCTTCTTCATCGACGTGTTCCTTCAGCCACGCCTTTCGCTTCTCCTTCGAAGAGCCCTGGTCGAGGAGGTCCTTACCGTGCTGTTCGCAGGCCTTGAGCGAGCCGAACTCGGCCAGGCACCAGGGGGTGGCGACATAGGACCGCCAGACGGAGTCACTGCTCTTGCGCAGCATGTCGTCCCGGCCGTTTCCCGCGTACTGCGGCTCATGCTCAAGAGCGAACGGATACTCCTGGCGCCCCTCGGCGATCCCGCCAGCGGTCGCGTTCAAGGCGATGGATGCACCGACCTGCCGCGTGGTGTCCACCCCATCCACCCAGACCTGCGGGGTGGACAGCAGAGACACGGAGACAATGCCGGACACGAATACCCAGGCGATCTGGCTCATGCCGCCGGAGCCTCCGCCTTCGCGGTGCTTGGCGAACGCGACCAGGGCGCCAACAGCGAGCGCGGCCGGCAGGAGCGTGGTCGACAACCCCTTCGCGGCCCCACCGATGGTGCCAGCCAGCGCGCCTTCTAGCTCCGGTACCGAAGTGAGCTGAAAGATCCACTGGATGACAACAATGATGCCTGTGCCGATGACCGCGATAAGCACCATGCAGACGTCCGCGATGGACTCCGCCATCGGATCAAGGACGTCGAACTTGCCGTAGTCGGAATCGAGCGTCCATAGGTTCGGGTTGCTGTAGGTCTCGTACAGCGTCCCTGGCCCCGCAGGAACAGCGCTCTTCGGGGAGGGCAGCAGGTCACCGATACCCACCGGGTCGATCGTCTCGGCGTGGGCGTGCCCTGCGGCCACCATCAGCGTGGTGAACGCGAACAGGACTGGGATCGCGAGCGTCCGCAGCTGCGGCAGATGCATGGTCACGGTCTCAACTCCCCGAACAGCGAGTTACGGATCGGGTTGCCCTGCACCATGTCGCCATCCTGGACGTCCTCGTGCTGGTCAACCCGCCACATGCCGGCTTCCTGGACAACGCGCAGCGCCTTACGAGACGTGGTGGTCTGGCTCGGCCAGGTCACGATGTAGGTGAGCATGACGCCCCAGCCGGCGGGGTGTTCGCCGGCTGCCGGGACCTCAATCGGCGTGCCTTCCGTTTTGACCGGGCCGGTGGATGCGCGGTCCGGGCCAGAGGCGGCCGTCTTCGAGGGGAGCGGCGGCATGGTGGACGCGTCGGCGTAGGTGGGCGGGTCGAACGTCGTCGTTGGGGAGGCAGATGTAGGCGTTGAACGGGTGGCGGCCTCCGACGAGGGGGTGTTGTCGGCCGTGCACTGCTCGACGGTGCCGTAACGCATTCGTTCCGTGCGAAGCTCGCACATCTTGCGCCAGTCCTGAGCGAGGGCCGCCTGCTGGTACTCGCGGGCGATCGCAACCGCAGCGGCCGCCGGGTCCTCCTTATTAGCGTCGTTGGTTGTCTTGCTGCAGCCAGCCAGGGCGAGGCCGACGGCAAACAGTAGGGCGAGCGCGGTGATGCTCGGGTGGCGCGTCATGCGGGGACCTCCTCGGGCTGGGCGGCCACCTCGCCGTCGGCGATAGGGTCGAGCCGGGGGGTGGTGTCCAGCAGGGCCAGCAGCTCCGCGGTGGGGATGTCCCACTGGACGGTGGCGGTTTGGAAGCGGCGGTCTCGGATGATCGCGTGGCCGTGGCGGACCTCGCCGTCGGGCTGAAGGCCGATGGACTGGATCAGGTCGCGGGTGTGCCGGCCGGGCGGCAGGTTCAGCAACTCCGCCAACGCGTCCTGCTGGGTCGGGTTGGTGAGCTGAAAGCCGACCACGGTGGTGAGCTGTTCGACCACGCCGACGAGGTGAGAGAGGGATTGGGGGTCCTGGGTGTCCAGGACCAGCGCCGTGGACAACGCGCGGCCCACTCGGGCGATGTACTCAAGGAAGGACGATCCTTCCTTGGTCGCCGTAAGGACGTGCACCTCGGGGACTGCGACGACCTTGCGCAGGCCGCGGAGGTCCTTGCGGCCGGCCGTGGTGATGCCGTAGGCGAGCATGGAATGCATGAGCGCGACGGACATGCGCTGCAGGACGTTCCAGTCCTCGCGGTCATCGCTCGCGCCGGGCAGGGACAAGCCGGGGATCTGCACGACCCAGATGCCCGGTTCGGGGGAAAGTGGCGGGGTGCCCTCGGCGGGGCGGCCCATGAATGGGGCGCCGATCGCGGTCTGGCTCAGCTCGTAGAGCGCTTCGCCGGTCTCTCGCGCGAGCGGGTCGGTGGAGCGGCGCAGGAAGTCGACCACCTTCCATGTGGCCGGGTCGCCGGCAGCGATTACCTTGTTCACGGCGTGCTGTACGGGGGTTTCGGCGCCGCGGGCGCGCAGGTGTGGCGGCATGGCGATGCCGAGTTGTGCGGGGACCTCGATCTGGGCGCGTTCGGCGCCTTCCTTGTCCAGGAGCTTGAAAAGGTCGGCGACGCCGGCGAAGCGGGGGCCGGTCTCGATCAGGTGGGCGTTGAGGCCGTAGCGCTTGCCAGCGGCGACGACGCCGCCCATGTCTCCCTTGAAGTCCAGCGCGAGCACGAAGCTTCCGCGGAAGGCCGCATCCAACAGGCTGGCCATGAGCGAGACGGTCTTGCCGCGGCCGGAGCGGCCGGTGAACAGGCTGGTGGTGGCGTCGCCCTTCTCCGAGCCGATCGTCAGGTCGTTGCGGTAGACGCCGGGAGTGGAGCCGGTGAGGTAGCCGACGATGGGGCCTTCGTCGTCGCCGACCTTCGCGCCGCCCCACCACCAGGAGCCGGCGAGCGCGGTCACGTCGCGGGTGTGGCCGAGGTCGGGCACACGCAGCTGGTCGCCGGCCTGGACTTCGAGCCACAGCTCTCGTTGTTCCTCCTCGCCTACGCCGACTTCGATGCCGGCGCCGCCGTAGTAGGTGACCACTGCGTCCACGCGGGTGCGTAGGTCGTCCAGGGAGGTGGTGCTGGTGACGATGAGGCGGGGGTGGTCCTCCACCAGGGTCACGTCCTCGCGGCCCATGTCCCTGATGAGGCCGGCCATGACGCCTTCGGTCTCCTCGATGGCGCGGCCGGGGTCCTCGGCGGAGTGCTGCGAGGCGGAACGGCGCTGCTCCTTGGCGAGCCGGCGGGCCTCGTCGGCCTTCTTCATCGCCTCACGCTTCGGCATGACCTTGAAGCGGACGGATGCTTCGGGTGAGACCGGCAGTATCAGGCTGGCGGGATCGACGTCGTCTGCGAGGTCGCTGTCGTCGATGTCCGGCACGTAGGTGATCTCGGACAGGGCGCGCAGCCACTCGCCGGCTCCTGGGCTCTCCATCTTCTCGGGGAAGCCGGACATGGTGAGGATCGCGACCCATGCGGTGGTCTGGCCGGTCGCGTCCATGACCCTTAGGTGGTCGGGGAAGGGCAGGACGCGGCCGCGGGTGAGCGCGGCGAGCTTCGCCCCGGTGATCAGGCCGGCGGTCGCCGAAGGCAGCGGGGTGGTGCGGTGCTGCTCCCGGGCGACCATCCATGCCAGCATCTCCACGGCGGCCGGCTGCGCCCGCCACGGGGTCGCCTCGAGGCGGCGGCCGAGGCGGCGCATGATGGCGTCCAGCCGGGCGAGTTCCTTGTTGCTGACGGCGGTCGACGCGGTGCCGAGCACGCTGGACACGCCGCGGCGACCTGCTGCGGCGGCTTGTCCGGTGCGTTCGGTGATCCTCACGCCCATGAGCAGGTGCCGTGAGGGTAGGGCGATCTGGTCCAGGCGCTCCACGCGCATGCCGGCCCACTCGGGCCAGTTCCCGGCGGTGAACAGGTAGGCGGCCCCGTCCATGTAGTCGCCTGCGACCAGGGGCGACCACAGCACCTTCAGCTGCACGTCACTGCCCGCGAGGGTCTTGGCGAGCGCGGCGGCAGCCTCGTCCAGCTCACCGTCCCGCGCGCTCTCGCTCATCAGGTCGGTGTTGCTGGAGGACAGGGTGAACCAGGCCTCCGCGTGCGTGGTGGTGACCACGAGTCCGTCGGCGAGGGCGACGTAGTGGGGGGCCGGGGCGCTGCGGTCTCCGCCCACCCCGAGGAAGTTGCCGATTCGCTCGATCAGTTTCATGCCGTCGTCTCCCCCGTGCTCGTGCGTCCGCCGCGCCCGCGGGCCTGGTAGACCGCGTCCGGTCCGTACAGGCGGGGTCGGGCGTCCAGCGTGATCGGTGTGCCGGCCGTGATGGCCGGCAGTTCGGTGTCGGTCTCGTACTCGCGGCGGCGGCGTATGGACTCGCGGCGCAGGCCGTCGCCCTTGTTGTCCCAGCGGGCGCGGCGCGGGATCCACTCGCTGCGGGCAGCGGCGCGGCGGCCGCCGCACACGATCGGCCGGTGCCCGAGGGTCAGGTAGCGGATGGCGAGGGCCCAGTTCGTGATGTTCCAGCGTCGGTCGTTCTTCCGGCTGCGCTGCGTGCCGATGACGGCGACGAGCAGCGGCGGCAGGAAGTACACGGTGAAGGTGACCTGGGACGGCAGGCCGAAGAGCAGCAGCAGGCTGCCGGTCCACACGGCGTACAGGACGAAGCCGAGGACGAGGGCGCGGCGCGGAGCGCCTTCGCCAAGGTCGAGCCCGAGCAGCTCGTGCTGGCGGGTCTCGATGTCGAAGTGGCGGGTGTAGGTGGCGCCGGTCCGCATCTTCAGGCTTCCCGGATCTTGTCCCACAGGTCACCGAGCAGGCCGCGCATTTCGCCGGGGAACCAGACGAAGCCGGCCACGAACACGGCGGCCACGGCCATGGTGATCATGCCGCCCCAGTCGTCCTTCAGGAAGTGCCTGAAGGCCCGCAGGCCGAGGAAGGCGGCAAAGAGGTTGCCGACGACCAGCAGGACCCAGCTGCTCAGCGCGGCGCCGTCGGTGAGGGCGGCGAGCGTCACGACGTCGTGGTGCATGGGGTTTTCCCCTTCAGATGAGCGGTAGGCGGGGCAGGGTGGGAGGGGGTGGTTAGGCGGTGCCGCCGTGGACGGCGGCGACCTGCCAGCGCTGGGCGTCCGCGGAGGCGACCCGTGTCAGTTCGACGCGGTAGGTCTGCTCTAGCTGGGCACCGCCGATCTGCCAGGTGACGCGGGCGGTGCCGCTGCGGTCGGCCCCCTGGCCCTTGTCCGCGGTCCAGGACTCGACACCGACCAGCGAGACCCCTGCGGGGAGCGGGGGCACGAAGGCGCCCGGGGCGGTGACCGTCTCGGTGTCGCCGGCGGCGTACGCAGTGAAGAACTTGGCGACGGTCTCGGCGGTCTGCTCGCCGAACGCGGTGTCGGCCTCGGGGCCAGCGAGTTCCGGGGCCTTGGGGCCCGTCTTGGGGACGCCGACGATGCCGGGCGGGCCGGCGACGACAACCCGGCCTCCGGCCTGGACCACGGGGACGTCCAGGCCGAGCCATTGCGCGGGGAGCGTCGGTGCGGGCGGGGTCCCGGGCTTGGGGGGCAAGACCGGGCCGACGGGGCGCACGAGCACGTCGACCCGGACTCGGGCCTGCTTCTGGGCGGCCAGGGTGACGGTGCCCGGCTCGATGGCCAGGACGTCCTGCTTGCCCTTGCCGTCCCATCCCGCCTTGGTGTCGGCGCCGTCGGGCAGAACGGCGCCGAGGGATGCTGCCCGGGTCTCGGGGGTGGCCTCGTCCCAGGACAGGTAGGCGCGGGCGTAGCGGGAGGCGACGGCCTGAGCTTCGTCGGTCGGATAGGCGGGAGCCGTCTGCGCGGGGCCAGCCGACTGGACCGGGTCCGGTACCTTCTTCGGGAGGAGCACGCTTTTCGCGCCGAGCAGGGCGAGGGCGGCCACGAGGGTCCACAGCACGCCGCGGCCGAACCGGCGGGCGAACGCGCTCCCGGAACGCTCTTCAACGGTGGCCCACGGTGCCGCTGGGGTCGCCGCGGTAGCGGGGCGGGCGGGCGCGGGGGTGGGCGGGGCGGTGCGCTGCGCTAAGAGCTGCTGGGCCGCAGTCTCCCAGGGGTTGGCCGCGGGCTGCGGCACGGCACCCTGCGCGGCCTGGCCCTGCTTCGTCTTCTTGCGCTGCTTCTTCCGCTCCCAGTCCCCCGGGTCCGGCAGTCCGAGCACGCGCCGGGCGGTCGGTCCAAGTGGCGGCATTCCCCGCAATCCCCCCTAGGTATCCCGTCTGGGTCACCGACCCTAGACCGGTGGTAACAGGCGGTCAAAGAAGTTCGTATGACGCCAAGTTGCATGTAGCAGGGCGTTCTCGGGACTCTGTCGCCGCCAGCGGCAGGCGTCATGAGTACGGACACTCAGGGCCGCGGAGGGCTGCGCACTACAGTGCGGGCCCATGCGGCACAACTATCGGACAGCGGGGGCGTGGCCGTGAGGATACGGGGCTCGCTCGTTCGAGAAATCCGCCTGGAAAAGGGATTCCGCACACCATCTGAATTGGCGGGGCGGTGGGCTGCTCCCGCAGCACAGCGACGACGTGGGAGGCGTCGCGTGTGCCGCCCCTGCCGCACCGTCTTTCCCGGCTCGCCACCTTGCTGGGGGTTTCTCCGGGACAGCTGATTGAAGAATCCGAAATGCCGACGCTGCGTTGCCTCCGCCTCACCGTGGGTCTACGGCAGGCGGATGCGGCGAGGGCTCTTCGCCTCAGAGGAAAAGGCACGTTCAGCGACGTGGAGCGGGGTCAGCAATCCATTCCCGAGTACTGGTTCCCGCGCTCACCCGGCTCTTCGGGCAGAGGGAGGGACGATCCCGAGGTTATCTGAAACACCCCTTCAGGGATGCCCTGATACAGCGACTGAAATGAGTGTTGTATCGAGGATCGAATCGAGCATGAGAGGCCAGAGAACGGCCCGTAAGATGACCATCAAGAAAATCATCCACCGATCCGATAGCATCATAGAGTCCGCCTCGGCCCCACCAGAAACACAGTCGGCGAGTATTTCATCAGCGGTGAAGATAGGACGATCGCCGCCCCATCAGCACCGAAAGGTGCAGCCGAAAAAGAAGCGGATAAACATCACTGCGGACGCGTTGGACGTTATTCACTCCGCCGCCCGCCGCTTCGCAACCGACTATGGCAACCTCTGCCGCAGCCGTGGGTCTTCCTGTTTCGACACGCTCACATGTCCCGTCTTCGGAAATCAGGTCCGCGTGCTTTCCTGCCAGCGGGCAGTCCAATCTTTCAGTTCTTCCTCGGTGTAGTAGGTGGTCCGCCCGTCCGTTACTCCTTCAGGGAAGGCGATACCGCGCTCTTCCGACCTCTTCTTGTACTGGCGGGTGGTGGAGTGCTTCCATGGCACGATGCCTGCGGCGCATGCCTCGGCGAGCGAGTAGGTGTCGGGCAGGGCGGCGTCCTCGGCGGACTCGCCCCCGGCACCAGCCCCGGTCACACGAGGAGTCACACGAGCCGTGCCCGTCGCGGGTGTCACACGGTCTGAGCTGGTCGAACTGGGCGTTTCCCCCGCCGCTACCGCGTGCGTGACCGACGATGGGCGGTCGGGGCCGTACTGGCCGCCGGGGAGGAACGCGCCCACGGCGGCGACCAGGTCGGCTTCCTTCAGAATGTCGCCGGTGATCCAAGGGGCGATCTCGCCGGCATCGAACCACGCGGGCGCCGGCGGGCACGCCGCGAGATACTCCCCGACCCGGGGCGTGATATACGCGGGCTGGAATTCCCGTACGAAGAGGTGGTCCGCGTCGGGGGCCTGCTGCTTGTCCGCGAACGCACCCCGTCCTTTCACGGTCGTGTCGTACTGGATGACCGGGGTGGATTGCCCGAAGGCGACACCCCAGGAAATTCGGTCCTGAAGTCCAACGACAATCTTGGTGCCGATCTGCGCCCGCTCCATCGTTCCGCCGAAGAACGTGTTGGCGAACTGCTGTGTACCGACGACAATGCGATGATCGCTGGACCGGCCCTGCAGAAGGATGATCGAGAACCAATCCAGGAAGGGAGGTGTGCCCTTTCCCTTGAGTCCGTACCGCCACCACACGTAGGCCATTTTTATCAAGGTGGGAAGCTCATCAATGACAAGCAGCCGTGGAATGAGTTGTGCCCGCGCACCAGGCGCCGCATCCTTACCCATGGCAGTCTCGGCGGCCATCATAGACACCATGAACTCGGCGAACGCTCCGATACACGACCGGACGGTCTTGTGCACGCGTACACCCGAATGCCCCTCGGCCTCGATCAAACTGTTCTGTTTCGTGTCGAGAATGTCGATCAGTTCGCCGTGCTGCCGGCCGTGCACGATTGGAATGTAGAGAACGGTCGATTTGCCCGATCCTGTATCTCCGCCCACACCCCAATGCGGGGTGGCACTTTGCGTCTGGACCCTCACATCTACAACGCGGTCGCCTTCGATTGCCTGACCCACGAACACTTCGAACCGATTACCGGTCGGCTTCCACTCCACATGGCCGGGCAAGACCGGCTTCGCAGGGGGCTGCGGCTTTCGGGTCCACTGGACGTACTGACTCGATCCTGACCGCTCCCACCGCGCCACCCATTCCCCGGGCACGCGGGTGTCGACCACATGCTGAAGGGCGCCCATGGAGTCCTTGCCACCCATCCACTCCAGGGGGAGGCGCAGGACGATCCGGGTCCCTTCAGCTGACAGGTCGGCATCGAGCCTGAGCCATTTTCCACGAGGCTCATTTTCGTCAAGTCGGAGGAGTTGACGGGCTCCTGCCCACACCGCGGGGCCGAGCAATTCGTCATCGGTCGGAGTGCGTGGCGTCCACCACGCGAACCCTCCGGGGCCGCTGAACGCGACCAGGAACACGACGATCGCCGCGCCGATCAGCACGGCCTCCGTGAGGTGCGGGTGCCGCCACAGGCCCCACGCCGCGGGGAATGGGGCGAGGCGCACGAGGGAGCGGGCCGCGTGCGGCCAGCAGCCCCACGCGGAGAGGGAGCGGCCCATGCTCGCGAGCACCCGGAAGGGCAGCAGCAGCGAGCGCAGGGCCGGGCTGGCACCGGCGCCGGGCTTCGTGAGTGAGACGGGCGGCCCGGCGGCGCTGGGGGCCGGGACGTCGCCGACCGAGTCGCCGCCGTCGGTCCGAATGCCCGAGCGCCACCAGGTCGCCGTGCTGTGTGGCTCGCCCGTCAGGTCCCGGCCGGCGATGTACCGGCCGATGCCGCGGAAGAAGCCGCCCACGACCCGCTCGATTGCAGCGTTGTACTCCTCGTTCGGCCGCTTGCCGCCGCCCCTGCCCTTGTCGTTGGCGACGTAGGCCAGGATGGCGAGCGCGGCGAGCACGCCGCCCCCTCCGGGCAGTGCGTAGCCGGGAAGGTCCATCCCGCCCCACGGGGCCGCTAATTCGATTAGCACGCTTTCCCCTCCTCCGTGATCGTCTCGACCCTATGCGGGTGCGGACTCCCTGCACCGGTGGCGAGCTGGTCCTCATCAGCAAGCCACCATGACCGCTGCGTGCGCGACGGCCGCAAACACGCCGGCATAGGGGGCGAACAACGCCAGATGGACGCGTCACTGCGGGCGTGAGGGTACCGGCCGGGCGAGGAACAGCAGCCCCGACCGGTGAACACGGTCCGTAGGGGGAAGGACTCGTCGGGCAGGGCGCGGTCGAAGATCGGAGAGATCATCCAGCCGGAACGGCTGCTGCGCGCGTATGGCCCCTCGTATCGGTGACGGGGTGGCGGTGCCGCGCCTCGGTCTTGCGTTGCTCACATCCCGCTTCAGCGCTCGCGTCAGGCCCGCTCGGACAGCGGGTACCGGTTTGGGCTGGTATGCGACGGCGAGGGTGGGCACACTGAAGGGCAGTATCACGCCGCACAACCCTTGTATGGAGGTGGTGGCGATGCCGA
>NZ_JBITXX010000028.1:0-44064 GCF_044544925.1 Streptomyces sp. NPDC053431 | reverse complement strand
AGCGCATGATGCGCGACGCCAAGATCACCCAGATCTACGAGGGCACCAACCAGGTCCAGCGCATCGTCATGGCCCGCAACCTCCCGTAATCCCCCCACGGGATCGGACAGCCCCCGGCAGGACGCCGGGGGCTGTCCATGTCTACCGGACCTTCTCGCCGTCCGGCACCTGGTAGCAGCCGGAGACCACCATCATGTTCAGCTGCGGCGGGTTCTCCGTGGCCCAGTGGGTGATCTTGACGCTGTGTTTCTTCGCGTCGTTGTCGGCCGTGAGGGTCACGTTCTTGTTCTTGCTGGTGTCCCGCCCGAAATCGACGACCTTCCAGCCGTTCTTGGGCAGGTCCGCCTTGAGTCGTTCCATCACGCCGTCGAGCGCGTCGGGCGACGCCGGGGTGAAGGTCCACGCGTGGAAGACCTGGAAGTACTTCTCGGGATCCTTGCCCGAGCACCCCGTGACACCGGGCCCGGGTTCGGTCGCCTTCCCCTTGACACCGATCAGGTCGTAGATCTCGCTGGAGACCTTCTCGGCGGCGTCCGACGCGTGGGCCGTCGTGCTGGTGCCCGCGTCGGGGAGGTCTCCGGAGTTGTTGTCGTCAGTCATGCTGCATCCGGTCAGGGTCGTGAGGGCGAGGGACACGAGGAGCGCGGGTGCTCCCACCTTGAGTTTCATCTAGCGCACTCCTGGCGTGGGGTTCGGCGGCGGCTTCAGCGACACCTGGTCGGGCTTGCCCGCGACGACCAGGCCCTGGTTCTCGAGGCTCTTGGTGCCTTCCTTCCAGTAGTCACTGTGACCTTCGGTGTCCGTGGTCATCTGGTTGGCGCCGAAGCGCTCGTCGCTGGGAACCGTCCACGGGCCGTCCCAGTCGGTACCACCGTGCCCGAACCGGCCGACGTCCGGGACGATGTCCCCGTCGGCCTCCTCGTTCCAGACGTGGCCCTTGGGGACGTCCATCTGCTCCGCCTTGGGAACCTGCACGCCGGGGCTGCCCGCGAGGACCACGTCGTCCACGTTCAGGTGACCCTGCCGGGCCGCCGACCCGATGAGGGTCGTGCCGTACGAGTGCCCGATCGCCGTACGGTGCGGGTCGGTGTCGACCGTACGCGAGGCGTCGAGGCCGTCGAGGAAGCGGTTGTACGCCGGAGCGCCGTCATTGGCGTAGTGGCTGAACGGCGAGTCCTTGACGATGTCCTGCGGGGCGTCGTAACCGAGCCAGGTGATCGTGGAGACGGAGCCGTTGTTCGCGCCGGCGGCCACGCGCCACACGTTCTCCATACGGCCGATGTCGCCGCCGATGCTGCCCAGGTTCGACGTGGTGCCCGGCACGTAGATCGCCTGGTGGTCCGCCGTGTCCGGGTTGCCGTTGGCGACGATCGCCCGGCCGTTCTTCTCGGGGTTGAAACCGAGCAGATACGCCTCGGGCAGGCCTCGCTCACCGGTCCTGTCGAACCGCGCCTGAATGGCGTTCATGCCCTTCAGCGACTTGTTGAGCTGCTCGTACCGGTCCCCGTACTTGTTGTGCCACTCCATCCACTCGTCGGTGTGCACCTTCGACGGGTACATACCGGCGGTGATCCACGTCCACTCGTTGGCGGGCGGCTTCGGGATGGAGTCCAGCTCCATCTGGTACTGGCCGTGCTTCTCCGCGAGGACGACCCGGTTCGCCTCGTCGCGGACCGTGGACGGCAGTCCGTCGAGCCCTCCCACGGTCGCGGGCCGCAGGGCCGCCCAGGCCTCCTGCTGCTCCGGGGTGAGCCCCTTCCACCAGTTCGCGTTGTCCTTCGGGCTGCCGTCCTTCGGCGGTTGCGGCAGGGAGTCGAGAAAGGTCTTGCCCGCGTCGCTCACCCCGCCCATGTCCGACTGCGCGTCCGCCCAGTCCCGGTCGGTGACCTTCAGGTCGTCGTCGGCCTTCAGGGCGCGCAGCTTCGGCGCCCACTTGGCGTCGGCCTCCGTCGCTTCCTTCAGCGCGTCGGCGATCCGGTTCGCGAAGCCGATCGCCTTGCCGTAGTTCGGGTTCGGGTGGATGTTGATGGCCTGGCGCTCCAGGGCGTTCGCCGTGGGGTCGTCCATCCCGGCGCTGCCGGTCACCGTGCCGCCGTCCTCGACCTTCTCGGCGCCGGGCTTCTGGCCGGGCGGGAAGCTGACCGAGCCGTTCGGGTTCACCGTGCAGCCGGCGGCGTGGGCGTCGGCGATCGCCGCGTCCAGCTTGCGCTTGGCCGCCCCCAGGTCGAAGGCGAAGGCGTTCAGCGCGGTGCTCACCAGACCGCACTCGGTCTGCGCGTAGTGGAAGTTCTTCGACAGCTCCTTGAGCTCGCCCAGGGCGGCCTCGGCCGCCTTGCCCTGCAACTGGGCGCGGATGCCTGCGGAGATCTTGGTGTCGATCGTGTCCTTGGCCGCGCTCGCCGCCTCGCCGACGTTCCGGAAGCCGTCCGCGGCCTCCTCGTACTCGGCCTGCTTGAAGGCCTTCAGGGTCTCCAGGTCCATGGTCGCGGTCACTTCTCCTTCGGCTGGCCGCCGACGGCCTCGGTGTCCGCGTACTTCGCCGCGAGGGCGGCGATCTCCCCGACGAGCGACTCGTCGGGCTTCGTCAGATCGTGACCGGACGTCCGCAGGAGGCCGCCCAGTGCGTCACAGCGACCGTTCACGTCGCCGACGTACTTCTTCCAGGAGTCGTACAGCTCCTTCTGGGCCGCGGCGCTCTGGATCCCCTTGTCGTCACCGAGGCCCGCCTGACCGGAGTCCAGCGCCGTCAGCGCCTTGGCGACGCCGTCCTTCAGCCCCGTGACGCCCTCACCGGCCGTCACCCAGGCCCGCTTGTCCGTCTTCAGGTCCTCGGACACGCCCCCGCCGCCCGGTTCCGGCGCCAGCTGGTTCAGCCGCATCGAGGTCGACTGGCGCTGCGCCGCCTCGGTCTTGAGTTGCTCCCATTCGTCCCACGGCATTGCGAAACCTCCGCTGTCCCCGTTCCCCCGGGCGCCCCCCGGGCCGAGTCGCCATACTCCCCGGCGACCGCGCGGGAAATCAAACGCCCTGCGAACGCGCGGTCGGGTCGTCCGGGCAAAACCCCTCGGCGGTACGGTGTGTCACGGTCCGTCGGCCCGGGCGTTCCGGGACGGCCGCACCCGTGTCCGCCCAACCCGCAGTAAGGCCACCACCGATGACCGGCGAGTCCGCCACGCTCCGCGCCCCAGCCCGCCCGCTCGGCCTCTTCGAGTCCGGCCGGCTCCTCACCGCCCTGCGCGGGGCGGTCCTGCTGCTCGCCGCCGGCGCGGTCCTGATGATCGTGCGGCTGCCGTGGATCGGCGACATGGGCGTGCACGCCGCCACCGTCGAGCGCCTGCGGCACGACCTGTTCCACCCGGGCAACCCGATGGTGGACTCGCCGACGGACAGCCCCTACTACTCGCCGTGGACGGTCTGCCTGGCCCTGTTCGCCAAGGCGACCGGCCTCGACACCTTCGACGTGCTGCGCTGCGCCGCCGTCGTCGGCCTGATCGTCCTGGCCACCGGCGTGCGGCGGTTCGTCCGCACGCTGAGCCCGCACCCGGCCGCGCCGCTGCTCGCCGTACTGTGCCTGCTGCTCCTGTGGGGCGTCCGCCCGTTCATATGGAGCGGTTTCCTCGGCCTGACGTCCCTCTCGGCGAACGCCTCGTACCCGAGCACCTTCGCCACCGGCCTCGGCTTCCACCTCCTCGCCCTGCTCACCCAGGCCCACCGCCGGCCGGACGGGACGGGCCTCTCCTCGTACGCCGGGTACGCGGGACTGGGGCTGCTGTGGGCCCTGCTGATGCTGAGTCACCAGTTCACGGGCGTCGTCTTCACCTTCGGTGCCCTCGGCGTCCTCGTCGCCGCCCCCGGCCGGCCCGCCCGCGCCGTCGCGCCGCGGCTCGCCGCCGCCCTCGCCGTGGGCCTCACGGCCCTCGCCGTGTGGCCGTACTACTCCTTCTTCGCCCTGCTCGGCGCGGGCGGCCTCGAGGAGATCCACCAGCCGCTCTACCGGGCGCCGTGGGCGCTCTTCACCCTGGTCCCGCTCGGGGTGCTCGCCCTCGCCGTACGCTTCCGCCGCGACCGCCGGGACCCGCTCGTGGTGTGGTTCCTGCTGGGCCTGGTGACGGTCGGCGCCGGCGCGGTCCTCGACAAGTGGTCGCTGGGCCGGACCGAGCCCGCGGTCGTCATGCCCGCGCAGCTCGCCGCCGCCCTCTGCGTCCTGGACGGCGGCGCCCGCCGGCTGCGCGCCGCCTTCGCCGTGGTGCTCGCGGGGGCCCTCGCGGCGGGCCTGTGGGTGCAGCGGGACGCCCTGACCTTCGTCATGCGGGCGGACGCCCTGCCGAAGGCCGTCACCCGGGACGCGTGGAAGGTCTGGCAGACCCCGGCCTGGACGACCCGCTACACGGCGTACGGGGACGTCTTCATGACCGGAGACCTGGGCGCCGCCCGCACCCTGCCCGGTTACGGCGGCTACACGGTCGAGGCCGGCTACCCGGACTTCTTCCTGCCCGACGAGAAGCAGCGCGCCGCCGACACCGCCCGCTACTTCGCCCCGGGCACCCCGCGCGCGGAGCGCCTCGCGCTGCTGCGCAAGTACGACGTGAAGTGGGTGCTCCAGCGGCCGTCGCGGGGCGGGCTCCCGGCCGGGGACCCGGCCCTGCGCGAGGTGCGGAAGGGACCGGACGGCCGGGTGCTCTACGAGGTGCTCGACGCGGGGTGACCCCGCCGGCGGTCCGCCGGCGGTGCGGCCCGACGGCGGTGCGGTCCGCTGTCGGTCCGTCGGCCGTACGGTCCGTGGGTGGCCCGTCGGCCGTGCGGTCCGTCGGCGGGCGGGCCCTTCGCGGCCGGATCCGTCAGCGGTCCGAGGTGACCGTGACCGGCTGGTCGTTGCGGATCTGCTCGACCAGCTGCTTCACCTTCGGCATGTCCCACTTCAGGGAGTTCTGCGGCGCGGTGCCGTTGATCGGCATGTTCATCGACCTGCCGTCGCCGCCGCTGATGCCCTTCATCGCGAAGAACATCTTCCCGAGGTCGTAGAGCGACATGTCCTTGTCCACGATCAGCGTGTCCAGACCCGCGCCGAGGGTCGGGTACAGCTTGAAGGGGTTGAGGATCGTGCCCGGCGTCGCCGCCTGGTTGGCCAGGGCGGACAGGAACTTCTGCTGGTTCTTGGTCCGCGCCAGGTCCGACTCGGCGAAGGCGTAGCGGGTCCGCACGAAGGCCAGGGCCTGCTCGCCGTTCAGCGTCTGGGTGCCGGCCTGGAAGTTCGCGCCGGAGTTCTTGTCCTTGAAGCCCTTCTCGATGTTCATCTCGACACCGCCGAGCGCGTCCACGATGTTCGCGAAGCCGGCGAAGCCGATCTCCGCGTAGTGGTCGATGCGCAGGCCGGTGTTGAACTCGACCGTGCGGACGAGCAGCTCGGGGCCGTCCATCGCGTAGGCGGCGTTCAGCTTGGAGCCGCCCCGGGCCGCGTACTTCTTGCCGGACTCCGAGCCCACGAAGGACGGGATCGTCACCCAGGAGTCACGGGGCAGCGAGACCATCGTGTTCCCGCTGGAGCAGGCCGCGAGGATCATCATCGAGTCGGTCCGCTTGCCCTCGGCCGAGCCGGTGTGCAGCTTCTTCTTCTCCTCGTCCGACATGCCCTCGCGGCTGTCGGAACCGACGATCAGATACGTGGTGCAGTCGCCCTCGGACGGACGCTCGATCACCTTGGAGAGGTCGACCTCGTTGCGCATCCGGGAGCTGGCCCAGGCGTACGTGCCGGCGCCCCAGCCGACCACGGCGACGAGCAGCACGATCGAACCGATCTTGATCCGGCGGCGCCAGTCGGGCGCGGGCCGGCCACCGCTCGCCGGGCGGGGGTCGTACTGCGGGGGCACGGTCCCCCGGCCACCGCCCTGCGGGCCGCCGTAGACCTGGCCGCTGCTGTAGCCGGAGTCGTAGCCGCTGCCCTGGGCCTGCGTGAAGCTTGGGTCGTAGCCCTGGTCGTAGTCCTGACCCTGGCCCTGGCCGTACTGCTGCTGCCGCTGCCGCTGGTACGGCTGCTGCGGCTGCTGCGGGGGGACCTGCGGGCGCTGCACATGGCGCATCCGGCGAGGTCCCTCGGGCTGGGCGTCTGGCCAGTCATTCATGCGGACCAGTGTGCCGTCCGGCCCGCCGGGGCCGACAGGGCGGGTGGCGAATCGGGTCGGCGCTGTTGCCAAGCTGATGCAAACCGGACCGGGCGGGGACCGGTGGCGAGGCCGGGCATAAGGTAGAGGGCATGACAGATCAGGGCGACATCCCGGGCAAGCCCACCTCGGCGTCCCGCACCACGCTGAGCCACATCATGACCAGCCACGACACCAACCTCCTCGGCACGGTGCACGGCGGCGTGATCATGAAGCTGGTGGACGACGCCGCGGGCGCGGTCGCGGGCCGGCACTCGGGCGGCCCCGCGGTCACCGCCTCCATGGACGAGATGGCGTTCCTGGAGCCGGTCCGGGTCGGCGACCTGCTGCACGTGAAGGCCCAGGTCAACTGGACCGGCCGGTCCTCGATGGAGGTCGGCGTCCGGGTCATGGCCGAGCGCTGGAACGAGTCCACGCCCGCCACCCAGGTCGGCTCCGCCTATCTCGTCTTCGCGGCCGTCGACGCCGACGGCAAGCCCCGCGCGGTCCCGCCGGTCATCCCCGAGACCGAGCGCGACAAGCGCCGCTACCAGGAAGCCCAGATCCGCCGCACCCACCGCCTGGCCCGCCGCCGCGCGATCAGGGAGCTCCGCGAGCGCCGCGCCGCCGAGGGCTACGAGGACTAGGACCCGTCCGGCGGACCCGCGCCCTCGGCCGTTGCCCTACGGCCCACCCGCGGACCCGCGCCCCCGGCCGTGCCCTACGGCCCACCCGCGGACCCCGCGCCCTCGGCCGTGCCCTACGGGCACACCACCTGGTCCCCTCGGACCGCCTCGAACTGGCCCGTCTGCTGCTCCCGCTCCCGCACCGGCGCGACCCCCTTGTAGTCGGAGCCCACCGTCACCTGCAGGGTCCCGCCCTGGCCCGGTACGGCCTTCAGCTGCGCGCCCGGCAGGGCCGCCGCGAGGGACTTCGCCGAGCGGTCCCAGCGCGGGTCGTAGGAGACGACGGTGCGCGCGGTCTCCGGCCCCGTACCCGTCCGCGGCTGCCGGGTCGTGTCGAAGCCCGCCCCGCGCAGTGCCGCGTCGACCCGGCCGCCGAGCCCGTCCGTGCGGGTCCCGTTGTAGACCTGGACCCGGATCGTCTTCGGCGCGACGTCCACGTCGACCGGCCGCGGACCCTTCGGGGCGGCCGGCCGGGCGGGGGAGAGCGGGCGGTCCTCGCGCAGCGACTGGAAGAGCCGCTGCGCCTTCGCCGCGTCCCACTTCACCGTCGAGCCGATCCCCTTCACGGGGAAGCTCATGTCGCCGAGCGGCACGGACACGAACTCCGACGAGGCCGGGCCGAAGCCCTGCATCGCCTTCGCGAGGGTCAGCATCTGCTCCGTACCGAAGCCCTGGTCCGCCCGCACCGAGCTCAGCATGGTCGTCGCGACCTGCCGGAACCGCACCGGGTTCAGCAGCACCCCGCCGCTGGTGACCTGGTCGATCAGCGCGGCGAGGAACTTCTGCTGCCGCTGCATGCGCCCGAGGTCGGAGGCCCCGTCGACATGGCGGGCGCGCACGTACTGCAGGGCCTGGCCGCCGTCGAGCTCGTGCGGGCCGGCCGGCAGGTCGAGCCCGGTGTAGGAGTCCTTCAGCGGCTTGGGGGTGCAGATCTGCACCCCGCCGACCGCGTCGACGGTCTTCATGAAGCTGGTGAAGTCGACCTCCAGGTAGTGGTCGATCTTCACCCCGGTCATCGACTCGACCGTCCGTACGGTGAGCCCCGGCCCGCCCTCCGCGTACGCCGCGTTCAGCTTCACCGGGTGCGCGTGGTGCCGGCGGCCGGTGGTGAGGTCGGTGTGCTCCGGCATCTCGGCGTACGAGTCCCGGGGCAGCGACACCACGCTCGCCCGCTCCCGGTTCGCGGAGAGGTGGACGAGCATCACCGTGTCCGTGCAGTGGCAGGGCGCGCCGCCCAGCCGGTACCTGCGGCGCTCCTCCTCGGTGATCCTGTCGCGGCCGTCGGTGCCCACGAGCAGGATGTTCAGCCCGTGCCCGGCCTGCGGGCGGTTCTTCATGTCCTTGAAGGGGTCGATCCGGTCGATGCCGGTGTCCAGGCTCGTGACCACCGCGTGCCCGATCCCCCCGGCGGCCAGGACGCCCACCGAGAGCGTGGTCGCCATCCGCATCCCCCACCGCGTCCGTCTCGGGCGGCGCCGCCTGCGGACCGGTGCGGGGCGGGCGGCGGGCCGGGGACGGGGCGTGCGGGGCGGTGTGGGCACCGGGGGACACCTCCGCGGGTGCGACAGGAAGGACCGTGAGCACCGTAGGCCCATACGACGATCGCAAGGGCCCTGTGCCGCCGACGGCGCGCGACCGTGTCCCCCGTTCGCGGTAACGTGGCACGCGATGAACGCCAAGCCCCCCGTCTCCGTGATCATGCCGGTCCTCAACGAGGAGCGGCATCTGCGCAACGCGGTCCGTCACATCCTGGAGCAGGAGTACGACGGCGAGATGGAGGTGGTGATCGCGCTCGGCCCGTCCACGGACCGCACCGACGAGATCGCCGCCGAGCTCGTCCGCGAAGACCCCCGCGTCCACACCGTGCCGAACCCCACCGGCCGCACCCCGGCCGCCCTCAACGCGGCGATCAAGGCCTCCCGCCACCCGATCGTGGTCCGCTGCGACGGCCACGGCATGCTCTCGCCGAACTACATCGACACCGCCGTCCGCCTCCTGGAGGAGACGGGCGCGCAGAACGTCGGCGGCATCATGCACGCCGAGGGCGAGAACGCCTGGGAGGAAGCGGTCGCGGCCGCCATGACCTCGAAGATCGGCGTCGGCAACGCGGCCTTCCACACCGGTGGCGCGGCCGGCCCCGCCGAGACCGTCTACCTGGGCGTGTTCCGGCGCGAGGCGCTGGAGCGGCAGGGCGGCTACAACGTGGAGTTCATCCGCGCCCAGGACTGGGAGCTGAACTTCCGCATCCGCGAGGCGGGCGGCCTGATCTGGTTCTCGCCGGACCTGCGCGTCCAGTACCGCCCACGGCCGTCGGTCCGCGCGCTCGCGAAGCAGTACAAGGACTACGGCAAGTGGCGGCACGTGGTGGCCCGCTACCACGCCGGCTCCATCAACCTGCGCTACCTCGCCCCGCCGACCGCCGTCTGCGCGATCGCCGCGGGCCTCGTCGTGGGCGCCTTCGTCACGCCGCTGGGCTTCGTGATCCCGGCCGGCTACCTGGCCGCGATCACCGCGGGCTCCGTGCCGGCCGGCAAGGGCCTGTCGCTGAAGGCGCGGCTGCAGATCCCGGTGGCCCTGGCCACCATGCACATGTCCTGGGGCTTCGGCTTCCTCACCAGCCCCCGCTCGCTTGCGAGGAAGGTCATCGCCAGCAAGCGCCCGGCGGTGAAGGCCGACGAGGCGGCCGAGACCGTCTGAGGTCTGCCCTCTACTGCACGTACGGCGACGGCCGGCCCCCTGAACGGGGCCCGGCCGTCGCCGTACGTGCGGGGATGGTCAGTTCGTGCTCTTCCCGTCCCACCGGTAGACCGAGTAGACGTCCATGCAGTCCACCTTGTCGTTGGCGCCCTCGGGCAGGTCACCCGCCTCCACCTGCGGCTTCTTGTAGGTGGCGCCCTCGCGCCAGTCGGCGCCGACCACGAGGGTGACGTCCTCCGCCGAGGCGTCCGCGCGGACCGCCGTGGCGGGCAGGCCGAGCGAGGCGGCCACGGACTGGGCGTTCGCCTTGCCCTGCTCACCGGCGGACTTCGGGTAGAGCACCACGCTGTCCCTGCGCGGCTGGGCGTCCCGGGAGGAATCGGCCTGCGTGAAGCCCTTGCCGCGGAGCTCCTCGGCGAGGGCGCCGGCCCGGCCCTTGACCGGGGCCTGCTCGTCGCTGCCGGTGCCGTTGACGACCGTGACCTTGAAGGAGCCGGGCTCCTCGGCGGGCGTGGTCGGCTTCGCCGAGGCGGTGGCGGCCGGCTTCGGCTTGGCGGGTTCGCCGTTCTTGTCGAAGGCGACGTCGTCGCGGAGCATCGACCACATCTTGTCGGCGGACTTCTGGACCATGACGAGCTTGTCCTTGTCCTGCGACCACTCGACGGTCGGGACGGTCGCCGTGGTCAGCCGGTCCAGCTTCACGTTCTTCAGCTGCATCGACAGGTCGAAGAGCTTCTTCACGGTGCCGATCTCGTCGGAGACCTGAAAGGCCTTGACCGCGACCTCGGCGAGGCCCAGGAGGCGCCCGGTGTCGGTCCAGGCGTTCTGCCCCTGCAGCTTCTTCATCAGGCCGTTCATGTACATGTGCTGGGCCTTGGCGCGGCCCTGGTCGTTGCCCCAGGCGTGCCGGGTGCGCAGCCACTGCAGGGCCTGCTCGCCCTGGACCTCGTGGGTGCCCTCGGGGAGCTGGAGGCCGGAACCGCCCTTGACCCGCCTGGTCGGCTTGTCCCACACGCCGGTCTTCACGCACACCGGGACGCCGCCGACCTCGTCGGCCATCGACACCACACCCGTGAAGTCGATCATCATCCAGTGGTCGATGTAGACCCCGGTGATGCTCTCCCAGGTGGTGAGCGTGCAGCCGGCGCCGCCGCGCGCCAGCGTCTCGTTGATGGGACTGGTGTCGGTGGCGGGGTACTCCTTGCCGTCCTCGCCACGGCACTTGGGGATGTGGACGATCGTGTCGCGCGGTATGGAGACGATCGAGGCGTTCTTCCGGTCCGCCGAGACGTGCAGCAGCATCTGCACATCGGCGAGCGGCGGGCGGTTCCGGTCGTCCTTGCCGCCGCCGAGGGCCACGTTCTTGGGGTCGGAGCGGTCGTCCGAACCGATCAGCAGGATGTTGAGCGGGGTGTCGCCGAGCGCGTTGGGAGCGCCCTTCTTGACGCCGCTCTCGCCGCCCGCGCGCCCACCGCTGCGGATGTTGCCGTTGAGGTGCTCGTAGTACAGGTATCCGGCGCCGGCCGTGCCGAGTATCAGCAACGACAGGGTGACGGCCACCCAGCGCAGTATCCGGCGTTTGCCGGCCTTCCTGGCACGCCGGCGCGGCGCGCCGCCCCGCCGGTGGCCCTGCCGTCCCGGGCCGTCCCCGCCGTCGCCGGAGCCGCCGCCCGCACGCCGCGAGCGCGGCACGGTGCCGCCCGGACGCGCGTCGGTACCGACGGAACCGGACCCGGTCCCGTCCTCGTAGAGACTCTCGTCCCAACCCAATTCACGGGCGCGCGAGGCGCGTTCCCGCGCCCCCTCCCCCCGCACGCTGCTCTGTCCCACCCCAGGTCTCCTCGTCCTTCAGGTGCGGCCCAGGGCCCGGTCGATCCGGGTCACTTGGCGCACACCTGCTTGTCTGCCGTCTGCGCACCCTCCGGCGCCTTCGCCGGACCGGTGAGGGGCACCCCCGCGCCCTTGAAGTCCGCGCCGAGGACGAGCGTCATGGGCTCGCGCTCCCCGGCGTCCTGCGTGCCCGGCCTGAGGGCCGTGGCGGGCAGGCCCATCAGGTCCGCGAGCTTGCGGGCCTGGTCGGCCTGGTTCGGTGCGTAGGTGAGCGTGGTCGTGGCCGCCTTCTCGGGGGCGTTGCTCTTGTTGCTGGACCGCGTCACGCCGTGCTCGTTCTGGAGCCAGTCGATCGTCTTCTGCGCCGCGCCGGTCACGCCGCTGCCGTTGTAGACGTCGACGCGGACCTCGCGGGCGGTGGACCGCTCACCCTGCAGGAGCTTCGCCTGGGCCTGCGCCTGGGCGTTCTTGGCGTCCTGCTCCTTCTGCTTCACCTCGGTGAGCGAGGTGTCGGACTGCATCATCGTGAAGAGCCGCGGCGCCTTCACCGGGTCGGGGACGACCGTGATCGGGCGGGGCTCGGCCGGGTTGTCGATGACCGGCAGCGTGGTGAAGGTGATGTTCTTGGGGTCGATCTTCGCCAGCTCGCCCGCGAGGGACTTGAGCTTGGAGATGCTCCCTATGCCCGTGTCGACGGTGAGCGCCTTGGTGGCCGCGTCGGCGAGGTCGTACAGCTTGGTCGGGGACGTGAGCGTGTCGTCCGACTTCATCTGACGGATCATCGAGCTGAGGAACTGCTGCTGGACCTTGATGCGGTCCAGGTCGCTCTCGTTGCCGAAGCTGTGCCGGGTGCGGACGAAGGCGAGGGCCTGCTCGCCCTGGATGATCGACTCGCCCTTGGGCAGCTTGAGGTGGGACTTCGAGTCGTTGACCGGCTTGGCCAGGCAGACCTTCACGCCGCCGACGGCCGTGGTCATCTCCTTGACGGCGTTGAAGTCCGCCATCATGAAGTGGTCGACGGTCAGGCCCGTGAGCTCCTTGACCGTGCGCATGGTGCAGCCGGGGTCGCGGTCGGACTGGCCGAGGCTCACGTTGAACCGGGTGTCCGTCTGGCCGGGGATCGTCTTGACCTTGCCGCCGGGCAGCTTGGTCTCGCACTCGGGGATGTCGATGACCAGGTCCCGGGGGATCGACATCGCCGTGGCGTTCGTCCGGTCCTTGGAGACGTGGAAGAGGATCGTGGTGTCGGCGTGGCCGGGGCTGTTCTTGTCGCCGTAGCCGCCGTTGCCCTCGCCGGTCCGCTTGTCGGTGCCGATGAGCAGGATGTTGAAGGCGGCGTCCGTCTTGAAGCCGCCGGTGCTGCCGCCGGCCACGTCGATGGTGCTGATGTTGTTGTCGAAGTGCTTGTAGAGCGCGTACGCGCCGGCGGCGCCGCCCACGAGGACGAAGGCCATCGTCCCGCCGGTCCACATCAGGACCTTCTTCTTGCGGGACTTCTTCTCCGGCCTGCGCTTGCGACGGCCCGCGGCGCCCGGCCGGTCGCCCGGCTCGGCGGCGCGCCGGCGGCGCTGTCCGGGGACGGGGGGGGCGGTCTCGGTGGCGCGGTCACGCCCGCCGGGTTCGGCCGCTCCGTACGGAGCCTGGGTTCTCCGGCCCGACGGGGTGGCACCGGGGGTGGTGCGGGGGCGCTGGTGGGAGGGGGCGGGCCGCTGCGACTGCCCAGCGGAGTGGTCCAGTCGCAGTTCGTAATGGCCGGTCTGCGGGTTGAGCACCCACTGGTCGGCGGGGTCGATCTCGTCCGCCCGTCCACGGCTGTGCGCGTCCACGGTTCCTTGAGTCCTCCGTCGGTGCCACGCGAGGCGCCTCCCCCTCGGGCGCTCGGTCGGTCGATCCGTTGAGTGCGCGACCACGCGGTCGGGTGCACCGGATCGCGTCACACTATCCGCCCAGTTCAGCGTGGGGCGACGTCCGTGACAAATTCCACGCCCCTTACAACTGGGCAATTTGCCCAAACCTCATCCAGTGCCGTCCTCCCCTTGGCTCCGCCTTTACCCGTCAGCAGCTCGCCGTCGCCGCGTTGCGCCCCGCGAAGGAGGGGGTCGCGGCGGAGCTCGGGCCGTCCCCCGTGCTCTCCGGCTCCCCGTTGCCACCGGGTCGGATGATCACCGGCTGGTCGGCGCGCAGCCGCGCGAAGAGCTGATTCGCCGCGGGCTGCACCAGTTCGTCCCGGTTCGCGTTGTAGGTGTACGGGCGCCGCGGCACCGTCAGGAACTGGACCTTCTCGGTCGGCACGGCCCGCATCGAGCGCGCCAGGTCGTACAGGTCGCGCAGCGAGTCGAGCCCCGGGTCGGTCGTGATGGACTTCGTGGCCGCGTCCAGGACCGGGTAGAGCCTGGTCGGGTTGAGCAGCACGCCGTCGCTCTGCACCTTGTTGACGAGGGCGCCGAGGAACTGCTGCTGCCGGTCCATCCGCTCGGTGTCGCTGCCGTTGCCGAGCGACTTGCGGGCCCGTACGAAGCCGAGCGCCTGCTCGCCGCGCAGGACCTGCCGGCCCGCGGGCAGCCGCAGATGGGCGTCGGCGTCGTCGATCGGCTCCTTCAGGCAGATCTCGACCCCGTCCACGGCGTCCACCATCTTCTTGAACCCCCGGAAGTCGATCACCATGTGGTGGTCGATCCGGATGCCGGTCAGCTTCTCCAGCGTGCGGATCGTGCAGGCCGTACCGCCGAACTCGAAGGCCCAGTTGAACTGGGCGAACTGTTCGACGGTGCGCGTCCGGTCCTTCCTCGCGCAGCTGGGGATCCGCACCATCAGGTCGCGTGGGATGGAGACCGCCGTCGCGCTCGCCCCGTTGGCGGAGATGTGCAGCAGGATCGTCGTGTCGGACCGCTGGCCGCCCCCGTCGTGGCCGTACTTGCGGTTCCCCGCGCCCGCGCGCGTGTCGGAACCGATGAGCAGGATGTTCCGGGCCGCCTTGACCGACGGCGACGGGCGCTCCCGCTCGTACTTGAGCAGCTCCTCCGCGGCCGTCGTGTCCGTGGTGATGTTGGAGTCCAGCTTGCGGTAGAGCCACCAGCCGGTTCCCGCGGCCGCGAGCACCACGACCGCCGCGCCGAGCGCCGTCCAGCGCAGCCAGTGCCGCTTGCGGGCGCCCTCGCCACCGGCTCCGGGCTCCGTGGGCGTGTCTGAGCTGTCCGTCACGGCTGGATCCGTCCGTCCTCGATGGCGTCTGCGGGACACCGGTGGCCGTCGTCTCGGTGACGTAGACGGTCGATCCCGGCGCTCGGTTCTGCGGAAGGCATCGGTAGCCCCCGGCCGATCATGTACCGGAGTCGCCGTCCGGAGCCGGGTTACGCGGCGCGTCGATGGGCCGTACGGGTGGGAGCGCGCACGTGCGGAGTGCGGACCGGCGTGTCGCCGGGCGGGCGGGGCCCGGTGGGTGCGTGGCCGTGCGGTCGCACCCACCCGTCCCCGGGTCAGTCCGCGAGGGTGACGGTGACCCGCTCGCTGTCCACCCGCGTGGCCAGGCCCTCCGCGTCGAGCCGGTCGAGGTGACGGCACAGCACGACCGAGCCGCCGGCCGCCAGCGGCGCGTACAGCCCGGCCGAGACCCCGGCCCAGGTGTCGTACGAGCGCCCGGAGAGCAACCGCGCGCCGGCCGCGAGCCCCAGCTCGGCGGCGTCCGCGCGGGCGCGCTCGACGAGCTGTGCGCCCGTCAGTTCCGTACCGTCGACCACGAGAGCGGGCGCGTCCGGATCGACCGGGATGAACGGGGCGAACCGGTCGCCCTGGCTCGGCACTTCCACCGCGTAGTCCGCGTACCCGGCGGGCGGCGTGGGGAAGCGGCGCCCGAGCGGGGCGAGGGACAGCGCGATCCGGTCTCCGGAGCAGGCGAGCCCCGCCTCCAGGCCGTCCGGGCCCGCGACGACGTAGTCGGCGCCGGCCGGGTCGCCGCCCAGCTCCGCGGTGACCCCGACGGAGGAACAGGCGAGCAGCCAGACCGCCGTCTGCCAGTGCGCGGGCAGCAGCAGCGCGAGCCGGTCGCCCGGCGAGGCGGACAGCTCGCCCTGGAGCAGATTGGCCGTCTTGGCCACCCAATTGGCGAAGGTGGCCACCGACAATTCCACGCGTTCACCGGTGGCGTCGTCGTAGAAAGTGACCAAGGGGCGGGCCGGGTCCGCGGCGAGCGCGGATCGCAGCAGGTCGACGGGGGTGCGGTCGCTGGCGTTCACGCGGGCAAGGGTACGCGGGGGCCGCGCGCGCGGTCCGCCGTACCGGTGACCCCGTCCACCGGTCGGCCCGACGGGGCGTCAGTTTCCGTGCCCGTTCCCGCCGAGCGGAACGCGCGCGGGGTGCGGACGATCAGCCCATGCGTGCCTATCTCGTCTCCTCGATCGCCGTCACCTGCGCGGCGGCACTCGCCCTGCCGCTCACCGTCGCGACCCAGGCCGCGGGTGCGGGCCCGGGCGTCGCCGCACCCGCCGCCGAGCCGGCCGTCGTCGCCGCACCGGCCGCCGCGCCCGAAACCGCCGCCGCGCCGGCGGCCGTGCCCGACAGCGCCGTCGCCGGATCGACCCAGTCGCTGCCGCTCGAACCCCTCGGTCCGGACCGCCCGTGGGGTCGGTCCTTCGCGGCCGCCGGGTCGGCGGCCGCGCAAGGCCTCGGCCGACGGGACGTCAGACCGTTCTCGCTGCTCGGCGTGGTGTGGGACGACGCCCGCGCCCCGCTGCACGGCACCGTCGAGGTCCGCACCCGGTCCGCCGCGGACGGGGCCTGGTCCGACTGGCAGGACGTGGAGACCCACAACGACGAGCACGGCGCCGACCCCGGTTCGGCGGAGGCCCGTTCGCGCGCGCTGCACGGCTCCACCGCCCCGCTGTGGGTCGGCGACTCCGACGGCGTCGAGGTCCGCGTACGCCCCGAGCGGCACGAGGGCACCGACGCCCCGCTTCCGTCGGGCCTGCGCCTGGAGCTGGTCGACCCGGGCCCGGAACCGGCGCCGGGCGCGCCGGGGGCGTGGGGCGCTCCGGGAAGGCGGGCCACCGCGGTGGCCTGGAGCCCACAGGCGGCCCAGGCGGCCCCGGCCGCCCCCGAACAGGCCGAGGCCGCCCGTGCGAACGCCGGGCTCGCCCCCCTCGGCGCCGCCGTGATCCCGGCCCTGACCAGGGATCAGACCCTCGCCGAGCTCCGGGCGGGCGCCGGGGCCACCACGACCCGCGCCGTCGCCGCGAAGCCGTACATCGGCCCGCGCCCGAAGATCATCACCCGCAAGGGCTGGGGCGCCGACGAGAAGATGCGCGAGAAGGGCTTCGTCTACACGAAGACCATCAAGGCCGTCTTCGTCCACCACAGCGCCACCGGCAACCGCTACACCTGCAAGCAGGCCCCCTCCGTGCTGCGCAGCATCTACCGCTACCACGTGAAGAGCAGCGGCTGGCGGGACCTCGGCTACAACTTCGCCGTCGACAAGTGCGGAAACATCTACGAGGGCCGGGCCGGCGGCGTGGCCAAGCCGGTCATGGGCGCCCACACGCTCGGCTTCAACACCGACAGCATGGGCATCGCCGTCCTCGGCACCTACGGCACCACCAGCCCGCCGGCCGCCGCCCTGACCGCCATCGCACGGCTGACCGCGTGGAAGCTGGGGCTGCACGGGGTGAATCCGAAGGCCAAGACGTATCTCACCTCAGGTGGCGGAAACCTCTACAAGAAGGGCAGGAAGGTGAGGTTCAACGTGATCGCCGGGCACCGTGACGGCTTCGCGACCGAGTGCCCGGGCGGACGGCTCTACAACAAGCTCGGCACCGCCCGTTCGGCCTCCGCGAAGTACCAGGGCAGGCGCTGATGGGGTCATGGACTCAACCATCTGCATAAACTGACCGGTCATATCGTACGGACGGCCGAAAGGCGCTGCCCCGGGCGATGAGACCGGACCCGAACAGGAAGCAGAGACGACAGGTGACCGAAGCGATTCTTCTGGTCGGGGGCAAAGGCACCCGGCTGCGTCCCCTGACGGTCAACACGCCCAAGCCGATGGTCCCGGCGGCCGGCGTCCCCTTCCTGACGCATCAGCTGGCGCGGGCCCGGGCGGCCGGCGTGGACCACATCGTCCTCGCCACCTCGTACCTCGCCGAGGTCTTCGAACCGCACTTCGGTGACGGTTCGGCGCTCGGGCTCAGCATCGAGTACGTCACCGAGGAGGAGCCGCTCGGCACCGGCGGCGCGATCCGCAACGTCGCCTCGCGGCTCCGCTCGGGACCCGAGGACCCGGTCCTCATCTTCAACGGCGACATCCTCACCGGCCTGGACATCCGCGCCCTCGTCGCCACCCACGAGTCGTCCGGCGCGGACGTCTCCCTCCACCTCACCCGGGTCGAGGACCCGCGCGCCTTCGGGCTCGTGCCCACCGACGCCACCGGACGCGTCACGGCCTTCCTGGAGAAGCCGCAGACGCCCGAGGAGATCGTCACCGACCAGATCAACGCGGGCGCGTACGTCTTCCGCCGCTCGGTCATCGACTCGATCCCCACCGGCCGCCCGGTCTCGGTGGAACGCGAGACGTTCCCCGAACTCCTCGCCTCCGGCGCCCACCTCCAGGGCATGGTCGACTCCACGTACTGGCTCGACCTCGGCACCCCGCAGGCCTTCGTCCGCGGCTCCGCCGACCTCGTCCTCGGCCGCGCCCCGTCCCCGGCGGTGCCGGGCCGCTGCGGGGACCGCCTGGTCCTGGACACGGCGAGCGTCGCCCCGGACGCGAAGCTGACCGGAGGCACGGTCATCGGCCCCGGCGCGGTCGTCGGCTCCGGCGCGCGGATCAACGGCTCCACGGTTCTCGCGAACGCCGTCGTGGAACCCGGAGCCGTCGTCACCGACTCCCTCGTCGGCGCCGGCGCGCGCGTCGGCGCGCGCAGTGTGCTCACCGGGGCGGTCATCGGGGACGGGGCGGACGTCGGCCCGGACAACGAACTCCGCGAGGGCGTCCGCATCTGGTGCGACGCCACCCTCCCCCCCTCCACCATCCGCTTCTCCTCCGACCAGTAACCCCCGCCCGTCCCCGCCCCCCAACCGCCCTCGCGCCCTACACCCGCCCCGCAGCGGGCCGCGCCCGGCGCCCGCCGTCCCCGTTGTGGGCAGTCGTTCCTCCCCCAGACTTCGTCCGGGGGGGACCCCAGGGCGGAACGGGTGGGCACAACGGAACATCGCGCCTTGCCGCGCCCAGGCTCCCTGCGCTGTGACGTCCGCCACAGGGCGCGGCGCCGTCGGGGTGGGCGTAGGTGCAGGGGGCGGGCCACGCTGAGAGGCGGAGGCCCACACAGGGGTCGTGGGCGCCCCACGGCCCCTGTGTGGGCCTCGCACATGCAGCGGGCGCCGGTCGCGCGCCGGCGGGCGCTGTGGGATCGGTGGCGCGGCCGGTCGCCGTTAGGCTCGTGTCATGGCCGGCCGCTTCGCCCCCCGACCCCCCACCACCCGCACCACGATGCGCGGCGGCGAGGTCCCCGTACCCCAGCCCCGGACCGAGTCCCGCCCCCCGCTCGGAGAGCCGGCGCAGGACCCGGACGCGATCCCGGGGCACGACCTCGACCTTGACCTCGACCTCGGGATCGACCCTGGCCGGGACGCCGCCCCGGCCGCCGACCGCCCCGCCCCCGACGCCGACCGCGTCGACGCTGCCATGGGCCGCGAAGCCGCCCCAGACAGCGCCCCCCAGCCCGCCCCCGACCTCGCCGCCCTCACCGACCTCGACCTCGGCCTCACCCTCGGCCCCCTCCGCCGCGGCCCCGCCGACCCCACCTTCCGTGTCACCCCCGACGGTTCCGTCTGGCGGGCCAGTCGGACGCCGGCCGGCGCCGGCACGCTCCGGGTGCGGATCCGCGGCGGAGCGGTCCGCGCGGAGGCGTGGGGGCCGGGCGGGCGCTGGCTGCTCGACGGGCTGCCCGCGCTGCTGGGCGCCGAGGACGATCCCACCGCCTTCGTCCCCCGCCACAAGCTGCTCGCCGTCACCCACCGCGCCCGCCGCGGCCTGCGCCTGACCCGCACCGGCCTGGTGATGGAGTCGCTGATCCCGTCGATCCTGGAGCAGAAGGTCACGACGCACGAGGCGTACGGCGCCTGGCGGGTGCTCGTACGCAAGTACGGCGAGCCCGCCCCCGGCCCGGCCCCCGAGGGCATGTACGTGATGCCCGACGCCCGCACCTGGGCGATGATCCCGTCCTGGGAGTGGCACCGCGCGAACGTCGACGGCAAGCGCTCCGCCACCATCGTGCGCGCCGCGCGCGTCGCGCACCGCATGGAGGAGGCCGCCCGGATGCCCCCCGCCGAGGCCCGCAAGCGCCTGGAGCTGATCCCCGGCATCGGCCCGTGGACCTCCGCGGAGACGATTCAGCGCAGCAACGGCGCCCCGGACGAGGTCACCACCGGCGACCTCCACCTCCCCGGGATCGTCGGCTGGGCCCTCGCGGGCGACCGCACGGCGGACGACGCGGCCATGCTGGAGCTGCTCGCCCCCTACGAGGGCCAGCGGCACCGTGCCGCCCGCCTGATCCTGCTCAGCGGCCGGGTCCCACCGCGCCGCGCGCCCCGGCTGGCACCCAACGACATCACGGGCCTGTAAGACCCACGCCTCCCGGGCCCGCAGCTCCCGGGCCTTCGGTTCGGCGGCGGGCCGTGGTTCCCCGGACCCGCGGTTCCGCGGCGGTCCCCGCTCCCCGGACCGGCCGTTCTGCGGCGGTCTCCCTGGACCCGCCGTTCCGCGGCGGCCCGGGGTCCCCAAGCTCGCAGGCCCGCGGCGGGCAGCAGCTCCCGGGCCCGCAGGCCCACGGCGGCCCCAGCCCCCGCCCCCGCCCCCGGCCGCGGTCAGCGCACCTCGATGAACCGTTCGGCCTCCCGCGCCGCCCGCTCCTTCGGCGCCCCCGCCGGCCGGCCGACCGCCACCGCGCCCATCGGGTCCCAGTCGACGGGCAGCCCGAGGACCTCCCGTACGACGTCACGGCAGAACATCGTCGACGACACCCACGCCGAGCCCAGCCGCTCCCCGGCCAGCGCGACCAGCAGGTTCTGCACCCCGGCGCCCGCCGCGACCACGAACATCTCGCGTTCGGCGGCGTCCCGGCGCGGGTCGCCGTAGTGGTGGGAGCCGTCCATGACCAGGCAGGGCACGATCAGGTACGGCGCGTTGCGCAGCACGTCGCCGCGGCGGATCCGCCTGGCGATCGACTCCTCGGACCTGCCGTCCGTGCGCAGGTCCGCGATCCAGGCGTCCCGCATCGCGTCCAGCAGCTTCAGCCGCGCGTCCGCCGACTCCAGGAGCACGAAGCGCCACGGCGTCGTGTGGTGCGGGGCGGGCGCCGTGACGGCCGCGGCGACGGCCCGCCGCACCGCGCCCGGGTCGACCGGGTCGTCGGTGAACTCCCGTACGGTACGGCGCAGCGTCACCGCCTCCCGTACGGCCTCCGAGGTGCCCAGGCGGAACATGTCGTCGGCCGGGTCGCGCACCAGCGCCCGGGCGCCGGGCTCCGTGTCGCCGCCCACGAGATGCCCGAGGCCGCGGACGACGGCGACGGGCCGGCCGGCCGCCTTGCCCTTCACCAGGTCGCCGGCGGCGGCGAGTTCGTCGGCGTGGGCGACGACGGTCACGTTCAGCTCGTTGCCGTGGGAGTCGGTGCCGCCCCGCAGGTCGTCCAGGACCCGCACCCCGGCCGCGCCGATGGCCACGTCGGTGAGGCCGTTGCGCCAGGGCCGCCCGAAGGTGTCGGTGAGGACGACGCCGACCTCGACGCCGAGCGCCGCGCGCAGGCCCTCGCGGATCCGGCGGGCCGAGGCGTCCGGGTCCTCGGGCAGCAGCAGCACGGTCCCGGCGGGGGTGTTGGAGGCGTCGACCCCGGCGGCGGCCATGACGAGGCCCTGCCGGTTCTCCACGATCCGCAGCGCCCCGCGCCGCGCCACGACCCGTACCGTCTCGGCGTCGATCGCCTGCTCGCGGTCGTCGGCGGCGATCACCCGCCCCTCCGCCTTGCTGACGATCTTCGAGGTGACGAGCAGCACGTCCCCGTCGGCGAGGTCGGGCGCCGCCGAGGCGATCAGCCCGGCGAGGTCGTCGCCGGGGCCGACCTCGGGCATCCCGCCGACCGCCCAGACCTCGAACCGCACCGCGCCGCCACCCCGCCCGTCCCCGCCCGCTGCGGCGAAGCCCCGCTCGGTGACGCCCGGTACGACGTCACCGGGCGCGTCGACGCCCGGCTCGCCGTCACTCCGCGCCGCGTCGACCGGCACGGCACCACCCCGCAAGCCGCCACCCGGCCCGCCGACGCCCGGCTCGGCCGTCATCCCGCGACCTCCGCGGCGAGGGCCAGTGCCTCGCGGGCCATCTGTGCCGTGGCGTCCAGGTCGGTCATCATCAGCGGCACCGCGCGGCAGCGGATGCCCGCCGCCTCGACGTCCGGGACGGCGTCCGCGTCGACGGTGTCGACGAGCCAGCCGTCGAGCAGCCCGGCGCCGTAGTGCCGGGCCACGGCCGCCGCCGTGGACTCCACGCCCACCGCCGCGAGCACCTTGTCGGCCATGCCCCGCACGGGCGCGTCGCCGACGATGGGGGAGAGGCCGACCACCGGCGCCGACGCGGTGGCGACCGCCTCGCGGACGCCGGGGACGGCCAGGATGGTGCCGACGGACACGACGGGGTTGGACGGCGGGAAGAGGATGACGTCCGCTTCGGCGAGGGCCTCCAGGACGCCGGGCGCGGGCTTCGCCTGCTCGGCGCCGACCGGCACGACGGCCTTGGCGTCCACGGAGGCGCGCAGCTTCACCCAGTACTCCTGGAAGTGCACGGCCCGCTGCTCGCCGTCCACCTCGATGGCCACGTGCGTCTCGACGCGGTCGTCGGACATCGGCAGCAGCCGCACGCCGGGCTGCCAGCGGGCGCACAGCGCCTCGGTGACCGCGCTCAGCGGATAGCCGGCCCCCAGCATCTGGGTGCGGACGATATGGGTGGCGAAGTCGCGGTCGCCGAGGCCGAACCACTCGGGCCCGACCCCGTACGCCGCGAGCTCCTCCTTGACCGTGAAGGACTCGTCCTCACGGCCCCAGCCCTGCTCCTCGTTGATGCCACCGCCGAGGGTGTACATCACGGTGTCGAGGTCGGGGCAGACCTTGAGGCCGAAGAGATGGATGTCGTCACCGGTGTTGCCGATGACCGTGATCTCCGCGTCGGGCGCGGCCTGCTTGAGGCCGCGAAGGAAGCGGGCACCACCGATGCCACCGGCCAGAACCACAATGCGCATGCACAGCAGTCTGTCAGGCGGGTACGGCTCCCGGGGCCGCCGGGGCGGAAGGGGCCGGCGGAGCGGGGGTGCACTGGGCACGCAGCGACTCGTGCATCGGCATCTCGGTGAGGCCGGGGTGGTAGACGTGCAGGCTGACGGCCGGTTCGAGGGAGTCGTTGACGACCTCGTGCGCGTACCCGGGCGCGAAGACCCGCTGCCCACCGGCTCGCAGCTTCCCCGCTCCGCGCTCCGTACGCTCCGTCAGTTCGCCTTCCAGCAGCGTCAGCACGCCGGAGGAGGGGCCGTGGTCGTGGAGGCCGCTGCCCTGTCCGGGCAGCCAGGAGAGCAGCCAGACCTCGTAGCCGGGGCCGGTGCGCAGCCGGTGGTACCAGCGGGTGGTGGCGTCGTACTCGACGTACGGGGCCCACTGGGCGCGGTCGGCCGCGATCTCGCGGGCGAGGCCGACGAACTCGGCCACGGTGGTCGGGTGCTCGCGGGCGGGCTGCAGGAGGTGCGGGACCTCAAGGATGTCGCCGGCGATCTGAAGGTCGCTGTCCATGTTCATGGGTGCGGTGGTTCCTCGGCAGAAGTGCTGGGGGTCGCAGAGCAAGCGGTGGAACGAGGGGGTGCGGCGGCGGGACGGCCGCGCGGGGGGTGCCGGAGCGCTGGGAGGAAGGCGCGCGTCAACAGCTGGGACAGCAACAGCGACAGCGGTTCTCGGCAGCGCGGCGGAGCCCACGGGCGTGGGTCGCGGAGGGCGCTGCGGTCGCTGGCATGCCACCAAAGTGGCGGGAGAGACACCCGACTGTCAACTCAATGCCCGATTTGGGGGCAATGTTTCACCTCATCCGGTTGCGGCGCGCGGAGAAAGGTTTGTGCAGGGGTCGGCCAGGACACATGGCGCAGCAGTCGCCGTCGTAAACGTGGCGGAGGCCCTGTGATCAGACTGTGATCCGGATCGCTTCCGTGGCTGGATCGCAACAAGATCGATGTTTCGGACGTCCTTCTTGGTGGGACGTGCCGGAGCGCTCAGGCCGATGGCATGTGTCACGTTTTTTGGTGATTTGAACACTTTCCGCATACGCTTGGTTCCGCAGAGTGAATACGAGGCCCAATAGCAGATCTCGGCTTGACTCGCACAGAGCACGAACTTGTAATTTCACTCGTGTCGTTCGGCCGGGACGATCCGGAATCGGCAACGGCAGACCACGGGGACGCAAAAAAGACGGACGAGGGGCGCACATGACCGAGTTGTTCCAGGAACTGCTGGTCGAGGACGCGGGCGAGGAACTCGGCTGGCAGGAGCGCGCACTGTGCGCCCAGACCGACCCCGAGTCCTTCTTCCCCGAGAAGGGCGGCTCGACCCGCGAGGCGAAAAAGGTCTGCCTCGCCTGCGAGGTCCGCTCCGAGTGCCTCGAATACGCGCTGCAGAACGACGAGCGCTTCGGAATCTGGGGCGGACTGTCCGAGCGTGAGCGCCGCCGCCTCAAGAAGGCCGCCGTCTGACGGACGAAAGAATCCGGCCACCCGCCGGACCCACCCGCTCGACCCCGCGCCGAACCGCGCACACCCGCATACGACGAACGGTCCGCACCCTGTGCTCCATCCACAGGCGGCGGACCGTCTGCGTTCCCGCCCGTCGCCCGGCCACCGCCCCTCATCGAGGCACTGCGCACCGCCCCCTCTTGTCTGACGTTAGTGTGGGCCTCCGTCCGAGACGCACCCACGCCCCTCGCGGGGCGACCCCCCGGCCGGAGGGCCCGTAGCTCGATGTCCTCAACTCCTGAGTTTCCGCGACACGTCGTCACCGCCGTGCTCGTCGCCCACGACGGCGCCCGCTGGCTGCCGGACGCGCTCGCCGGGCTGCTCGCCCAGGAGCGCCCCGTGCAGAACGTGGTCGCCGCCGACACCGGCAGCGCGGACGACTCCGCGCGGCTGCTCGCCGACGCGATCGGGCCCGACCGCGTCCTCCACCTCGCCCGCCGCACCGGATTCGGCGCCGCCGTCGAGGAGGCCGCGCGCACCGCGCCGGTCCTCGGACCCGAGGAACTGCCGTACCTGAAGCGGCCCAGCGGCTGGGACCCGGTCACCCGCACCTGGCAGGACGAGAACTACGACCTGCCCGAACTCCCGCACGGCGAGCCCGTCCAGTGGCTCTGGCTGCTCCACGACGACTGCGCCCCCGAGCCCGGCGCGCTCGCCGAACTCCTGCGCGTCGCCGACTCCGACGCGTACGCCGCCGTCGTCGGCCCCAAGCTGCGCGGCTGGTACGACCGGAAGCAGCTCCTCGAAGCCGGTGTCTCCATCGCCCGCAGCGGCCGCCGCTGGACCGGGCTCGACCGCCGAGAGCAGGACCAGGGCCAGCACGACCAGATCCGCTCCGTGCTCTCCGTCTCCAGCGCCGGCATGCTCGTCCGCCGCGACGTCTTCGAGGAGCTCGGCGGCTTCGACCGCAGGCTGCCCCTCATGCGCGACGACGTCGACCTGTGCTGGCGCGCCCACGCCGCCGGCCATCGCGTCCTCGTCGCCCCCGACGCCGTGCTGCGCCACGCCGAGGCCTCCGCCCGCGAGCGCCGCACCGTCGACTGCGCCGGCCGCTCCGCCGCCAACCCGCACCGCGTCGACAAGGCCGGCGCCGTCTACACGCTGCTCGCCAACACCCGCGGCCGCGCGCTGCCCTACGTCTTCCTCCGGCTCGTCGTCGGCACCGTCCTGCGCACCCTCGGCTATCTCGTCGGCAAGGCGCCCGGCCAGGCCGTCGACGAGATCATGGGTCTGCTCGCCACCCTGCTGCGGCCCGAGAAGATCCTCGCCGCCCGCAGGCGGCGGCGGAACCCGGCCGTCCCCGCGAGCGAACTCCGCCCGCTCTTCCCGGCGCCCGGCGCCACGATCCGCGCCACCGCCGAACAGTTCGCCTCCCACTTCGGCGGCTCCGACGCCGACGCCGGCTCCCGGCACGGCGCCGTCGAGTCCGGCCCCGGCGGCGACGACGCCGACTACCTGGAGATCGAGCAGTTCGCGCGCCTGAAGAAGATCGCCCGCAAGCCCGGGCCCGTCCTCTTCGCGCTCCTGCTCGTCGTCTCCGTCGTCGCCTGCCGCAACCTCTTCGGCGGCGGCTCCCTCGCCGGCGGCGCCCTGCTGCCCGCCCCCGACACCGTCTCCGAGCTCTGGTCGCGGTACGCCGACGGCTGGCACGCCATCGGCAGCGGCGGCACCCAGACCGCCCCGCCCTACCTCGCCGTCCTGGCCGCGCTCTCCGCGCTCTTCCTCGGCTCGACCTCCTTCGCGCTGACCCTGCTGCTCGTCTGCTCGGTCCCGCTGGCCGGCTTCACGGCGTACCTCGCCTCCCGCGGCATCGTCGAGTCCCGGCTCCTGCGCGCCTGGGCCGCCATCGCCTACGCCTTCCTGCCCGCCGCCACCGGCGCCCTCGCCACCGGCCGGCTCGGCACCGCCGTCCTCGCGATCCTGCTGCCGCTCCTCGCCCGCGCGGCCGTCGCCGCCCACGGCCTCGACCGGCCCGCCGGCGAACGCGGCAGCTGGCGCGCCACCTGGGCGTACACCTTCCTGCTCACCTTCGCGACGGCGTTCACCCCGGTCGTCTGGCCGCTCGCCGTGGTCCTCGGCATCGGCGTCCTCGCGCTGCGCCGGGACGACATCACCGCGTACGGGCTGCGCTTCGTCGCCGCCGTCGGCACCCCGCTGCTCGTCCTGGCGCCCTGGTCGCTGTCCCTGCTGACCAGCCCCTCCGCGCTGCTGCGCGAGGCCGGCCTCGACATCCGCACGGGCACGGCCTCCGCGCTCGACCTGCTCGGCACCAGCCCCGGCGGCCCCGGCGCCGCCGGCGGGCTCGTCCTGATCGGCCTCGTCCTCGCCGGACTCGCCGGCCTGCTGCGCGAGGAGCGCGTCCTCGCCGTCCGCGCCGCCTGGGCCGCCGCCCTCGCCGGACTCCTCTTCGCGGTCCTCACCAACGGCGCCGGCGGCACCGGCTGGGCCGGCCCCGCCACCCTCGTCTACGGCGCCGCCCTGCTCGCCGCCGGCATGATCGGCGCCGAGGGCGGCCGCACCCGCGTCGCCGCCCACGGCTTCGGCTGGCGCCAGCCCGTCGCCGCGCTCGTCGCGCTCGCCTGCGCCCTCGGCCCCGTCGTCGCCGCCGCGAGCTGGATGATCGCCGGCGCCGACGGCCCGGTCACCCGTCGCGACCCGGTCCAGGTCCCCGCCTTCGTCGCCGAGGAGAGCGGCACCCGCGACCAGGCCCGCACCCTCGTCCTGGGCGGCAGCTCGCCCGGCGAGGTCTCCTACACCCTGGTCCGCGGCTCCGGCGGCCGCCTCGGTGACGCCGAACTCGCCGTCACCGGCGGCAGCGACCCCCGCCTCGACCAGGTCGTCGCCCACCTCGTGGCCGGCTCCGGCGCCGACCAGACCCAGGAGCTCAGCGGCTTCGCGATCCGCTACGTCCTCGTCCGGGACGGCGCGCCGCGCTCGATGAGCCGCGTCCTCGACGCCACCCCGGGCCTCTCCCGGCTCAGCCAGCTCGACGGCAGCGCCCTGTGGCGGGTCGACCGCGAGGTCGCCCGCGTCACGATCGTGCCGGGCGCCGGCAAGAACACCGCGGCCGCCGACGGCAAGCCCGTCACCGTCGCCGCCGGCCCCGTCGAGGCCCACGCCGACATCCCGGCCGGACCCGCCGGCCGCGTGCTGCGCGTCGCCGACCGCGCCGACGCCGGCTGGACCGCCACCCTCGACGGCCGGAAGCTCGAACCGACCACCGTCGACGGCTGGGCCCAGGGCTTCACCCTGCCCGCCGAAGCCGGCCGCCTCGACCTCACCTTCGAGGAGCCGTTCACCCACACCGTGTGGATCTGGACGCAGGTCTTCCTCGGCGTCGTCCTGCTCGTCCTCGCCCTGCCCGGCCGCCGCCGCGACATCGACGACGACCTGCCCGACGAGGAGGTCGCCATCCCCGCCCAGGCCATGGAGGGCGACGGCCGCCGCGCCCGCCGGCTCCGCGCCGCCGCCGAGGCGGAGGCCGCGGCCGAGCAGGCCGCCGCGGCGCCCGAGCCGCGGCAGCCCGCCGAGCCCGCTCCCGTACCCGTACCGGAGCAGCCGGCCTACGAGCAGCAGCCGGAGTGGGACGGCCAGTACGCCGGACAACAGCAGGGCTACTACCAGGAGCAGTACGCGTACGACCCCCAGCAGTACGCGCAGCAGCAGTACGACCCGTACGGCGGCCAGAACGGCTACGAGCCGAACGGCTACGACGCGAACGGCCAGGAAGTCGCCGGCTACGACGTGAACGGCCAGGAAGTCGCCCGCTACGACACGAACGGACAGGAAGCCGCGGGCTACGACGCGAACGGCCAGGGCGTCACCGGCTACTCCGCCCACGGCCACGAAGGCAACGGCTACGACGACGGGTACGGGCAGCAGACCTACGACCCGTACGGCTACGAGCAGCAGCAGCGTCCCGACGGGAGCAGCAACCAGTGAAGCGCACCACCCTCTCCCTGATCGCGGTCGCCACCACCCTCGCCGCCGTCACCGGCGTCGCCGCCCTGACCGCCCCCGACGGCACCACGCCCCGGACCACCGGCGCCGCCGTGCCGCTCCCGGTCGAGCGCTCCAGCCTGCTGTGCCCGGCGCCCAGCACCTCGGAGCTCGCCGAGACCGCGTACACCTCGTACACCCCGAAGGGGACGCCCGCGCAGGGCACCGCCAAGGCCGGCGGCGAGTCCCGCGGCGACGCGAAGGCCCAGCTGACGCCCGCCGCGGCGGCCGTCGCCCCCGGTGAGACGCCGCCCAAGAACGCCAAGCCGCCCAAGGCCCCCGCGACCGTCACCCAGGCCGGCACCCCCGTCACCGCCGAGGCGAACGGCCCCACCGCGCCCGCCCTGGCCGGCTCGGCCAACGGCGCGCTCGCCCCCGGCTGGACGGTCCAGCAGACCACCGTCGTCCCCGCCGGCGGGGCGCGCGGCCTGCTCGGCCTCAGCTGCTCCGCCCCGGACACCGACTTCTGGTTCCCGGCCGCGTCCACCGCCAAGCAGCGCCAGGACTACGTCCACCTCACCAACCCGGACGACACCGCCGCCGTCGCCGACATCGAGCTGTACGGCCCGGAGGGCGCGCTCAAGACCCAGATCACCGAGGGCATCCCGGTCCCCGCCCACTCCAGCGCGCGGGTCCTGCTCCCCACCCTCACCACCGACCCCGCCCAGCAGGACGTCACCGTCCACGTCACCACCCGCAGCGGCCGCGTCGGCGCCGTCGTCGGCTCGGCCGACGAGAAGCTGGGCAGCGACTGGCTGCCGGCCTCCGCCGATCCGGCCGGCACCGCCGTCCTGCCCGGCATCCCCGCCGACGCCACCTCCGTGCGGCTCGTGGCCTACGCGCCCGGCGACGACGACGCCGACCTCAAGATCCAGCTGGTCACGCCGACCGGCACGATCGTCCCGGCCAGCGCCGGCGCCCTGCACGTGAAGTCCGGCATGACCGCCGCCGTCGACCTGCCCGACCTCACCCGCGGCGAGCCCGGCTCGCTGCTCCTCACCCCGGTCGACCCGAAGAAGGCCACGCCGGTGGTGGCCGGGCTGCGCGTGGTCCGCGGCAAGGGCGAGCAGCAGGAGGTCGCGTTCATCCCGGCGACCGCCGCCGTCGAGACCCGCGGCACCGTCGCCGACAACCGCGCGAAGGGCTCCACGCTCACCCTGACGGCGCCCGGCGCCACCGCGGAGGTGCGCGTCACGGCCTCGGCGGGCTCACAGGGCGGCACCCAGGTCACCAAGACGGTCACCGTGAAGGCGGGCACGACGCTCTCCCTCCCGGCCCCGGTCCCCGGCGGCCTGAAGGGCTCCTACGCGCTGACCGTCGAGCACCTGTCGGGCGGCCCCGTGCACGTCGCACGGATGCTGGAGCTGCCGCAGGACGGGATCCCGATGTTCACGATCCAGACCGTGGCGGACGACCGGGGCACCGTCGAGGTCCCGAAGGCCCGCCAGGACCTCTCGGTCCTGGACGACTGACGCCGGCCCGCCGTCACACAAGCCCGGCCGGGCGGCTCCGACGTCACACGAAGCCCGACCGGGCGGCTCGGTACCTTCCCGTACGGGGGGCGGGTGCGCCCGTACGGGTGGTTGGCGGCGCGCCGGTGTGGGGGCGCGGGTACGGGGGCGCCGGTACGGGGGTACGCCGAGGGGCCGGTACGGGGGTGCGCCCGTGGGCCGATGCCGGGGCGCCGGTACGCGGGTACGTCGATGGGCCGACGCCGGTCTGCCGATGTGCGGGTACGCCGACGGGCCGACGTCGGTGCGCGGGTACGCGGACGGGCCGATGCCTATGCGCCGATGTGCGGGTACGCCGACGCGCCGACGCGCCGGTACGCCTGTGCGCCGAGGTGCGGGTACGCCGACGCGCTGGCATGGCTAAGCGCGGGTACGCCGATACACCGATGGGCGGGTACGCCGGCAGGGCCTGGCATGCCGGCGTAGGAGGGAGTCGGTCAGTCCGGCCCGTATCCCGAGTCGGTCAGTCCTGCCCGTATCGCGGGTCGACGGACTCGGGGGAGAGGCCGAGGAGGTCGGCGACCTGCTCGACGACGACCTCGTGGACCAGCAGCGCCCGCTCGTCGCGGCTCTTCGACCGGATCTCGACCGGCCGGCGGTAGACGACGACCCGGGCGGGCTCGTTCTTCTCCGCCGGGGTGGAGCCGCCCAGCGGCACCACCGGCTCGCCCGCCACCGACGGCGGGACCTCCATCACCATGAACTCCACGTCCGCCAGCTGCGGCCAGCGCCGTTCCAGGCGCTCCACCGAGTCCAGGACGAGATCGCGGAAGGTGTCCGCCCGGCTCGTGGACAGCGGTACCTGCGGTGGGGCGACCGGCCCCCGCATGCCCCGGCCGTGCCGGTCACGCCGCCGTACCCGCGGTGCGGGACTCTCCATGCTCTCGGTGGTGTCGGTCACTGACGCAGCGTAACTCTCTCCGGTGGTCCGGGACCGGTCCGGGATGCCGCCGGAACCGGTGCGCGGCAGACCCGCCTGTCGGAAGTCGACCGTTCCGGCCAGGCAAGAGCTCGATTTCCGAGACCTCCGGGATCGGCCATCTGGCGGTCGTTGACCGGATTTCTCCCCACCGCTGTCCGGATCGCATACCGCCCCCGCGCCCGTGCCGCACGGCTCCCGCAGGTCAGAACGGGCGACCGGACCCGGTCCGTGGCGGACGTCACACCGCGACACGGTGGAGTGACCTGGGGGAGAGTCGTCGCGGCCCGCTCAAGAGTGCGGTACCGTCCAACGTCGTGAGCCCTGTACGTCGCTGTTCGCGCACCGCGTGCGGCCGCCCTGCCGTCGCGACACTGACGTACGTCTATGCCGACTCGACTGCGGTCCTCGGCCCGCTCGCCACCTACGCCGAGCCCCACTGCTACGACCTGTGCGCCGAGCACAGCGAGCGCCTGACCGCCCCGCGCGGCTGGGAGGTCGTGCGGCTCTCCGACGGAAGCGCCCCCGCCCGGCCCAGCGGCGACGACCTCGAAGCCCTCGCCAACGCGGTACGGGAGGCGGCCCGCCCCCAGGAGCGCGCGGCCGAGGCCGGCGGCAAGGGCGGCGGACGCGGCGGCGACCCGATGGAGGTCGGGCGCCGGGGACACCTCAGGGTGCTCCGCTCCCCCGAAAACTGATCAAGGTCCCATCCCGGGTAGTTTGGGCGTTCCGTACGCGCGCCGTAGCCGCGCGTACCCGCAGCCGAGACTTCAGGGACCTCAGGAGGATTGATCCGTGACTGCTGATCTGTCGCAGATCGTGAAGGCGTACGACGTCCGCGGGGTGGTGCCGGATCAGTGGGACGAGGCGCTCGCCGAGCTGTTCGGCGCGGCCTTCGTGCGGGTCGTGGACGCCGACGCGATCGTCATCGGCCACGACATGCGCCCCTCCTCGCCGGGCCTCGCCGCCGCCTTCGCCCGGGGCGCCGCCCGCCTCGGGGCCGACGTGACGCTGATCGGTCTCTGCTCGACCGACCAGCTGTACTACGCCTCCGGGGCGCTGGGCCTGCCCGGCGCGATGTTCACCGCCTCGCACAACCCGGCCCAGTACAACGGCATCAAGATGTGCCGCGCGGGTGCCGCCCCGGTCGGCCAGGACACCGGCCTGTCGCAGATCCGCGAGCTCGTCGAGCGCTGGACGGAGGAGGGCGCACCGGAGGCGGCGGCGACGCAGGGCCGGGTGACGGAGCGCGACACGCTGAAGGACTACGCGGCCCACCTCCTCTCGCTCGTGGACCTGACGGCGATCCGCCCGCTGAAGGTCGTCGTGGACGCGGGCAACGGCATGGGCGGCCACACCGTCCCGACGGTGTTCGAGGGACTGCCGCTGGACGTCGTGCCCATGTACTTCGAACTGGACGGCACCTTCCCGAACCACGAGGCGAACCCGCTCGACCCGAAGAACATCGTCGACCTCCAGGCGCGCGTCCGCGCCGAGGGCGCCGACCTGGGCCTCGCCTTCGACGGCGACGCCGACCGCTGCTTCGTCGTCGACGAGAACGGCGACCCGGTCTCCCCGTCCGCGATCACCGCGCTCGTCGCGGCCCGCGAGCTGGCGAAGCACGGCGGCAGCGGCACGATCATCCACAACCTGATCACCTCCTGGACCGTCCCCGAGGTCGTCCGCGAGAACGGCGGCACGCCCGTGCGCACCCGCGTGGGCCACTCCTTCATCAAGGAGGAGATGGCGCGGACCGGCGCGATCTTCGGCGGCGAGCACTCCGCGCACTACTACTTCAAGGATTTCTGGAACGCGGACACCGGCATGCTCGCCGCGCTCCACGTCCTCGCGGCGCTGGGCGGCCAGGACGGCCCGCTGTCCTCCCTGGTCGCCTCCTACGACCGCTACGCGTCCTCCGGCGAGATCAACTCCACGGTCGCCGACCAGAACGCCCGCCTGGCCGCCGTGAGGGCCGCGTACGAGTCGCGCGAGAACGTCACCCTGGACACCCTCGACGGCCTGACGGTCACCTCTCCCGACTGGTGGTTCAACCTCCGCGCCTCCAACACGGAGCCGCTCCTCCGCCTGAACGTCGAAGCCCGCGACGAACCCACCATGCAGACCCTCCGCGACGAGGTCCTCACCCTCATCCGCGCCTGACCCCCACCACCCAACCGCCCGCCCCCGCCCCGCCCACCCCGGGCCCGCGCGGGGGCGCCGGTCTTTCCCGCCCGCCCCACGGCGGCCGCTGCGGCCCGCCTTGCCCGTCACGTGCGGGGAAGGGCCCCTGCCCGGGTCTACCGCGCTTGCCCCCAGGAAGTGCCCACCCCTGCCCGCCTCGCGGCGGCGGACCCGCCGCGCTGCCCGTCACCGGTGGATACGGGCAAGCGCCCCGCCTGCCGCGCTTGCCCGAAGAGCCTGCCCTCCTGCCCGCCATGCGGGGCCCTTCCCGCAGGCGCCCGCTCCGTGCGCCTGCCCCTGCGCGGTGCCGCCCCGCCGGGCCCTGCGCGCCCTGTGCGTCACGTGCGGGCGCGGTCTTCGCCCGCCCTCGCCCACCGCGCGTGCCTGCTTTGCGGGGCGTGGGACTCCACCCGCACGCCCCCACCGCGCTGCCCGCCCCTGCGGTGCCGCCCGCTTGCTTCTGGCCGCCACGGGCAGGCGCGGCAGGCGCGGGTCGCCGCCCGCACCCGCCCACCGCGCGTGCCTGCTTTGCGGGGCGCGGGACTCCACCCCCACGCCCCCACCGCGCTGCCCGCCCCTGCGGTGCCGCCCGCTTGCTTCTGGCCGCCACGGCAGGCGCGGCAGGCGCGGGTCGCCGCCCGCACCCGCCCACCGCGCGTGCCTGCTTTGCGGGGCGCGAAGCGCCTACCTCGCTCGCCCCCATCCCTGGGACCTGAGCGTTCTGCCGCCTCGGGAGGGGGCCGCCGCCCTGCTCGCGCCCGCCAGCGAGGGCCTAGTGGCACTCCGTGTGGGCATTCGTCCCGCTGGGGCGGGACGGGTGGGCACACGGGACGCAGCCCCTTGCCGGGCCCAGGCTCCCTTTACGTACGCCACGCCCCACGGACGCCGCACCCCCGGGACCGTGAACCCCGCGGACCTGCTCCACCGGGCCTAGAGCACAAGACGGGCCGCCCAGCCGAGGCCGGGTCCAGAGCCGAGGCCCGGGCCCGGGCACGGGCCCGCAGGCCCGGGACAGAAGCCCGGCCGCGTCGGCCCCGGGCAGAAGCACGGCCCGTCCGACCCGGCCGCCCCACCCCCGTCACCCCACCACCACCCCCCGTTCCCCCACCCGCCACCCCCACCCCGCAACGTAACCCCCGCCCCACCCCACGCCGGGCGCGCCACCCGCGCCCCGGCGGTAGGCTGACCTGGCCCGAGACCGTCCGCCCCGCCCGAAGGGACCGCCCATGCCGCTCGAAGCCGGCCTCCTGGAGATCCTGGCCTGCCCGGCCTGTCACGCCCCGCTGAACGACCGGACGGCGGACGACACCCCGGAGCTCGTCTGCACCTCCGCCGACTGCGGCCTCGCCTACCCGGTCCGCGACGGCATCCCGGTCCTGCTGGTCGACGAGGCGCGCCGCCCCGAGTAGCCCGACCGACCCAGGGGGGAGGCCCTCCGGGGGCGGCCCCCGGAGGATGACCCCGCCGGCCCGCGACGCCCGCGACGGCCGGCCCCGCTCCGACGACCGGAGGCCCGCCACATGCTCGACGAGACGCTCCTCGACGCACCGGACGCCCTCGCCCTCGCCGACCACCGCGGCCTGCTCCGCGGCGCCGCCGAGGCGGGGGCCCGGGTACGGACCGCCGCCCGGCACGCCGCCGAGGCCGGCATCGCGGAGCTCAGCCCCGACGGCCGCCCCCGCGCCGTCCTCGTCGCGGGTCCCGGCACCGCCGCCGCCGGCGTCGCCGACCTGGTCGGCGCCCTCGCGGGGGCGTCGTCCCCGGTGATCCGCCTGCAGCCCACCGGCGTGGCCCCCGCCGCGGGCGCGCTCCGCTGGGCGCTGCCCGGCTGGGCCGGCTCGGTGGACCTGCTGCTCATCCCGACGACGGACGGCTCCGAGCCGGGCCTCGCGCTCCTCGCGCAGCAGGCGTACCGCCGCGGTGTCACCGTGGTCGCCGTCGCCCCGAAGGCCTCCCCGCTGTTCGAGTCGGTGAGCAGCGCGCACGGGCTGCTCGTACCGATGGCGATGGCTCCGCACGAGACCGCCGAGGAGTACGAGGAGACCCTGGCCGCGAGCCCGGGCGCGCTGTGGGCGCTGTTCACGCCGCTGCTCGCCCTCCTGGACCGCGTCGGCCTGGTCGAGGCCCCGCCGGAGGCGCTGGAGCAGGTCGCCGACCGCCTGGACCATACGGCGGAACGCTGCGGCCCGGCCATCGCCACGTACAGCAACCCGGCCAAGACCCTCGCCGCCGAGCTCGCCGACTCCCTGCCGCTCGTGTGGACCGAGGGCGAGGCGGCCGGCCCGGCCGGCCGTCGCTTCGCCGCGGTCCTCGCCGAACTGGCCGGGCTCCCCGCGCTCGCCGCCGAACTCCCGGAGGCGCTGCCCGCCCACGGCATGCTGCTCGCCGGGGACTACGCGGCCGGCGCCGACCCCGACAACTTCTTCCGCGACCGGGTCGAGGAGCAGCAGGCACTGCGCGCCCGGGTCGTCCTCCTCCGCGACCGCCCCGCCGAGGACAACCACCTGAGCGCCGCCCCGTCCGCCCGCGAACTCGCCCTCGGCCACGGCACGGCCATCAGCGAACTGGAGCCGGAGGAGGGCACGGCGCTCGAGAACCTCGCGGAGCTCATCGCCGTCACCGACTTCGCCGCCGTGTACCTCGCACTGGCCTCCGCCGGCCGGACGACCGCCTGACCACCCGCCCCCTCAGGGGGCGCCGCCCGTACAGCCCCCGTCCCCGTCCCCAGCCCCAGCCCCCACCCGGCCCGCCGACGCTCCCACCGCACGCACTCGGGCCGCCCCCCGACCGACCCCGCCCCGACCAAGCTTCCCGAGAACCGACCCCGGGACCGGCCCTCGGCCCGCCCCCCGGACCGGCGGCCACTCCAGGGCCGCCCCCCCCGGGACCGGCCCCCCGGAACGGCGGCCCAGGCCCGACCCCGGGCCCTGCCCCGGGGACTGCCCCCCCAGGAATGCCCCAGGGACCGGCCCACGGCCCCGGGTCCCCCGGGACCGCCCCCGCCGCCCCCCGGCCGACCCCGGACGAAGCCCCGACCCCGACGCCCCCACCGCCGCCCCCACGTCCATCACCGCACCCACCGCACTGAAAAGAGCTGGAAGCCCCCATGGACCGCCTCGTCAACACCGTCCGCCCCTACGCCTGGGGATCCACGACGGCCATCCCGGAGCTGCTCGGCGTCGCCCCCACCGGCGAGCCGCAGGCCGAGATGTGGATGGGCGCCCACCCCGGCGCCCCGTCCCGTACCGCCCGCGGTCCCCTCAACGAGGTCGTCGCCGCCGACCCCGTACGCGAACTCGGCGCGGCCGCCGTGGACAAGTTCGGGCCCCGGCTGCCCTTCCTGCTCAAGCTGCTCGCCGCCGGCGCCCCGCTCTCGCTCCAGGTCCACCCCGATCTCGCCCAGGCGCGCGCCGGGTTCGCCGCCGAGGAGGCCGCCGGCATCCCGCTCGACGATCCGCGGCGCAACTACAAGGACGCCAACCACAAGCCCGAACTGATCTGCGCCGTCACCCCGTTCCACGGCCTGTGCGGGTTCCGCGACCCCGTCGAGGCCGCCGACACGATGGACGCGCTCGGCGTGAACTCCCTCAAGCCGTACGTCGACCTCCTCCACGCCCATCCCGAAGAGGACGCCCTGCGCGAGGTCCTGACCGCGCTGCTCACCGCCGACCGCACGGAGATGGCGCACACCGTCGCCGAGGCCGCGCACGCCGCCGCCCGCCTGGGCGGTGCCCACGCCCCGTACGCGCAGATCGCCCACCACTACCCGACCGACCCCGGCGTGCTCGCCGCCATACTGCTCAACCCGGTCACGCTGCAGCCCGGCGAGGCCCTCTTCCTCGGGGCCGGCGTCCCGCACGCCTACCTCGACGGTCTCGGCGTCGAGATCATGGCCAACTCCGACAACGTGCTGCGCTGCGGCCTCACCCCCAAGCACGTCGACGTTCCCGAACTCCTGCGGGTCGTCCGCTTCGAGCCGAGGGAGCCGGGCGTGCTGCGCCCCGAGGCCTCGCCGTCGGGCGAGGAGGTCTACGACACCCCGATCGACGAGTTCCGGCTCTCCCGTCTCGTCCGCCCCGAGGGCGCCGCCCCGACCGACGTCACCGCCGCCACGCCGCAGATCCTGCTCGCCGTCGCCGGCCGCCTCGGCACGGGCGGCGAGACCCTCGCACCCGGCGAGTCCGTGTTCGTACCGGCGGGCGAAAAGGCCGAACTGTCCGGTACGGGAACGGTCTTCCGCGCCACGGTCGTCGCCTGATGCGAGAATGACCGGCCGAACGACGGCAAAGGAACGGCAATAAGCTGCCGTCGACAGGGCCGGAGCAGAGCACGGGCCGGACACCGACGAAGGGAACAGACACACCCATGAGCGCGTCAGGCGGAACCAAGGCGATCGTGGCGGCGCTGGCCGCCAATCTCGCGATTGCCGCAGCCAAGTTCGTGGCGTTCGTCTTCAGCGGTTCGTCCTCGATGCTCGCGGAGGCCGTGCACTCCCTCGCCGACTCCGGCAACCAGGGCCTGCTCCTCCTCGGCGGCAAGCGGGCCCAGCGCGAGGCCACCCCGCAGCACCCCTTCGGCTACGGCCGCGAGCGGTACATCTACGCCTTCCTCGTCTCGATCGTCCTCTTCTCGGTCGGCGGCATGTTCGCCGTCTACGAGGGCTACGAGAAGATCAAGCACCCGCACGAGATCGAGGCCTGGTACTGGCCGGTCGGCGTCCTCGTCTTCGCGATCATCGCGGAGGGCTTCTCCTTCCGCACCGCGATCAAGGAGTCGAACGAGCTGCGCGGCAGCCTGTCCTGGAAGGAGTTCGTGCGCCGGGCGAAGGCCCCCGAGCTGCCGGTCGTCCTCCTGGAGGACTTCGGCGCCCTCGTCGGTCTCGTCCTCGCGCTCGGCGGCGTCGGCCTGGCCCTGCTGACCGGCGACGGCGTCTGGGACGGCATCGGCACCGTCTGCATCGGTGTCCTGCTCATCGTCATCGCGATCGTGCTCGCCGCCGAGACCAAGTCGCTGCTGCTCGGCGAGGCCGCCGGCATCGAGCAGGTGAAGAAGATCGAGGAGGCGATCGTCGACGGCGAGACCGTCACCCGCCTCATCCACATGCGCACGCTCCACCTCGGCCCGGAGGAGCTGCTCGTCGCCGCCAAGATCGCCGTCCGGCACGACGACACCGCCGCCGAGGTCGCCACCGCCATCGACGCCGCCGAGGCCCGCATCCGCGACGCGGTCCCGATCGCCCGGGTCATCTACCTGGAGCCCGACATCTACAGCGAGAAGGCGGCCCGGGCGAACAACGCCTGAGACCACCCGTACGCCGAAGGCCCCGCACCTGCTCCCCAGGTCCGGGGCCTTCGCCGTCTCCGCGCGACGTCGCACGCGCCCTCGCGTACTCCCGCCCGCCTCATGTACTCCCGCGCGTCACGTCACCGCCGAAGGCACGGCTCACACGCCACCAGCGCATGTTCCGGGCGTCCCCGGCCAGTTCCCTGGTGACCGGCGCGTGCCCTGGCGTACCGCTCCTCACGCGCCTTCGCGTACGGCTTCCCGCGCGTCACGTCACCGCGGCACGTACGCCTCGTGCGGCGAGCCCGCGGGCCGCCTCGCGGACCGCCGTGCCGCGCGCCCGACGAGCCACCCGGCCAGCCCGCAGCCGAAGCCGGCCAGCGCGACGAGGAAGCCGCCGCCCAGGCCCCCGACGGCGATGAGGAGGGGAAGGGCGTTCCCCTCCGCCCGCTCACGGACGGCGTCCGCGGGGATCGTCCCGCCGAACCCGTCCTCGACGAAGAAGCGGGAGTCCCGGGACACGGCCCGGTTGTCACCCATGACGAAGAGCCGGCCCTCCGGCACCTTCACGTCGAAGTCCCCACCGTTGCCGGCCACGGGATCGCCGCCCGCGAGGTAGTCCTCCGCCAGCGGCTTCCCGTTCAGGTAGACCTGCCGCCCGTGGCTGCTCACCCGGTCGCCGCCGACGCCGATGACGCGCTGCACGGCGAGGTCCGTGTCCGAGTAACGGCCAGGGAGGTAGGAGAAGACCACGTCCCCGCGCCGGACCTCGTCGCCCCCGATCTTCCTCGTGAAGACGGTGTCCCCCTGGCGGTACGTCGGCTCCATGCCGTCGGAGCCGAGCCTGTGCCCGCCGAAGAAACGGTCACCCACCACCACGGCACCGACCATGATCAGCACGCCCAGCGGCAGCAGGATCCACCCCGCGATCCGCAGTCTTCGCCCCGGTCCACCCGTACTCACCGAACTCATCCTTCAGCCCCTCCCGACACGATCTCGGCCCGCACCCTATAGGCGTGCCGGTCGGCCGGGGCGCCGGGCGGACTGTGGGTCGCTGCGCCGATCGGTGTAGATTCGTGACCAGCCAGACGTCGCTGCTGATGGCGGTCGGGCGGTCTGCGCATGGACCGACCGAGGGAGAGAGGGCCTCCGACGACTGCACCGCGCATTCAACGCGGGAGCACTCGGGCATTCGTATGCCCGCGTCGCCCACAGCCGCGGTGCCAGGTGCCCACTCGACCCTCGATACCGATCCACGAGGAGCAGCTCCAGTCATGACGACTGTCGCCAAGCAGGACTTCAAGGTCGCCGACCTGTCCCTGGCCGCGTTCGGCCGCAAGGAGATCACCCTCGCCGAGCACGAGATGCCCGGCCTCATGTCGATCCGCCGCGAGTACGCCGAGACGCAGCCGCTGGCCGGCGCCCGGATCACCGGCTCGCTGCACATGACCGTGCAGACCGCGGTCCTCATCGAGACGCTCGTCGCCCTCGGCGCCGAGGTCCGCTGGGCCTCCTGCAACATCTTCTCCACCCAGGACCACGCCGCCGCGGCCATCGCCGTGGGCCCGAACGGCACCCCGGAGAACCCGCAGGGCGTCCCGGTCTTCGCCTGGAAGGGCGAGACCCTGGAGGAGTACTGGTGGTGCACCGAGCAGGCGCTGACCTGGCCGAACACCCCCACCGGTGGCCCGAACATGATCCTCGACGACGGTGGTGACGCCACCCTCCTCGTCCACAAGGGCGTCGAGTTCGAGAAGGCCGGCTCCGCTCCGGACCCGTCCACCGCGGACAGCGAGGAGTACGGCTACATCCTCCAGCTCCTCAACCGGACCCTCGCCGAGAGCCCGCAGAAGTGGACCCAGCTGGCGTCCGAGATCCGCGGCGTGACGGAGGAGACCACCACCGGTGTCCACCGCCTCTACGAGATGATGCAGGCCGGCACGCTGCTGTTCCCGGCGATCAACGTGAACGACGCCGTGACGAAGTCGAAGTTCGACAACAAGTACGGCTGCCGCCACTCCCTCATCGACGGCATCAACCGCGCCACCGACGTCCTCATCGGCGGCAAGACCGCCGTCGTCTGCGGCTACGGCGACGTCGGCAAGGGCTGCGCCGAGTCCCTGCGCGGCCAGGGCGCCCGCGTCATCGTGACGGAGATCGACCCGATCTGCGCCCTGCAGGCGGCGATGGACGGCTACCAGGTCACGACCCTCGACGAGGTCGTCGAGACGGCCGACATCTTCATCACCACGACCGGCAACAAGGACATCATCATGGCCGCCGACATGGCCAAGATGAAGCACCAGGCGATCGTCGGCAACATCGGCCACTTCGACAACGAGATCGACATGGCCGGCCTGGCGAAGATCCCGGGCATCGTCAAGGACGAGGTCAAGCCGCAGGTCCACACCTGGACGTTCCCGGACGGCAAGGTCCTCATCGTCCTGTCCGAGGGCCGTCTGCTGAACCTCGGCAACGCCACCGGCCACCCGTCCTTCGTGATGTCGAACTCCTTCGCCGACCAGACCCTGGCCCAGATCGAGCTCTTCACCAAGCCGGAGGAGTACCCGACCGACGTCTACGTGCTCCCCAAGCACCTCGACGAGAAGGTCGCCCGCCTCCACCTCGACTCCCTGGGCGTCAAGCTGACGACCCTCCGCCCGGAGCAGGCCGAGTACATCGGCGTCAAGGTCGAGGGCCCGTTCAAGCCGGACCACTACCGCTACTGATCCCACGACCGGCGGGTGACGGCACACACCGGCACCCGCCCGTCACGGAAACCCGGAGCGGAACAGGCAGGCCCCCGCACCCCCGTGCCGGGGGCCTGCCCCGTCCCGACTACCGCCCCAGGACGCACCCCGAGGACCCATGCCCCGCGGCCGCTATTCGCTCTACGATCCGCACGATCACACCCCCCTCGGCGAAGAGCACTTCCACTGCGCGCCCGGCCCCTCCGGCTGGCGCTACGTCGCACGGACCACCACCCCGTCCGGCGACCCGAGCGGCTCCGTCGACCTGGCCGTCGACGACCTGGGCCGCCCCATCCGCCTCGAACTGCACGCCGCCGACTGGCAGGTCCGCGGCGCCGCCCTCGACGGCGTCACCTGGGTCCGTACCGACCCCACCGGAACCCACGCCACCGAAGGCAATGTGCGCGCCCACGCCTTCACCGGCACGTCCCCGGCGTTCCTCGTCGCGATCTCCCGACTCCTGCGCCTCACCCCCGATTCCCCGGAGACCCGCGTCCGGCTCGTCGCCTTCACGGATCCCGTGCTCGCCCCCCTGACGGTCGACCAGTCCTGGGCCCTGGTGAAGAGTGAAGCGCACGCCACTGACAACGGCCCCCTGATCGTGGACGAGTACCAGGTCAGCGCCCTCGACACGGGGGAGCGGCACACCGTCCACATCACCGGCGACGTGGTCCTCGCGGCCCCCGGCATCGAACTCGAAGAGCTCGACACCCCGCCGAACGTCTTCTGACCCGGGCCCGGGCGGCCCTCAGGCCGGAGGAGCGAACCCGGTCGCGCGCGGTCCTTCACCCTCCGCCGACCCCGAGCCCGGCCCCGACCCCGAGCCCGGCCCCGTTCGATGGACGGGCGCGGGAGACGGGGCAGACGCGAGGGGAGCCGACGGGGGAGAGGAAAGGGAAGGGGAAGAGGCGGGCGCGAACGGAGCAGAGGGAGAAGCCGACGCCCCGGGCGCCGGAACCGCCGGACCGGGTGCCGGGACCGCCGGACCGGGTGCCGGAACCGTCGCCGGAGCCGGCGTCCCACCCCACGCCGCCGCTGTCGGCGCCGGGGCGAACGCCCGCCGGGCATCCCGAGCCTGCCGCTCGGCCACGACACCCGCGAGGTACGCGGCAGCGGGCACGCCCGGCGGCGGAGGCGTCCCGGTCCTGGTCACCAGCTCGTCGGCCAGGCGCTCCGCGAGCCGCCGCCCGATCGCCGGATCCAGCTGACCCATCCGTGTCAGGTACTGCCGTACCTCCAGCCACAGCGCGTCGGGCACGGCCGACAGGTCGAGACCGGAGAAGCGCCCCACGAGCCACGGCGGCGGAGGCGGCACCACCATCACGGACGCCGAGGCCACCCGCTCCCGTACGACCAGGGTCCCCGCGAACACGTCCCCGATCCGCCGCCCCCGCTCCGACACCAGCGAGGCGAGGCACGCGACGACGCCGAACGTCATGAGGATCTCCACCACCCCCATCGCCCCGCGCATCAACGCGTGCCGGAACCGGATCGGCCCGCCGTCCTCCCGCACCACCCGCAGGCCGCACGCCATCTTCCCGAGCGACCGCCCGTGCGACAGCGTCTCCACGGCTATCGGCCCACCGACCAGGACCAGCAGGAAGGACGTGATGGACAGCGCCATCACCGCCGCCTCGTCCAACGACGCCGTGGCAAGCGCGATCCCCAGACTGATCAGGAGATACGCGGCCCACACCACGACGAGATCGATCAGCACGGCGAGCGCCCGGCTCGGCAGCCGGGCCGGCTGCAGTCCCAGATAGACGGCATCCCCCGTCACGACCCCGCTCACCGCGCCCACCCTTCGTCGGCCTGCCGATCCCCGTCCGAACGTCAGTCTGCCAAGCTGACCCGCAGCGCGCCGCAGTAGTACGGACCCGTACGCACCCAGTGCCTGGAGCAGCAGCCGATCATGGACCTCGACGTCTTCGTCACCGCCCACCGATCCGAGTGGGACCGCCTCGACCACCTGCTGCGCCGCGGTCGGAGCCGCACCGGCGCCGAGGCCGACGAACTCGTCGCTCTCTACCAGCGCACGGCCACCCACCTCTCCCTTCTGCAGTCGAGCGCCCCGGACCCGATGCTCACGGCCCGGCTGACCCAGCTCGTCGCCCGCGCCCGCGCCACGGTCACCGGCACCCGCCGTGCCTCCTGGCGCGACGCGGTGGCCTTCCTGACCGCCGGCTTCCCGGCCGCCGTCTACCGCTCGCGCCACTGGTGGATACCGACCGCCGTCCTCTCCACGCTCCTCGCGGCCCTCATCGGCTGGTGGATCGGCACGCACCCCGAGGTGCAGTCGGCGATGGGGGCCCCGGCCGAGCTCCGCGAGATGACCCGCCCCGGCGGCCAGTACGAGACCTACTACTCCAGCCACCCGGCGGCCTCCTTCGCGGCCCAGGTGTGGACGAACAACGCCCAGGCCGCCGCCATGTGCCTGGTCCTCGGCGCCTTCCTCGGGCTCCCGGTGCTGCTCGTCCTCTTCGCGAACATGCTGAACCTCGGCGTCGGCATCGGCCTCATGGCGTCCGCAGGGCGCCTCGACGTCTTCCTCGGGCTGGTCCTGCCGCACGGCCTCCTGGAACTGACCGCCGTCTTCGTCGCCGCCGGAACCGGCCTCCGCCTCGGCTGGACGGTCATCGAACCGGGTCCCATGACCCGCCGTGCGGCCCTCGCCCAGCAGGGCCGCTCGGCGATCGGCATGGCCATCGGCCTCGCCCTGGTCCTCTTCGTCTCCGGCCTGATCGAAGGCTTCGTGACCCCTTCCGGCCTCCCGACCTGGGCCCGCATCACCATCGGCATCGCGGCTGAACTGGCATTCCTCGCGTACGTCTATGTCCTGGGCGGCCGTGCGGCCCGGGCGGGCGACACGGGCGACGTCGAGGAGGCCGACCGGACGGCCGAGCTCCCCACCGCGGCCTGATGTGCAGAGCACCCCGCTGACCTGCTAGTCTCCTCTTCGCCCGCAAAACCCGTTGACACGGGTGGCGTGGGGAGGTAGATTCAAACGGTTGCCTGGGAGCTGGACAAGCGCCCGGCGGACAAGTTAGACTCTTCCTCGCTCCGGTCGGAATGACGACCAGGGAGCCACTCCGATTCCTTATCCGAATCACGAAGTCGCCGATTAGGCCGACGGAATTGAATCTGATAAAGTCGGAACCGCCGGAAGGGCCCGAAAAGACGAAAGTCGAAAAGGGACCGGAAAGCACCGAGGAAATCGGATCGGAAAGATCTGATAGAGTCGGAAACGAAGGAAGCGCCCGGAGGAAAG